>JAPPAP010000003.1 GCA_026705465.1 bacterium | reverse complement strand
CATCCAGAACGTGCTTGGCCGCCGGCCAGATGTCCACCCCGGTTCCGTCGCCCTCAATGAACGGGATAGTGGGATTGTCAGAGACGTTGAGCTTGCCATCAGTTCCGATTGTGATCTTGTCGCCCATGTCAGGCGAGCATACCGACGAGCCTTCGCGCCCAACGAAGCCAAGAAACAAGTACCAGCAAGGGCTGGTGAGGCAGCGGCAAACGATGCCGACTCCCCATAGGAAGGGGCATACCCTGCTTCTTGTGGAGCGAATAGTCGACCTCTTGGCCGATGGGCCGACGCTGTCGTTCGAATTCTTCCCCCCAACCGACGAGGTTGCCGCTAAGCAGTTGGATGACACGCTAGATGAGCTAGCCGGATTGTCACCCTCGTTCGTGTCGGTGACCTGCGGCGTAGGCGGAGACGGCCACGACCGCACCCACGACATCGTGACTGGCATCTGCCGGGATCGGCCCTTTCCGGCCATGGCTCACCTGACCTGCGTAGGCCACACCCGACAGGGCGTCGCCGCCCTGTTGGACGACTACGCCTCCGCTGGGGTGGTCAACATCTTGGCCCTGGCCGGCGACCCGCCCGACGGGTCAGCCATAAGCGGCGACTTCCGCTACGCCTCCGAGCTAGTGGAGGTGGTTCGGGCCCATCCGGCCGACTTCAGCGTGGGGGTGGCGGCCCACCCCGAGGTCCATCCCCGCTCGGTTGATCGAGATTCCGACCGGCAATTCTTGGCGGCCAAGCTGAGTCAAGCCGATTTCGCCATCACCCAGTTCTTCTTTGATCCCGCCGACTATGTGCAGCTCTGCAACGAGCTTGCTGATCTTGGGTGCCGCAGGCCAGTGATCCCTGGTGTGATGCCGGTGATCTGGCCCAAGAGCATCCGCCGCTTTGCCGACATGAACGGCTCCACGGTGCCCGAAGCCCTGTTCGCCCGCCTCGAGTCTTTGCTCGCCTCTGACCGCATCACCGCCGCCGCCGAGTCCGCCGCCGAACTCTCCCAGTCGCTGCTAGACGCCGGCGCCCCCGGCATCCACCTCTACACGTTGAACAGATCTGAGGCATCAATACAGATCGCTGAGCAGCTCAGCCTCTAGTGGCGGAAGTGGCGTTCGCCGGTGAACACCATGGACATGCCGTGCTCGTTGGCGGCGTCGATCACCTCTTGATCGCGCACGGAGCCACCGGGTTGGATGACGGTGGCACAGCCCGCCTCGGCGGCGGCGTCGAGGCCGTCGCGGAATGGGAAGAAAGCGTCGCTGGCGCAGGCCCCGCCCGCGGCCCGACCGGCCGCTTTCTCGGCCGCGATGCGCCCGGCATCGCGCCGGTTCTGCTGCCCGGCGCCGATTCCCACGGCCTGACGGTCTTTGGCCAACACGATGCAGTTCGATCCGACCCGGGCCGCCACCCGCCAGGCCAGCTCCAAATCAGCCCGCTGGTCGTCGGTGGGAACCCGCTCAGTCACCACCTGCCAGGTTGAGCGATCCATGGTCACCGTGTCGGTGGTCTGAACCAGGGCGGCGCCCCCGAGGGTGCGAACCTCCAACTCCGCGGCCTCGGGCGGCGGGGCATGAAGTACCCGTAAGTTCTTCTTCTTGCCCAAGAGGGCCAGTGCGGCCTCGTCGTATTCGGAGGCGATGAGCACCTCAGTGAACACGTCGGCCATGGCCTCGGCCATCGCTGCGGTCACCGGGCGGTTCACGGCCACGATCCCCCCGAATGCCGAGACCGGATCGCACTCGTGGGCCCGCTGGTATGCGGCGGCAATGTCGTCGGCGACGGCCGCCCCGCAGGGATTGGCGTGCTTGATCACCACGGCCGCGGGGTCATCTCCCAGTGAGTGGGCCAGTCGCCAGGCGGCATCGGCGTCAAACACGTTGAGGTACGACATGGCCTTGCCCTGGAGCTGGGAAGCCTGATCCCACCAGCTCGACTGGCCGGCAATCCGGTAGCGGGCCCCAGTCTGATGGGGGTTCTCGCCGTAGCGCAGCACCTCTTGGCGCTCCAGGGTCAGCGCCACCGTGGGGGGGAGTTCCTCACCGTCGGCATCGGTCAGCCAGTCGACGATGGCCGCGTCGTAAGCGCTGGTGTGGGCGTATGCCGCTCGGGCCAGTCGCCGCCGGGTGGCGTCCGACAGCGCGCCGTCGCGCTCCAACTCCTCCAGCACGGCCGGGTAGTCGTCGGGCTGCACCACCACACCGACCCGCTCGTGGTTCTTGGCCGCGGCCCGCACCATGGCCGGACCGCCGATGTCAATCTGCTCCACCGAGGGATCGGAGCGGAACGGATACAGGTTGGATACCACCAGATCGATGGGCTCGATCCCCCGCTCGGCCAGGTCCTTCACATGGCCAGGATTCGACAGGTCGGCCAGCAGTCCCCCGTGGATCACGGGATGGACGGTCTTGACCCGCCCGTCCATCATCTCGGGGGCACCAGTGACTTCCTCCACTGGGATGACCGGGACACCGGCGTCAGCCAAAGCGGCAGCGGTTCCCCCGCTGGAGATGATCTCCCACCCCAAAGCCACCAGACGCTGGGCCAGATCGATCACCCCGGTCTTGTCGTACACCGACACCAGTGCCCGGGGCGGGTGGTCAGCGCCTTGGCTCATAAGACATATCCCCGATCGATGATCTCTCTGACAGTGCGGATGTAGAGGTCGCGCTCCACCGTCTTGATGCGCTCGTGCAGCGTGTCGACCGTGTCGTCGGGCTCAACGGCCACGGCCTGCTGGGCCAGGATCGGCCCGGCGTCCACCTCCAGGGTGGCCACGTGCACGGTGCAGCCGGTGACCTTGACCCCGTAGTCAATGGCGTCTTGTACCGCGTGCCAGCCGGGGAAGGCGGGCAACAGCGACGGATGGGTGTTCAAGATGCGCCCCCCGTAGGCGTCCTGAATTGGCTGGTCCAAAACCGTGCCGAACCCGGCCATGGCCACCAGCTCGATCTCGGCGGTTTGGAGGCGATCGGTTACCTGGCGGGTGTAGTCCACCCGGTCGAAGTCGGAGCCGAAGCTGGTCCGCTCCACCAGCTCACACGCCAAGCCATGATCGGCGGCCACCTTCTCGGCTTTGCAGGTCCGGTCCACCAGCACCAGCGAGATGGGCAAACCGCTGCGGGCCATGGCGTCGAGGATCGTCCCACTGCCCGAGGCCAGCACCGCTAGTCGCATCGAGCCGAACCTACCACCCGCCTACTACCCCGCAAACGATGTCGGTGTGGGGGTCACCCTGAGGGCGGTGGGTGGCGCCGGAGGCGGACCTGGCGCACGCGAAGCACGCCAGGCCGCCGTCAGGTGACAGGACCCGCCGCCCGTACAAGCGCTTCGTCCTAAAGGCCCGCGACTACCTCGGCCATAATGTCGCCCGCCTCGCTCGGACTCTGGCCAATACGCACACCGGCGGCGGCCAGAGCATCCATTTTGGCCTGGGCCGTGCCCTTGCCTCCCGACACGATGGCCCCGGCATGGCCCATCTTCTTGCCCGGCGGAGCGGTGAGCCCGGCGATGTAAGCCACCACCGGCTTGGACACGTTGGCGGCGATGAACTCGGCGGCCTCCTCCTCGGCCGACCCCCCGATCTCGCCGATCATCATCACCGCCTCGGTCTCGGGATCGTCCTCGAAGGCAGCCAAGCAGTCGATGAACGAAGTGCCCGGCACTGGATCGCCGCCGATGCCCACACAGGTGGTGCAGCCGATGTCCTTTTGCTTCAGCTCGTACAGCGCCTGGTAGGTGAGGGTGCCCGACCGGCTCACGATGCCCACCGGGCCGCCCTCTTTGGCGATGTGGCCGGCGGTAATGCCGATGTTGGCCTTGCCGGGGCTGATGAGGCCGGGGCAGTTGGGACCGAGCAGCCGTACGCCGGGGTAGTCGGCCTTGAGCTTGTTGTAGAAGTAGGCCTCGTCGTGCATGGGCACGCCCTCGGTGATGACCACGATCAGCTCCACACCGCCCTCGGCGGCTTCGAGCACCGCGCTGCGCACCCCGGCGGCGGGGATGAACACACACGAAACGTTGGCCCCGGTGGCCTCAACGGCGTCGGCCACGGTGGCAAAGATGGGCACGCCCTCCACGTCGGTGCCCGCCTTCTTGGGGTTGGTGCCAGCCACCACCTGGGTGCCGTAATCCCGGTTCAGCATGCCGTAGTACCGGCCCTGGCTCCCGGTGAGGCCCTGGTAGACCACCTTGGTGTTCTCGTCGACGAAGATGCTCACGATGCGGCCCCTTCCGCGAGGGCGACGGCTTCTCGGGCCGCTTCCAGCATGGTGGGCGCCATCATGAGCCGGTCGCTCAGGTGCGGCTTCAACAGCGCCCGCCCCTCGTCGGCGTTGGTGCCGTCGAGGCGGATCACGATGGGCGAGGCGATATCCACCCGGTTCATGGCCTCGATGATTCCGTTGGCCACTTCTTCGCCCCGGGTGATGCCCCCGAAGATGTTGATAAAGATGGACTGCACATCGGGGTCGTTGTTGATGACCTCCAGCGCTCCGGCCATCACATCGGCGTTGGCCCCGCCGCCGATGTCCAAGAAGTTGGCCGGCTTTCCCCCCACCTGGTTGACCACGTCCACCGTGCTCATGGCCAAACCGGCGCCGTTGGCGATCACCCCGACCGTGCCCTCCAGGCCCACATATTGCAGGCCCTTGGCGTGGGCGGCGGCCTCCCGCTCGTCGCGGGGCTGGGTGGCGTCGAAGGGGGCCAGGTCGTGGCGAAAGCCGGCGTTGCCGTCGAGGGTGACCTTGGCGTCGAGCACGTGCACCCGGCCTTCGGGGGTGACGATCAGCGGGTTGATCTCCACCAGGTCGGCGTCGCCAGCGGTGTAGGCCTCGTACAGATTCAACAACAGCTCCACCGTTTGGTCGGTGACATCGGGGTTGAGGTTGGCGGCCAGCACCCACTGGCGGCACTGGTCCTCGGTGAGGCCGCCCACCGGGTCAACCCAGATCTTGGCGATGGCATCGGGGTTCTCCTCGGCCACCGCCTCGATCTCCACCCCGCCCTCGGCCGACAGCATCCCCAGGTGCTTCTTGGCCGACCGGTCGAGGGTGAAGCTCACGTAGTACTCCTCGGCGATGTCGGAGGCCTTCTCAATCCACAGGTTCTCCACGATGTGGCCCCGGATATCGAGCCCCAAGATGTTGGCCGCGTGGGTGCGGACGGCGTCGATGTCGGCGGCAAACTTCACACCCCCGGCCTTGCCCCGCCCGCCCGTGTGTACCTGCGCCTTCACCATCACCGGCGTTCCCAGCCGTTCGGCGGCGGCCACTGCGTCATCCACGGTGGTGACCGCCTCACCGGGCGACACCGGCATACCGTACGACGCGAAAAACTGTTTTCCCTGATATTCGAATAAATCCACGGGCTCCCCAATGCAGCGCGTTGGCCATGTTTGCGGTGTGGTTCGGCGATGGTTCGTACCGCCGTTGCTTCGCCGCGATACTAGGAGCAACGTCGTCTACTGGAACGAACCGAGGAAGCACTCGTGCCCGTCGCATCTGGCCCAAAGATCACGCCGCTACGAGCCGTGGTCTACGGCGTCATCAGCATTGCGCTGGGGGTGGGGCTGGTGTTCGCCGTGGTGTCTTTGGCCGGATCCGACCGCATCGAGGTGAAGCTGGGCGACGACGACTTCAATGCCGGCGACGCCGAGAACCTGGCCGCCGAGATCGCCGACCGAGGACCGGTGCCGTGGGCTCCCCTGAGCCGGGGACGCAGCATCTGGATCAACCACATCGGCAGCGATCCCGAGAAGGGGTGGTTTGCCTTTGACGTGCAGTCTCCCGGAGCGAGCGGTGACTGCGTGGTCGACTGGAACGCCGACCGGAAGCTGTTCGTGGACACTTGCGATCCCACGCTCGTGTACTCGGCCACCGGCGACGGGCTGACCCAGTTCGGGGTGTGGGTGGACGACGACGGCGACCTCATCGTGGATGTGAACGCCAACGACCTGTCGCCCGATCCGGCCGTTGAGGAATAGCCGGAGTCAGACCTTTTCGAGCCGGGCGAACGAGGCCATGAGCACCTTGGAGCCAGCGGTGGTGAAGTTGACCGTGATCTCGGCGTCGCCGGCGGCCCCCTTCACATCGGTCACCACGCCAAGGCCGAATTTTGGGTGGTTCACGTCGTCACCTACCACGAGATGGACTGGATTGGGGTCGGCCTCCACCGGGGTCCGGGCCGCTTGGGCGGCCTCCACCATTCGCTCTCGCCCAGCGAATGAGCGGGAACCGTGGTCAGTGCTCCGCGACAACCGGGATCGGCTGCCGCCGCGGTTGTCGACCAATTCCTCGGGGATCTCCTCCAAGAACCGCGACGGCGGGTTGTACTGGGTCGTTCCGAAGATCTGGCGGCTCCAAGCGTGGGTCAAATACAGCCGCTGTTGGGCCCGGGTGATGCCCACGTAGGCCAGCCGGCGCTCCTCCTCTAGCTCGTCGGGCTCGGTCAGCGAGCGGAAGTGGGGGAATACACCGTCTTCCATGCCGACCAAGAACACCACCGGATACTCCAGGCCCTTGGCCGAGTGCAGGGTCATCAGGGTGAACATCGAGTCGTCCGTCAGGTCGTCGGTGTCGGACACCAGGCTGACCTGCTCCAGAAAATCGTTCATGTCGTCGCATTCCGTGGCCACGCTGACTAGCTCGTCGAGATTCTCCAGCCTTCCTTGGGCCTGCACACTGACTTCGGTGTCGCCTATGGTCTCGCTAGCCGCCTCGGCCTCCAGCTGATCCAGGTACCCGCTGGTCTCCAGCATGTGCTCCAGCACCGCGGCCGGACCCCGGTCGAGTTGCTCGCGGGCATCATGGATCACCTTCAAAAAGGCGGTGATGCCGCTCAGCGCCTTTCCCTTGACGCCAGCCTCGGCCGCGTGTTCCACAGCATCCATCAGGGTCAATCCATGGGCACCGGCCCACGCTTCCAGCTTGGCCACCGACCCGTCGCCCACCCCCCGCTTGGGGGTGTTCAGCGCCCGCCGCAAGCTGACGGCGTCGCCGGGATTCACCGTCACCCGCAGATAGGCCAGCGCGTCTTTGATCTCCCGGCGGTCGTAGAACCGGGTTCCGCCGATGAGTTGATAGGGAATGCCCGCCTCCACCAGCAGCTCCTCCACTACCCGGCTCTGGGCGTTGGTGCGATAGAAGACGGCCATCTCATCCCAGCGGTGCTGCTCGTCTTCGTGGAGTCGGTACGCCTCCCGCACCACCCAACGAGCCTCATCGTGCTCGTCGGCGGCCTGGTAGCAAACGATGGGTTCGCCGTCGGACTGGTCGGACCACAGATTCTTGGGCTTGCGGGTCAAATTGTTGGCGATCACCGCATTGGCCGCGCTCAGAATGCGCTGAGTCGAGCGATAGTTCTGCTCTAGCAGCACCACGGTCACGTCGTCGAACGCCCGCTCGAAGTCGATGATGTTGCGGATGTCGGCCCCCCGAAAGCGGTACACCGACTGGTCGGCGTCGCCCACCACGAACACGTTGCGGTGCTCTTGGCCCAGCATCAGCACCAACTCGTTTTGCACCCGATTGGTGTCCTGGTACTCGTCTACCAGTACATGCTCGAAGCGGCGGCGATAGCGATCCAGCATGTCGGGGTTTTGTCGGAATAGATCCACGGTGGTGCCCAGAAGGTCGTCGAAGTCCATGGCCCCAGCCCGGCGAAGCCGCTCCTGGTACTCCTCGTAGATCTCACCGATGCGGCGCTCGAACACGTTTGAGGCGTGGTCTTTGTACTGGGTCACGCTGATCATCTCGTTCTTGGCCGCGCTGATGGCGGCATGGATCGACCGAGGCGGCATCCGCTTGGGATCGATGTTGAACTCTCGGCAGATGAAGCTGGTGAGCCTCACCGAGTCGGCTTGGTCGTAGATGGTGAAGCTGGACGGGAAGCCGACGGCCTCGGACTCGTAGCGCAGAATCCGGGCACAGGCCGAGTGGAAGGTGCTCACCCACATCTTGTCGGCGACCGGCCCAACCAGGTTGCCTACCCGGTGCTTCATCTCTTGGGCGGCCTTGTTGGTGAAGGTGATGGCCAAGATGGCGAAGGGAGAAACTCCCTGCTGGTCGATGAGGTAGGCGATGCGGTGGGTGAGGACGCGGGTCTTGCCCGAACCGGCGCCGGCAACCACCAGAATGGGACCGCCGGGATGGGTGACCGCGTCAATCTGGGCCGGGTTCAGGCCCTCGGTAAGCGCGGTCGATGGCATTGACTCACACTACCGACAGCCCGGGCGTCGACTACATCACGAAGTTCTGCGCCAGAAAGATGGCCCACACGCTTATCAAGAATGCTGCCAAGGTCCCATAATGCAGCCTGGCCTGCCGGGCCAGCTTCATTTCCACAAAGCTCCGCAATTCCACATTCGCGGCCCGAAACTCGGTGGCCAGCGCCTCTTGCCCGGCCCGAAACTCGGTGGCCAGCGCCTCTAGCCCGGCCTTCAGGACCTCAATGTCCGACCTCAGGACTCCAAGGTCCGTCTTCGTAGCAGCCCGAAAGACTTCAATGTCGGCCTTCGTAGCAGCCCGAAAGACTTCAATGTCGGCCTTCGTAGCCAACTGGTCGCGGCCGTCGGGCAGTGTGCATGCCATCAGCGTCTCCGCTGCCTCTTTGCCGATCGTTTCCGACAACCTGCCCACCAACTCCATCCGCTCGATCTCGCTCACCGGCATCTCGATGCTCCTTCACTCGTAGTACCAGGAAGGGCACGTCTTTGAGCCGGTGCCGAATGCTTCTCTCACCCTACCCATGCCTCTTCACCATCACAACCACTCAATGCCATCGCGCGGCGTTCGACCCCGCTCACAGTCGGTCACGGGTAGTGTCGCTCGGATGCGGGAGTTTCGATTCGGGGTGCAAGCTCGGGGGTTTGCTGACGCTAGGGAATGGCGGGAGTTGGCTCGGCGGGCTGAGGAGTTGGGTTATGACGTCTTCTCCATGCCCGATCATTTCGATCAGGGGTCGGCGCCGATGGTGGCGCTGGCCTTTGCCGCTGAGGCCACCACCACTTTGCGGTTAGGGACAATGGTGCTGGCCAACGACTTCCGCCACCCCGCTGCACTGGCCAAAGAGGCGGCCACCTTGGATGTGCTATCGGGCGGGCGGTTCGAGTTGGGCATTGGGGCCGGGTGGCAGAACAGCGACTACCACAGCACCGGCATCGCCATGGACCGGCCCGGCGTGCGGATTGAGCGACTAGGCGAGGCGGTGGCCATCATCAAGGGGCTGCTGGCTGGCGAGACGGTCACGTTCTCGGGCCAGCACTACACCATCGACGGGCTGGAGGGGTTGCCCGAGCCGGTGCGACCGGGAGGACCGCCGCTGTTCGTGGCCGGGGGTTCTGAGCGGGTACTGCGATTGGCCGCCCGAACGGCCGACATCGTGGGGGTGAATCCCAATATGGCGGCCGGGGTCATCGACAGCCGTGTCGGTCCGTCGGCTACGGCCGAGGCCACTGCCGCCAAGATCAACTGGATCCGGGAGAGTGCCGGAAAGCGGTTCGAAGAATTGGAGTTGCACAGCCGAGTCCATGTGGCCTCGATCACCGACGACAAGCGGAGCTTTGCCGGAGCCTTGGCCCCAGCGTTGGGGCTGGACGCCGACCAGGCGCTGGAGTCGCCCCACAGCATGATCGGAACCGTGGACGAGGTGGTGGACAAGCTGGTGCGCCAGCGGGAGGAGCTGGGAATCAGCTACATCGGCCTGTCGATCGAATCCATGGAGGACATGGCCCCCGTGGTGGCCTGCCTGGCCGGAACCTGAGTTTGCCTTACTGGTGTTCCGGTCCAGCCCATTAGTGTTAATGCCCCTATGTCTGAGGCGGAGACCACCCTGGAATCCGAGACCACTGAGGTCGAACCCGAGCCTGCCGCAGAGCCTCAGACTGCTGTAGAGGAACCCGAAGCCGCCGCCGCAGATCCCAAACCAGAAACAGAACCCCCCACAGAAGAACCCGTAGTCGAGCCAGAGGCCGCCGAAGAGCCCGAAGAACCCGCCGCCGCCGGTGCGGAGGAACCGAAGCCGGAGGCGCCGCCGGGGGAGCCAGCGTCGCCAACGGTGGACGGCCTAACTGGCGGGACCATCGTGTCGGGGAAGGTCAAGACCAAGGCCGCCCACGAAATCGAGCTGGATCTGGGCGGGGATCGCATCGGGGTTATCAGCCAGCGCTATTGGGGCGACGATCCGGCCGCCGATCTAACCCGGGAGTGCGTGCTGGGCGAGGTAGTCAACGCCGCCGTGCTGGTGCGGGAAGACCACAAGGGTCGCATTGTGCTGTCGCGGCTGTGGGCCATGCAGCAGATCGCTTGGGTGGACATCGCCCGGGCCGCAGCAGCCAACGAGGCGGTCACCGGCACCATCACCGCAGTGGTCAAGGGCGGGCTCTCGTGCGATGTGGGGGTGCGGGGGTTCATCCCGTCGTCGCTGATCGACGTGGAGCCGGTGGAGAACCTCCAGGCGCTGGTTGGGCGGGAGGTGCAGTGCAAAGTGGTGGAGGCCGATCAGGTATCGGGCCGCCTGGTGCTATCCCGAAAGGCGGTGGTCCGGGCCGAGCAGCGCAAAGCGGCCAAGGCGTTTATGGAAACCATGTCGGCGGGCGACGAGTTCACCGGCAAGGTGGTGGACGTTCAGGACTTCGGTGCCTTTGTCGACATCAACGGAGTGCGGGGCTTGGTTCACACCTCCGAACTGGGCTGGAAGCGGGTGCAGCACCCCAACGAAATAGTGAGTGTGGGCGACGAGGTGCAAGTGAAGGTCAAGTCGGTGCAGAAGCCCAAGCAGCGGGTGAACCTCACCATGAAGCTCTCCCCTGACCCATTGGGTGACCTCGAAGTGGGCGGCTTGATGGCCGGACGGGTGACCCGACTGGCAGACTTCGGGGCCTTCGTGGCGATCAACGACGACATCGAAGGTCTGGTCCACATCACCGAGATGGCCGAGTACCGGGTGTACCACCCCGAAGAGGTGGTGCTGCCCGGAGAAGAGGTCTGGGTCAAAGTCCTCGCCGTCGACCGCAAACGCCGCCGCGTAGACCTCTCCATCTCCCAAGCCATCGCCGGCTAGGCCACCCCTAGGGGAGAAGGCGTGATCACGATCATTAGTGGGGGGACGCAGGGGCTGGGTGAGGCGGTTGCCCGCAAGCTGGTAGACGACGGGCAGTCAACCGGGCTGGTATTGGTGGGGCGATCGGTAGAGCGGGGCAAGGCGCTGGCCGACGAGCTCACTGGGCTGGGCACGCCGTCGGTGTTCATTCCCGCCGACATCGGCGATCCTGATGCGCCGGGGATGGTGGTAGAGACCTGCGCCAGTGAATTCGGCACGGTACACGGGGTGGTAAACGTGGCCGCCCTCACTACCCGGGCCACGCTGTTCGACGACACGCCCGAGCATGTCGACCGCCACTTCGCCGTGAACGTGAAGGCGCCGTACTTCCTTATCCAAGCCGCGGCCCGAGTGATGATCGAAACCGGCGTTGCGGGCTCAATTGTGAACGTGGGCTCCACCAGCGGCCACGGCGGGCAACCCCGGCTCACCGCCTATTCGATGTCCAAGGGGGCGCTGGCGGTGATGACCAAGAACCTGGCCTACGCCCTGATGCGCCACAACATCCGGGTCAACCAGGTGAATCCAGGCTGGATGGAGACCGAGTCGGAGCACCACACGCAGATGACCCAGGACGGCGCCCCGGAGAACTGGCTCGAGCTAGCCGCCCCCACTCGACCGATGGGGCGCCTCGTGCAGCCCTGGGAGGCAGCCAATCTCATCGCGTTCTGCCTGTCGCCCGAGTCGGGCCTGCTCACCGGCAACGTGATCGATATTGACCAAACCGTCCAAGGCGCTGGCGAACCGCCCCTGCCGTCCAGCGAGGAAACCCCGCAGCTCTGATTCCACCTATCGGCGGTTCAATTCACCTAGTAATCGAAGAAATTTCGTTTTTTGTTCCTTATGATGGAGTAATCTACCAAGACTAGTCTCCCAGAGAGCCGGAGAGGATGCAGAACATGGCAGGAGCAGTCGGAGTGCGCCATTGGTCGCACGTGATCATTCACCCGGTGGACGTCGATGCCTCGCTGGACTTCTACACCAAGTTGCTGGGCTACGAGGTCCTGTCCGACGAGACCATCTCAGGGCCGGGACTCGACGCCATCGTGGGCCGAGAAGGGGTCCAGGGGCGGGTCGTGGTTGGTCTGATCGGGGGCCAGAAGGTTGAATTCGTCTATCTCGGCGACCCAGACCTGGGCGGCTTCCAAGACAACGAGCGCGGCCTGCGGGGGTTCACCGTCCGAGTGGCCGATATCAACGAGGCGGCCGACGCCTGCACCGCTCACGGAGTGCCCATCGTCAGCGGCCCGTCGGAGATCAAGGGATTCTGGCAGTTCATGATCATGGACCCCGACGGCGTCGCCATCGAGATCTCCCAACCACCGCCCGGCGTTGAGCTCACCGGACCGCTGTCATGAGCGGGCAGTCCTCGCCAGCATCAAGCCCCATTGCCCTGGTCACCGGGGCCAGCCGGGGAATCGGCCGGGCCAGCGCGCTGGCCCTGGCTGATGTCGGATTCGACGTCGCTATCACCGCCCGAACGGTGCGGGAAGGAGAGGGCAAGGTAGGACCGCCCACGTCGGATGGCGGAGGCGACGTGACCGTGCCCGGAAGCCTGGAGACGACGGCCGCCGAGATCGCCGATCGGGGCCAGCGGGCCCTGCCCATCAC
The DNA here is from genome assembly GCA_026705465.1 of bacterium. Lineage (GTDB taxonomy): Bacteria > Actinomycetota > Acidimicrobiia > Acidimicrobiales > Bin134 > Poriferisocius. The sequence goes on along the minus strand of JAPPAP010000003.1, from coordinate 64,463 downwards.
CATGGACCTCCTGTCGGCGGAATCGGTGCGGGCCGCCGCTGCGACCGCCCTCGACGAATGGGGCCAGGTCGACGTTTTGGTGAACAACGCCATTTGGAGCGGCCCTGGCCTGCTCGACCCGGTCGGAGTGCTGAACCTCGAAGCCCTCGACACCGCGTTCACGGCCAATGTGCTGCGCCAGGTGCTTCTCACGCAGCTCATCCTGCCGTCGATGCTCGAGCAGGGATCGGGCCTTATCTTGAATCTGACCTCGTCGGCCGGCCAGGTCGACGATCCCCCCTATCAGGTGGTCGAGCTCAAGATGCTCGGCTTTGCCCACTGCGCCTCCAAGGGCGCCTTCCACCGCATGGCACCCCTGTTGCAAGCCGAGCACGAATCCGACGGAATCACCGCGGTCAACATCGACCCCGGCTTCACGTGGACCGAGACGATGGCTGCGCTCGACCTGCACAATTTCGGCGGCGCGCCTCCCGAGGCCACTGGTGCGGTGGTCGCCTGGTTGGCCGAGGAACCCGAGCGAGCAGCCCAATGGCGAGGACGCAACCTGAACTCTCTGGAGCTGTGCGCCGAACTCGGGCTTGTCGAGGGTTGGCCGCCGGAGAATGGAACATGAGGGACTGTTGCCTTGAATTCTGACCCGACCGAAAGAGTCCTCGGATCGGACGAATCCGAGAATCCAGAAATCCCTCCGACGATTCATCTTCGGAGCTTGCTGCCGAGCTTGACGCCAAAGTTGGCGGTGGTGGCCGAAGAGATCTTGGACGATCCGGCAATGGTGGTCCGACAGTCGGTGTCGGAACTGGCGCAGCGCACGGGGACCTCGATGTCCACCATCGTGCGCCTGTGCCAAGAGCTCGGGCTTCGGGGCTTTCAGGACTTGAAGCTTCGTCTGGCTGCCGAAGTGTCAACGACCGGATTCGCCGACCCGTCGGAGAGCGATGACCGTGAGTCGATTCTCTCCAAGGTTCTCTCCTCGACCGTCGATGCCATCAGCCACACTCAGCACACGCTGGACAAGGCCAGCTTCAACCAAGTCTCCGAATTGCTGGTCAACGCCCGCTCGATCATTTTCCTCGGTGCCGGGGCCAGCGCTGCGGTGGCGTTCGACGCCGCATTCCGATTCCGGACGCTGGGACACCGAGCCGAGTTCCATTACGACTCGCACATGCAGCTCACCGCGGCCCGCTTTCTTCGACCAGGAGACGTGGCCGTGGCCATCAGCCATTCCGGGTCAACCCGCGAGACACTGACCGCACTCGAGGCGGCCGCGAGCGGGGGGGCGCATACCGTGGCCGTCACCACGTTCGCCCGGTCGCCGCTGGCAGAACTCGCCGACCATGTCTTGTTGGCCGGTGGAACTGAATCGGAGTTCCGAATTGCCGCGGTCTCCAGTCGGCTGGCCCACCTGGCCGTGGTCGACGCACTGTTCGTTGCCGCAGCCCGGCTGCTGCCCGAGCGGGCTCGCGCCGCTCAGGAGCTGTGGAGCGACATGATCGCCGAGCACCGGCTGAGCCCGCCGTGGGCCACCCGGCGAGACCCTGCCGACTAGTGGTGTGTCTTGGGTTTATTCGCGCGTGTCCTGCTAGGCATCGAAGGCGCTAAACCCAAGACACACCACTGGCTCACGGTTCCAGCAGAAGTTCCCTCAGAGCATCAACCTCGGCTGGGGAGAGTGAGAGCTGGTCCTGGGCGTAGGCCTCGATGCCCCCGAAATCACTATCGATCACGTCGAGCGCCAATTCAATGTAGTCAGGCTTGGCCAATCCCAAGGCCAAGAGCACGTCGCGTGACTCCTCGGGGTATTCCGCCAGCCGAAGTTGGAACGTACTGGACTGATCGGTCAACCGATCATTGGTCAGCATGTAGTCCTCGACGATCTGATCCCGGTCGACTCCGAGGATCGAGAAAATGACCGCGGCCGCCACGCCAGTTCGGTCTTTGCCCCCCGCGCAATGAAACAAGACCGGGGAGCGGTCGATGATCGAGCGGATCAGCGTGGTGAACGCGGGAATGCCCGCCTCGGTACTGCGCCGGTAGGAATCGAGGAGTATCTGGTGGGCGTGTCCTCGGGTCAGCTCCCCGGCAACCAACGACTCCATCACCTCGCCCGCGGTTCGGTCCCCTCGGACAAAGGGAGCGGACAAAACACCGGCCCCTCGGGGGAGCCTCGATGGCCGAGCGTCGGCTTCTTTGGGGTCACGAAAGTCCACGATGGTCTGGACTGACCGCTTCTCAAGTTCAGCCAGGTCGAGGGTGCTGAGATCGGCGAGGTCGTCGGATCGATAGACGAGGCCGAATCTCACCGGTTGGCCGTTCAAAGTAGTCACGCCGCCGAGGTCTCGGACATTGAGGGCGCCATCAAAGTGAAGAATCCGGCGAAGCTGTAGCGGCGTCTGGCTGGCCGCGGCATCAGGGTTGTTATGGGCTGTCGGCATGGGCCTCCCTGATTTCACAAGTCGGATCGGGCGATGGCCCGATCATCGGTTCCCAGATAGCTGGCAACGACACGGGGGTCGGATCGCACCCGATCCGGAGTTCCGTCGGCGATCACCTGTCCGGCCTCCAAGCAGTACACATGGTCGCTCACGCTCATGATCAATGGCATGTCGTGCTCGATGATCAGCATCGATGACTGGAGCTCGCTATTGATGCTCACCAGCAGCGGGCCGAACGCCTCGGCCTCGCGCTGGGCGACGCCGGCGGTGGGCTCGTCGAGGCACAGCAGGTGGGCGTCGAGGGCCAGGAGGCCACCGATCTCCACGATTCGGCGCGTCCCCGTCGACAGGTCGCCCACATAGGAATCGCCGTAGCGACCTAAGCCGAGGAAATCGATGATCTCATCGGCGGCATTCCTCTGGGCTCGGGAGAATCTGATCGAAGACGGCAAGCTAGCCGCGGTGGCGAAGAACGGCGTGCGCTCCCGGGCCTCGAGAGCGACTTGGATCGTCTCACGCACGGTGAGCTCGGGAAACAGCGTCGCTCCCTGGAAGGTCCGACCCAGGCCGAGCATGGCGCGGCGGTGGGGGGCGAGGCGGCTGATGTCCGTACCATTGAGCCTGACTTCGCCAACGGCCGGAACGAAACCACCGACGGCATTCATGAACGTCGACTTGCCCGCGCCGTTGGTGCCGATAAGCCCGACGATGCGGTTGGGCGGAATCGACAGCGATGCGCCGTCCAAGGCCTGGTTTCCGCCAAACGCCACCGAGAGGTCGTCGGTTTCCAGAACCGGATGGCCGCGGTCGTCTCGGATTCGATGCGACGGCGGCAGCCGAACCGATCCCTGGGCCCCTTTTGGAGGTGCCGACAGGCCGTAACGGGCTTCCGCCCATCGCAGAGCCGATGATCTCCACGAATAGATGACCTGGGCGAATCCGCCGGGAAAGTACATCACCACCAACAAAAGGCCGATGCTGGACACGAACAGGGACACCACACCGCTGTCGAACAGGGACGGGAGGCCTTCAATCCAGAGCGCGCCGAGCACTGGTCCGATGATCGTTCCGAGGCCGCCGATCACCACGATGCCCACCAGCCTGATCGAGTCGTCGACGGTGAAGAACCGCTCGGTGAGGGGGATGTTCTGGGCCAGTCCGGCGAGCACGGCCCCACCGAGCCCGACGATGCCCCCGGCCAGCGCGAAGGCGGAGAGCTTCATGCGAGTGGAGCTCACGGTGTACGCCGAAGCAGCGTCGATGTTGTCCCGAACGGCGATGGTCCCCCGGCCGACGCCTGAACGGCGCAGCCGGGTCAACACGTACAGGACGACAACCAGAAGTACCAGGCAGAAGTAGTAGTAATTGCGCTGGCTGGCCAGGTCGATGCCGAACAGATCGCCGCGCAGGAACGGAACCGTCCGCGCGTTGCCGTCGCTGAAGATCGGACGGCGGTAGATGTAGTGCATCGAAGCGATAGCCAGCACCAGCGTGGTTACCGCCAACATGAGCCCCTGCACCCGAAGGGCACCGACCCCTACCACCGTCGCGACCAACGCCATCGCAATGGGCGCGATAAAGAGGCTCGCCGCAAACGGGATAGCCGCGGCATTGAAGTCGATGAACCAGAAGTCCATCTCCAGGCCCCGGGCCAACGCGGCGGCGAACAGCGCGCCGATCCCGGCAAAGCTCATCTGGGCCAGTGAGACTTGCCCCGACCACCCGGTGACGACGGTGAGCGAACTGGCGCACAATGCGAAGGCCAGGACAGATGCGTAGGAGAGCTGGCGGCTGGGCTGGGTGATGATGAGCGGGACCAGGATCAAGGCCACAAGGCCCGCGCCCAGCGCCAGCCGATTCATGTGGCGAACCCACCAGATCTGGCGGAGGTGGCTGGGAATCGGGGGGATCTTCGGGGTGAACGAGAACGACTCGGTGGTCAGACGCTGACCTCGCTGCATGGCCACGGCAACCAATACGGCAACCAGAAGCAGGAAGTCGAACAGTCCCGGATGGTCGAGAAGGTTGAATCGGATCGTGAACTCGATGATGCCGAGATAGATGCCGGCGGCCATGGCTCGGGGGAAGGAGGTCATCCCGGCGATGGCCGCGGCCACCATCGCTCGAGCCAACGTGGTGGGGCCGAGACCGCCAACACCGGAGACGCTGCCGCTCTGCCCGGACAGTAAAACGATGGCAAAAGTAGAGATCAGTCCGGCGAGCACCCAGACGAAGGTGGAGACGATTTTCGGGTTCACACCCGCCAGCCGGGAGAGGTCGGCATTCTCGGCGGAGGCGGCCACATTCCTGCCGAACCAGGTGCGATTGAGAACCAGGTAGAGGCCGAAAGCGATGAGCGGCACCACGACGAGGATGGTGAGCTGAGCTCCGGCGATACGGAGCCCTTTCGGCTCCCCCCCACCCGCGATCAGCGCAAGGAGGCCGGCAGTCGCCGCCAACCCGCCGAGCCATACCCACAGCCACATGGTCCGCCGGCCCGAACGGGACTCGGGAGAGCGGAGCGCCAACAACGCCCAGCCGGCCGCGGCGATGACCACGGGGGCAACCAGCACGGTCCAAAGCTGGGCCTCGCTCATACCCAGGCCTTCGAATGGATGCCAGCTCGCGGAGGTCACCACCGGATACCGCACAACGCCCTTGACATCGAGGTCTGGGTAGGTAAAGGGGATCACCTGGCAGAGTTGGGCGACTCCGACGGTGGCCACCAGCACGATGACTCGCGGCGACCGAAAGAGGCGCCGGATGACGATGAGCTCGATGATGCCGCCAAACAATGCGCCCATAACCAGAACCAGCCCGACTGCCACCCAGAACGGGAAGTTGTACTGGAGGACGAGGAGCGGAAAAAGCCCGCCGCCAATCAGGCCCAGATTGCCGACTGCGAAGTTGATCACCTTCGTTGACCGGAAGGTCAGCACGATCCCCATGGCCAACAAGCCGATGACGATGCCGAAGATGGCGCCGTTGAATATCACTTGGGGAGTAATTCGACTTGCCGCCAGGAGGGACGGGAGTACCACTAGCCGCCTTCTTCCCCAAGGAAGACCGCTCGGGCGATGTCGTCGCGGCCAGCCAGGTCGGCGGTTCGGCCTTCGAACCGCACCTCCCCCTTTTCCAGAAAAACGGCCCGCTCGGCAATGGACAACGCCACGTTAAGCGACTGCTCCACCACGATCATGGTCTGGCCGGCTGATTTCAGAGATTCGACGAGCTCGAGGAGTTCGGCCACCACACTCGGTGCCAGCCCCAGCGACAGCTCGTCGATGAGCAGGATCTGGGGTTGGTGGAGCATGACCCGGGCCAGCGCCAGCATCTGCTGCTGACCCCCGGAAAGGTCGCCGGCCATCTCGTGTTGGCGGTCCTTCAGCAAGGGGAACAGCTCGAAGACGTAGTCGAGTCTCTGGCCCAGGGCGGCCCGGTCTCGGCGGTAGGAACCGGCACTCACAAGGATGTTGTCGCCGATGGTCATCGACCGGAACACGCCAGCACCGCCGGGGAGCATCTGGATCCCCATGGCCACGCGCTGCTCGGGGGTGGCGAAGGTGATGGTGCGGCCGTCGAGACGGACGATGCCCCGTTCGGGCGTGTTCAAGCCGGTGACGACCCTGAGGGCGGTTGACTTGCCGGCCCCGTTCGTGCCCAGCAGGGCCAGCGTTTCGCCATGCTGCACTTCGAAGCTGAGATCGAACAGCACCTGAACTTGGCCGTAGCTGAAATCGATGTTGTGGAGTTGCAGTGCAGGAACGCTGGCGCCCGGCTCAGCCCGGCGCTGCTGCTCTTCTTCCTCTTCCTTGAGCTCCGACACCACTAGGGACAGGTCGCGGCGCATCCGGCTCGCCCCCCGCATGATGTAGAAGGCACCGAGGGGCATGGCGATCACGGTGACGGTGATGATGGTGGACCGCTCTCCGATCTCGTCTTGGAGGAAGGAAGCGAGCAGTCCGCCGCCCACCGCGCCGATGGCGAACATGAAGAACATGATGATGGCCATTCCCATGCTGCGGAGGCGGTAGGGAAGAACCGTTTGGACCGCGGGTCCGATCATCGAGAACGAAGCCCCTAAGAGCGTCCCGTTCACCACCCCCAAAGCCACAAACAAGAAGACATTGGGCATGAAGTACTGAATCGGCACTGTCGCGGCCAGCGGGAACAGCAGGGCGCCGAGAATGCGGAGGGCCCGATTAGGGTCGCGCTTGAACGTCTGGTCGAACCGCTTGCCGATGAGCGGGAGAAAGAGCAGCAGGCCGAGAGCAGTGGGCGAGATGGCCAGTCCCCGATCCCATGCGTCGAGGCCGAACTCCTCTTTGAGGAAGAAGCTCTGAATCGACCCGGCCGGGAACAGAGCAAAGCCCAACGCCACCAGCGCGATGGTCATATACCGGATGGTGTCGATGCGCCAGAGACGGGCGAAGGCGGCTTCGAGGGAGATGTCCATTCCCTCCTCGGATTTCAGAGAGCTGCCGAGAACCTCGCGCTTTTCCCATTGGCCACGCTCGGGCTCGGGGATGCGCAGAGCGAAGAACCCCATCACCGCGATGGGGATGCTGAAAATCAGATAGGCCCATCGCCAACCCTCATCACCGCCAGCGAGGGTGACTAGGGCACCGACCAGGATCGGGCCGATGGCTCCTGCCACTTGCGAAATGCCTTTCTCCAGGGCATACATGCGGCCCCGGATGCCGATCGGATAGGTGTCGGCCAAGAGCGCAGGATGGATGGTGAGGCTGTTGGCCTTGGCGATACCGGCACCAAATCGCAGCCAGAACAGCATGAAGGCGCTCATCGCCAGTCCGGTGGTGAAGGAGAAGAACGAGAACGCGATGGTGGCGAAGGCCACGATGGGTATCCGGCGCATGCGGTCGGCCATCCAGCCCATAGGGGCAGCGCCGAGCATGTAGAAGGCGCCCGACGCCGCAGTGATGAAGGTGATGGTTCCGTCGGAGACGTCGAGTGAGCTGGCGATGTCGGGACCCAGATGGCTGAGGGCGGCCCCCTCCAATTCGTCGAAAGCCTCAATGGCGGCCAGGGTGCCGAACGTGAACAACCCGCCGCGACGGAGGCCGTCTCGAAGGCTCAGTTCGTCGGTTCCTACACCAGGCAGGGCGGCATCCTCGTAGAGCACATCGCGTTTGGCGGCTTGTGCGGCGTCTGTCCGGGCTTCCTCGTCGTCGAGAATGGCAGAGCTCAGTGAGGTGGCGGCGCTCTGACTCGAACTGTCAGACATCTCCGTCCCCCCGGCCACCCAAGATGCATAGCACCTCAAACCACATCGGGAAAGACAAAATTTCGATTATCGGTTACTATTGTCGAAAATGTTACGAAATATTCGCCGGCTGCTCTTCAAGTGGTCGCCCTATTTCGCTACGTTGTGGTCACCAATGAGACTTGGGGGGTTCAAATGTACAAGCGTCTTCTAGGGGTGCTCATCGCTCTTTCGGTCCTCGTCACCGCCTGTGGCGGCGACTCAGACTCCGACACGACCGACGACGCGCCAGTCGAACAACCCACAACCGCTCCCACCGCGCCCGAACCCGACGACGAAGAACCCGCCACCGCGCCCGAACCCGACGACGAAGAACCCGCCACCGCGCCCGAACCCGACGACGAGGAGTCGGAGCCTGCCGAGCCCGAGGCGACCCCGGTGCCGCTGACGGCCTCATTCCGAGGGGTGACCCCAACGGAGATCCGCATCGGCATCACATCTCTGAATGCCGAGATGTTCATGTTCGACCAAGGCGACCTGGCGGCGAAATGGCAGGTGGCAGTCGACGCGGTGAACGCGAAGGGCGGCATCCATGGCCGGATGCTGGTCCCCTTCATTGAAGTCTTCGACGTCATCTTGGCGTCAGCCGAAGCCGAAGCCGCCTGCGTGAGGTTCGTCGAAGACGAAATGGTCTTCGCCTTCGTCGGGTGGCTGCGCGAGGACCACGAGCTCTGCTACACCGAGCTCAACAACACCATTGCGGTGAACGCCAATGATGTGAGCGAGGAGGCGATCAGGCGCTCCAACGGGATGCTCTTCGCCACTGAGGCCACCACGTTGGGCATCGAGTTGAACATGATCGCGGCGGCCGCAGCCGATGGGGTTCTTGACGGCAAGAGCATCCACGTGACTGTCCTGGCCACCGGTGAGTCCATGCTTGATCCCATGGTCGCCGCCCTGGAAGCCGGAGGTGCCACGATCAGTTCGACCACCATTGCAACCGAAGTGAGCGACGTGCCTTCCGCCGAAGCAGAACATGACATCATCGTTCAGCGAATTGCCGACGATGGTCCCGACTTGGTGTATGCGCCGCAGACCCCTGAGCTGATGGCCGCGGCCCTGCAGCGAGCCGGGATCGAGGTCGCGATGATCTCCAGCGAGGCCAGTGGAGAGGAGTATCTGAACTTCGGCGTAGATCCCGGCGCCATCCAACTTCACGTGTATGCCCAGCCACCGCTCAAGTACATCTATGAGCAGGGCGATCCCCTTCTCGAAGAATGCGTCGATAACTACAACAACGCCCAGATCACCGACGAAGACGGCAACGTGGAGTTGGTCAATGTAACTGAGGATCCCGATCTGCCCGGTAACTTCTCCCTCTTGGTCCGGGCGTGTCAGGCGGTTCAACTGTTCACCCTCATCGCAACGGCTGCTGGCCCCAACCTCACGAACGAGACTTTCTTGGCCGCGGCGGCAAACCTCGGATCCATTGATATGCCTGGCATGACCGCGGCCTCGGTCTACGAGGGGAAGACCGGCGTCGACGACTCGCCGTTGGTCAAGGCGATTTGGGATCCCGATGAAGAGGAATTCGTCCTAGCCCCCTGATGGAAGTAAACGTCTTCGACCAGTTAGTGCCCGTAGGCGGCACCAAGAACCTCCGCGACATCGGCGGCATCGCCACGCCCGAAGGTCTCGTGGTGCGACGTGGGGTGTTGTTTCGATCCGACACCCTCCACGAAGCGGTGATGGAGGACTTGGCCCGGCTCAACCTGGCGTGCGTAATTGACTTCCGCAGTGAAGCCGAGGTCGAGCGGCGGCCCGACCGGCTCGACGGCCTCAACATGCGGTGGGTGAACCTGCCCGTCGACAACCCCAGAAGCGCTGGTTCGCATTTCGTCGACCAAGAGGACCTGCCGGAGTTCAGAGTGGAGATGATCCAGCATTGGCTAAACCGAGACTTCGACGCGGTGGGCAGGATGGTCGACGAGCTGAGCATCGATATCGCCGGCGACCGCGTGAAGCGGTACCAGAGCTTCGCCACTGATTTCGCTCATGTCTTCGCTGAATTCTTCGCAGAGCTGGTAGCGGTCGAAGGCCGACCCCTCCTCTATCACTGCGAAGGTGGAACCGATCGGACTGGAGTGGCCACCGCCTTGCTGCTCGACGTGCTCGGCGTCGATCGCGAGGCGGTGATGGAGGACTACCTCGCCACCAACACCGTCGCGGCCAAGGAGTTGGAAGAACTGCGTCAATTGGCCCCGCCTTCGTTGTGGCCAATCATCGGTGCCCAGCCAAAGCAGATGCAGGCATTCCTCGACCACATCGATTCGGAATGCGGCGGCATCAACAACTACGCCCGATCGCACCTCAACCTCACCGACGACGCCGTCGCCCAGCTCAGATCGACCTACCTAGTCTCCCCGTAGTCGACCGGTAGATGCTTCAGTGAGTTGCTCGCCGATTGCGGTGAGCGATGAGTTGGGCAGCGAGCTCGTCGGGGGGCGTCTTGTTGGCCAGGGCTTCAATTACCAGATCTTGCTGTGACGGAGGCGTGAGACCGCCGATGGGCACGTCGCGATCGAGGTTGGTGGGAAAGGCATAGCCCTCGGCGCTGGCCGCCACTGCGCAGGCGATGACGGTGGGATCTACTCCCTCCTCTTGGCGGCGCAGCAGCACGGGGTAAATGGCGTTGACGATGCGCTCCCGGTCCACGGCCTCGGTGGCCCGGCCCATGGCGGAAGAGATCTGCAATAGGTTGGCCATCCGCCGCACGTCATTGGTGCGATTGTGGCCGCCGGCGTGGAACACGGCGGGGCTGAAGAACACCAGATCGCCCTGGCCGAGCTCGATCTGCACGTGGTGTTCGGCGAAGTACTCGATCAACTCGGGGCGCCGCCACGCCAGGTACCCGAGCTCGTACTTGTGGGAGTGGGGCAAGAGCATGGTGGCCCCGGTCTCCGGGGGCATGTGGCAGTGGGCTATGCCCCCTTGCAGGGTCAATAGCGGCGACAGGCGGTGAGCGTGGATCGGATAGCGCTCGGCCACTTCGTCGGTCATGAAGCCCACGTGGTAGTCCCGGTGGGGCATCTGGGCTGCCCCGCCGGGGTTGATGGCGTTCACCTGGGCGGTGATCTGGTAACCGGGACCGAGCCAGGCCAGCGAGGCCAAGTCGATCATGTCGCTCCCGTGGTACTCCACGAAGACTTCGGGGTCGGCCACCGCCAGCTTCTCCAGCGCATTCCACAGCCGGTCGTTGGCCCCGGGCTCGGCGTAGTGGTCTCCCCCGCCGGTTCCGGCCTCGCGCTCGGCGGCGATAATCCGCTCGAATACTTCCGTGGCCCGGTCGACCACCGCAGGTTCGATGGCCCCGGTGATGACGATGACCCCCGGACCGTCGTGCAGCGCCCGAGTCAGCTCGCTGCGAGCCGCGGCGGCCTGGTCGAGATCACCCAAACAAGACCGCAATGCTTCGGTGCGGTACACCAGCGCCCGGTCGACCACTGCGTCGGCTAGCGGGTACTCCTCCAGAGCAATCTCAACCTCCACGATCGAGCGCAGCTCATCGAGGTCGAAACCCTCCCGCTTCGTGACCGCAGCCTCCCCCGCGGCGACTCGGCCAGGGCCGAGCGGTTTAGTGGTCATGCTCGCTCCCCTCAGCGCGCTTGGAGGGACTCGAACCCCCGGCCTTCTGATCCGTAGTCAGACGCTCTAATCCAACTGAGCTACAAGCGCGGGCAGCAGCCAGTGTACCCGGCCCCCTAGACGTGGTTGCTACCGGATTGGCGCCTTCATGCCTCCTTGATCGAGCGGGTCAGCATGATCCCGCCGACCAAGGCCACCAGGGGGCCGGAGCCGAACGCGTCGTTCCCGAAGGCCATAGCCAAGACGTTGGAGCCGGCGATCACCACTATTGCAATCCCAGCCGATTGGGAAACCATCAAGAGCGCCTGCCGCCTGCCCTCCATCACCATCTGGGGAACGGAAATGAGCTCTACAGCGAACACGAGGGCTATCCCAGCCAAGATGAGGATGGGAAGCCCAAAGAGTACGTCGGAATCCAACCCACCAATGGAATCACCCACGGGCCCGCCAACCCAGTCAAGCCAGAACGAGGCGACAACCGCCAAGACCGCCCCCAGAGCTGCTGGCATTGGGTGGAATTCCAAGTCCGGCCGATCCTTCGACTCGATGGCCAACTGCAATGCTCCTAGTACGGCGACCGCAGAACCCGCCAAGCCGAGCCACGCTCCAAAGCCAAGAATCTGGCTGTCGGTTCCGATCAAAACGATGAAGATCAAGGTGATGGCGAAGGCACCCAACGCCATCCCCAACGTGGCCGCTACTGATTTGGATCGCAGCAGTAGCGACAGGCCCACCAAGAAGACGACCAGTCCGACGCCGAATGTCGAGAGGCCGACACCGGCATTGTTGGGGAAGCTGTCTTGACCCGCCTTCAGCCAGCTGAGCAGCGTGGACAAAGCCATGACCGCCCCACCCAGGCCGACCAGCAGCCGGCTTGTCGAGGGGATCTCGAGGGGACCCAACATCCCGGTGCTGCCCCCATCGTCGCCGCCCTCATCGGCGGCTACGGAGGAGCTAGGGACAATGGGTTCTGCGGATTCCTGGGCGGCAGTGTCCTGCGACACAGGCTCATCGGATCTGGTAGTGAAAACGTCGTCACTCATGGCTCTCCCCTTCCCGATTGACAACGCCCCCAAGCCTACTCCCACAGTCGAGGCCAAGGTGTTTGGATCTAACCGAAAAAGGCTGGTCAGATCAGCTATTCGAAAGCGTTGAGCTGGCTGAAGGGGACTACTCGGGCATCGGCGGTGGGCAGGGGAGCATCGGAGCGGAACCAGCGCAAGCTGAGCGACCCTGCGGGGTGACCGGCGGTGTCCAGCCAGTTGGGCAGGCCGGGGTCTTGGTGGGCCACAACCAGCCGCACGGAGCCGTCATCGCGGCGCACCGCGGTGTCGCCGTTGATGACCGCCGTGCGAGTTCGCCAGTCCACCGTCTCGCCCCAGTGATTGAGCAGCACCCACGCCCAGTAGTCGGCCCCGCCCGACGGGTCGAAGTCCACCACCAGCGCCTCGTGGGGGGCGAGTTCCCAGTCTCCGGAGAGGTAGCGAACGTTCTCGGGGGTGAGCAGATCGCCCTCATCGGGCAGCGGCGGGAAGGTATTGATGGGCACATCGCCGGGCACCTTCTTCCTCTGCTGTACCCACCAGCCGAATGACCCTGCGGTATGGAGCGCGGCCAGCTCCAGCCCCCAACGCAAGCGGTCCGGGGTCAGCATGGGAGTGGGCTCCGCCGCCGGGATGGCCTCGATGGTGGGGCGGGGGTGGCCCAGGCGCACGCTCAAGTCGGTGAAATACGTGCGAATCAGCACCGAGCTGGCGTCGGGCTCCAAGCGCAGCTGGTTGGGGTTGTCGGGCTCGGGATCGGGGGTGAGCAGCAGCTCGTAGCTGCCGTCGGGGTCCACCCGCAGCGTGGTGTCCTCCAATGCGTCCACCAGCCGGCGGCCACCGTCGCTGCCGAAGTTGCCGGCATAGACCCCGATCTCCACCGCCACCGCCCCGGCCATGGTGGCGTTGATGCGGTACGACCGGTTGCCGCTGATTGCGGCGGAGAAATAGGTCTGGTCGGGGTTGTCGCCCATGAACTTGCGGATGGTGGTCTGCACGTCCACGAACTCGGGCCGATCCGGATCGGCCCGCTCCAAGCACTGCTCCAACCCGAAGGCCACAAACCGGCTCAGCGCCCGAATCCCCTCTGCCCGCACGTCGGGATCATCGGGTGCGCCAGGGGCGAACACCATCTCCCCCGCGTCGGCAATCGACTGGCAATACGCCCGCCATGCCTCAACCGAAGGATCCACGGCTGCCTGCTTAGTCCGTAGGGGAGAGTCCTCTTAGTACACGCCGGGGAAAATCCGGTAGGGCACCTTCTCCGACCCCGAGAGCTCAAATAGATGTTCAATGCCAAGTGCATCACCCATAATTCGGATATTACTTCCGCAGGATGACAGTCATCCGCGATGCCCGACGGCACAGCCGTCTGCGGCGCCGGCGAAGCCGTGTAAGGATCGGCAGTATGGAGAGCAGACTTGAGCAGGCCACCGGCTATCGGCACACCAAGATCGTGGACGGCCCGGCGGGTCCCATCGAGGTGAAGATCGCCGGGGAGGGTCGTGCCGTGGTGTTGATCCCGTCACTGGGCCGCGGGGCCGACGACTTCGACGACCTGTCGGTGCGCCTGGCCGACCACGACTACATGGCCGTGGCCCCCGAGCCCCGGGGCATCGGCGCCAGCACCAGTCCGCTCGACGATCTCTCGATGTTCGATCTGGCCGCCGACATCGCCGCCGTCATCGAGGCCCTCGACATCGCACCCGCCACGCTGGTAGGCCACGCCTTCGGCAATCGAGTAGCCCGGATGACCGCTACCGAACACCCCGATCTGGTGGAGAGCGTGGTGTTGCTGGCCTGCGGAGGCCTCGTACCGGCGGCGCCTGAGCACACCGAAGCCCTTCGGACCGTCTTCATGTCCGACGCCTCCGACGCTGAGCACCAAGCCGCGGTGGCCAAGGCCTTCTTCGCTCCCGGCAACGACGCCTCGGTATGGTTCGACGGATGGCACCGCGCCGCTTCGGCGGGCCAGACGCGGGCAACTACCTCGCTTGATCCAAGCCACTGGTGGCAGGCCGGCCGGGCCGACGTGCTCGTTGTGCAGCCCGAGGACGACGTCGTCGCCCTACCCGCCAACGCCAGCGCCATCGTCGAACAGCTCGGCGACCGGGCCACACTCGCCACCATCCCCCGCGCCGGCCACGCCCTGTTGCCCGAACAGCCCGAGGCGGTCGCCGCGGTTGTGCTGGGATGGCTTAGCGGCCGGATTTAGGAGAGGTAGTGGAGTTCGACGTCGTCATCATCGGGGCCGGCGCGGCGGGGCTGTACGCCCTCCACCGGGTCCGCGGGCTCGGATTGTCGGCCAAAGTCTTCGAAAAGGGAGACGGGGTCGGCGGAACCTGGTACTGGAACCGCTACCCCGGCGCTCGGTGCGACGTGGAGAGCTGGGACTACTGCTACACGTTCTCCGAAGAACTCGAGCAGGAGTGGGAGTGGACCGAGCGGTTTCCCACCCAACCGGAGCTGGAGCGCTACTTCAACCACGTCGCCGACCGCTTCGACCTGCGCCGCGACATCGAGTTCAACACCCGGGTGGATCAGGCCCGCTTCGACGAGGACCAGAACCGCTGGCTGATCAATACATCAACGGGCAACACAGTCTCCGCTCGATTTCTCATATCGGCCGCAGGCTGCCTCTCGGAGGTGAATACCCCGCGACTCAAGGGGGCCGAGACGTTCGCAGGGCAGCAGATCCACACCGCCCGCTGGCCGAAAGGCGGCATCGACGTCACCGACAAGCGGGTTGGCGTGATCGGCACCGGATCCACCGGAGTGCAGGCCATTCCGCAGCTGGCCAAACAGGCCGAGCACCTGTTCGTGTTCCAGCGCACACCGCAATTCGCCATTCCAGCCCGCAATCGACCAATCGACGCCGACCAGCTTGAGGAGCTGAAGCACAACTACCGGGAGCGATGGGAACTTAAGAAAGCGAGCCCGGTGGGGATGGGGCGTCGTCCCCCCGAGGTCTCATCGGCCCTGGAGGTCGACGAGGCCACCCGTACCAGGGTCATGGAGGACTCGTGGGCACTGGGCGGACCCGGCTTCGCCGGAACCTTCGGCGACGTGATGACCAACGCCGAGTCGAATCAGATCACCTCCCAATTCGTTTTGGACAAAATCCGAAAGAAGATCGATGATCCCAGCGTGGCTGACTCCCTGTTGGAGATCGACCACCCCCTCGGTGCCCGGCGCTTGATTGTTGAAATCGACTACTTCGAGACCTACAACCGGCGCAACGTGACATTGGTGGACGTGGCGGCCGCCCCCATTGAGGAGATCACCCTCCAGGGATTGCGAACCACCGAGGGAACCTACGACCTCGACCTCATCATCTACGCCACCGGATTCGACGGCATGACCGGCGCCTTGCTGGCCATGGACATCCGGGGAGTCTACGGATTACCTCTCCGGGGAAAATGGGCCAATGGGGCTGGCGCCTATCTGGGCCTGGTGGCGTCGGGATTTCCCAATTTCTTCATGATCACCGGACCCGGCAGCCCCGCGGTGTTCAGCAATGTGATCTTCTCCATCGAGCAGCACGTCGACTGGATCACCGATTGCCTCGGCCACATGCTCGACCATGATCTCGACCGCATCGACGCCGACCCGGACGCCGAAGCCGAGTGGACCCGGCAGGTCGACGAGATCGCCGCCCAAACCATTATCGGCAAAACAGACTCCTGGTGGACGGGATCCAACATCGAGGGCAAGCCCCAAGGGGTCACCTTCTATCTCGGCGGCACCCACACCTACCGCGCCATCTGCGAAGAAATCGCCGCCCAGAACTACGAAGGCTTCGTCTTCCGGAGCGTCGATGAGCGCTGATGACCTAGGGACCAGTACCGGGTGAATCTGGGAGTTGCTTGGGGAGCCGGAATCGGATGTCTACGTCGGTGGTGTTGTTGACGAGGTCAACCCGGCGAATAGTGACCCGGTGGGCATGGGCGTCGAGCGTCTCTTCGAGATGGGCAATGAGTTCTTGTTCGTCAGTAAATGCGGTGTCGAGCCTCATGCGGTGATTCCGGTAGCGATTGAACATTCTTGGATGATCTCCAATGAAGATGGCGATCAGCAGGGAGGCCATCAGAATGGGCACCAGCCAGGCGGGGGAGACTGGGACACCCCCGACAACACCGAGAGCGAGGGCGACGAAGTAGTAGGCGATCTCTTGTTGATTGAGCTCCAGGGAGCGGAGGCGGATGATGGAGAGAACGCCGAACAGCCCGAAGCCCAGACCGATGGACACTTCGGTTGAGGTGAACGCCGCGGCCACCGCGAGAACCCCGATGTTGACGCTGAGATAGGCCACGACAAGATCTCGTCGGCGGTGTCGTGGGAAGTACAAGGCGAACACCAGAATGAGGATGGCGCCGACATCGAGCGCGAAGGAGGCAGCAAGGGGCACGGGTATCTCCCGGAAGAATTGAAGGTGAAGAAGCACTCTACAGCGCTGTTACCGGAGGGGCTCAGGCAGTCGCGTAAACGTTCGGCACCCAACAGGAGGCGTCCCTTCGGTCGAAGGCGACTGATCCACGCTGGGTTACTGCCAGGGCGACTCAGGTGGCACCGGGGTGAGGTCGCTCAGGATCTCGTCTCTTCGCTCCAAGATGAACTCGCGCACCCGCTCGGTGTCGGCAGCGGCGGCACTCCTCTCCTCTGGGAGGGCGTGCTGCTGAACGACGGCGGCCATTTCTTCTGCCTCGGCAAGCAGTTCCTCTTCGTCCCAGACAGTGTCGAGGAGCTCCTTCAGTCGGGCCACATAGGCACTTCGCCAATCAGGGTGACTGTACAAGCGCCTCGGAATGATGGTGAGGGCCATGACCGACGGAGGCGGATCGGCGACGGTGTCATAGGGATTTGGGTCGTCACTCAGGGGGAACGTCTGGTCGGTGCCCCATGGAATGAACACAAAGAGACCGTCAGGCTCACGATAGAAGTGGTAGTTGACGCGGTGCCCGGTGTATCCGTCCCAGTGCCCCACCAGCACCTCAGTGGCCCAGAACGAGAGAAACCGGTCCATGTCCACCATCCGGGCCAGCGCCTCAAAGCCAGATTCCGACTGATCTTGCATAGCCAGCACCACGGCATCGATGTCCGACCAGTCATCGGCATCTTCGTTGTTCTTCTTCTCGAAAGTGCCGCGAAAGGTCGGTGTGAAATCGCTGACGGTGCCTTCGTAGAGGTTGCCCTCGGCGCTCTCGAAGTGCCGCGATAGGAACGGATCCTTGATTTCCTCGACATGGACATATAGCCCCAGCTGCTTGCCGTTTACCGAGACGGTGGCGAAGTTGCAGCGCGGTGCGGGGCTGCCGGTCGCGGCGAAGATCCGATACGACAGGCAGGTGTTGAGCATGGAGGCGTCTTGGATGCTGTTGTTCACAGCCATCCGCTCTATGACCCCGCCGAGGGCCTGATCGTCCACATACTTGTCGAAGCGGAGCTTGAGAGAGGGCTTGGTGTCGCTCTGGGAACCGACGAATCCCTTCTTGCGCACTCCGACCTCGGAATGGGTCTCGCCGTCCACGGTCACGGTGGCGGAAAACCAGGTATAGATGTTGGAAAAGGGCTGGCTGAAGCCGAACTCCACGATTTCATCCTGCACGTCCGCGGGCGTTCGAGTCTGGTGGCGCAGAGTGTCCCAATCCTCCGGATCGATCTCGATGCTGATGTTCAGCACGCGGTCGAGGGCGAAGTATGGATCGCTGGGGTCGGCCCAGGTGGTGACATCCGGCGTCGGGGACGAGACGGAGGTCGGGGCGGCAGCAGGAGTCGGGGCAACAGCAGGTTCTGCTGGGTCGCGTGGGGACTCCGGGGCCGGGGTTGCCACCGGGTTGGGAGATGCGGCAGCCACAGCTGTGGGGACTGCGGTACGGGACTCGCCGTTGTCGTCGGAATTGCCACCGCAGCCGGCGGCAATGATCGCCACCGCCACCAGTGCTGTGGCCAGGCGGCATCGCATTGCGGAAGGTGTGGGATTCGAACCCACGGTGACCCGGAGGCCACAACGGCTTTCGAGGCCGCCCCATTCGTCCGCTCTGGCAACCTTCCGCTCTTCAGGATAGTGAGCGATGTCAGCGGCCTCCCAGCCCATATCCTGACCCTGTGACCGACGATCGCCAGCTCATGGATTTGGCCTTGGCCGAGGCTCGGCGGGCTGCTGAGCGCGGCGAGGTGCCCATCGGAGCAGTGGTGGCCATCGACGGGGAGGTGGTGGCGGCCCGCCACAACGAGCGGTTGAGCACCAACGACCCCACCGCCCACGCCGAGATACTGGCCCTGCGGGATGCGGCCGCGGCGCGGGGCACGTCTCGGCTCGACGGAGCGGTACTGGTCACCACGCTGGAGCCGTGCCCGATGTGCGCTGGCGCGGCGGTGATGGCCCGGGTGGCCCGGGTGGTGTTCGCCGCCGAGGATCCCAAAGCAGGGGCGTGCGGCACGCTCTACAACCTGGGCGCCGA
Source organism: bacterium (assembly GCA_026705465.1). Lineage (GTDB taxonomy): Bacteria > Actinomycetota > Acidimicrobiia > Acidimicrobiales > Bin134 > Poriferisocius. The sequence goes on along the minus strand of JAPPAP010000003.1, from coordinate 45,655 downwards.
CCCCCGGCTCAACCACAATTTCGAGGTGGTGGCCGGCGTCGGGCGCGAGGAATCCGCCGCCTTGCTCAAAGACTTCTTCGCCGCTCGCCGCTGAGCCTCAACGCCGACGGCGCGGGCTTCTGCCGCGGCGGGGCCAGAAGAGCCAGGCGGCGAGAACCACAGCCACGGGGATGATCACGATCAGCGCCACGGTGCCCCCGCTGATGCCGCCACCCGACCCTTCAGCGGCCGATTCGGGGAGCCACTCCGGCGGGGCCGCGGACGGGTCGTAGGTGAACTCCCACTCCTCCCTGACCCAGTCCCCATCGCTGTCGTCGAGCAACTCCCAAATCACCGTGTAGGTGCCAGACTCGGTCAGCGGATCGAAACTGCCTCGCACCAACCGTTGGTTGATTGCCAGCTCGGTCAGAACAAGAGTGCCGTCGGGATACATCAGCGCCACTGCATTGGCCTCGTGGGGCCGGATGGGCTCGCGAAACGCCATCTCCACCCGGTCGACCATTCCGCCTACCACTTGGGTGGGCCTCGGAGCCGACTCACGCATCTCGGCGTGGGCTTCGGCGGTGTCGCTGAACACCACCAGCAGCGAGAACAGCAGGGCCAGCACGATGGCAATCGCCACCACCAACGCCACTGCCTTCCGGGCCCGAGCCCTCATGCCGCAACCCTACGACCCCACTTGTCCTTCCAAACAGCCGATTGTCACTGGATGGGCGTATCGTGCAGGAAATGCATGCGATGGGCGGCGCCCACGGCGCCATCGGCCACGACCCAGCAGGGGTCAAAGGCAAGCAGCTTGCCGGGCAGACAGTCCGCCGGGTGGCTGGCTTTGCGCGCCCCTACCAGGCCATGCTCATCGGTTTCGTGGTGGTGCTGCTGCTGGGCGCGCTGCTGTCGCTGGTACCGCCGCTGCTGTTCCGCCAGATCATCGACGAGGCCATCGAGAACCGCGACCGGGGCCAAGTGCATTTGCTTGCCGGGATCATCGTGCTGGCCGCGTTCGGCGAGGCGGCGCTGTCTTTTGTCGAGCGCTACTGGTCGGCCCGTATCGGCGAGGGGCTGATCTATGACCTGCGGGTGAAGCTGTACGACCACGTGCAGCGGATGCCGATGGCGTTCTTTACCCGAGTGCAGACCGGATCGCTCATCAGCCGTATGAACAACGATGTGATCGGCGCCCAGCGGGCCTTTACCGGCACGCTGGGGTCGGTGGTGTCCAACACCATCGTGCTGGCCACCACGCTGGTGGCCATGTTCCTGCTGGAGTGGCGGCTCACGCTGCTGGCACTGGCCCTGCTGCCGGTGTTCATCCTGCCCACCAAGCGGGTGGGTCGAAAGCTCCAAGCCCTCACCCGGGAGTCCATGGAGCACAACGCCTCCATGAACACAGTGATGACCGAGCGGCTGAACGTGTCGGGAGCGCTGCTGGTGAAGCTATTCGGGCGCCACAATCAGGAGCGGGACGGTTTCGGATCCACCGCGGGGCGGGTTCGCGACATCGGGGTGCGCAGCGCGATGTATGGGCGCACGTTCTTCATCGCCCTGAGCCTGGTGGGGGCGGTGGGCGCGGCGGTGCTGTACTGGGTGGGGGCCCAATTGGTGATCTCCGGGGCCATCACGGTGGGGACACTGGCCGCCATGGGGCTGATGGTGGTGAGGATCTACACGCCGCTCACCAGCCTGACCAATGCCCGGGTGGACGTGATGACCGCGCTGGTGTCGTTCGAGCGGGTGTTCGAAGTGCTGGATGCCCCCAACCCCATCGCCGACCGACCCGACGCGGTGGCGTTGCGACAGCCCAAGGGGCGCATCGAGCTAGCCGATGTGACCTTCACCTATCCACCCAGCGACGATCGGCTGGCTTCGCTGCAAACCGACACCGCCGCCCCGGAGGCCACCGGCCAGCCGGTGCTGCGCCACGTGTCAACGGTGATCGAGCCGGGGCAGTTGGTGGCTTTGGTGGGGCCATCGGGGGCGGGCAAGACCACCCTGGCCGCGCTGTTGACCCGACTGTACGACGTGGACGATGGTGCAGTGCTGATCGATGGCACCGACGTGAGGGATGTCGCCCAAGAGTCGCTGCGGGCCTCCATGGGGGTGGTGCCCCAAGACCCCCACCTGTTCCATGAGACAGTGGCCGACAACCTGCGCTACGCCCGCCCCGGTGCCACCGACGCCGAGATGGAGGCCGCCTGCCGCTCGGCCCACATCCACAATCTCATCGCTTCGCTGCCCCAGGGCTACGACACGGTGGTGGGCGAGCGGGGATACCGCCTGTCAGGCGGCGAGAAGCAGCGGCTGGCCATCGCCCGGGTGCTGCTCAAAGACCCGGCCATCGTGGTGCTGGACGAGGCCACCAGCCATCTCGACAGCGAAAACGAGGCGCTGGTGCAGCAGGCATTGGCCCTCGCCCTCCAAGGTCGGACCGCGGTGGTAATCGCCCATCGGCTGTCCACTGTGACCAACGCCGACTTGATCCTGGTGCTCGACCAGGGAGAGCTGGTGGAATCAGGGCGGCATGAAGATCTGCTGGCCAACGACGGGCTGTACGCCGAGCTGTACCGCACGCTGGTTCGCAACGAGCAGCGGTCTCCCGCAGGGAGTGCGCGGTGAGCCTGTTCGACTCGGCTGATCCGAGGGCTGGCGCCGGACCTGTGACGTTCACCGTTGCCGAGCTGACCGACCGCATCAAGCAGGTGTTGAGCGACGCCTTCGGCGACGAGCTGTGGGTGGAGGGCGAGATCCGCAACCTGAGCCGGGCCCGCAGCGGCCACATGTACTTCGACTTGGTCGAGCCCGACCCCGACAACGGCGCCAGCAAGCAGCCCGAGGCGTCGGTGTCGGTGGCGCTGTTCCGGTTCAACCGCGAGCGGGTGGAGGACACGCTGCGCCGCCACGGCGGCATGGCCATGGAAGACGGCATGAAGATCCGCATCCAGGGCAAGTTGGACTTCTGGCCCCCGGGGGGACGGCTTCAGATCTACATGTCGGGCATCGACCCCAACTTCACGCTGGGCGAGCTGGAGGCCGAGCGGCTGCGGCTGTTGGAGAAGCTGCGCGACGAGGGGCTGTTGGCCAAGAACCGAGCCATCCCCTTCCCGGTGGCGCCGGTGCGGATCGGGCTGGTGACATCCAACGGCAGCGCCGCCCACCACGACTTCTGCGACGAGCTGGATGCCAGCGGTCTGGCCTGGGAAGTGCTGCTGGCCGACACCCCCGTGCAGGGCGCCGACGCACCCCCGCTTATCGCTGCGGCCATCCGGGCAGTTGGACGAACCGAGGTAGATGTGATCGCGGTGGTGAGAGGCGGTGGGGCCCGCACCGATCTAGTGGCCTTCGACAGCGAGGCCGTGGCCCGGGCCGTCGCCAATGCCCCGGTGCCGGTGGTGACCGGGGTGGGCCATGAGATCGACCGGACCATCATCGACGAGGTGGCCCATGAAGCCCAGAAGACGCCTACCGCCGCCGCGGTTTTCATCGTGGGAGTGGCTCGGGCCCATTTGCAGGCAACAGAGGTGGCGTGGGATGGAATTGCCGAGTGGGCCCAACGACTGGTGGACGATGCCGACCGGCGACTTCTAGCGGTGAGCCAGACCACGGCTAGAGCCGCCGAGGGCCATCTGCACCAGGCAGGCAGCCGGCTTCAGGGGCGGGCGGCTCGGATCCGAAACTTGGCCGAGACCCGCACCCGGGGCGAGACCCGCCGAGTGGACGACTGTGCGGGGACCATGCGCCACCGGGCCAACGCGGCCATTGTCGACGGGCGGCGCACGTTGGAGCGGAAGAGGTCAGGTGTGGTGGCCCAGGCTCTGCGAATCCCGAGAGCAGCCACCAAGGAGTTGATCAACCTGGAGGGCCGGACTCGCCTGCTCGATCCTCGGGCAATCTTGGCCCGCGGTTGGTCGATCACCCGTCACGGCGGCAAAGTTGTGCGCAATTCATCGGCGGTTGCCGCAGGCGACGAGCTGGTGACCACCCTGGCCGAGGGCGAGCTGCACAGCACCGTGTTTGAAGAACAATGAGGAGCACGAGACGATGAGCACACAAGAGATCGGCTACGCCGACGCGCTAAGCGAGCTTCAGCAGATATTGGGTGAGCTGGAGGCCGAAGACATCGACATCGATGTGCTGGCGGTGAAGGTCGAGCGGGCCGCGGAGCTGATTCGGGTGTGCCGGGGGCGGATCAACGACGCCGAGGTGCGGGTGAAGGAAATCGTGGCTGGACTGGACCACGAGTCCTCGTCATCCGACTCGGAAGACGCTTCCTCAGACGACTAGAACGACACAGTCGGTATTTCGCCGACAACAGACCCAGCGGGGAGCAGTTCTTGCCCATAGAGAAACTCGACACGGTCGACGCCTTCATCGTCTTCGACTTGGCCGACGCGCCCGAGTCGGTGGGCATCGTCCGGTCAGCCCGCAAGATCCTGCCCGGCGGCGCCAGCGACCTGGCCCGGTCGATGACCTACGCCTTCGCCACTTTCGAGATGCAACGCAGCGGAGCGTCAGCGGGAATCAACGCCCTCGACGACGACCGGGCCGACGCGGTGGCCAAGTTCACCGCCGAGATCGCCCCCATGGTGGCCGCGGGCCGTTTTCTGCCCGAACCAGGAACCCGGGTGCCCCGAACCGCTTTGGAATCGCTGGCCGAATCTGACCCCCGGGCGACCATCGGCGACGTAGCTGACCAAACGACCGTGGTCGGCGTGGTGGCCGCCGCGGCGTTTGCGGCTGGCGGTTTGGACGGCCGTACCGTGGCCATCGAAGGCTCAGGACAGATTTGCGACGCCCTGACAAGCGCGGTTGAGGATCGGGGCGGCACGATCGTGGAAGTGAACGGCCAAGCCGACGTGCTGTTCGCCGGCTCCAAGATGGGCGCCATCGACCACACCGCGGCCGAACAGCTCCAAGTGGGCACCCTGGTCCCCTACGGCCCGATCCCGGTTACCGCCCGGGCGCTGGCCATTCTCGGCCGAGCCGGCACCACCGTGGTTCCCGACTTCATCGCCACCGCCGGATCGCTGTTCGCCTGGTGGCCCACCGGCGACCCCACCCCCGAAGCCATCGCCGCCGACGCCGCGGCCAAGATCACCGCATCACTCGAGGAGATTGCCGACCATCCCGAAGGTCTCTTCCTGGCCGCCTCCTACCGAGCCGAGAGCTTCCTCAGCACCTGGCAAGACTCCCTCCCCTTCGGCCGCCCCCTAGCCTCGTAGGGCTTTCGTGCAGCTAGCCGCTGCGGGGAACTTGGTTGAAGGGGAGATCGCGGTCGGCGGCGGGCTCGCGGGGCATGCCGAGGATGCGCTCGCTGATGATGTTGCGAGCCATTTCGGTAGTGCCCCCACCGATGCAGGTTTGCTGGCGCTGGACGTATTCCACGCCGTAAGAGCCGGTGTCCTCCCCCTGATTCCACACCAAGGCCCGATCGCCATGGAGTTCCATGGCCACCGTGGTTCGATCGGCCCGGGACAGGCCATGGAACAGCCGCACCAGTGATCCGGCCGGCGCCGGGAAATAGCCGCTCTCGATCCCCTTCACCACCCGATCGGACAGCAAAACCTCCACTCGACTCAACGTCTCTGTTTCACCCAGGCGCTGGCGCTGACGACCCACGTTGCCCCCATAATTCCGGGCGAAGGCAGCCAAATCATTCAGCCCGTCAGCCGACCGACTCCGATGCCGGCCCTGAGTGTAGGGAGAGGCGTTGCCCACCGAGGCCCGCTCGTGGAACAGCAGGCGGCTGGCCACCGTCCACCCGTCGTCCACCTCGCCTACCACGTTCTCGGCGGGAATGATGACGTCGTTGAAGTACTCCTGGCAGAACTCCTCGGTTCCGTCCACCATCTGGATGGGGTGGATCTCGATGCCCGGATGGTGGATGGGCACGATGAACATGGTGAGGCCCCGGTGCTTGGGCACCTCCCAGTTGGTCCGGGCCAGCATCAGGGCGTAGTCGGAGCGCTGCGCGAACGTGCTCCAGATCTTGGACCCATTGATGATGAACTCGTCGCCGTCCCGGTCGGCCCGGGTCAAGGCCCCAGCCATATCGGAACCACCGCTGGGCTCGGACATGAACTGCACCCACAGCTCGTCGCCCCGGATCCAGGCCGGTATATAGCGCTGCTTTTGCTCCTCGGTGCCGCACTCCAGAATGGTCGGGCCGCAGATCGAAAGGGTGGGCACGCTGAACAAGATCGGCATGTCGAAGTCCATGCTCACGTCGTCGATGATCCGCTGGTGGGCGATGGTCAAGCTCTGGCCGCCGTACTCCTTGGGATAGCACACCGCGGCGTATCCCCCGTCGGAGAGCCGCCGCTGGAGCTCCCGGTTGCGGGTGCTCCGCTCATCGTCGTCCTGAGTGGGATGCCAGGGGTTGACCGGGTCGCGCCGAGGCATGTTCTCGTTCATCCACGTCTCCACCTGCTCCCGGTACTCAGCCAGCTCGGCGGGATCGGTTTCGGCGTATACGAAGTCGGCCATCGTCTTCTCCTTATCCCCGCTAGTACCCGACCAGTTCCGACAGGGCGTCCCGATGATCGGCCGGGGTCCCGAACAAGCCCCGATTGACCGTGGCCCGGCGCAGGTACAGATGCAGGTCGTGCTCATAGGTGACCCCGATGCCGCCGTGGATCTGCACGCAGTCCTGCATGAGGTCCACAGAGCGGTCGCCCACATACGACTTGGCCACGCTCACCATCCGGGCTTCGTCCTGGCCGGCGGCCAGGGCATCGGCTGCCCCATCCACCGCGGCCTGGGAGGCCTCCGACCACAGCTTCATGTCAGCAAAGCGGTGTTTGAGGGCCTGGTAGGACGCCAGAGGCCGCCCAAACGAGTACCGGTCGAAGGCGTACTCCACGGTGAACTCCAGCACCTTGGCCGCCGATCCGGCGTTGTCGGCACACTGGAGCAACACCATTACCTGCCGTTGGCGCTCAACGTCGGCCTCGGCAGCCGCACCCGGCGCTCCCACCAGGGATTCGGAGCCGACGGCCACGCCGTCAAAACGCACCTCGGCGAATCGCCGCCCCAGATCCAGCGATTCCTGGGGGGTAACGGTCAGCCCCGCGATATCGGTTGGCAGCAGAAACTGAGCCAGCCCATCGGGAGTCCGGGCAGTAACCAGCAGATGATGGGCCTGCGCCCCGGCCTCCACCGCGGTCTTGGTGCCGGTGAGCACGTAGCCGCCGTTCGACGGAGCCGCCGTGGCGGCCACATGGCTGGGAGTCCAGTCGCCGCCCGGCTCACAGAACGCCCAGGCCAGGATCACCTCGCCGGCCATGACCCCCTCGAGCAGCGATTGCTGGTCAGAGTTTCCCGATCGACCCAGGGTGTCGGCCACCACGTTGGTGGGCATGAATGGCCCCGGCACCACGCCCCGGCCCATCTCATCGGCCACGATGGCGAGGTCGACAATCGGCCGCCCCGAGATGCTGCCTCCGCCCAGCGACTCGGGAACCATCAGCGAGGTCCAGCCCAGCTCAGCCGCTGCCTGCCACCAGCTCTGCGGGCAGCCATCGGGCAGGTCGTGCCACTCCCGCACCACGCTCACCGGGACCTCGGTCTCGATGAATCGCCGGGCAGTTTCCTGAAAGAACTCCTGATCGCCGCTCAGATCGACTCTCACCGGGACCATTCCACCACGACAGCGCCAACCGGTCACAATGGGCGGGGTATTGGATCGTCCCCTCAGAAAGGCGCCCAGTACGATTGAACAGTCCGGGGCTGTAGCTCAGCTGGCTAGAGCACCTGCTTTGCAAGCAGGGGGTCGTGGGTTCGAGTCCCATCAGCTCCACAGATGGCAATGACGTCCAACGTGCCTCCCGCAGCTCTCGACAGCTACCACGCCCAGGGGTTCTTCATTTTGGACGGGTTCGCCTTACCAAATGTGGGCGAGAAGATGTTTGAAGACGTTGTTGGTGTGGTGCGGGAGGCCGACAAAACGGGAATCACCCCAGAGGGAATGCTCATAGCCCCCGAGGCTCAGGATGGCCTGACGGGAATCAACCCCGAAGACACCATCTCCAAAGTGTTCACCCTCCACGACCGCCCCGTCTTCTCCTCGTTTCTTCGCGACGAGCGGATAGCCGGGATAATGAACCAGCTGATCGGCCCCGACGTTGACTGCTTCTTGTCGCAGTTCATCTTCAAGAACCCCGGTGCTTGGGGCCAGCCTTGGCATCAGGACAGCTTCTATTTCCCCTTCGATCCGCCCCGGCCCATCGTGGGGCTGTGGCTTGCCGTGACCGAGGCCACCCTGGAGAACGGCTGCCTGCACATTCTGCCCGGGAGCCACGCCGAGCCGGTCCACGAGCACGTCCCCGACCGCCGGCCCGCAGCCAACTACGGGTACATGGAGATCGTCGGCCGCGACATGTCCGACCGCCAGGCAGTGATGATGCAGGCCGGCGACCTGCTGGTGTTCGACAGCCACCTGATGCACTGCTCCACCGACAACATCTCTGACGGCATCCGCGCCGCCATGGTGTACCACTGCTGCGCGGCCGATACCGTCGATCTCGGCTTCGAGCAGTTCGACGGTTTCAAGAACCCTATGCACCGCTTCGACCCTCTACTCCGCAGCAGTCAGTTGGTGGGCTAGTCCCAGTCCGATGAACTTTCGGCCCCACCCCTGGAACCAGGACTTCGCCTGGCAGCCAGCCACTTCGACGCCCGCCGCCCTCACCCCCGAGCAAACCGAGGAGTTCAACCGCCAAGGGTTCTTCGTGGTGGAAGACCTACTCGATGCCGACACCATCGCCGCAGTCATCGAAGAAGTCGACGCCATCGAGGCCGAAACCGAGGCCGGCCTTCGCCAAATCGAGGGCGAGCGGCTGATGATCGCCGAGGCCGGGGCCATCACTTTCACCCCCCATCTCGTGGCCCGCTCCAACCTGCTGCGCCAAGTGGCTGCCGATCCCCGTATCGCCGCGGTCTGCATCGATCTTGTCGGGCCCGACGTGAACCTCTACTGGGACCAAGCCGTCTACAAGAAGCCAGAAAAGCCCCGCCGGTTCCCCTGGCACCAGGACAACGGCTACACCTTCATCGAGCCCCAGCAATACCTCACGGTATGGCTGTCCCTCACCGACACCACCGTCGACAACGGCTGCCCGTGGGTGGCCCCCGGCGTTCACCTCCACGGGACGCTGGCCCACACCTACGTTGATCCGCTGGGCTTCGAGTGCTTCGAGCAATGTGAGACCGCGGCGCCGGCGCCAGTGCGGGCGGGCGGCGCAGTGGTGTTCTCCTCGCTCACTCCCCACCTCACCGGCCCCAACATCACCAACGAGGTGCGCAAGGCCTACATCCTCCAGTACGCCCCCGATGGGGCCGAGCTGCTCACTGGCGATCCCGCCCAGGGACCACCCACCGGCCGGGTGCCCTGCAACGCCCCCGAGCGGCAATACCCGGTGGCCCGCTTAGGGAGACCAGTTACCCCGCCGCGAATATGATGCTGTGGCCGGTCTGGTGAACGGCCGACTCGATCTCCAAGGAGAGGACGACCCATGAAGACCTTCAAGATGCGGTGGCTCTTCGTGATTTTCGTGGCGTTGACCATGATCGCCGCCGCATGTGGCGGCAACGATGACGACAGCGACGCTGGCAGCGGAGAACCGGCGGCACCGGCCACTCAGGCCCCCGCGGCTCCCGACGAGCCGGAGCCCGAGCCGGAACCGGAAGAGACTGCCCCCCAACCAGAAGAGCCGGAGGCCACCGTCGAGGCCCCCGAGGAAGAGGAGCCCGAGTTTCAGCCGGCACCCACGGCTGAGCCGGAGCCCGAGATCGAGCTGACCGCCACTTGGCGAGGGGTTACCGCCGACACCATCACCATCGGCGTCTCCTATCTCGACATTGACTTCCTCGTCGAGATCGGCCGATACCCAACTTCCTGGGGTGACCAGGAGTTGGTGATTCGGGCACTAGCCGACGACATCAACAACCGAGGCGGCATCAATGGCCGCCGGGTCGAGGTTGTCATTGACAAGTACAACCCCGTCCTGGCCACCGAGGCCGAAGCTGCCTGCCTCCGGCTGACCGAGGACAACGAAGTGTTCGCCGTGCTGTTTGGATTCCTAGGACCGGCCGAAGTGGCCAACGTCTGCATCGTCGACCAGCAGGAGACGATCCTGGTCGGCGGGACTATCACCCAGGACCGCTTGGCATTGGCCCGAGCCCCGTGGGTCAATGAGCGGGCCGATCGCGAGGTTGCCTCCCGAGCCCTGCTCACCTTGTTGAACGACGACGGGGAGCTCCAAGGTCGCTCGATCGCCGTGGTGGCCGACCTGTCCGCCGCCTCCCAACTTGAAGAAGTGGCCGACTTGGTACGGGGGTTCGGGGTCGAACCAGTCCTCGTGGTCGCCACGTCTTCCCCGGTGGCTGATCTCGTTGCCCAGAATCAAGAGTGGGCCGCGCTATCGGAACGCATCCGGGTTGCTGGGGCCGACACCTTGTTGGTGGTGGGCAACCCCTCCGCCGCAATCGAGAACTCCGCCCTCTACGGCCTCGACGTTGATATCTGGACAGCCGACGCCAGCGGCCTCAACAACCTCGGCTCCAATGTCGATCCTGAAACGGCCAGGGGTGCGATCTCCGCGACGAGCATGACCGATAGCCAGGTGTTCGAGAGCGATCCGAGGTTCAAAGAATGCCTGGACGCATTCAACGCCGCTCACCCCGACATCGAGGTCAAGAATCCTTCCAATTTGGAAGAGGGCGACATGGATTGGTTCACCGGCATATTCGGTCACTGCCGGTTCTTCCAGATCTTCGAGATGTTGGCCACTGCGGCCGGACCCAATCTGACCAACGAGACCTTTGCCCAAGCGATCGAAAATGCGGGCGAATTCTCGATCGCCAGCCAGCCCTACGCGTCGTTCGGACCGGGCAAGTACAGCAGCAACGACTCCTTCCAGCTCGTGGCCTACGACCCCGATGTGGGAACAGTGGGCGAGACGGTGCCTATCGGCCCGATGCGGGATGCCACCCCCTGATCCGGCCTCAAACTGAATGACTGGACTTTTGCTTCGAGGGATACGGTTGCGGCCATGAGCGACGCCGCATCCGCCCCCCATCCTCTGGCTGAGGCCTTCGCTTCGGGGCGCCCGGCGCTGGGCGCATGGGCCGGGCTGCCGACGGCTGTGAGCTGCGAGATTATGTCCCGCGCTGGGTTCGACTACGTGTGCATCGACATGCAGCACGGCTTTGCCGACTACTCCGACGCGCTGCCCATGCTGGCCGCCATCGATCTGGGCACCTCCACGCCGGTGGTGAGGGTGCCGTGGAACGAGCAGGGCATCATCGGCCGGGTGCTGGATGCCGGAGCGCTGGGCGTCATCATCCCCATGGTCAACAGCAGGACCGAGGCCGAGGCCGCGGTGCGGTCGTGCCGCTATGCCCCCGAGGGCTCTCGCAGCTTCGGCCCCACCCGGGTGGCGCTGCGCGACGGACCCGGCTACTTCGCCGGGGCCAACCAGGCGGTCAAATGCATTCCCATGGTGGAGACGGTGGCCGCGCTCGAGAACCTGGACGACATCGTGTCCACCCCTGGGGTGGACGCGGTGTACGTCGGCCCGGCCGACCTTTCAGTGAGCCTGGGCCTGCCCCCCGGCAACAACGACGGCGAAACGTCGTTCGACGATGCCCTGGCCGCCATCGTGGCCGCCTGCCAGAACCACGGCGTAGTCCCCGGCATCCACTCCACCCCGACACTGACCCCTACCCGAGTCGCTCAGGGATTCCGCCTGGTCACCGTCACCGCCGACAATGCCGCTCTCTCCGCCGGCGTCACCGCCCACCGCCAATCCGTCCTCGACGCCCTCAGCGGCACCACCCCCGCCAGCGGCGCTGCTGGCCGCGAGTCCCTCTACTGAAATGTCAGACGAGGCTTCGGCCCGCACCCTGAATGGCCAGCTTGTTGGGGTAACCGGCCAGGCCTATGTCGCTGACGTCAAAGTGTGGCTAGCGGTTCAAACCACTGCGGGCGAAGCTTCGACGCTGGAGACCATCACAGATGACGAGGGGTTTTTCTCGTTCGAACTGCCAGTCGAACCTCTGCGGGCCGCCAAGCTCGGCGCAGTGCTGGAAGGCGTGCAGCCTCTGGACCTCGAGCCGAACGACCAGCCGCTGGAACCCGGAGAGATCATGCTGTTCGTCGACGACTTCGTCCCCACCCACCTCAAATACGCCGGGTGACAACAGCCACGCTTAAGCTGCGGTCCCGCTATCGGTAGCGGCGGATGATGGCGGTGGTGTCGAGGCGGTTTTCGCCGGCAGCGGCGGTTGCCTCGGTGTAGCGCTGGCAGAGCTCGACGAGAGGGATGGGGGCGCCGAGTTCAGCGGCGGCGTCGGCCACCAGGCCCAGGTCTTTGATCATCCAGTCGATGGCGAAGCCGAAGTCGAACTCGTCGGCCACCATGGTGTGACCCCGGTTCTGGAGGTACCACGAGCCGGCCGCCCCCTTGGTCACCGCGGCCAGCACCCGCTCCATGTCGAGTCCAGCTCGCTCACCGAAGGCCAGCGCCTCGGCCGCGCCCTGAACCGCGCCAGCACACAGGATCTGGTTGACCATTTTGGTGAGCTGGCCCGATCCGGCCGGACCCATGAGGGTAACCGCCGAGGCGTAGGAGTCGATCACTGGTTGGGCGGCATCGAAGTGCTCAAGCTCACCGCCACACATCACGGTCAACACGCCGTTCTCGGCCCCGGCCTGTCCTCCGGAGATGGGGGCGTCCAGCCAGCCGATCCGCCGCTCCGCACATACCTCGGCCAGCTCTCGGGCCACGTCAGCCGAGGCGGTGGTGTGATCCACTAGCACCGAGCCCGCGGTCATCGTGCTCAGCGCGCCGGTGTCACCCAGAACCACCCCCCGTAAGTCGTCGTCGGCCCCCACACAGGTGAACACGAACTCGGCCCCGTCGGCCGCCTCGGCCGGCGTGGCGCAAACGGTTCCGCTGTGCTGCTCTGCCCAGCGCTCGGCCACCGCCGCGGTCCGGTTGAACACCCGCACCTCATGGCCAGCGGCCACCAAGTGCCCGGCCATGGGGTAGCCCATATTGCCCAGTCCGATAAATGCACAAATGCTCACGTCGGTCACGATATCCCTCCCATTCCCCTACTCCCCCGGCGATAGGCGGCTTCTACAGCGTTCCCATAACATCGGAGGCGATGAGCGACAACGGCTTCGACGTATTCTCCGCCGACTCCCATGTGATCGAGCCCCACGACCTGTGGCAGATCTACACGGTGGAGGCCTACCGGGATCGGGCCCCCCGCCTGGTCCACGAGGAGACCACCGACCGGCTGGTGTGCGACCAGGCCCGGCTGCCTCCGGTGGGGCTGCTGGCCGGATGCATGCGCACCGACGACAACGTGCGGGCCAAGGGCCGCTGGGACGAGGATGTGCCCGACGTGGGCTGGGATCCCGAGGTCCGCATGGAGGCGCTGCACACCGATGGCGTGACCGGCGAGGTGCTGTACCCCACCATCGCCATGCAGATGTACCCCATCCAAGACGTGGAGTTCCAGTGGGCCCTGTTCGAGGCCTACAACACCTGGGTTGGCGAGTTCGTCAGCCAGATACCCGACACCTTCGTGGGCATCGCCCTGCTGTCGCCGGTGGACTTGGAGCGGGCGGCCAAGGAGATCAAGCGGTGCCGGGACATGGGGCTCAAAGGCGTGATGATCCCGGTGGTCAACGGCGAGGACAACCCCTACCAGGATCCGGCGTTCGACCCGCTGTGGGCCGCGGCGGTAGAGCATTCCATGCCGGTGAACCTGCACGCCGCCACCACCCGCGACCCCGACAAGGCCTGGGACCAGGGCACGTCCACCCGGTCGGTACTGCAAACGGTGGACATCCAGGAGGTGGTGCTCGACCTCATATTCGGCGGCGTGTTCGACCGCTTCCCCGATCTGAAGATTGTGTCGGCCGAGAACGACGTGGGCTGGGCCGGCAACCTGCTGGAGCGGGCCGACTACTGGTTCCACCGCCACGCCCAACTCCTCAAGGACATGAACTGCGAGCAGGAGCCCTCCCACTACTGGCGCCAGAACTTCCGGGTGACGTTTATGCGAGATCTCACCGGGGTGGCCGCCCGCGACATCATCGGCACCGAGACCATGATGTGGGGCAACGACTTCCCCCACCACGTTTCCACGTGGCCCAATAGCCAGTCGGTGATCGCCGAGCACTTCGCCGACGCCACCGACGATGTGCGCCACGCCATTGTGTCGGGCAACGTCCGCCAGCTCTACGACATCCAGGTTTAGGAGGACCGATGACCAAGACCTGGGCCGAAGACCACCCCGCCTTCCAAGTGGCCGCAGCGAGGCGCATCCTGGGCCGGGAGGGGTGCGAGAGCCGAGTGGCGGGCCACGTTTCGGTGCGCGACCCCGAGCGCTCCGACGCCTTCTGGGTGTCGCCGTTCGGCTATTTCAGCGAAACGCTGCCCAGCGACGTGAACTGCTACGACATGGAGCTCAACCTGTTGGACGGCGACACCCCGGCCTCTCCGGCGGTGCGGTTCCACGCCGGGTTCTACGAGGCCCGCCCCGACGCCAACTCGGTGATCCACACCCACTCCCACTACGTGGAGGTGCTGTCGACCACCGGCAAGGACATCGGGCTGTACTCGGCCGACGCCTGCCTGTTCTACCAAGAGCAGGCCCACTACGCCGACAACGGCATCGACAACCCGGTGGACGGCCCCCGCATGGCCGAGGCGCTGGGCCGGCGATCGGTGGTGCTCATCGGCAACCACGGCGCCTGCTTTGTGTGCCCCTCCCTGGAGGAGGCCACCATCAAGGCCATCGCCTATGAAACCTCGGCCCGGGCCCACTACGAGGCGCAGGTGGTGGGGGGCCATGAGATGCCCGAGGCCGAGGCCGCCCGGGCCAAGCAGGCGTACCACAAGTACTTCATCCCAATGATGTGGGAGGCCAACTACCGCCGGCTGCGCAAAACCGACGCCGATCTGTTCGAAACACTCGCGGGCTAAATGGCCTCCGAGCCTGAAGCTCACCCGATGGCCCCCCACCCAATTGACGGCATCGGGGTGGTCGACCTCATGCTGGGCGTGCCCTCCGATCGGGATGCCTGGTACGCCAACTTCCAAGGACTGCTGAAGGACGAGGAGAGCCGCAGCTTCGGCCACGGCGCAGCCTACATGTTCAAAGACCTGCCCCAGGTGGACGGCACGGTGGACTTCATCGCCTATCTGCTGGCCGAGATGGACCGCTGGGGCATCGACAAGGGGCTGTTGCCGGTGAACTTCGGCGACACTTGGGGTACCCGAGGGGTCACAGAGCACCCCGACCGCCTCCACGGCAGCTACCTGGTGGACCCCAATCACGGCGTAAAGGCGGTGCGGGATCTACGCCGAGCGGTGGATGAGCTCGGCGTGATCGCCGCGGCCTGTTTTCCCACCGGGCTGCACCCCCAAGTCAACATCAACGAACCGCTGATGTACCCCATCTACGCAACATGCTGCGAGCTGGAGATCCCCATGTGCATCAATGCCGGGGTGCCCGGCCCACGGTTCCCGTTCGACCCCCAGCACGTCGAGCACCTCGATCAGGTGTGCTACGACTTCCCCGAGCTGGTGCTGGTCACCCGCCACGGCTCCGAGCCGTGGGAAGACCTCATGGTGAAGCTCATGCTGAAGTGGCCGGGGCTGCACTACTCCACCTCGGCGTTCGCCCCCAAGCACTACCCCAAGGCCATCATCGACTACGCCAACACCCGGGGGGCCGAGAAGGTGATGTACGCCGGCTACTTTCCCTCGGGGCTGTCGCTGGAGCGGATCATGACCGAGATGCGCGATGTGGGATTTCGCGACCATGTTTGGCCGCAATTCCTGCGGGAGAACGCCCTGCGGGTGTTCAATATGGCATGAGCATGATTGAGCACATCTTCCGACGGCGGGATCTGGGAGTGATCGACTCCTTCATCGCGGCGGGCATCCTGGTTGTCACCGTCTTCACGTGGACCGAGCGATCGGTCATGGTCGACCCCGACACCGAGCTGTCCGACAATTGGAAGTGGCAGCTCTGGCAGATCGGTCCTGTCGTGTTCTCCATCGTCGGCGTGTGGCTGCTGTGGCGCAACACCAGCAAAGTGCCGTGGATTCGCTCGCTGTGCCTGTCGTCGCTGGCCATGGCATTCCTGCTCAACCAATACACCGACGTCTTCAAGGACAGCAACAACCTCTGGAACACCGTCGACCCGCTGTTCATCGCATGTGCCACCGTGGCCATCTGCACCGGGTGGCGCCGGGTCATGGCCCAGCGCCAGGGCATGGAGCCGGCCAACCCCTTCACCCTCATCGCCGCCGTCATCGCCACCGGCCTGGCCGTGGCGGTGTTCATCTTCGCCTACTTCTTCATCTGGGAAGCAACGGCGTGGAATGTCCTCGATCCCCTGGCGATCTTGGCCCTGTTGACCTGGGCCATCGCCGCCCGCAGAACCAATGTGGGCGACGCCATCTGAACCTATACGCTGCCTGAAATTCAACCGAGGTCAGGCGAGAGGAGAGCCACCATGCCTGAGCGGGACAGCTATGCCCACGGGGAGTTCAACTGGGTCGACTTGTGCGCTGACGATCCCGAAACAGCCAAGGAGTTCTATTCGGCGCTGTTTGGATTGAGCTTTCTGGATGAGACCGACGACAGCGGCAACGTCTACACCCTGGGGCTGAAGAACGACCGCCCAGTGGTGGGGCTGATGGAAAAGCCGCCGGAGATGGCCCAAGCCGGCATTCCCAACGTGTGGGAGACCTACATCAAGGTGGACGACATCGACGCCGCTCTGGCCAAGGTGGCGCCCGCCGGGGGCACCCCGATGGGACCGGTCATGCAGGCGTCGCAGGCCGGCAAGCTGGCGGTGGTGGCCGATCCCACCGGCGCTGTAGTGGTGCTGTGGGAGCCGATCGACCACCAGGGCGCCCACCTGAGGGATGAGCACGGCACCCAGTGCTGGAACGAGCTGGTCTCCTCCGATGTGGACGCGGCCATGGCGTTCTACTCCGAGGTGTTGGGCTGGACCTCGATGCCCTTGGGCATGAACGAGATGGTGGGCATCCGCCGGGGAGAGGACATGATCGGCAGCGCCGGTCCTCCGTACATGGAGGGAATCCCCACTCACTGGTCGGTGTACTTCGCGGTAGACGACTGCGACGCCACCGTCGCCCAGTGCCAGAGCCTGGGGGGCTCGATGACCGTGCCGCCCATGGACATGCCGCCAGGGCGCATGGCCCAGCTCATGGACAACCAAGGGGCCATTTTCTGGGTGATCACCCTCAACCCCGAGTTCTCGATGGACTGACGGAGATCCGATGAGCGACGACACCGCGGGCAGGCACGAGCCGTATGAGGGCTGGGAGGGAAGAGCGGGGCGCACCATAGCGGGATCCGACCCGTGGTGGCCCGAGGCAGTGCGGGCGCCCGAGGGGGCGCCCAACATCGTGGTGGTGCTGCTGGACGACCTGGGCTTTGCCGATCTGGGCTGCTACGGCTCGGAGATCGACACTCCCCACATCGACCGCATGGCGGCCGAGGGGCTGCGCTATCTCAACTTCCACGTCAACCCCATGTGCTCGCCCACCCGGGCGTCGCTGCTCACCGGGCTCAACCACCACGACGTGGGGGTGGGCCACGTGTGCCACTCCGACCCCGGCTACCCCGGCTACACATCCGAACTCACCGAGCACTGCGCCACCGTGGCCGAGATCCTGCGGAGCGCGGGCTACGCCACCTTCATGGTGGGCAAGTGGCACCTGTGCAAAGACTCCAACCTGGTGGGGCCCCGGCACTCGTGGCCGCTCCAGCGGGGATTCGACCACTACTACGGCTTCCTCGACGGGTTCACCAACTTCCACCACCCCCACCGGCTGGTCCGCGACAACAGCGTGGTGCGCACCGACCAGTACCCCGACGACTACTACTTCACCGACGACATCACCGACGAGGCCATCGGCATGGTGCGGGAGCAGAAGGCGGCCCGACCCGACCAGCCGTTCTTCCTATACCTGTCGCACGGGGCGGTCCACGCCCCGCTCCAGGCCAAGCAGGCCGACATCGACAAGTACCGGGGGGCCTACGACGCCGGCTGGGACGAGATTCGCGAGCGCCGCTTCCAACGCCAGATCGAGCTGGGCATCTTCGACGCCGACACCACGCTGCCGCCCCGCAACTCCGAGGAGCGCAACGACGTCACCCCTTGGGACGAGCTCTCCACTACCCAAAAGGAGGTGTTCGCCCGCTACATGGAGGTGTTCGCCGCCATGGTGGACAACGTTGACCAGAACTTCGGGCGGCTGCGGGCCGCGCTCGAGGAGTTGGGCGAGTGGGACAACACGCTGGTGCTGTTCACCTCCGACAACGGGGCCTCCCGGGAGGGCGAGGACACCGGCTGCTCGCAGTACTTCGAGATCCTGTCGCCCACCCAGGGCGATGTCGACGCCGATCACGCCCGACTCGACCTGCTGGGCGGGCCCCAGACCTTGGCCCACTATCCCCGGGGGTGGGCCATGGCCGGCAACACCCCCTTCCGGCTGTACAAGATCAACACCCACGCCGGCGGCCACCAAGTGGCCATGATCTCGTCGTGGCCCGAGCGGATTGCCGACCCCGGCGGATTCCGCCGCCAGTACCTGCACATCACCGACGTGCTGCCCACCGTGCTCGACATCGTCGGGCTCCAAGCCCCCACCGAGCGCAACGGCCAGCCGCTGAAGGGGCCCCTGGTGGGGGCCAGCTTCGCCCCCACGCTCGCCGACGCCGAGGCCGCCGAGCACCACACCGAGCAGTACTACGAGCAGATCGGCCACCGGGGCTTCTACCGCGACGGCTGGGAGGCGGTCACCCTGCATCTGCCCATGACGCCGTTCGGCGACCACGAGTGGGAGGTGTACAACCTGGCCGACGATCCCACCGAGACGGTGGACCTGTCGGAGGCCGAGCCCGCCAAGCGCCAAGAGCTCATCGATGCCTGGGAGGCGGCTGCCCACCGCTACCAGGTGTACCCGCTGGACGAGGGGTCGATGCTCAAGTTCGTGCAGCGACCGCCGTCGGAGGAGGTGTACGAGACACCGGTGCGGATCGTGCCCGGCACCGACACCCTGGAGCGCTACCGCAGCATGAAGATGGTCCAGGCCCGCTCGTTCACCGTGGACATCGAGTTCGACTACGCCTCCGGCGACGAGGGAATGCTGGTAGCCCACGGCGACCAGGGCGGCGGCTACGCCTGCTACGTCGAGGGCGGCGAGGTGGTCTATGTCCACAACGGCTACGGCCATATGCGGCACCTGTCGGGAGGCCCGCTGGACGAGGGCCGGCGCACCGTAAGGCTCGACTTCACCATCACCGACGGGTTCGCCTGGGATCTGCGGGTGCTGGTGGACGGCGTCGAGAAGGATGCCGGCGAGGGGTTCACCGGCATGTGGACCATGGCCCCATTCGAGGGCATCGACGTGGGAATCGACCGCCGCTCCCCCGTCTCATGGGAGGTCTACGAGCGCCACGGACCCTTCCCCTACACCAACACCATCGAGTCGGTCACTTACACCCCCGGCGAACAAGGCCGCATGGCCGCCATCCACACCACCCAAATCCTCAAGCAAATGGGCTCCCGCTTCGAATGATCTGCCGTCATGAAGATCAAGAGCGCTGATGCACCCGGCGAGATTGACCGGTCGCTTCCACCACCCCCTTCGCCCGTAGGAGGCCGAGGACCAAGGTATCGGCTGATAATTCCTGGGACATTGCTGGCGGCCTCTCTGCCCGTTTCCTCTTGGCATCTGTATGGCCATCAGACAGTCGATTCTTCACCCATGTACCTTTACCGGGCCCCCGAATCCCTTGTTGAACTAAACCACCCCATCGGGTTGATATCTGTGATCGCAGTCGTGGCCTCTCTCGTATGGCTTGTCTTTGAGTATTGGCTTCGCGAATGGCGTGGAGGATGGTTCGTGATTCTGGGGCTGCTCAGCGCCGTCGGGATAGGCACCGGGATTGGAGGCAGGATCGCCACCGCGGGTGTCTGGGGCTTCAATTTTGGTGGAGCATTCTTTGTTCTGGGCTCGCCTGGAATCTATGTCGCAACAACTATTGGGATTGGCATCGCTCTCCGTCGGATCTCTGCTTCGCCCTCGGGACCTTGCCCAACCATCATGACTTCAAAGGTGGCAAGAAAGACCATTCTGCTGTCAACCATCATCTTGTCCTGTGCCGTTGGCTTTCTGACTGTATGGATATTGGGTCGAGCTTCTGACAGAACAGCGGAAGAGTACGGGAGTCTTGCCGCTGCCATGGCATTCGCAACGGCGATGATCCTGGGGATCTTTCTCTTGTGCCTGGCAGCATGTGCTGCCCTCTGGTTTCTCCTGTTCTACTCAGCTGACCTGGCACAGAAGCGGAAAATCCGCTGGTAGCAGTCATTCAGGCTGAGGGGATTGGGGGAGCCAGGTGTTGGGCCGCCCGCTTTGGATGATGGGGATAACATAATATTTATTGAAATTCTCTTTATGGGGTGGCATGCTGGTCGGCGAAATGTCAGTGCGCGACACGCCAGTGTTTGTGCTACAAATAGCACAATGGATTCGATTGGGATTCGGGAGCTGCGACAGCGAGCCAGTGAATTCTTGCGCCGGGTCGAGGCGGGAGAGACGTTCGAAGTGACTGATCGCGGCCGTCCAGTAGCGCTGTTGAGTCCTATTCCCGACGATTCACCCTTGGAGCGACTTCGAGCCGCAGGCGAGGTCGACTCTGCCGTAAGCGAGGGTCCTCTCCCCGATCCGATCGAACCTGAACCAGTCAGGGAATTGCCCTCAGAGGTTCTGTCACGGCTTCGAGCGGATGAACGATGAGTACGGGCTCGGTCATTTACTTGGACTCATCAGCCATCGTCAAGCTCGTAGTAAATGAACCTGAGTCGGCAGCCCTGTACAACTTTCTGGAGAACCGGCGCCCACTTGTATCAAGCGCGCTGGCGAGAGTCGAAGTATCGAGGGCTGTCTTGCCATTCGGCTCTCAAGAGCAAAGAGCCGCGAAGGAAGTGCTCGGCTGGATGGACCTCATGAGGATAAGCAGTCGGATCCTCGGCATCGCTGGAACCCTTCAACCCGATTCGCTCAGAACCCTGGATGCCATCCACCTAGCCAGCGCTGTCTCCCTCGAAGACACTCTGGCCGAATTTGTTTGCTACGACCGTCGACTCTCCCAAGCTGCTGCCAACCAGGGCTGGGCCATTGCTAGCCCGACCTAGGCACCCGTGACGGAAGACTTGCCGTTGTCCACTTGGATTCAACCTTCACGCTCTGAGGCGATTCGGCGGAGGCCTGCGTATCGGCATGTGATTCCGGCGGTAGGGCTGGTGGTTTTGCTGCCGGTGGCGGTTTGGCACCTGTTTGGGGACCAAACGGAATATTCCGAATCTGATCAGCTTTACTTCATCTGGCGGGCGCCGGGGTGGCTGAATGAGCTGCCCCACCCGATTGGGCTCGTTGCTTCGCTAGTGGTGTTGGCTGCGCTCATTTGGCTGGCGGTGGAGTACTGGCTGGAGTATTGGCGCAAGTGGTGGTTCATGGTGCTGGGGCCACTTTGCATGATGGGGATCTACGCCGGGCTGGCGGGAAGATACGCCACCAAGGGCATTGCCGAGGAAGACCTCATCAACGTCCGCGGCTGGCTGAGCCTGTTGAGCATCCCCGGGGTCGTTATCTTGCTGTTCACGATCCTCTGCTTGGGGGCATCCAAGGTCAGGCCCGAGTCGACAACCCGCTATCTGTCCAAAGTAGGGCTCAAGCCAACCCGGCGGACGGCGCACGTGGCCGTTTTCCTGGGCGGACTCATTTCAGCCGGAATCTCGCTGGGGATCGCCGCAGCCAAAACCGTGGCATCACCCTCCAAATCCCTGACATTGAACGAGAGCATTGACCTGTCGGTATTTTTTCTGCCCCTCATCCTCTTTGTCGGGATAGCGGGCCTTCTCGTCTACCTGACGCTCATAGCCATGGGGCTGATACTTGTCTGGCAAGCTCTGTTCCGCTCCGCAGAGCGGGTGCTCAAGAAAAGGAACTACTGGTAGCGGTCAGTCCCAGCGAGGGCGGGGGGACTGGGGGAGCCAGCTGTCGGGCTGTTGGGCGATGAGGTAGTTGTAGTCCCAGTACTCGCGCCAGTGGGCGATCTTGCCGTCGCGGATTTGCAAGCGGCACAGCACGGGGAGGCTGGCCACGGTGCCGTCGGGGTGGTACCAGACCTCGACGCGCTCCACCACCACGTTGTCGCCGTCCACCCAGATGTCGGACACGCCCAGCTCGAAGCGGTCCAGCATCGACAGGCCCACTTCCAGCTTGCCGATGATCCCGGCGTGGCCCACGGTGCCGCCGGAGTCGGTCTCGAACGGCATGTCCTGGTACACGCCGTCCTCGGTGAACAACTCGGCCACCGCGGGCCAGTCCATGGCCTCCAGGGCGGCGAACAGCGACTCGGCCAGCGCTCGATTCTCAGCTTCGCTCATGGGTTGCTCACTCGGGCTCGGGCATGTCCAGGTACTGGGCCAGCATCTGGGTGGAGGGGTTGACCCGCTCGTATTGGGCGCCGAAATCGGCGGGGAAAGCGCCGTACTTCACCTGCATGTTCACGATGGCCACCATGATGATGCAAAAGCGCAAACACCCCCAGGCCTCGAAGTAGTCGACGTGCTCGGCCTTGCGGCCCATGGCCTGCTCCCAGCGGGCGATGGTGCCCTCCCGGTCGGCGAAACCGGGCAGCCAATCGATGCCGGCACCCTCGCTCAAGAACCGGTTCATGTACAGGAACCAGCCCAGGTCCACCTCGCCAGGTCCCAGGTCGGCCATCTCCCAGTCGAACACGGCCATCACCTTGAAGTCGTCACCGTACATGAGGTTGCTGGGCCGGGCGTCGCCCCAGTTCAGCTCGGTGGGCATCGATCCTGAGGGGTCGTTGGCCACGAACCAGTCCAAAGCGGCGTCGATCAGCGGCTTGGGGCGGTCCTCGGCGGCCCAGTCGGCGTAGTAGCGCTGGTAGCCGAGCTGCTGGGCGAATCCAGGACCGCCGTATTGGGGGCGGCCCACGAAGTCGAACCCGTTGGCCTGCCAGTCGGTTGAGGCCACCGCGGCCAGCGTGTCCACCGACGAGTTGTACAGCGCTGCCTGCTGCTCCGCCGTGGCCTCGAACACCCACCCCTCCTGGAAGAAGGGCGGGTTGTCGGAGGGGACCCGGCCGTGCAGCCGATCCATGATGAAGAACGGCTCGCCCAGCACATCGCCGGTGTCCTCCACCCACAGCACCTCGGGCACCGGCACGCTGCCGCAAGCGGCCATGTTCTGCATGCTCCGGTACTGCACGCTCATGTCGTAGGTCGGGAAGATGGCGTAGTCGGTGGGCCGCTTGCGCACCACGATGCCCGAGTCGCGGGTCTGGCCGTCGACGGTGTAGGCGGCGTCGCACACCAGGGTCTCGTTGCTGAACCCGGAGGCCTCGGGGTTCACCAGTTCGGTCACCTCGGCGCCGGACACGCCCGGCCGGGTGTTCATCCAATCGGACAGCGAGGCCTTGATGGCCTCGATATCGCGGTCTTGGGGAATAGCCATAGAAGCCTGAGAATACCTACCGGAAACGAATAGTTATCAGGCGGGGACGGGGACGACTTCCACCTTGATGCCGTTCACGATGGCGTTGCCGGAGATCTCGTCCACCAGCTCGCCCGGGGCCAGCAGGTTGTTGTTGACGCCGGCGAATTCCTTGGCCACCGAAAGCTGCACCCCGTCAAGGTTGTGGCCCCAGCCGTGGGGCAGGCTCACCACGCCGGGCATCATCTCGTCGCTCACCTCAACGGGCACCTCGATGCTGCCGATCTCGGTGCTCACCCGGGCCACCGCGCCGTCGGCCAGCCCGATGCCGTCGGCGTCGTCGGGATGCACCAGCAGTGTGCAGCGGTCCTTGCCCTTCACCAGCACCTTCACGTTGTGCATCCAGGAGTTGTTGGAGCGAACGTGGCGGCGGCTCACCAGCACCATTCCGTCGTCGCGGCCCAACCGGCGCTGGAGCCGGCCCACATCGGCGGTGATGTAGGGCGGGGCCATCTCGATCTTGCCCGACGGGGTGTGGAGGATCTCGGGCACCCGGGGCACCATCGGCCCGAAGTCCAGGCCGTGGGGGTTGTCCTTGAAGTCCTGGAGGGTGAGCCCGTCGGGGTTCTCGCCGTAGCGGTCGCCCCGGGGGCCGATCCGGATCATCAAGTCGGTCATCCGCTCAGGGCCGCCGTAGTCGTAGTGCGACAGCACATGCTCGGCGTCGAGGCCGAAGAACATGCACAGCCCGGCGAAGAACCCGTCGTCGATGGCGCGCTCGTCGATCTCGTCGTTTCGCTGGCCGCCCATCAAGGCGCCCACCCGCACGAGGATCTCCCACTCGTCGGGGCGATCGCCGTAGTCGAATATCTGGTCCGACCAATTGCCCGCAGTGCGCGCCGCCCACGACCAGATCATCTCGTCCCAGTGGGGCTGCTCCAGCGGGGAGAGCCCCGGCAGGATCACGTCGGCGTGGCGGGTGGTGGCGTTGACCCAGTTGTCGATGCAGATCATGGCGTCGAGCATGGGCAGCGCCTCGTCCAGGCGGCCGGCTTCGGGCGAGCTGATCACCGGGTTGCCGGCCACCACCACCAGCGCCTTTATCTGGCCCTCGCCGGGGGTCATGATCTCCTCCGACAGACACGACACCGGCACCTGGCCCAGCACCTCGGGGGCGCCTCGCACCCGGCTGTGCCAGCGGCCGAACTCGGGCTCTTTAGGCTCCTCGAAGTTGAGGGTGACCATGGCCGGGGCCACGGGGTTGCCGAACATCATCCCGCCGGGCACGTCGAAGTTGGCGGTGAGCAGGTTCACCACGTCGATGAGCCACGAGGCCAGGGTGCCGAACTCCTGGTTGCACAGCCCGATGCGACCGTACACACAGGCGCTGTCGGCCGCGGCGATCTCCCGGGCCAGGCGCCGGGCGGTTTCGGCGGGCACCTGGGTGGTGGCCTCCACCTTCTCCGGGGTCCAGTCGGCCACCAGGGCCTGCACCTCGTCGAGGCCGTTGACGTGGTCGGCCATGGTGCCCAGATCCACCAGATCCTCGTCGAACAGCACATGGCACAGCGCAAGCAAGAAGGCGGCGTCGGTGCCCGGCGTGATGGGCACCCACTCATCGGCGTGGTCGCAGGTCCCGGTGCGGCGGGGGTCTACCACCACGCACTTGCCGCCCCGCTCGCGGATCTTGTCCATCTCACCCAACACGTCGGGACAGGCCAACAGGCTGCCCTGGGAGGCGTGGGGGTTGGCCCCCATCACCACCAGATACTGGGTGCGCATGATGTCGGGGGTGGGGAACGTCCAGGAATTGCCGTACATGCACTCCGACGACACGTTCTTGGGCCACTGGTCCACGGTCCCCGCCGAATAGCCCATCTGCACGCCCGACTGCAGCACCAGCGCGCCCACATAGCGGCTGATGGAGAAGTTGTGGGCCGCAGGGTTGCCGATGTAGTAGGTCATGGCGTCAACACCGTGGGTGTTGCGCACGCCGTGGAGCAGCTCCTCGCAGCGGGCGTAGGCCTCCTCCCAGGTGGCCTCCTGGAAGGTGCCGTTCTCGTCTTTGACCAGCGGCACCCGCACCCGGTCGGGATCCTCGTGCAGATGGCCCAGCGTGGTGCCCTTGGGGCAGATGAAGCCCTTGCTCCACACGTCGTCGCGGTCGGCCCGTATGGGGGGCAGCACCTTCTCGCCGTCGGTCTTGATCTCCAGCCCGCACATGGCCTCACACAGCGGACAGGTCCGGAAATGGGTTTTCACGCTCACCCCAGGCATGGTAGTTCCAGGGTGGGACAAGGCCTCACTCGGTGCTATGGGCTCTTCAAACAACAACAATGAAATACTAATTGCTACTAATTTATATAAAATTAGTAGCAATTCTGGCAGGAAACCCTTAGACTGCCACCGTGGCCAAGGTGCTCACTCCGCCGAATTGGAGCGATCTGTTTGACAAGAGCTCCCAGAAGGACCCACAGCGACTACTTGAAGTGCTAACAGCGGGGAAACCCGTTGATCCGAGGGGCCGGTACCTCCACTGGGACGAGATGCGGCACCGGACTCCGCCTGATGACCTCAACTTTGACGAATGGTGGATGGGAACTGCGTACAGCCGATCCGCAATTGCCCGCCCGCTGCCTCTAACCAGTGTGAAGGGAGAGCCATTCCGGTTCTCCAACATCGACCGTATTCAGGAGATGGTCCACCACATTGACAAGTACGCCAGTGGACAAATCCAGACTGATGACGCGATCACAAACGTGCGCTCCAGCGACCGATATGTGGTTTCCTCGCTCATGGAAGAGGCAACTACTTCCAGCCTCCTGGAAGGGGCAGCAACTACCAGGAAGGCTGCCAAAGAAATGTTGCGGACCCGGCGACCTCCCAAGACCCACGGGGAGCGCATGGTATTCAACAACTTCAACGCAATGCTTGCGGCTGAACACCTAGCAAAAAACGGCTCCCCGTTGACTCCAGAGGATGTGTTGGAAGTACACCGCATTGTTACGGATGGCACCTTGGAGGACGAGTCGGAAGCTGGCCGTCTTCAGCTACCCGGGGAAGAGCGAGTCTTTGTTGTTGACTCCGACGACACAGTGCTGCATAGGCCACCGCCCGCTGAGGAGCTGCCAGAGCGGCTAGAACAACTTTGTGCCTTTGCCAACGGCGAAAACGTCGAGGGGTTTCTTCACCCTGTGGTACGAGCCATCCTGATCCACTTTTGGGTGGGATACGACCATCCGTTTGCAGACGGAAACGGACGCACCGCCCGAGCGCTGTTCTATTGGTCCATGCTGCGGTCGGGATACTGGCTGGCCCAGTACATCTCCATCTCTGCCATCCTGCGCGAGGCACCGGGGCAGTACAAGAAGTCCTACCTGAAGGCAGAGACCGACAACAACGACGCCACCTACTTCGTTTTCGATCAGCTAGAGGTAATCGAACGAGCTATCGACAACCTGCGGGACTACCTGACTCGAAAGACAGCAGAGATCAGCAAGATCAAGGACCTGTTGAGAAATGTTCCCGGCCTCAACAACCGTCAACTCGCCATCATCAGTGATGCCCTTCACGACCCGTACGAAACCTTCACTTTCCACGGGCAGGCCCAGCTTCAACGGGTGGCGTACCAGTCGGCTCGAACTGACTTACTCGCACTAGAGGAAATGGGCCTGTTCACCAAGACGAAGGTGGGCAACAAATTCGAATTCCATGCCGCCGATGAACTTGAAGAACGTCTCCTCGACATTGTTGGTACCAAGACGCGTCTGGGCTGACTGTCGCAAGCTGAAATTACATCAGCGAAGTACTAACCAATACTAATTGATGTCAAATTAGTAGACGTTGGCGGATTCCCTGGTCAGCGGAGTTGGTCGACGTAGAGGTCGGTACCGGGGACGGTGGGGATGAAGGGGGCTGACAGGGCCAGCGAGGCTTTGGGGTGGGCAGCCAGGGCGTTGTGGTGGGCGGCGAAGGCGTCGGGGAACACGTCGGCGGGATTCTGCTCCAAGAACCACAGCAGGCACAGACGCTGGCCCACCTTGGCGGTGGGGGCCACCGGCGGGGTGCCGGGCTGCTCGATGCGGCCCTGGGCGAACTCCCGGGGGGCGAAGGCTAAGCACATCACCGCGGGCGAGCCCAGCAACACCGAGGGCAGGTGGTCACGGGCCAGCCACTCCTCCAGAGCCTCCTGATCGGCGACGTCGGCGGCATCCACCACCTCCACCACCAAGCCGGCAAAGGGATGGTTGAGGGCCAAGTGCGGCTTCATGGGGCCGCTGCCGGGGCGGACCACGCCGAAGCGGTAGTGGTGGAAGGCGGTGTACACGTGGGTGCGCTGGGGGAAGCCCCGGCCGTGGGGCATGAGGGCCTCGGCCATGGCCAGAAAGCTCCACCGCTCGGTGTCGTCCTCGTGGCCCGGCGTGCTCCAGTACAGCGAGATGTAGCAGCCAGCGTCAGCAGGCTCGAACGCGGGCTCGTCGACGGCGGGGCGCAAATCCCGCAGCGACTTGGGCGCCACCCAGCGCCGTCCGGCGTACACCCAGGGGCCGTGCATGGCCCCGGAGAAGAAGTGGTCGTCCTCGTACCAGCGGTTGTACTCGTACTCCTGGCCCTGGTGGGGCTCCACCATGGTGATGAGCGCGCTGCCGATGCCGATGTCGTTGGGCAGATGCAGCGCCAAGCGCTCATATACCGACCGGTCGGCCGGGGTCCGATCAGGCTCGTTGCTGGTCATGGCACGCCTCCTCGGGTTGGCTAGGTCAGGGCCCCAGTGGCGGCGAGGGCGGTGATCTCGGCATCGGAGAAGCCGAGGATCTCCGACATCACCTGCTGGGTGTGCTCGCCCACCATGGGACCGGCCCGCCAGGGACGGGCGGGGGTGGCGGAGAACAGCGTCACGGGACCGTCAAAGGTCATGGTGCCGATGGCGCCGTGGTCGAGCTCGATGAAGAAGTCCCGGGCCACCAGATTGGGGTCGGCGTAGAAGTCGCTGGCCCGCAGGGCCATGTAGGCGGGCACTCCCGCGTCCCGCAGCTCTTGAGCGGCCTCGAAGCCGTCGCGAGGGGCGAACCAGTTGTCCAGAATCTCGTCGGCATCAGCCGTCTCGGCCCACCGGTCGTCCACCCGGCCGAGTTCGGATACCACCGAGCGCAGCGCCTCCCACTGCTCGTCGGTCTCGATGGCCATCGCGCAGAAGCGCTCGGTACCCGAAGTGCGGTACACCCCGTGGGGGGCGGCTCGCTCTGAGCTCAGCCCGGCCTGGGTGCGCACCCGGCCGCGGTCGCGGTACTCCAGCACCAGCGGGGCCAAGAAGTGGATGGAGGCCTCGATCTGGGACAGGTCGATGTACTGCCCCTCTCCGGTGCGATGGCGGTGGTGCAGCGCGGCGCCGAGGGCAGAGAGGGCATAGCGGGGGGAGATGAAGTCGGTGTAGGCCCCCCAGGGCACATTGGGCGGCCGGTCGGGCCAGCCGGTGACGGCGGCGAATCCGGCCAGGCAGGCCCCGTGGAGGCCGAAGCCGGTGTGGCGGGCCTCGGGACCGGTCTGGCCCCGCATGCAGCTCGACAGCATGACGGCGGAGGGGTTGAGAGCCCTCACGTGGTCGTAACCGAAGCCCAGGCGATCGGCGGTTCCGGGGGTGTAGTTCTCCACCACCACATCGGCCCACTCGATCATGCGGTCGATCACCGTCTTGGCCTCGGGAATGGTGTAGTTCAGCCCCAGTCCGAGCTTCGACTGGTTCATGTTGGCCATGGGGTGCCCGGCGCTCATGGGGGAGGCGTGGGGCAGATGGGGCGGAATCCAACGCAGGGTGTCGAGGCGGGCCTCGGTCTCCACTCGGATCACGGTGGCCCCCAGGTTGGCCAAATCCTTGGCGATGAGGGGTCCCGCCGCAATCCACGACAGGTCGGCCACCTTGAGGCCCTGGAACAGCGCCCCCCGGGGAGCCGCTGGCACTTGGCTCTCAGGAGCAGCAGCGGGCTGCGGCTCGAGACCGTTGAGCAAGTCCTGATGCTGGCCCAGGGCGGGGGCGAGATGGCGGTAGGCAATGGGGGTGGCCGACAGGCGGGCGAACGGTCCAGCGTGGACGGTCCCATCCACCTCCACCCAGAAGTCCCGAGCGGCGAGCTGGGGATCGTCGGCCAGTCGGGCGGTGGTGTAGCAGGGGGCCACCAGCATCTTGCCCGCCACCGCCCGTTCCTGGATCTCGGCCTGGGTCTTGGTCTTGACAAAGGCCAGCAGGTCTTCCACCGCGACGGCGGCCTCGGCGGGGTGCATGGTCTTGTTCCCCAGCATCTCCAGCCAGGTGTCCCAGGCCACATCGACCAGATCGTCATCCAGCGCACCCTCTTCGATGACCCATGCCATGAGCGACTTCATCCCCCGGTTGCCCTGATCGCCCAGCACCAGGGTCATGCCCACGAAGCCGTCGGCGCAGGGCTCGATCACCGGCATCCGCACTCCGGGCGCCACCTCGGGATGGGTCATATCGGCCCGGTCGTCACCTCTGCCGGGGAAGTCCTGGCCGAGGGCGGCATAGCTGGTGATCGACATCAGCGACCACATCACCGCGGCCTGGATGGAGCTGTCGAGGTGCTGGCCCAACCCGCTGCGGTCGCGCTCGCACAACGCCATGATGGCGTCGGCGGCGGCCTGCATGGCCCCGAGGAACGACGTCTCGGGGTAGCCCACCGGGGTGGGCACCCGGTCGTGGTCGCCCTGCATCCCCAACAACCCGCCGGCGGCCGACAAAGTGAGGTCGGTCATGGGCACGGCCGCGTCGGGGGTACCGGCGCCGAATGGGGACACCGACACGTACACCAACGCGGGGTTGACCGCGGCCAGATCATCGGGCCCGAGGCCGCGCTCGGCCATGTGACCGGGGGCGAACGACTCCACCAACACGTCGGCGCCAGCGGCCAAAGCCCGCAGCTCCGCCTGACCTTCGGGGGAATCGATGTCGCACACCACGCTGTGCTTGCCCAAGCCCCACGCCTCCCAGAACAGCGAACGGCCGTCATCGGCGAGCGGCGGGGTGGTGCGGGCGTCACAACCGCCGGGAGGCTCCACCTTGATCACCTCGGCCCCGAGATCGGCCAGCGTCTTGCCGGTGGCCTCGGCCAGCCGAGTGGACAGGTCGAGGACCCGTATGCCGTCGAGAGCTCCGCTCATGGTCGTGGCTTCGGGATCTTGCCGGAGTTCAGCCGGAGAGCAGATCGGGATCGCGGCGCAGCTCGGCTCGCACCATTGCCTCCCAGAACCCGATGAAGTTGTCGCCTGGGCTGCGCTTCATCATCTCCACGTAGCTCTCGGGAAGCACCGGGTTGAGCTCACCGCCGGCGGCCCGGATGTGCCAGCCCCGCTGGCAGCGCTGCTCGAGGGCCACTGCCCGCTGGTGTACGGCCCGAGCCGAATTGCCCAGCACGAACACGCCGTGGCCGGCCAATAGGGCCAGCTCGGCGTCGCCCATCTTCTCGCAGGCGCTGCGGGCCGAGGCGGGGTCGTTGACCGCGCCGTCGTACTCGTCCACCAGCACCAGCTCGCCACCGCCCAGCGACGACGACTGGTCCATGGCCGGGGGCACCTCCGCCATGTCGGCCCACACCGTGCCGTACAGGGGGTGGTTGTGCATGGCCCAGGCAACCCCGGGGCGGAGCTTGTGCAACTCCAGGTGGAGGGGGATGCCGGGGGGAACCGGCCAGTCGCCCTCCACCACGTTGCCGTCGAGGTCGATGCGGATCACTTGGCTGGGATGCAGCTCGTCCCACGTGATGAGCCAGGGGTTGCACATCAGGGTGCCGTCGCCCATGTTCACGGTGATGTGTCCGGCCAGGTGGTCGTTGTAGCCCTCGTGCCACAGGCACCGGGCCAGCAGCACCAGTTCGTCTGCGGTGGACAGATCGGGGATCAGCTTCTCAGCGGTGGGGGTGAACGCCATGGCCTCACAGTAGCGGGCGCAGACGACAAATGGCCTTGCCAACCGGCGAGCGAGGCCTCGAGAAGGGCTCGTCGGCTGAAGAGCAAAGCCGCCGGATTTTAGCGGAAAACCGGCGGGCTGTGTCGGAGAGAAGTTGAGCACTGCGCTTGACAGATGTGGCTACTCTGTCGCCATGGCCGACTCGATGGCCGCAGCAGTAGGGGTTCAGCCCGAGCCCGCCTCAACGGTGGACTACCGATTGGTGCGAGCCCATGTACTGCACCGGCTCAAGAGCGGCACCCGGATGGCCGAAGACGTGTGCGACGCCCACCCGGAGCTGGTGCGGGCCGGTCGGGAGGTGGGCACCGCGGCGGCAGAACCGTGCCCGGTGTGCCATGGCGACGAGCTGGCCCTGGTGTCGTATGTGTTCGGCCCTCGGCTGCCGGCCCATGGCCGCTGCATCAGCTACGCGGCGGAGATCGCCAAGCTGGCCCGGCGCAAGGGCCGCTTCACCTGCTACGAGGTGGAGGTGTGCCCCGACTGCCGCTGGCACCACCTTTTGCGCAGCTACGTGCTGCAATCCCGCTGAGCCGCGGGCACTATCGGGGCTGGGGCCAGAACGGGCGGGCCTGCTCCAGTTGGGCGGCCAACTGAAGCAGCAGCGCCTCGGCACCGTAAGGGGCGATGAAGTGGCTGCCCACCGTGAGCCCCTGGTCGTCCCAGTGCAGCGGCACCGACATGGCCGGCTGGCCGGTGGCGTTGGCCATGGCGCAAAACGGGCTGTAGGCCCCCTGGCGGGCGCCCCACTCGGCCACGTCGTCGGCGGTGGCCACCAGCTCGCCCAGCGGCGGAGGCACCCGGGCCAGCGTGGGGGTGAGCACCAGGTCGATCCCCGATTCGTGGTAATCGCCCATGAGCCGGCCCATCAGGTGGCTGTCCAGTATGGCCTGGGCGTATTGGGGGCCGGTGAGCTTGGCACCATTAGCAGCCAGCGAGGCGGCCACCGGCTCCAAGTCGTCGGCACCGGGCGGCCGTCCGCAAGCGGCCTCCCGGCGGGCCATCATTGCCGCAATGTTGGAGGAGGTGATCACCCCCTGCGGACCGCCCATGCCCCGGCGCACCGGCAAGTCAGTCTCCTCCTCCACCCGGTGGCCGAGCTCCTCGCACAGCGCCACCGCGGCGTCCAGCGCCCCTCGGGCGGTGGAGTCGATCTCGATACCGTCGGCTGAGCCGTCCCACACCGCGATCCGAAGCGGGGGCGGCGGAGTGGCCATGGCCGCCTCAAATGTGCCGTCGGGCGCAGGGGCCACGTAGGGGTCGCCGGGAGCCAGACCGGAGGTGAGGTCCAACAGCACGGCGCTGTCGCGCACCGTGCGGGACACCACATGGGTGGTGGAGTAGCCGCTCCAGTTCTCCCCCGCGTCGGGGCCGAAGCTCACCCGCCCCCGACTGGGCTTGAGGCCGAACAGCCCGCAGGCCGACGACGGAATGCGGATGGAGCCGCCCCCGTCAGAGGCGTGGGCCACGGTCAGCATCCCCGACGCCACCGCCGATGCGGCCCCGCCGCTGGAGCCGCCCGCGCTGCGAGTGGGATCCAGCGGGTTGGCGCACGGGCCGAACAGCGCGGGCTCGGTGGTGGTGGACAGGCCGAGCTCGGGCGAGTTGCTGCGACCCACCAGCACCATTCCAGCGGCCCGGTAGCGGCGCACCACCTCGGCGTCGTGGTCGTCGACAGGGGCATCGGCGAAGTACCGCGATCCGTGGGTGGCCACGGTGCCCCGCATGGCGAAATGCAGGTCTTTGATGGCGAACGGCACCCCCCGCAGCCGCCCGTCGGCGGCCGGCTCGGGCTCCACCACCGTGGTGATGGCGTTCATCTCGGGGTTGCGCTCGTCAATGCGGGCCATGGTGGCCTCCAGCACCTCGGCCTCCGACACCTCCCCGGCCCTTATGGCATCGGCCAGCCCTACCGCATCTGTCCGGTCCAGCAAATCGTCCATGGCTCCGACGCTAGCCGTCGATTGCCCGGCGAATGCAGGCGAGGGGTTGGCACCGATGCCGCGGCGGTGGACTACAGTAAAGAGCAACCGCCGGCAGCCGAAGTGCGCTGGACGGGGAAGGAGAACACGATGGGCTCGAAGCTCACTGCGCCGGCTATCAGCACCCGAAAGCGAAGCCTGGGTGCCGAACCGCTCGTCATGCTCACCGCCTACGACGCTCCCAGCGCTCGCATGGCCGACGAGGCGGGCGCCGATCTCATTCTGGTGGGCGACTCGGTGGCCATGGTGGTGCTGGGCCACGACGACACCATGAGCGTGACCATCGACGAGATGGCCCACCACACCGCGGCAGTGGCCCGCACCCGTCCCAAGGCCATGGTGGTGGCCGACATGCCGTGGATGAGCTACCACGTGACCCCCGCCGACACGGTGACCAATGCGGCCAAACTGGTGCGGGCCGGTGCCCAAGCGGTGAAGCTGGAGGGCGGTGCCGAGCGGGTGCCGATGATCGAGGCCATCACCTCGGCCCAGGTGCCGGTGATCGGCCATCTGGGGCTCACTCCCCAGTCGATGCTGGCCCAGGGCGGCTACCGGGTGCAGGGGCGCAGCAGCGAGGCCGCGCTGGGGCTGGTGGCCGACGCCAAGGCGCTGGCCCACGCCGGATGCTTCGCCATCGTGTTGGAGGGGATGCCCGCCGCGGTGGGCCAGATGATCACCGACGCGGTGGACGTGCCCACTATCGGCATCGGCGCGGGCGGCGACTGCGACGGCCAAGTGCTGGTGTTCCACGACGTGCTGGGGCTGGAAACCAGAATGGTCCCCCGGTTCGTGCGCCGCTACGCCTCCATGCACGCCGACGGCGTGGATGCCCTGGCCCAATTTGCCGCCGACGTGCGCTCCGGTGCGTTCCCGAACCCCGACGAGTGCTACGAGATGAACCCCGACGAGGAAATGGCGCTCGGCCTGTACGGACACCGGGGATAGCCGGTAGAGTTTCCGGTGCAATAGAAACCCCTGCCCCGGTTGTTGGGGCTCCGGTACACACCGGGTCCACAGGGAGGTGAGCTCGCTATGCGGGCATATGAATTGATGGTCATCCTGCACGCGGGCGTCGAGGAGTCCGACGTGGCCGCTTGTGTCGAGCAGGTGACCCAGAACGTCGAGGAAGCCGGCGGCGAGGTGAAGACCGAGGACCGGTGGGGCAAGCGCCGCTTCGCCTATGAGATCAACCATCAACACGAGGGCTATTACCTAGTCCTCGAATTCGTGACCGAGACGCGCGAGATGGCCACATTGGAACGTCTCCTTCGACTTGCGGACGATGTGGTCCGCCACAAGCTGATCCGTCTGCCCGACGACGAAGCTGCCCGACGCGGCCTTTTGGGCGACGGTGCCCCCCTGGCTGCGGCCGGGTAACCCAAGGAGACACAGAGATGGCTTTTGACAACACGGTAACGGTCACCGGAAACATCACCAGAGACCCGGAGCTTCGCTTCACCCCCGGCGGCAGCGCGGTGGCCACCTTCGGGCTGGCCTGGAACCGGCGCTGGCAGAATCGCCAGACCAACGAGACCGAGGAGCAGGTGTCGTTCTTCGACGTCACCTGCTGGAACACCCTGGCCGAGAACGTGAGCGAGAGCCTGGTCAAGGGCACTCGGGTGATCGTGAGCGGTCGGCTGGAGCAGCGTTCGTGGGAGACCCAGGACGGCGATCGCCGCTCCAAGGTCGAGATCATCGCCGATGAGGTGTCGCCCAGCCTGCGATGGGCATCGGTGGAGGTGATCCGCAACGAGCGCCGCGACGGCGGCGGAGGCGGCGGGCGCAACCAGGGCGGCGGAGGCGGCTACCAAGGGGGCGGGGGCGGACGCCAGCAGCGCAACCAGGCGCCCGACTACCAAGTTGACGAGGAGCCCTTCTGATGGCCAAGGGACCGAAGAAGCCGAAGGCCAAGGACGTCAGCCGACGGCGCAAGAAGAAGGTCAGCGTCCTCACCCAAGAGGGCATCGGCTACGTGGACTGGAAGGACATCAACCTGCTGCGGCGGTTCATGTCAGACCGGGCCAAGATCCGGGCCCGCCAGGTGACCGGCAACAACCAGCAGCAGCAAAAGGAAATCGCCCGGGCCATCAAGAACGCCCGCGAGATGGCGCTGCTGCCCTACAACAACCGCATCACCACCCAGCGCAGCTCGTCTCGGATGCGCGACGACAGCCGCATTGATGGACCGGTGCCCCAGCCCACCGCACCGCCGCCCGGCCTGCGGCCGTCCGGCGAGATGGACGGCGACGAGCTGGAGGCCTTGGACATGGGCGCCGACTTCATGGACATGGAGCCTCCCGCAGAGGAAGCGATGGCCCCGGAGATGACGGCTGAGGCCGTTCCTGAGGTCGCTGAAGAAGCCGCTCCTGAGGCCGAGGAGGCCCCAGCAGAGCCACCCGCGAATGAAGCCGCCGAGGCCGCGGCTGAGGCCACCAACGACGCCGACGCCGAGGAGGAGACGGTGTCATGAAGGTGGTGCTTCGCGACAACGTGGACGCCTTGGGCAAGAAGGGCGACGTGGTGGAGGTGGCCGACGGCTACGCCCGCAACTTCTTGATCCCGGCCGGCAAGGCCTTCAAGTCGTCGCCGGGAGCCGAGCGCCAGGCCGGGCGCATGCGCCAGGCCCGCGAGCTGAAAGACGCCAAGGAGCTGGCCGAGGCCCAAGAGATGGCCTCCCGGCTGGTGTCCACCCCCATCCACATCGCGGCCCGGGCCGGGGAAGAGGGCAAGCTCTTCGGCTCGGTCACTCCGGCCGACATCGTGCGGGCGGTGGCCGAGCAGGCCAACATCATGCTGGAGCGCAAGGCCATCGACTCCGATGGGATCAAGGAGCTGGGCAGCCACGCGGTCACCGCCAAGCCCCATCCCGAGGTGGAATTTCCCATCACCGTCGAGGTAGTCGCCGCCGAATAGGCCTGGAAATGCCGTTCTCGGTAAATCCCCAGGTTATCCCACGAAATCCAGAGGCTTTCCCCTAGCGATATACCTCGCGCGTTTGCCAGAGTAAGCAACCGTGGAATGCGGTCGGGGAGCCAGGAACTGTCACTGGTCGTCGATAGTCTTCGGGGCCAAGTGGTGAGCGATACCTTCACTTCCCCCGACAACGACTGGGCCTCGGCACCCCCGAGGCGTCTGGCACGCGTACCTCCCCACGACCTCGACGCCGAGGAAGCTCTGTTGGGGGCGATGCTGTTGAGCCGCGACGCCATTGCCGACGCGGTGAACCTGATCCGCCCCGAGCACTTCTACCGTCCGGCCCACGCCCATGTGTACGAGGCGGTGTGCTCGCTGTACGCCCAGGGCGAACCGGCCGATGCGGTGACGGTGGCCGCCGAGCTCAATCGGCGGGGCCTGGCCGAAAAGGTGGGCGGCAACGCCGCGCTGGTCAAGCTCCAAACCGGCACGCCGGCGTCGGCCAATGCGGCCAAGTACGCCAACATCGTGCACGAGGCGGCCACGCTCCGAAAGCTGATCGAGGTGGGCGGGGAGATCTCCGAGCTGGGCTACGAGGGCACCGACGACGTGGTCAAGACGGTGGACTCGGCCGAGGCCATGGTGTACCGCCTGGCCGCCGACCGCATGGGCGATTCCACCGCCCGCATCTCCGAGCTGCTGCCGGCCAACTTGGAGCGCATCGAGATGCTGTACGAGAAGGGCGAGATCGTCACCGGCACCCCCACCGGCTACAACGACCTCGACGAGATCACCAGCGGCTTGCAGCCCAACACCTTGGTGGTGATCGGTGCCCGGCCGTCGGTGGGCAAGACCAGCTTCGCGCTGGGCATGGCGGCCCATGCGGCCATGCGAGCCAACAAGCCGGTGCTCATCTTCTCGCTGGAGATGAGCCAGCTCGAGATCAGCCAGCGGATCCTGTGCGCAGAGGCCCGGGTGGACGCCACCCGGGTGCGCACCGGCAAGCTCACCGACCAAGACTGGGCCGACCTCTCAACCGCCATCGGCCGGCTATCGGAAGCCCCCATCTGGGTGGACGACAACCCGGCGGTCACCATCATGGAGATCAGGGGCAAGTCTCGCCGGCTGCGCAGCCAGACCGGCGATCTGGGCATGGTGATCGTGGACTATCTCCAGCTCATGACCGGGCGCAACACGGCCGAGAACCGCCAAGTGGAGGTGTCGGAGATCAGCCGGGGCCTCAAGATCCTGGCCCGGGAGCTGCAATGCCCGGTGGTGGCGCTCTCCCAGCTCTCCCGCAACCTGGAACAGCGCCAAGACAAGCGGCCCATCCTCGCCGACCTGCGGGAGTCGGGCTCGATCGAGCAAGACGCCGACATCGTGATGTTCTTGTACCGAGACGAGATCTACAACCCCGAGACCCAAGACGCCGGCACCGCCGAGGTGATGGTGGCCAAGCACCGCACCGGCCCCACCGGCAAGACCCGCCTGGCCTTCATCAAGCACCACACCCGCTTCGCCAACATGGCCCGCACCGCCTGAGCCCGTCGACAGGCCATCTCAGCTGGGGGTGGTGTCTATGTGGTGGCAGTTGTGCAGTTCTTGGTGGCGATGTTCCCCCACTTGCCGTCGCCCGCTTGGACTTCTAGTTCGTATTGCGTGTTGGAGGTGAGGCTGGAGAACTCATGGGAGGTCTGCGACTCAGACCACCACGGTTCTCCGTCTTTTCTCACCCGGTATGTGGTAGCTCCGGTGACTGCATCCCATGTAAGGGTGATCGAGGTCGAGGTTACGGTGCATGCCAAATTGGCGGGGGCGGGCAATTTGCTGGTCGAGCAAGCCTTGGAGGCCTGTCCGTCCCAGCTGTCTGCGTCGCCGGCCTGCACTTTCAGGGCGAACGAGGAGTCTGAGGCCAGCCCAGTGAACTCGTGGGAGGTGCCGGTGGCAGCCACCCAGGTCGTCCCGCTGTCCTTGGACACCTGATAGCGCGTCGCTCCGGTCACTGCATCCCATCCCAGGGTGATCGAGGTGGCCTTGGCAGTACATGTCAGATTCGCCGGAGGGGGCAGCGTCGCCGGGGCAGAAGTCGTGCACTCGATATCGGGGCTGATCCTGGTCCAGTCGGCG
Organism: bacterium; assembly: GCA_026705465.1. Lineage (GTDB taxonomy): Bacteria > Actinomycetota > Acidimicrobiia > Acidimicrobiales > Bin134 > Poriferisocius. Next base: position 7,070 of record JAPPAP010000003.1, on the reverse strand, counting down.
TCGCTGGAGGCCTTCCACCACAGATAGAAGGTGTAGGAGGTCTCGGTACTCAACCCGGTGAACGTGGTGGTCAGCACGTCGGCCGCCAGCGTGCGGCCATCGGTGTAGGCACTCCCGGTGGTAGCCCGGGCCGCAAACCATTGGTGGACGCCTGAGATGGTCTCCCATTTGATGGTGATGGAGCCGGTAGTGGCCGAGCACTGGCCCGCCTCCGTCGAGCAGGAGATGGATGCCTGGCCGTCCCAGCTATCGGCATCGCCGGCCTGTACCCGCAGATCGAACGATGTCTCTGACATCAGCCCAGTGAACTCGTGGGAGGTGCCGGTGGCAGCCACCCAGGTCGTCCCGCCGTCCTTGGACACCTGATAGCGCGTCGCGCCGGTCACTGAGTCCCACCCAAGAGTGATCGACGTGGCCGTCTGGTTCGAGCACACCAGATTCGCGGGAGCAGGCAGCGGCGACGTCTCACACGTCTTGGACGACTTGCCGTCCCAGCTCCCGTCATCATCGCCGGTCTGCACCTCGAGGAAATACGACGTGCTCACCGTCAGATACGGGAACACATGCGACGACAACGACTCCGGCCACCACGGCTGTCCGTTCACCCGCACCCGATAGGTGGATGCGCCCGCAACCGGATCCCATGACAACGTCACCGACGAAGCCGTCTGATTCGAGCACACCAGATTCGAAGGACCCGGCAACGGCGACGTAGAGCACGTGGCTTCAGCGGCGGTGCCCCATCTGTTGCTGGCGTCGCCGGCCTGCACTCGCAGCTCATGGGACGTACTCACCGTCAGACCGGCGAACTCGTGGGAGGTGCCCGACGCGGGCGACCACGGTGCCCCGTCTCGCGATACCCGATAAGAAGTGGCGCCAGCCACCGCATCCCATCCCAATGTGATCGATGTCTCCGTCGCCGTACACACCAAATTCGACGGTGCCGGCAAGACCCGCGTCCGGCATGTGATGTCGGGGCTGATCTGTACCCAATCAGCGGTGCTCGACGTCTTCGACCACAACCGGAACTTATAGGTCGTCCCAGCATCCAACCCCGTGAACGTCGTAGACAGCACATTGGCCGCCAGGGTCTGACCGCCGGTGTAGGTCTCCCCGCCGGTCAACCGAGCTGCGAACCACTGATACACGCCGCTATCGGCGTCCCAGCTGATCGTGATGCTCCCCGACGACACTGCCGTACATGGCCCGACCAACGTCAAGCACTCGACCGACGCCTTGCCGTCCCAGCTGTCGGCATCGCCAGCCTGCACCACCAGGTCATAGTTCACGTTGGGGATCAAACCGGTGAACACATGCGACGAGCCCGTAGCGCCTGCCCATGTCGCCTCGCCGTCGCGGGAAACCTGATAGCGGGTGGCCCCGTCCACCAGCTCCCAACCCAATTCGATCGACGACACCGTCATGTTCGAACACACCAGCTTGGACGTAGCGGGCAGGGGCGATGTAGAGCACGTGACGGACGACTTGCCGTCCCAGCTATCGGCGTCGCCAGTCTGCACCGCCAACTCATACGACGTGCTCACCGTCAAGCCGGTGAACTCGTGGGACGTGCCCGACGCGGGCGACCACGGTGCCCCATCGCGGGAAATCTGATAGCGGGTGGCCCCGGTCACCGCATCCCACGACAACGTGATCGACGTCGCCGTTTGGTTCGAGCACACAAGTTTGGACGGCCCCGGTAAACCGGTCGTGGAGCACTGCGCGGAAGACTTGCCGTCCCAGCTATCGGCATCACCAGCCTGCACCACAACGTCGATTGCCATATTCGACGTTAAATCGGTGAACTCGTGGGACGTGCCCGCGGCATCCGTCCAACTTTTGCCGTCGTCTTTGGAAACCTGATAGCGGGTGGCACCGGTCACCGCATTCCATGTGAGGGTGATCGAGGTGGTCATCGCCGTACACATCAAATTCGACGGACCCGACAAAGCCCGCGTCCGGCACGTGATGTCGGGGCTGATCCTGGTCCAGTCGTCGTCACTGGACGCCTTCCACCACAGGTAGAACGTGTAGGTCGTCTCCGCCTGCAATCCGGTGAAGGTAGCGGTCAAAACACTGCCGTCGAGCGTCTGGGTGTCAGTGAACTGGCCCCCACCGGTCGCCCGGGCCGCGAACCACTGAAACACCCCGTCTTTGGTCTCCCAGCTAATCGTGATGCTCCCCGAAGACACCGCCATGCACTGGCCCGCCTCCGTCGAGCATGTCGTGGACGCCTTGCCGTCCCAGCTGTCGGCATCACCAGCCTGCACCACCAGCACATGGTCCACGTTCGGGATCAAACCGTTGAACACATGCGACGCGCCCGTCGCAGCCACCCACGTGGTGCCGCCATCCGACGACACCTGATAGCGGGTGGCACCGTCCACCGCATCCCAACCCAGGGTGATGGAGGTGGGTGTCTCGTTCGAGCACACCAGCTTCGCCGGAGGAGGCAGCGGCGATGTCATACAGGACTCGGATGAGGTGCCGTCCCAGCTGTCGGCATCACCAGCCTGCACCCGCAACTCGAACGACATGTTCGACGACAGCCCGTTGAACACATGCGATGTGCCCGACGCAGCCACCCAAGTGGTGCCGCCATCCGACGACACCTGATAGCGAGTGGCCCCGTCCACCGCATCCCAACCAAGGGTGATGGAGGTGGTTGTCTCGTTCGAGCACACCAGCTTCGCCGGGGCAGGCAGCGGCAACGTGGAACAGGACTTGGATGAGGTGCCGTCCCAGCTATCGGCATCACCAGCCTGCACTTGCAACTCATAGGACTTGCTCACCGTCAACCCCGAGAACTCGTGCGATGTGCCCGACGCAGCCACCCAGGTGGTGCCGCCATCCGACGACACCTGATAGCGGGTGGCCCCATCCACCGCATCCCAACCCAGGGTGACCGACATTGCCGTCTCGTCCGAGCACACCAGGTTCGCCGGCCCTGGCAGCGGCGATGTCGTACAAGTCTTGGTAGAGGTGCTATCCCAGCTGTCGGCATCACCACTCTGCACCTGCAACTCATAGGACTTGCTCACCGTCAACCCCGTGAACTCGTGCGATGTGCCCGACGCAGCCACCCACGTGGTGCCGCCATCCGACGACACCTGATAGCGCGTGGCCCCATCCACCGCATCCCAACCCAGCGTGACCGACATCGCCGTCTCGTCCGAGCACACCAGGTTCGCCGGCGGGGCCAGCTTGGTGGTACACGACAGCGCTGCGCTGGCACCCCAGCCCGAGGCGTTCTGGGCCCGCACCCTGAGGTTGTAGCTGGTGTTGGCATCCAAGCCGGTGAATGTGTGATGCCGTTCAGACGCGTTGTCGGCCGAGTCCCATGTCGCATCGGCATCAGACACAGTCGACGCGTCATCGGACACCTCATAGCCAATGGCGCCGGACACCGTGTTCCAGCCCATGGTCGCTGACGAGGCAGTCTCGTTCGAGCACGTCAAACTCGACGGTGGCGGTGGCCGCGTCAAGCACGAGACCGATGTGCTCTCACCGGTGTTGGAGCTGCTGGTTGCCCGCGCCCTCAGGTTGTAGGTGGTGCCCGCGTCCAACCCGGTGAACACATGCGACGTGCCCGTCGCATCCACCCAGTCGGCATCGGCATCAGACACAGTCGACGCGTCATCGGACACCTCATAGCCAATGGCGCCGGACACCGTGTTCCAGCCCATGGTCGCTGACGAGGCAGTCTCGTTCGAGCACGTCAAACTCGACGGTGGCGGTGGCCGCGTCAAGCACGAGACCGATGTGCTCTCACCGGTGTTGGAGCTGCTGGTTGCCCGCGCCCTCAGGTTGTAGGTGGTGCCCGCGTCCAACCCGGTGAACACATGCGACGTGCCCGTCGCATCCACCCAGTCGGCATCGGCATCAGACACAGTCGACGCGTCATCGGACACCTCATAATCAGCGGCGCCAGATACCGAACTCCAGCTCAGCTTGATCGACGATGCCGTTTCGTTTGAGCACGTCGGATTCCCCGGCGGGGCCAGCTTGGTGGTACACGACAGCTCTGCGCTGGTACTCCAGCCCGAGGCGTTTTGGGCTTGGGCCCTGAGGTGATAGGTGGTGTTGGCGTCCAACCCGGTGAACTCATACGACGTCTGGGCTGTGTTCCGGTACACCCAGTCGGTGTAACCAGGCTTATCGGCCTCGCTGCCGTCGTCGGACACCCGATACATCGTCGCTTTGGTCAATGCGTCCCACCCAACAGTGATCGACGACGCCGTCACCGCGGAGCACTCAAAGCCCGTCGGCGCCGAGAGCAGCGTCAAACACGACTCCGACACACTCACTTTCTCTCCGATGTTGGAGGTGCTGACAGCCCGCACCAGGAACGTGTAGGACGTGCCCTCGTCCAATCCCGTGAAATTGTGAAACCGACTAGTCGAGTTGGTTGCATCCACCCAAGAGGTGCCGCCGTTGCTCGATACCTGATATCTCGTGGCACCGGACACCAAATTCCAGCTCAGCCGGATCGACGACGCCGTCTGGTTCGAGCACGTTGGACTCCCCGGCGGAGCCAACTGGGTGGTGCAGTTGATGCCGGTGAAGTGCTGCGGGTTGCCATCGACGACGGCGAGCACGCTCGCCCAGTATCGGGTGTTGGGCGTCAACCCCGTGTACGTGGCAGACGTGCCGCTGATCCCGTCTTTTCGAGTCTGAGTCCCGGTACCGTCCGCGAGCTGGTTGCTCGAAGTGTAGGAATCCCTCGTGTACGAAACTGCGCTCCAGTTCAGCGTCAGTGCTTTGGACGTCACGCTCGAGCAGTAGAGCCCCGTCGGCGCAGGTTCAGCCAAGGTTGTGCAAATCAGCGCTGCGGATGGACCCCAGTTGGTGTACCGGTCAAATGTGCGTCCAGCCTGTATCCGAAGGTGGTAGCCCTTATTCGGAGAGAGACCGGTGAAGGTATGGGTCCTATGGCTCTTGGTAATGCCCGCCGCCTTGTTGACCCACGTCGCACCGCTGTCGCTCGACACCCGATATCGGTCTTCGAAAACCGCCCGATTCCAATCCACCTTCAGCGTGTACTTCGTGACCGTACATGGAGAGCTCGGCATGATCGGAACTCCCGGCTCGCACACCGACACATACCACCAGCCAACACCGTCGTTGCCGGTATAGACCCAATCTCCTCCAAAATCGCATTCAGACGCGGTGTTGAAGTGCGGTGTTGCCGGCGCGGTGCTGTCCGTCGGGCAGCTGTTGTTGACTCGGTTTACCCGACCCAGCTCAACATGCGGCGCTTCGGTGTAATAGGCGCATACTTGTTGTGATTGCCCCGACGCAGTTCTGGTGCCATCGGGAGCAGTTGGCAAGTCGTTGCTCCTCGCCACCCCCGACCCCGTCGGCCCTAGCGGTTCCATGCCCTCCACAACAGGCACATCGGCAAGATCTGCCGGTCTTGCATCTGCTGCCAGGGCTAAGCCTCCGACAAGGGTGAGCAACACCACCACAAAACCCAAAACACGCCTCATGGCGCAATTTGATACCAATCAAGGGCTTTAACGCCAAGTTAACTAAATTACAATTATTTTAATTATAGTCCGTATTATGTCATCTAGCAGTGGGGGCGTCGGTGGGAAAGTCTTTAGCCGTCATTACACATTACATATAACACTTTCATATCATCGACATACTGCTCTTACCCAACCCAGGACCAACGAAAACGACCCGAACCAAGCGACCTCGACGGCGGTGGACAGACAGAGAGTTGTCCATGAAGATTCTCCCCTCAGTAACAAAACCTCTAACACTGGGGAGGCAGCATGGCAGCGATACAAAGGCTCACGGCAAAGTTCGTGGCCACGGTGGAGGAGCCGGGAGCCTACGGCGACGGAGGCCACGGCTCCCATGGGCTGATCCTGCGGGTGCGGGAGGCCAAGGGCGGGGGCGTGACCAAATCGTGGGTGCAGCGGCTCGTCATCAACGGCAAACCCACCCACGTCGGGCTGGGGCCCACATGGCTCGTATCCCACACCGAGGCCCGCGAGGTGGCGCTGGACAATCACCGCCTTGTGCGCAAGGGAGGCGATCCCCGGCGCGGCGCCGGCATCCCCACTTTCGCCGAAGCCGTCGAGCAGGTCGTTTCCATGCACTCAGCCGGTTGGAAGGAGGGGAGCCGCACCGCCGAGGCGTGGCGCACCCAGCTCGCCCGCCACGCCGCCCCCCTGGCCGGCAAGAAGGTGGACCGGATCACCCCCGGAGACGTTCTCGGCGTGCTGGAACCCATCTGGCTCACTCTGCCGGAGATCGCCAGAAAGCAACGACGGCGCATCAACGCGGTGATGAAGTGGGCCATCGCCCAGGGTTACCGAAACGACAACCCGGCGGGCGACGCGCTCGCCGCGGCCCTCCCGAGGCAGAACGGCGGGACCCACCACCGGGCCATCCCCGCCGAAAAGGTGGCCGATGTGATTGCCGCTGTCCACGCATCGGGGGCCTGGCAGGGCACCAAGCTGGCATTCGAGTTCCTGGCGCTCACGGCGTGCCGATCGGGAGAGGTCCGGTACGCGACGTGGGATGAGATCAACCGGAAAGCCCGGGTGTGGACTATCCCGGCCCACCGCACCAAAACCCTGGCCGAACACCGAGTGCCGCTGGCTGATGCGACGATGAAGGTGCTGGACGAGGCCGAGGTGATCATCGACAACAGCGGCCTGATCTTCCCCTCCCTCACCGGGCGGCCGCAAAACGACAGCACCCTGTCGAAGCTGCTGAGGGAGATGGGCGCCGGCATGGTTCCCCACGGGCTGCGGAGCTCGTTCAGAAGCTGGGCGGCGGAGTCCACCGACTACCCGTGGGAGATCGCCGAGATGGCGCTGGGCCACACCGTCGGCACCAAGGTGGAGCGGGCCTACCTGAGAACCGACCTATTCGAGAAGCGCATTCAGCTGATGCAGGATTGGGCCGATTTCCTCACCAAGTAGCCGTATTTGTCACCTTAATTATAATACCTACTACATTACAAGCCGCTGACCAGTAGGTTTATAGCGAATATGGCTCCGGCGGCGGGAGTGCTGCTGGTCGTCGCAGGTCCTTGCTCGCGCTCGGGGCTC
>JAPPAP010000016.1 GCA_026705465.1 bacterium | reverse complement strand
CGGCCACGCCGCCACCTCGGTCATCGCCATGGCCGACGACACGGTGGCCACCGCCTTGCAGGGAGTGTTCACCACCGACCTGTTCCGGGTGTACACCAACGACGACGTGATCGGCTGCGAGTTGGGCGGCACTCTCAAGAACGTGATCGCCTTGGCCTCGGGCATGGTGGACGGCCTCGGGGCCGGCGACAACACCCGGGCCGCGGTGATCACCCGGGGCTTGGCGGAGATAGGCCGACTTGGCACCGCCATGGGCGGGCGGGCCGACACTTTTGCCGGACTGGCCGGGATGGGCGACCTGCTGGCCACCTGCATGAGCCCCCAGAGCCGGAATCGCCATGTGGGCGAGCAGCTGGGACGGGGTCGGAAGCTCAAGGAGGTTCTGGCCGAGATGGACCAGGTGGCCGAGGGGGTGTACACCGCCGGGGTGGTAGTGGAGCTGGCCGCGGAGCACAGCGTGGAGATGCCCATCAGCGCTGAAGTATTCGCCGTGGTCAAGGGCACGAGAACCGCTGCTCGGGCGACCAGGGTGCTGATGGGGCGCCAAGCCCGCCCCGAGCCGGAGGACAACAATTTCAAGATGTCGCGCCTCCGCCGTATCTGGCGGTTCGTGACGCGCGCTTCTCGATGACAACCAGGCCCTTGGACGTTCTGGGGGCTCCGGGGTGGGGGGAAGTGGATGCCCGCGGCTTGGTCCAACCCGGCACCGGGGAGTGGACGCTGGACTGGTGGGTAGGCGCGTCTGACCGCTGGCACCGGGCCTCGCAGGAGGCCGCGGTGCGCCAAAGCGAGGTGGGGGCAGGCGCGGTGGTGGAGACCCGCATGAAGGTGCCCGACGGTGATGCGGTGCAGCGGGTGTGGGCGGTAGCCGCCGGCGGGGGACCGGCGGTGGCAGTGGTGGAGGTGGGCAACGAGGCCGCCACCGCCTTCGCGGTCGCAATAGTGGTAGAGGCCCCGGGGTCGGTGCTCACGGTGGATAAGGGTGGGATGGCCGTCGGTGGACAGCCGGTGCTGGCGTGGGATCGTCCCCCGGCGGATGCCGCGGTCGGACATGACGCGGTCGAAGCTCTGCTGGAGGTCGAAGGCGGGGGTGCCGCGGGGCTGGACCACAAGGGCCGGGACATAGCTGGGTTGGTGTGGCCGCTGCCTCACTTAGCTCAGCTGGCAGTAAGCGCCTCATTGGGCCGCGGTAGGCCTTCGCCGCCGCCTGACCTGCCTGATGCCGATGCGGTGGTGCGGGGCTGGCAGGCCCATCTGGATCGGGGGGCGCGGATCGAAGTGCCAGATGAGGGTTTGGCCCGACGCATCGACCGCAATCGACGCCGCTGGCTGGGGAGCACCGGCCGGATGGAGACGGTCGACGTTGGTGAGCTCTGCGAGCTGTCGGTGCGGCTCGACCACCACGGCTACCACGACGACGCCGTGCTCGTGCTGGATGAGATCTCCGCCCGCTGGACCACCGAGGCACCGACCGAGCGGCTGAGGGCCTTCACGGTCCACCACGACCTGACGGGCGACGAACAGGCCGCCGTCCGATTCGTCGAGGCAGTGGCCGAAGCGGTTGAGGCCGCGGCCCGAATGGGCGCAGACGTGCCGGTGGAGTCGGTCGAGCGCCTCCTGATCGCCGCGGGCCAGGACAGGGCCGCTCAAGACGTTCGCCGTCTCGACCTGAGTCCCGCTGACGCTCCGTCCGAAGGGCTGCGGGCTGAACTGGTGGCCGACCATGAGGACGAGCTGCTGGTGGCCCCCGGCTTTCGACCGGCCTGGCAGGGCGGGCCATTGGCGGTCTACGGGTTGCCCACCCGGTTCGGGCCGCTGTCATACGCGGTGCGCTGGCACGGACACCGCCCCGCGCTGCTGTGGGAGCTGGACTGCCGTTCGGGCCAACAGCCGGTCACCCTTCGGGCGCCGGTACTGGATCAGGGCTGGTCGAGCGACGAACTGTCCGGAGAAACGCTATTGGCCGCATCCCGCTAGCTACCTTGAAGGCATGCGGGCCGCCCTCAAGTCGGCTGCCCCCACTTTGGCGGTTGAGCGCCGTCTGTGGGCTGCGGGCCACCAGGTGGTCGTGGGCATGGACGAGGTGGGCAAAGGGGCGTGGGCCGGGCCCCTCACCCTGGTGGCCGCGGTGCTGCCCACCGATCGGAGGGTCTACCGAGTGCGGGATTCCAAGCTTCTGACCGAGGACGAGCGGGAGGGGCTGTTCGACCGGATCGCCGATTGGTGCGTGGCCTGGTCGGCGGGCCACGCCAGCAACGACGAATGCGATCAGCTCGGCATGTCGGCGGCTCAGCGATTGGCGGCCCGGAGGGCTCTGGATGGTTTGGGCCTGAGTGCCGACGCGGTGCTGGTGGACGGCCGGTGGGATTTCGTGGGCAACGGCAAAACCCGGGCGCTGGTCAAAGGCGACGTCACCTGCCTGTCCATCGCCGCGGCGTCCATCCTGGCCAAGGTCACCCGCGACCGCATGATGAGAGCGGTTTCAAGCGAATACCCCGACTACTGCTTCGACTCCAACAAGGGTTACCCCTGCCCTCGCCACCGGGCCGCCCTAGCGGCCCAAGGCCCCACCCCCCTGCACCGCCGCTCCTGGGCCTTCATGGACACCCACGGCTGGTCCCACCTCCGCATCCCTTCCGGCCCCGACACCGCCCTGCCGTTCTGATTGACCGTCGGGTTGGGGCAAGCGGATACGATCACGGGTCGTATGGGGCAGCCGGTGACTGTTGTGGAGAGGGCGACGAGTCGCCCAGGGGTGATCCGCTATGAGATCAACCGGAGCATCACCGGTACCGGCCATGAGCACTATTCGGTCGGGCGGGAAGTTGCCGGGGAGCGGCCAGTGGACGAACTGGCCCGTCGCCTGTTCGACCGGGGCGGTATCGACGCCATCCACGTGAACAGCAACATCATCACCGTCGATTTGGCCAAGGGCGGTACCCGTGACGGCATCAACGATCTGATCGCCAACCTGTTCATCTACTACGGCCCCGGCGTCGAGGTGCCCACCATTCCCGAAGAGGACTGACGGGCGCCGGAGGCGATGACCTCTCGTCGCGAGGCCGTCGAGCGCTGGTTCATCCGCCGGGGTGTTCCCCACGTCATCCACGACTACCGGGCCACCACCGATGTGTTCACCCGGGCGGTGCCGTTCTTCGCGTTGGTGTTCCTGATCGAGATTTTCGCCTCCTTTGGCGATCGGTTTGACGGCTGGGCGCAATTCGGAGTGTTCTGCGCTGGCGCGGCCATTGCCTTGGGCGCAGTGGCCGCGGTCAACGCGCTCAGGCGGCGACGGCTGTTTCAGCTTCCCGATCGGGTGGGAGCCATCGAGCTGGCGGTGTTCGTGCTGATTCCCCCCGTGCTGCCGGCACTGTTCTCTGACGACCGGTTGTCGGATACCGCGGGTCTGGCGGTGATCAACATCATCCTGCTCGTGGGGGCCTATGTGGTGGTGAGCTTCGGCCTGCTCCCCATGCTGTTCTGGGCTGGAGCCTATTCCATCAACCAGATCGCTTTGATCGGCCGACTGGTGGGGCGGATTTTGCCGCTGCTTCTGGTGTTCAGCGCCTTCTTGTTCCTGAACGCCGAGGTGTGGCAGGTGGCCCACGACTTCACCTGGCCCTTCTACGCCATCGTGTTGGGGGTGGTCGGTCTCATTGCCCTTGGCTCAGTTGCGGTGCGGATTCCGTCGGAGCTGGTGGGTCTGGCCCGGTTCAACAGCTGGGACGAGGCCTGTGAACTGATCGACGGCTGCGATTCGCCCCTGGCTCCGGCTACGCGGCCCGCAGACTTCGCGGTTTCCGCGGTTCCACCCCTCGACCGCATGGACCGGGTGAACCTCGGGCTGCTGATGTTCGTGGCCCAAGCGGTCCGGGTGGTGCTCGTCGGGGTGGTGATCGGGGCGTTCTATGTGGCCTTCGGGCTGCTGGCGGTGAGGGAGGCCACCATCGTGTCCTGGGTGGCGTCAGACGCGGTAGACCCCTTGGCCCGCTTCAGCTTGTTCGGCAATGAGCTGGTGCTCACCTGGGAGTTGTTAGGGGTGTCGGGCTTCATTGCCACCTTGTCGGCCCTTCAGTTCGCAGTGTCCACCATCATTGACAAGGCCTATCGGGAGCACTTCTACGACGACATGGCCCACGAGGCCCGAGAGGTGCTGGCCACCCGGGCGCTCTACCTGGCCGAGCTCAACCGGGAGGCCGAGCCGGACGACGGCTAGCCGACCGAAGCGTTGCGCAGGAATGCGCCAGGCCGCGCCCCGGTGGAGCGGTCACCGGCCCAGGTGGGTACGCCGTTGACCACGGTGGCCCGATAGCCGGCCGGCTTGCGGCTGTAGCGCCAGCTGCCGGTGGGTAGGTCGTCCACTCGCACTTCGTCGCCCAGATCGATCTCGTCGAGGGCGAACACGGCCAGGTCAGCGGCGGCCCCTTCGGCCACCACCCCCCGGTTCGGGATGCCGAAGAACGCGGCCTGCTTGCCGGTGACCGAGTGCACCGCCTCCTCGGTGGTGAGCAAGCCGAGGTCCCGAACCATCGAAGTCAAGAAATATGTGGCGTCGCCGGCACCGACGAACATCTGGATGTGGGCGCCGGCGTCCGACGCCCCGTTCACCGTCATCGGCGAGCGGGCCATCTCGGCCAGCGTCTCGTTGTCCACCGGCTGGGGCTGGGTCTTTAGATGTGTGCCCATGTTGTTGTCCAGCAGCCAATCGGCCACCGCGTCCGAAAGATGCACGCCCCGGGCTTCGGCCAGATCGGCGATGGAGCGGCCGGTCCACTCGGCATTGCGGGGCTCATCAGAGGCCAACAGGATCATGTGGGGGCGGTTGATGGGGGCCAAGGTATAAGTGCAGGCATCCCAGTCGTCTCGGGCCCGCGCTCGCCAAGCCTCGTCTCGCAGCATGGCCATCTTGGCCTCGTCGCCGTCCACGTTGCACAGCTCGTGCCACGCCTCCACCCCGCTCCACATGATCGACCGCTCGAAGTGGAGGTTCACGTAGCCGGGCCTCACCGAGTACAGCGTGGCGATCTCACATCCCTTGGCGTTGAGCCGCTCCACCAGGTCCAAGGAGATATTGCGCTCCTTGGCCCGGTTCTCCTGGGCGAAAAAGCCGCCCCAGTTGGCCCTGATGCCCCGGTTGCCACACAGCTCGGCCATGCGCTCCATGTCGCCGGGAAAGTGCTCGAACTCGAAGGCCCGGGGCACGAATTGGAAGGTGGTCCCGGGATGGGCGGCCACCACGTCGAGCAGGTCGCCCCACTCCTGGTCGTCGGCCATGCGGCTGGGCACCAGCCGGTTGTGGCGGTCGAGGTCCATCAGCGAGGTCGACAGGCCGAACGCACCGGCGGCCAGCCCCTCGTCGAGCAGTTGGGCCATCTCGGCCCGCTCGGCCTCGGTGGCGGCCCGCTCCCATGCGTCGGCGCCCATGACCCACATCCGCAGGGTCTGGTGGGGGAAGAAGGCGGCCACGTTGAGCGCCGTGGGATGCTCGTCGTTGGCGGCCTGGTACTCCGGCCAGGTCTCCCACGTCCACGGGATGGCGGTCTCGAAGGCGTCGGTGGGAAGATCCTCGATGAAGCACATCAGCTCGATGAGCTGGTTGCGGTCGGCCTCTCGCAGCGGGGCCAGGCCCAGGCCGCAGTTGGCCAGCACCACGCTGGTGGTGCCGTGCGACGGCATGGGGTCGATATGGGGGTCCCACCACAGCGATCCGTCGTAGTGGGTGTGGGGCTCGATGAACCCCGGAGTCACCAGAGCGCCTCCGGCGTCGATCTCCGGCTCGCCGTCGGGCCGCAATCCCGGTCCCACCTCGGCGATCCTCCCCGAGCGCACCCGCACATCAGCTTGGAATGAGGGTGCGCCGGTGCCGTCCACCACCGTTCCCCCGCGAACCAGCAAATCTCCTGAAGCCATGTCAGAACTTTAGGAGGAAAATTGACCCAAACCCGACTCGGCTCTGAGGGAGAATTGGCAGACCGCGCCGAGCCCATTTGATGCGGTGTTGAAGGATGAGGGTTGTCATAGTGGAGTCCGATGGCTGAGCCAGAGCAATTGGTGGTCGAGGCCGAGCGCCAGGCGGCGGCCGCGACCACCGTCGATGAACTGAGCGCGGTGCGGACCGCAATGACCGGCAAGCGCTCCCCGCTGGTGGCGGCTCGCAAGGCCTTAGGCGACCTTGAGCCCGACGCCCGGAAGGAAGCCGGGCAGGCATTGAACGCGGCCAAGACGGCCATCGACGAGATTTTGAGCGCCCGCGAGGCCGAGCTGTCGGCCGCGGCCCGGGCCGAGCAGCTGGCCGCCGAGCGGCTCGATCTCACCGAGGTCACCGAGTTGGCGGCCGACGGGCATCTCCACGTGATCACCCAGACCTGGCAGGAGCTGGAGGACGTGTTCGTGGGCATGGGCTACCGGGTGGCCGAGGGCCCCGAGATCGAGAGCGAGTGGTACAACTTCGGCGCCCTCAACTTCCCTCTCGGGCATCCGGCTCGGGACATGTACGACACCTTGTACGTGGACTACGGCGAGCCGGGCACCACTCTGCTGCGAACCCACACCTCCCCGGTGCAGGCCCGGGTGATGGAAAACCAGGAGCCCCCCATCTACGTGGTGGCCCCCGGGCGGTGCTTCCGCCAGGACACCGCCGATGCCACCCATATGCCGGTATTCCACCAGATCGAGGGACTGGTGGTGGACCGCGACACCACCCTGGGCGATTTGGCCGGGACCATCGAGGCCTTCACCGCCGCCTACTTCGGCCCGGGCTTCACCTCTCGCCTGCGCCCTTCCTACTTCCCGTTCACCGAGCCCTCGGCGGAATTCGACATCCAGCGCCCCGACGGCACCTGGCTGGAGCTCGGGGGCTGCGGCATGGTCCACCCCAACGTGTTCGAGGCCTGCGGGATCGACCCCGAGCAGTGGCAGGGGTTCGCCTTCGGCTTCGGCATCGACCGCTTGGCCCTGATCCGGTTCGGCATCGACGACCTGCGCGAGCTGTGGACCAACGACGTCCGCTTCCTGGGGCAGTTCTGATGGTCCGCACTCCGATGCATAAGGCAGCATCGCGATGAAGGTGCTGTTGAGCTGGCTGCGGGAGTTCGCCCCCGACATCGAAGGCGAACCCGAGCACCTGGCCGAAGTGCTGTCCGACCTGGGTCTGGCGGTGGAGGAACTGTCCCACGTGGGGCAGGGACTGGACGGCATCGTGGTGGCCGAGGTGCTGGCCACCCGGCCCCATCCCGATGCCGACCGCATCCACTTGGTGGACGTGGACGCCGGCGACGGCGAGGCCCTCCAAGTGTGCTGCGGGGCCTTCAACATGGCGGTGGGCGACCTGGTGCCGCTGGCCACCTTGGGCACCACCATGCCCAACGGCATGGAGATCGCCCGCCGCAAGATGCGGGGGGAGTGGAGCAACGGGATGCTGTGCTCGGGGGCCGAGATCGGCATGGGCGACGACCATGAGGGCATCTTGATCCTGGACCAGGGGCTCTCGTTGGGCGCACCCCTCACCGAGGCGCTGGGCATCCATCCCGATGTGCTGTTCGACCTAGAGGTGAACCCCAATCGGCCCGACGCCATGTCGGTGATGGGAGTAGCCCGCGACCTGGCCGCTCGCCTCGGCGTGCCCTTCGCGGTGACCGCACCCCAGGTTGTAGAGGTCGGCCAACCGGCAGCCGAGCGGGCCGCGGTGAGCATCGCCGCTCCCGATTTCTGTCAGCGATTCGGCATTCGGGTGCTCGACAATGTGCCCTCCGGGCCGTCGCCCCGATGGATGGCTAACCGGCTGTTGGCCGTGGGGCAGCGGCCCATCAACGCGGTGGTCGACCTGTCCAATTACGTGATGTTCGAGCTGGGCCAGCCCAACCACACCTACGACCTCGATCTGGTCCCCGGCGGGGAGCTGGGGGTGCGAATGGCCCATCGGGGGGAGCAGTTGATCACTTTGGACGGGGTGGAACGCACTCTCACCATCTACGACGGCGTGATCGTCAACCGCGACGACGAGGCCATCGGTCTGGCCGGGGTCATGGGCGGGGCCTCCACCGAGATCTCCGCCGACACCCACTCGGTGCTGCTGGAGGCCGCGTGGTGGGATCCCATGACCATCGCCCGCACCGCCCGCCGGTTGGGCCTGCGCAGTGAGGCCTCTGCTCGATTCGAGCGGGGGGCCGACTCCGAGATCATCCCCATGGCCCTGGACCGCTTCGCGGAGTTGGCCGCCGCGCTGGGAGGCACCACCAGTCCGGACATGGTCGACGCCATTGGCAATCGCCCCGAGCCCATCACCGTCCGAGTCAGATCTCAGCGGGTCAACTCCATTCTGGGAACCGAACTGAGCACTGACGAGATGACCGATTTGTTGGAGCCCATCGGGTTCGCCTGCGAATCCAGCGGCGATAGCCAGGAATTCGAGGTGAGCATTCCCTCGTGGCGGCTCGACTCGGCCACCGAGATCGACGTGATCGAGGAAGTGGGTCGCCTCCACGGTTACTCCAAGATCACACGCACCGTGCCGGTGACCGAACAGGCCGGGGCGCTCACCCCCCAACAGCAAGACCGCCGCCGCATACGGGCGTTGCTCACCGGCATGGGGATTTCCGAGGCCATGCCACTGCCCTTCTTGGCCCCTGGCGATCTGGCCCGGGCCGGATTGGGCGACGATGGCATCACGGTGACCAACCCCCTGGTGGCCGAGGAATCGATCATGCGGACCTCGCTGCGGCCAGGACTGCTCAAGGCAGTGGCCTACAACGCCGCCCGACGCACCACCGGGGTGTCGCTGTTCGAGATCGGCAGGATAAATCCCGGCGGGGGAGGGGACCTTCCCGACGAGCACGAGCACTTGGCCGTGATCCTGGCCGGTGAGGAGGCCACGGCAGCCACCACCCTGTGGCGTCGACTGGCCCGCCATATGGCCGTGACCCAACCCGGAGTAGCCAACGGCCCGGTGGACGGCCTTCATCCGGGACGCTCCGGGCAAGTCCTGGCCGACGGCCAGCCGGTCGGTGCGCTGGGCGAGATCGACCCCCAGGTGCTGGACGCCTATGAGATCGACGAGCGGGTGGCCTGGCTGGAAGTCGACCTCGGCGCCCTGCTGGGGGCTGATCGGGGACTGGCGCCGTACCGGGCGCCCAGCCGCTATCCGTCAAGCGATATCGACCTGGCCTTCACCGTCCCCGACGAGGTTTCGGCCGACGAGGTGGCCGCCACCATCGCCCAAGCCGGAGGCGACCTGTTGGACTCGGTATCCCTGTTCGACGTGTTCCGCTCCGAGCAACTCGGCGAAGGCTGCCGCAGCTTGGCATATACCCTCCGCTTCGAAGCCGCCGACCGCACCCTCAACGACGCCGAGGTCGCACAAGCCCGCCAATCCTGCATCGACGCCGTCACCACTGCCCACAACGCCACCCTCCGCGGCTGACTATGGGTTCCTCCATATTTCAGGGTACGGCGGGATCATATGCTCGCTTTCGGGTTCCCTACCCCAGTCAGTTTGTTTCTCAGATCGTGGAGAACTGCCAGCACCTCTGCCGCATGAGAGGTGTGGCGGACATTGGTGCCGGAACAGGGGAACTCGTTGATGGCCTAGCCCCGTATTTTGGTCGCGCCATATTGGTGGAGCCTGACGACGCCATGATCGGCGAGGCGAGAAAGCGACTAGCGCCAATGGATGTCCCCATTGAGTTCTGCTGCTCGCGGGCTGAGGAATTCGAATTTCCATCTGGGAAATTCGATGTTGCCACTTTCGGTAACTCCTTCCACTGGCTTGATCAGGACGCAGTGCTGAGCAAGCTGAGGGGTGCTTTGGCCAGTCCGTCCGTCGTAGTCGTGGTCAACTCGACGAGCCCGTTTCGCTCCTCAGCCAGTTGGCAGCGCGAAGTCATTGGGATTATTGAGAGCGCCATTGGACAGCGACGACGTGCTGGAACCGCGGGCTACTTCCCTGATCAGCCCTTTACGCAGGAGGAGTCGCTTGAGAGGGGCGGTTTCAGCGTGTCAGCCGAGATCGCATGGATGCACGAACAAAGCTGGGGGGCTGAGAGCTACGTCGGATTCCTCCAATCAACCTCCTTCGCCTCCGACGTGGTACTGGGCCACCGACGGGACGAAGTGCATCGAGCCATCAGAGACCTCTTCTCGTCTTCCTCAGATGGGCAGCTGATCGACGAAATGGAGTTCCATGCCCTGGTTGCAGTGAAGGATCTAGGCCAAGCGGAATGAGCTAGATCTAGGCGGTGCGCTGATGGTCTTGAATTTGGATCTCGGCTGAGTTGATGTGGACGGAGAGCACGTGTACGCCGGGGACAGACTGGGCGTCCGCCTTGGCAGACTCCAGAGCCTCAGACAGTGTGTCGGCCTCTCGGGCGAAATCCAGCCGGTGGTGGGCAATCAGGGCGTCGTCGCAACCGGCCTCGTACAAGGCATCGAATACAGCATCATCAAGAAGGTCAACCGAGCCATCAGTCACCAGCTCAAAATAATGGACCTTGCGGGATGTCGTCATGGCCTCTTTTAGAGCGTACCCCGGGGCACCACCCATTCTGAGTGCTGGCCGGTGGCCTGGGCGATGATGTCGAA
>JAPPAP010000010.1 GCA_026705465.1 bacterium | reverse complement strand
CGTGCCGGCGGCGGACACCGCTACGCCAACCGCGACCAGGACGCCCGTGCCGGCGCCTGCAACGGCAAGAGGTATCCCAGGTTCCCCCACGCCGGTTTCGACGCTTAGAACGGCTCCAGAGCCGTCGGATTCCAGCGAATCGGCGCAAAAGTGGCGTCCTGACTGTATTCCGGCGCATGCGGGCCGCCCTGTCGCCTTATGCGAAACCGGCTCCGGCAGCGGCTGGTGGCTGCACTTTGCGGGCTGGGGCTTGGTGCTGACCGGCCCGTATATTCCGTACAACGGAAGTGGCGAGCGCGAGTACATACATCCGATTATCGACCAGCTGGTGACGGTGACTTGGCCGGCACCGGGCACCGTCCGCATCGCTACCGCGTATGCAGACGGCAAGCCGTACACGCTGGTCGCCTACACCGATCAGCACTGGACACACGAGGAGTGGTAGGACCATGTTTTGAAAGCACTGCCTCTGGCTTTCACCAGCGTAACTGGTCGAACTGTGCTACCCGTTGGACCTGGCCGGGAAACGGCTGACACCGGGCAGCAACAGGAAGCGGCGAGAACGGGCGCAAGACGCGATAGGCGTCGTTGACGGTCCGCCCCGGACCCATGTCGCGCCGGCGCCCATATCACTATCATGGCTTCTCACAGAGAGCAGCGTACGGATGCATGATGTGGTACACCTTTTTGGAGAAATGTCGAGGAACGGTGTGCTTGATGAATCCGGGACTATCCATGTCCAGGAGCTTATGCCGGCCTTTCTCGAAGTCACCGAACCGCAACGCGGGCAGGTATATACGGCCGCAATCGTCGTAGTCGGCCATGTTGATGTAGGACATGCTGATCTGCACGCCGACCACTTTGTCGAGCCAATCGTACCCCTCATACCCCTCATACCATTCCAACCGGTCCCATGTGATCTTCCAATTCCGGCCGGCCTTGCCGTGCTGGACGGCGCGGCCGTTTACGAAATCGAACGGAGCGACCGCGGGGCAGAACTCCAGGTCATCAGGCAGCGGATGTTCCACAATATCGCATGGATGTTCACCCGCCAGAGACGCACTTGGGATAAGAGCGCACACAAACAACAGAACAGCGACGATACCGACGACAAGCCTACGCATAACGAACCCCCTGTGTGTAATGTTGCAACCAGCGCGGGATGGCGATATTGCGATCCTGACGGTCAGCACGATCGGGATGCAGGCCGCTTTTGTGAAGCACGGCGGCGACGGCCTGTTCAGAATTGCATCCCAGCTGGCAGATTCCTTGTGAGAGAAATCGCGCGGGACGGTGTGCTTGATTCGGATTACTCAAACCGGTGCACGTGCACAACCGGGCGGGACACCTTGCCGCCGCACTTTGATCGCACGCCGGCCGTCATCTCGGTGGCGCCGGCGGGGAGGCGGATAGACATGCGATAGCGGTGATCGGTGCCGCGCGTCGCCTTCATGTTGCGGTCCTTCAACCGGTGCTGGCCGTCGCCGTAGTGGACGGTCAGCGAGACGCCAAATTTTGTTACATCGCGCATACCTTCAGCCGCCGCGGGCGCGGACCAGTAGAGCGTCGCCTTGCCCTTGTTCGGCCGGATTTTCAGCACGACATTTTCCGGCTGCGAACACTTTGGATGGCTTGACGCCGCGACCGCGGACGGCGCGAGCAGAGTTGCGAGCAGGGCGATGATGAGCAGGGATTTCCTCTTCATGACTTTCTTCCGTTCAGTTGTGGACAAGATTGCCCGCAGTCAGCATATCATATGCGGGGGGGGAGGGCCTACAGGAATTGGACGGTTGGGGACCCCTGCCGGAGAAATTAAGGGGGTGTAGAGGGACCGGCGGGGGGGAGTTTTCTTGCTACGGCTAAAAGCGGCACCGGGGGCGGCCGCGGGCCTGTTTTGGCACCAGTTTTGTAATCCTTCCGTTGGGAAGAACAGCAGCGTAGCACAAGAGAGCTAAACCCATTTGTTGACAACCGGCTGGTTGTGTATACTTATATTGCAGTGGTTGACACAGGGTTATCACTTTGGGAGACAGACAATGACCACAGAAGAACGGACCGCACGGCTGGAAGGCGAGATCGCACACATGGCAACAAAGGCCGACATCGAAGCGGTGCGCGGTGAGATTGCCAAGCTGTCCGCTACGCTGACCTGGCGCATGATCATCGTGGCCGGCCTCGCCCAAGCCATCGGGATCGGGGCGCTTCTGCAGTTTCTGCCCCGCGCATAGCGGCCAGCGACACAAGGAAGAATGAGCATGAGCGCAATCGGGTATATCCGGGTAAGCACGAACGAACAGGCGGAAAGCGGCCTGTCATTGTCAGCCCAAAGACGGAAGATTGAAGCGCAAGCCGTTCTGTCCGATCTGACACTGCAAACAGTGTTGGAGGACGCGGGCGAAAGCGCGAAGGACCTGCACAGACCTGCATTGGCCGATCTGCTAAACCGGATCGCAAGCGGTCAGGTGGATTGTGTGATCGTCAGCAAGTTGGACCGGCTTACCCGGAGCGTCAAGGACCTGGCCGGTCTGCTCGAGACGCTAGGCGGGGCAAAACGGGCCGACGGCGGCAAGGGCGTTGACCTGATCAGCACGGCGGAATCTCTTGACACAACAACCGCAACCGGCGAACTGATCATCAATATCCTGGGCGCTATCTCCCAGTGGGAACGCAAGGTCATATCAGAACGCACGATAGCGGCTTTGCAGGAAAAGCGCCGGCGCGGTGAGACGACCGGCGGCGTGCCCCCATACGGCTTTGAATTCGTGAACGGCGAGCGCATTGAAAACCAGCAGGAGCAAACCGTGTTGCAAGAGATTGAGAGACTGAAGGCGGCCGGCGCGTCCTGGCAGTCCGTAACCGATACCCTGACGGCGCAAGGACACCGGACGCGGCGCGGCGGACCGCTTACCCGTCAGGGCATTTTCCGGATCGCGAAGAAGCACGGCATAACCTGATCGGCCATAGAGGGATTGATCTGATGCGTGAACCGCGCGACGGCCTGCCGCTGCACGAACTGGCCGGCCTGTTCCCTGTTATGAGTGCTGAGGAATACGGCGCGCTGAAAGCGTCGATGGCAGCGCACGGCTACGATCCGGCCTGGCCGGTTGTGCGCTGGCGGGGGCGGGTGATAGACGGCAGACACCGGCTGAGGGCCTGCGCTGAGTTGGGAATCGAACCGGTCTACGCCGACTTGCCGGACGGCGCCGATCCGGTCGAAGCGGTGATCCGCGCCAACCTGACGCGCCGGCATCTGAGTGAGGGGCAACGGGGAATGTTGGCGGCTGACCTGGCGCAACGCAGACCGGGGCGGTTAAATGCGTCTGCAGACGCATTTACACAGACGGACGCGGCGGCCATGTTCGGCGTATCCCGGAGTACTGTGCAACGGGCAAGGCGCGTCCAGGACCGTGCGCACCCTGAAGTTGCGGCCGCGGTCCGAAGCGGGGAGGTATCCGTTTCGGACGCTGACAGTCTCATTCGCGACGATCCGGCGGTGCAGCTGGCGGCGTTGACGGCCTGGCGGCAACGCCAGGCGGACGGCGATCTGGTGCATACGCTGAGAGAAGCAGGCTACAGGGCAAGGCGGCAGGCGGCAACCGCTGACCGGCTGGCGCGCATCGCTGAGACGGCGCGCCCGTTGCCGACCGGTGCGCGGCGCTATCCGGTTATCCTGGCCGATCCCCCCTGGCAGTATGAGGCCGGCGCCTTGCCGGTCACCGCGGCCGGCGGGGTGCGCTATCACTATCCGCTTATGGCCGACGCTGAAATCGAAGCGCTGCCGGTCTCCGGCCTGGCCGCACCCGATGCCGTCTTGTGGTTGTGGGCAACCGCGCCCAAGTTGCCGGAGGCGTTGCGGGTAATGGCCGCGTGGGGTTTCGCGTATCGATCTTCGGCGGTGTGGCTGAAACAGACGGAGGCCGGCGGGCTGCATACAGGGACCGGCTACTGGTTCCGCGGGCAGCACGAGCTTTTGCTCGTGGGACGGCGCGGCGCGTTTCCGGCCCCGCACTTCGGTTCGGCCCCGCTATCGGTTATCGAGGCCGCGCGGGGCGCGCACAGTGCGAAACCGGCAGCTGTCTATGCGATCATCGAGCGGCTATGGCCGGACTTGCCCAAGATAGAACTGTTCGCACGCACACCCCGCACCGGCTGGCAGACGTGGGGCCATGAAGCGCCGCCGGCCGGCGCAATGCAGGCGTGCGAGGCCAGGCCGGCCCCGACCGGCAACCGCTGAAAAGACGAAACCCCGATCCGGCGGGATCAGGGTTTCCACACAAAGAAACTACAGACGAGCGCAGTATGGCATACAACCCCAAAAACAGACAAGAGGAAATACCGATAGCAACCCCGGCCGAACTGGCCGCGGCCTTGCGCGCGGGCGGCTATGCGGTCAGGGAGACACACGGCCGCACGTTCGACCTGCACACGTCAACCGCGATCTGTCACGGCGGCGATTCCGATCACAAGCTCGGCCTGGCCTTCGATGCCGACAGACGCCATTGGAACGGCCACTGTCTGACCGGCACCTGCACGCAGACCGCGATCCTGCACCGCGTCCAGGAAGCAAGCGGCCTGGCCGTCTGCCGCTGCGATGCCTGCTTTCAGAACTGGCGTGAGGGCGCTACAGCGGCCCCAGGCGGCCATTTTGCCCGCAAACCTACCCCTACACCCCAATCCAACGCCAACAAAGGCGCTGAGAGCCGTTCTAAGCCAAAGTCCGGCCGCAAGCACGGCGCCGATATGAGGGACTACGCGGCCCAACTGTGGGCGGCGGCGCGCCCGTCAACAGAAGGGCCGGGCCGGGATCACCCTGCCGGCCAGTGGCTACGGCGGCGGCGGCTATGGCCGGGCGGCGTACCCTTGCCGGATAACGTGCGCTGGCTGACGCGTCAACGCTTGCCGGGCGGCCCGGCGACGCGGCCCTTATCGACCGCGGCCGGCGCGTTGGCGCTGGCCATGCGGCCGCTATCCGATCCCCTGGCCCCCGTCCACAAGCTGCAGCTGATCGCTATCGACGCAAACGGCGGCAAGGCGCAACACTGGCACAACGGCGACAAGCGCACCTACGGCGCCGATCCGTCCGCCGTGGGCCTGCTGACACACTGGCCGGTTGTAGCGGACCTGACCGGCTGCGATCTGCACGTCTGTGAGGGCCTGGCCGACGGGCTGGCAGTGCTGGCCGGCCTGCCCTTCGAGGAACGCCGGGGATCGGCGGCGCGCGCCTTTGCCTATGCCCGCGCCGGTCAGATAGCGGTTGCGGTTCTGGCCGGCAAAAGTTACCAGGGCATCGATCCGGCGCCGTGGGCAACGATCACGCTCTGGCCCGACGCGGACGATGCCGACGCGTTGCCGGCCGCACGCGCACAGGCGCAACAGTGGGCCGATCAGGGACACCTTATCGAAATCGCAAGGCTGCCGACCGGTTACGATCCGGCCGGCTTCGCGCAAGAGCTGAGGGAGACACAGAATGACTGAATCACCGGCGGCCTATGCCGCGAAAAACCAGAACGGAATCGAGTACGAAAGGCGGGAACCAGAGATGCTGGCCACGGCACTGGATGCGTTGGCGCAAGCCTTGCAGTCAGGGCAACAGGACGCTATCACCCGCGCCCGGGCGGACGTGGACGCGGCGCTGCCGGTGTGGACGTGGGCGGTCGGTATGGACGCTGACGGCGATCAAAGCGATCAGCTGACCGGCGAGCGCATTGGCGAACTGACGGCGGCGATCAGGCAAGGCCCGGAAGATTCGGAGGCATTGACGGCGCTCAAAACGATCCGGCGCCTGATAGACCCTGACGCGGGCCTGCCGGCGCCGGTACGCATGAGCGAGATCGGGGAGGCGCCGGCGCGCGCATGGCTGATAGACCAGTGGCTGCCGCGCGGGCGGATCGGAATGCTGACTGCCGAGGGCGGTTTTGGCAAGAGCCGGCTGGCCCTGCAACTGGCCGCGGCCATGACAACCGGCGGGGGAGAGTGGATGCCGTCTAACCGTGTCAACGGGCCCCGAATGCCGGAGACGGCGGCCGGTGTTGTGATCTTCGCGACCTGGGAGGATGAGCCGGAAGAATTCAAACGGCGGATCGGACGCGAAAGGGCCGCGGCCATGCAGGACTGCCATATCGTGGACCTGGCCCGCTTCGGCCCGTTGTGGGGCGCAGAGGCCCGCCAGGTTACGCAAACGCGGGGCGACCTGCTGACCGTGGGCCGTTGGCTGCGATCTCTTTGTGAGCAGCTGCAAGCCGACCTGCTGATCGTGGACAGCCTGGCCGGCGCGTTCGGGTCGAATGAGATTGACCGCGCGGCGGTACGCCAGTTCATGGCGGACTGGGACGGCTGGGGGCGGTCGGTCGATTGTGCGGTGATGCTGATCTCGCACCCGTCACAGTCCGGCGCGAAGCAGGCGGGCGGCTATTCAGGTTCGACCGACTGGCACGGCGCCAGCCGTTGGCGCTGGAACATGGAAACGGAGGTAAAGGACGACGAAAAGCGGCAGCTGTTGAAGCTGAGCAAGGCCAACTATGCACAGGACGGCGCGCGGGTCTATATCGAACGCGGCGGCAAGGATAAAGCGTTCGACTGGTGCGAAGCGGGTGACCAGACGCCAGCGGGCGAGGCTGGCCAGGCCGAAGTGAAAAGGGGAAATATGGCATGACCGATATGAAGCACTGGCGGCAGCGCTGCTATGACCGTGTGGACGCGTTGGGTATGCGGTCTGACAGTACGATCCCCGCCGCGGAAACGATGGCCTGCATGATCTTTGACGCGTATTTTGAGCACCGAACGAAGGATGCGCCCATGCCAGTGGAATTGCTGGCAGCAGCCGATCAGTATCGCAAACAGATATGGCCACTGAGTGACCGTTACGCAGAAACAACTTCCGATCTTGCTGACACCGATCCCGTGCCTGACACCGATCCCACAGTGCATGACCTGGCTGGCATGAGTGTGCATGGCGGCGCGTATACGACGGCCATTCTTGAGATCGTCAAAGAGGTGATCCCGCCGGGCTTTCCATTCGGTATCAGCATTCGCACTGCTGGCGGCGCCTTCGATGAGCGCCTGTTCGCCGGCCTATACGTGCTGCACTCAGTCCTGGACGCCAGGCCCCCGCATTTATGGCACTGGCCGCGGCCGCGCGTGATCGCCAATATGGTTGCTGGCTTCGAAGCGGTGGAATGCCTGTGGCAGGCGGTCGAGGATACCGCTGGCTTGGACTACCCGCTGAACGACTTTATTGACTATGCGCTGGGCTGCCTGCAAAGGCAAGACGAATCGCCAGAAAACGCGAATGTTCTGACGTGCGGGCGGGGAAACTTGGCGCGCATAGCCAACGGCGCAAAGACGACGGCATTGGCCGAGTGGCAACAGCTGCCGGATGCGGCCGTGGTCGAAGTGGACGGCCAGCCGGTGTCTACACCCCTGCACTACGCGCCGCGCCGGGCCCGGCGCAAACGCAGAGAGGCGGGCACGTTGATGCCGTTGCCAGGCACGGCGCAAGCGGGCGACGTGCGGCTTGCGCTGTTGCAGGACCTAGAACAGCACGCGGGCATAGACCGGCGCAATCCGCTGTCGGGCGATACGCTATACGTCCTGACACTCGGAATGGCACTGACCGGTCCGGTTACGCTTCATGTTGACCAGCTGGGCGCGATGATGGCTGGCCAGTTTGCTCCGGCGGGGGCGCAACCGTCTCAGCGCGAACGGTGGCGGGAAAGGGCTTGGGCAGCCGTGCGCTGGGCCAGTTCCTGGCGGAAGCTGCCGAGCGGCCATTGGCGGCAACTGTTGGGGATCACGACTGCAGACCTGACGGAGGGCTACGTGCGCATTTACCCGTTCCGCTGGGATCAGCACGGCAAGGGCTATCGTCTCACTGGCGTTCTGACCAATCAGGCGGTCCGCCAAGACAAGAGCGGATCGCTGGGACGGCTGATCGCAGGTATCGAAGATTACATCGCGGCGGCGCCCGCTCCGGCGCATGATAGGCGCTCGCGTCTGCTGATACCGGACAAGAAAGGCGGCCCCGGCCCGACATCGGAGTTGATCCCCTACCCCGTGATTCTTGCAAGGGCAGGCTTCTATTTCGACCTGATAGACAGGCGCTCCCGAAATACGACGGCGGAACTATGGCGCCGTATTTCGGGAGCGGTGGCAGAACGGGGATATGTTTTGCCCCGTCTCTCAGCCGAGGCCGAGGCTGGCGACACAGTTGAGGTCGTGGAAATTGTCAAGGGCAACCGGAGCGGCATAGGCGGCATAAGGGTTCGGGCATCGGCGCGGCTGATAGAGGCACAATCGCTTGTCAGCCGCAACAAGGTAGCGCGGGGCTTGACTTCTACCCCGTTGGCGCGTCTCTTCGATTGACATTTGCCCTGGGGCGGGCGGCCTTTCCCGCCCCAGGGTAGAATCCCTAGAAACCCTAGAGGCGACGCGCTACCAGTGGTAAAAAGAGGTTTTAGATCACGGAAACGAATCGGTTAGATCACGGAAACGAATCGGTTAGATCACGGAAACGAATCCGCCAACTAACCCGATTCGTTTCCGTGATCTAAGTGCAAAAAGCGAAAGACGCGCCAGACGCCAGATCGGGCGTGAGGGGGCATAGAACAGGCATAGATCAGGCAAGCAAAGAACAGGCATTGCAGTTATGCCCCCGTCGTTGCGGGGGCCGCGCGGAAAGCGGACCTTACACAAGCGGAGGTTTTTGTTGCATGGCTGAACCCAACTGGACAAACCGCACGATGTGGACGGGGGACAACCTGGACATAATGCGCGGCATGAATTCGGAGTCGGTCGATCTAATCTACCTGGACCCGCCTTTCAACTCAAACCGCAACTATTCGGCGCCTATCGGGAGCGAGGCCGCGGGCGCCGCGTTCAAAGACACGTGGACGCTTGACGACGTGGACGAGGCTTGGCACGGGGAGATCGCAGAGCAGCACCCGGCCTTGTATGCGATCATCGGCGCGGCCAGGCAAGCGCACGGTACCGGTATGCAGTCTTACCTGATCATGATGGGCGTGCGCTTGCTTGAAATGCGCCGGTTGCTGAAACCGACGGGAAGCCTATACCTGTACTGCGATCCGACGGCCAGCCACTATCTCAAGTTGCTGATGGACGCGGTGTTCGGGCAGGGGAATTTCAGGAACGAAATTACTTGGCAAAGAGTGACTTCAACTCAAAAGGGCAGCCAACACACAAGCAAGAGATGGGGCAACAATGGCGATATGCTGCTCTATTATGCGACGAGTGCTGCTGCTACACTGGACTCTTTGCGCCCGCCTTCGGAGATGTCAGCAGAAGAGATCGCCAAGAAGTTCAAGCACGTAGACGAAAACGGAGAACGCTACTACGACGACAGCGCCCATATTTGGAGAACTCCAAATATGGGCGCCCGACCTAATCTTTGCTATGAATGGCGGGGCTATGTCAACCCCCATCCCAGTGGATGGCGTTTGAGTGAGCAGAGGTTAGAGGAAGAGTACAAGAAGGGAAATATTGTCATTTTGGAGAACGGTAAATTACAGCGGCGCAAATACCTGCGAGACTACAAGGGGGCATCCTACGGCAATATATGGACAGATATCCCTATGGCGTTGGGGAAAGAGCGCGTCGGCTATCCTACGCAAAAGCCGTTAACCTTATTGGAGCGGATCATCCGCGCCAGCAGCAATGAGGGGGATATCGTGCTCGACCCGTTTTGTGGTTGCGCTACGGCTTGTGTCGCGGCTGACCGTCTCAACCGTCAGTGGGCGGGGATCGATCTTTCCCCGCTGGCGGCCAGGCTGGTGCGGTCGCGCATTCAGGCAGAGGGGCCTTTGCTCTACGATCTGACGCACCGCACCGACATACCGAGGCGCACGGACGTTGGCAAGGTGCCGCCGTACCGAACGCAGAAGCACACACTGTTCGGGCGTCAGGAAGGCGTCTGCAACGGCTGCCGGATAGCGTTTCCGTTTCGCAATTTCACCGTGGATCACGTGGTGCCGCGCTCGAAGGGCGGCACAGATCATCTGGATAATCTGCAGCTGTTGTGTGCGGCCTGCAACAGCGTGAAGGGCGCGGGCAGCCAGGCGGAGCTGATTGCGGCGTTGAAAAGACAAGGCATAACATGACGCGGGCTATGGAACGCGAGGCGGGACAAGGGATCGCGCACAGAACGCGGCACGACTGGCGGCCTGTGCGCGTGACGGTGGTCGGCGAGGGCCGGCGTCTGGTCGAGTACCGCATCGAAGCGTGCGCCGGTTGCGGCGCAAGGCGGCGCACCGGGCCGCCGGCAAATGCGGACGGCGCGCGGGTTGTGTTGTTCTCTGAGCCTGATCCGCTGCCTGAGACGTGCGGACCTGGATAGGGTGTTGGGGACCCCTGCTGGCAAAGGAAAGTGTGTGTGAGGGGACCGGCGGGGGGAGTATCGATGCAACACACCAATTTGAAAAACGGGATGGAGGCACGGCAGACACGTTTGACCTTTTACCCTGTTTTGCAGTCTGGTCAGGCAGCTGAAGGCGTTCGCCCGACTTCGCCTTTTTACCCCCTTTTTGTCTACCTTGGTACTCTGGTATACAAGGGTAGCGGCGTTCACCGTTCGCTCATTGGGAAGTAACTAATGGTCGTGCGGCGGAAGCTGCTCGAGCAGTCAGGTGTTGCGGGCGATCCTTGAGGAAAAAAAGGGGTGAGGAGTCAGACGATGAGATTATCGAGTTGTTGCGTCCGCTTGTGGCGCGTGCAATTCTGGCTTTTGCTCATCACGGCGATGATGGTCCTTCTCGCTCTGCTCGCGGGCGAGGGGCCGGCGCGCGCACAGACGCCGAACTACTGCCCAGCTCCCGATACGCCGACCATAGGCTATGGGCCGTATATCGGCTATCCGGTGCTGGGCGGTGAGCTGACCGAAGGCGGCTGCGCCATCTGCTGCGACACGCCCGGCGGCAGGGTCTACTGGCACCGGCTCCCACAGTGGCACCGCTACTGCTATCCTACGGCCACCAAGAACCGCCAGCCCACGCCGACGAAAACGCCCGTGCCGGCGGCGGACACCGCTACGCCAACCGCGACCAGGACGCCCGTGC
>JAPPAP010000029.1 GCA_026705465.1 bacterium | reverse complement strand
GGCCCAGGCCCCGCCCGGAGAGCTGGGGCACTGCCGCGCCGCAGGCCGCCACCAGCGGACACAGCACCAGCGACACCTTGTCGCCCACCCCGCCGGTGGAATGCTTGTCGACCGTGGGCCGCGCCAGGCTGGACAGGTCCAGCCGCTGGCCGCTGTCGATCATGGCTGCGGTCCAAGTGGCCAGCTCCCGGGGCGTCTTTCCCCGCCACACGATGGCCATAAGCAGGGCGGCGGCTTGCTCAGCCGGGATGGAGCCCGAGGTGATCCCTTCGATGAACCAGTTGATCTGCTCGTCGCTCAGCTCGCCGCCATCTCGCTTGGCGACGATGAGGTCGACCGCGTTCACGGCAGGTCTTCGGGGCCGAAGGCGCCGGGCAGCAGCTCGCCCACAGTGTGGATCTCGTTCACCTGGCAGCTTGCCCCGCCCGCCTCATAGAGCAGTTGGCGGCAGCGTCCGCACGGGGTGAGTGGGTTTCCATCGCCGTCGGTCACCGCCACCGCCACCAGCCGTCCGCCGCCGGTACGGTGCAGGTCGCCGACCAGGCCGCATTCAGCGCACAGGGTGAGGCCGTAGGAGGCGTTCTCCACGTTGCACCCCGAAACTACTCGGCCATCGTCGGTCAGCGCGGCCGCTCCCACCGACAGCTTCGAATACGGGGCATAGGCCCCGGCTGAGGCCTCACGAGCCGCGGCCCATAGATCGTTCCAGGGGATCTCCTGCAATGCGGTCATCTGGCCTCTTTCTGGCTATCTGCTTCGGTGGAAGGGTTGGCCCGCGGCGGCCGGGGGAATCGAGCGGCCCACCGCCCCGGCCACCACCACCAACGTGACAATGAACGGAAGGGCCTGGAGGAACTCGCTGGGAATCTCAAATCCGCTGACTTCTACGTTCAGTGCTTGAAGACGGGATCCCAGCGCCCGGGAAAAACCGAACAGCAGTGCCCCGCCGAACGCCCCCCACGGAGTCCATTTTCCAAAGATCAAGGCGGCCAGGGCGATGAACCCCGCCGCGTTGGTCATGTTGTCCTCGAAGCGGGTCTGCGACTCCATGGAGAACCAGGCCCCGGCCAGACCGGCGATGAGCCCGCCCAAGATCACCGACTGGTAGCGGATTCGCACCACGTTCACGCCCAGAGTCTCCGCGGCGTGAGGGTTCTCGCCGCACGATCGCACCCGCAGCCCCCACGGTGTGCGGTACATCACCACCCAGGTGCCGATCACCACCAGGTACATCATCCAGTAGATGGGCTTGCCCCGGAATAGCTGATCGCCAATCACCGGGATTTCCGACAGCAGGGGTAAGCCGAATTCGGAGGTTCCCACCCCGGTGGTGATGCCGGTTTTGACGATCACCTCCGAGCGCAAGAATCCCGTCAGTCCCAAGGCGAACAGGTTGATCACCACGCCGGCCACGATCTGGTTCACTCCGAAGCGGATGGACAGCACGGCGAGGAGGGAAGCCACCAGCCCACCGGCCAATACCGATATGAGGATGGAGAACCACAGCCACCCGGTGGACTGGGCATCTCCGATGGTGGCGTAGGTCATGTAGCCGATGCCGGCACCGGCCAGCATGGTGCCTTCGATGCCGATGTTGATGATGCCCGACCGCTCGCACCACAGCCCCGTCATCGACCCCAATGCGTAGGGGGTGGCCAGCACCAGCGATACGTGGAACAGGTTGATGATGTTGGTGCTGGGGTTGTCGGACAGCGCCAGGCTGAGCACCAGCACCAGTGGAATCAGGGCCACCGCGCTCAATAGCCGGGCCGGGCCAGCCCATCGTCGGGCGTCGGGCGGGGCGAATCCCAGCACCGCAGTGAGCAGAAACAGCACCCCGATGGCGATCACCCACGTCGGGGGATGGAATCCGATTCCAGCCGGGTCGGGGGGCGGCTCGAAGTTGAATCTGCGGCTGGTGCCGTTGATGGCCGGGGCCACTCCGGCAATCAGGGCAATACCCAACAGCCCGAACACCAGCCCGGTCACCGACCGACGATCCAGGCCAATCCGCTCTGAGGCTCTGGTCGCGCCCGCGGCGTGCTCGACAGTGGTCACACCGCCCCCTCGACGGATGTGGCCTTGAACGGGCTCTGGTCCATTTCGCGCACCCGGAACAGGTAGCGGACGATGGCGTCAGCGGCCACGAACAACAGCACCATGGCCTGGATGATCCGCACCACGTCGATGGAAACATCGGCTTCCTGCTGCATGAGCGGCGCTCCCGACAGCATCGACCCCCAAAGAAGCGCGGCGGCGATGATGGCCACCGGGTTTGTGCGGGCCAAAAGGGCGATGGCGATGCCATCGAAGCCCATTAAGAAGAACGTCCCCGGCTGGAAGAATCCGTTGGTGCCCGAGATCTCCGAGGCCGCAGCCAGGCCGGCGAACGCCCCCGACGCGGCCATCGAGGCCACTATCACCCGGTTCACGTTGATTCCTGCATAGTGGGAAGCGTGGGGATTCAGTCCTACCGTCCCGACCTCAAAACCGAAAGTGGTGCGGTTGAGCACGAACGCCACCACCAGGCAGATGCCCAGCAGGGCGAACAGGCCAGTGTGGAGAACGGGCTGGCTGTCCACCAGCTCGGGCAACACCCCGGTGTCGGAGATGGGATCGGTGCGGGGAACCGTGCTTTCGGTGTCGCGCAGCACCACCGGATCGCGGGAGTTCACCATCCAGCGGACCCCGAACAGCACCAAGGAGTTGAGCATGATGGTGCTGATCACCTCGTGGGCGCCGGTCTTGGTTCGCAGCACGCCGGGAATCCCGCCCCACACGGCACCGCCCATCGTGCCGGCGATGAGGATCAGAGGAATGGCCACGATGCCGGGCAGGTCGGACATCCACGACAGCGCCCCCACGTAGGCCGCGGTGATGCCGCCGGCCAGCAACTGGCCCTCGGCGCCGATGTTGAACAGCCCGGCTCGGAAGGCGAAGGCCAAAGCCAATGCCGACCCGATGAACGGCACCGACCGGGCCACCGACCCCGCGATCTGGTCGCCCCCTCCCACCATGCCCCGCAACAGCGCCCAATAGGCGGTGAAGGGGTTGACCCCGATGATGGAGATCAGCACACCGCCGACCACGAACGACAGCAATATGGCGTAGAGCGACACGTACAGCGGTTGGAGCCGCCACGCCTCGGTGAGCAGGCGGTGGACTTGGCTGGCGGCCCGCCCGATCCCGGCGTTGGCGTGCTTGGCGCCGTTCACGACTGGCCTCCAGAAGAGCCCGTGGCCATGAGCAGGCCCAGCTCCTCGCGGGTGGCGTGGGCTGAATCCACCGTCCCGGCCAGTCGGCCCCGGTAGAGCACGCCGATCCGGTCGGAAAGCGACAAGATCTCGTCCAACTCGGCCGACACCAACAGCACCGCCACCCCTTGGTCGCGCAACTCGATGATCTTGCGGTGGATGAACTCGATCGAGCCCACGTCGAGGCCGCGGGTGGGCTGGGCCACGATCAGTGCCTTGAGGTCGCCGGTCAGCTCTCGGGCCACGATCACCTTCTGCTGGTTGCCGCCCGACAGGGTGTCGATGGTGGCGTCGACACCCGGCGTGCGGACGTCGAACTGCTCCACGAGCTCTTCGGCCTCGACGTTGATGGCTGCGGTATTGCGCACGCCAAGATTGGAAAACCTGCGGTGGTGATAACGGTTCAGCACCAGGTTGTCGGCGATGGAGTACTGGGCCACTACGCCGTGCTTGCTGCGGTTCTCGGGCACGTGGGCCACGCCCAACTCGTGGATCTTGCGGGGAGTCCAGTGGGTGGTTTCCTGGCCGAGCATCTCGACCCGCCCACCGGTTGCCGGACGCATTCCGCAGATGGTTTCCACCAGCTCCCGCTGGCCGTTGCCCTCCACGCCGGCAATGCCGAAGATCTCTCCTGCCCTCACCTCCACGTCGAATCCGGTGACCATTTCCACGCCCCGGTCGTCTTGCGAACGCAGGCCCTGCACCCGGATGACCGGTGCTCCGGGATCGGCTTCGGCCTTCTCCACCCGGAACACCACATCGCGCCCCACCATCAGGTTGGCCAGTGACTGCTGGGTGGCCCCCTCGGCCGTGGTGGTTCCCACCACCCGCCCAGACCGAAGCACGGTGATGCGGTCGGCCACCGCCAGTACCTCGCGCAGCTTGTGGGTGATGAAGATGATGGACTTGCCCTGGCCGGTGAGGCTTTCCACCACCTCGAAGAAGTCGTCTACCTCTCCGGGGGTGAGCACCGCGGTGGGCTCGTCGAGGATCAAGATGTCGGCGTCGCGGAACAGGGCTTTGACCAGCTCCACCCGCTGCTGTTCGCCCACCGAGAGTTCGCCCACAGTGGCGTCGGGGTCCACGGCCAGCCCGTAGCGCTCGGCCAGGGCATCAATTTGGCGGCGGGCGGTGTCGAGGTCGAGGAACGCTCCTTTGGTGACCTCGTTGCCCAAAATGATGTTCTCGGCCACCGTGAACACCGGGATGAGCTGGAAGTGCTGGTGGACCATGCCGATGCCCCGGGCGATGGCATCACCCGAGTCCTCAAAATGCACTTCTTCGCCCCGCACCTTGATGGTGCCCTGGTCGGGCCGGTACAGACCGAACACCATGTTCACCAGGGTGCTTTTGCCGGCGCCGTTCTCTCCCAGCAGGCAATGGATCTCGCCTTGATTGAGGGTGAGGCTCACGTCGTCGTTGGCCACCACCCCTGGAAAGGCCTTGGTGATGCCCTCGACCTCCAGCACTGTGCCCCCGCTTGCTTGAGCCATGCGCAGCCCAGGCTACGTCAAATGCGACCAGCCGAACGCGAAAGGCGGCGGCTGATCTTGTTCAGCCGCCGCCTTTCAGTTGTTGATCGAAGGTTCGGTCAGTCGCAGAGGGAGCCTTCGCCTATGAACAGGCCGTCGATGCCGCACACACCGGTGTCGATGGTGCCGCCGGCCAATCCGGCCCGCACCCGCTCCACGTTGGCGGCCGCTTCGGCGCTCACTGCGGCGTCGTGGAATGGGGCGTAGGTGATGCCCAGGTTCTCGGCGGTCAGCACGAATGGCCCACCCGCGAAGGTGCCTTGGATGGTGGTGGCGATGTTGCGGAACACCGACAGGTCAACCCTCTTGATGGCCGAGCTGGCCAGGTACTCCGAACCAGGAGCCGTGCCGCCGTTGAAGGTGGTGTAGTACTCGTCTTGGTCCACGCCGATGCCCCACGCTCCGGCCTCAGCGGCGGCCTTGATCCCGCCGGAGCCGGTGGGTCCACCCGCTCCGAAGATCACATCAGCGCCGTCGCCGATGAACTGCTGGGCGTCGGACGCGCCCTTGGCCGGATCGGTGAAGCTCTCGTTGTACACCGACAGCACCTGGATGTCGGGGTTGATGTACTTGGCACCGGCTTCGTAGCCGTTGACGAACTTGACCACCGGGGGCACGTCCTCGCGACCGGCGACCACGCCGACCACGCCCGACTGGCTGAGCGATGCGGCCAGGGCGCCAGCGATGAAGCCGCCCTCGTGCTCGTTGAACAGCACGCCCACGTAGTTGGACGGGTACTCGGGGTGCCACTGGTCGATGCCGATGTAGTTGATGTTGGGGTTCTCGCCGGCCGCGGCCATGGTGTCGGTGCCGAGCAGGAAGCCCACGGTGATGAGCACGTCGGGGTTCTCACCGGCCGAGGTGCTCAGGTTGGCGTCGTAGTCGGCCTCTGATGCGGTTTCGATGACGCTGGTGTCCTCGATGCCGAAGCACTCAGCCGCTCCGACCATGCCCTCATAGGCGAACTGGTTGAACGTGCCGTCGTCAACTTTGCCGATATCGGTGACCATATTCACCCGGAAGCCGTCGGGGGCTTGGATGCCGCCCCACGCCTCGCACTCTTCCTCCAACGAGATCAGGGCCCCGGAAGGCGCCATTGGCGCCTCAGGCTCCGGTGCTTCGGTGGGCTCAGGAGCAGGCGCCTCAGTTGGCTCAGGAGCAGGCGCCTCGGTTGGTGCCGGTGCCGGGGCCTCGGTGGGCGCGGGCGCCGGAGCCGATTCCGAATCGTCGTCGTTGCCGCAGGCTGCCGCTACCAAAGCCAGGCAAAACAGCAGGGCCAACAAAGCCATGAATTTCTTGCGCATCTGAACCCCTCCGTCTGATGCCAGTGGTTGGACTCACGAGGCTAGCCCAGCCCGCTGACAATCGAAATGTCGAACCAAAGCAAAGTGATGATCGAGGGGCAAATGTTGAACAAGAGGGTTTATGGTGGGGCCATGTCAAGGCTTGCAGGAAAAACAGCCATCGTGACCGGCGCAGCCCGGGGCACCGGGTCGGTCATCGCCCAGATGTTCCGGGATGAAGGAGCAGAGGTGGTGGCCACCGATATCGCCGATGGGGACGGAGTCGTCAAACTAGACGTGACCAATGAGGCCCATTGGGACGAAGTGGTGAGCGGCATGGACCAAGTAGACGTGCTGGTCAACAACGCCGCCATTTTGCACTTGGGGCCCATCGAGCGCACTCCGGCCGAGGTCTACCGCCAGGTGCTGGAGGTGAATCTGGTCGGCCCATTCTTGGGCATGCGCGCCGTGATCGGACCGATGAAGGTGGCCGGGGGCGGCTCGATCGTCAACATCAGCTCCATTGACGGACTCATTGGCATGAATGGGATTTCTGCCTACGGGGCCAGCAAGTTCGGCCTTGGTGGGCTGATGCGCTGTGCCGCTCTGGAGTTGGGTCGGTCGGGCATCCGGGTCAACAACGTCTGCCCCGCGGGTGGCAACCCGGCCATGTACGCCCAGTGGTTCGACCAGATGATGTCGTTCATGGATGAGACCGCGGCCTACTCGGCCAATCGGGGCATCCCCGGCGAGGTCCCCTTGGAGGGAATCGCCGCCGCCGCGCTGTTTCTGGCTTCCGACGAGTCGTCCCACATCACCGGCGCCGACTTGCCGGTGGACGGAGGAGCGGCCGCCGGAGTGTTTATCGAGGGCATCAACTCGCTGGAGTAACCGGGCGCCGCGAAGTCCCATCATGATTCACCGGCAGTAGCATTCAATATTGCCGTCTTTGTCAACGGCGCCTGAGGAGGGACGCATGGCACCACCTGTTCGCACCGATGAGGAAATCATCGGACGCTCCGACGTCAACGACATCGACACCATCATCGACATCTCTCGCACCAACAGCGACGTCACCTCCATTATCCACGCGGTCCAAGACAACAGCGACGCCCTGTTCACCTGGGATTACGCCAAAGGGGCCCGACCCCAGCTGGAGCGCCTCTATGAGAAGGCCAAGACATCGCAGTGGAACGCCCAGACCGACTTGGACTGGTCGATCGAGGTAGATCCCTACGAGGCGTTCTCCATATTCACAGAATCCGAATTCTCTGCTGAGTTTGAGCGCGAGGACAGGCCTCATCTACCCACCGCCAACTGGGGCGAGGCTGAGTGGCGGGAGTTCTCCCTGGAGACCTTCAAGTGGCGGATGAGCCAGTTCCTCCACGGCGAGCAGGGCGCCCTGTTGTGTACAGCCAAGATCGTCGAGACCGTGCCGTGGATCGACGCCAAGTACTACGCCGCCACCCAAGTGGTGGACGAGGCCCGCCACGTGGAGGTGTTCGGCCAGTACATCGACACCAAGCTGGGTGACTCCTATCCCATCAACATCCACCTCAAGATGCTCCTCGACGACATCATCAACGACAGTCGCTGGGACATGACCTACCTGGGCATGCAGATCATGGTGGAGGGTTTGGCGCTAGCCGCTTTCGGCTTCATGCACCAGCTCACCCCCGAGCCGCTGCTCAAACAGCTCCTCCGCTATGTGATGGCCGATGAGGCTCGCCACGTGGCCTTCGGGGTGCTCAGCCTCCAGGAGTTCTACAGCGAGTTGACCGTGGCCGAGCTACGAGAGCGCCAGGAGTTCGCCTTTGAAGCCGCAGTGCGGATGCGCGACCGGTTCTTGTCTCAGGAGGTGTGGGAGCGGATGGGCGTGCCGGTGCGGCCCATGGTGGAGAACTTTCTTTCCCTGCCCCCCGACCAGAAGCCGTTCCAGAACATCCTGTTCTCCAAGATCGTTCCCAACTGCAAGAAGCTGGGCTTGCTGGATGCGGGCGACGGCTGGCTGCGACGCCGCTTCGAGGAGATCCACGTCATCGAGTTCGAAGACTGGGTGGACACCGGCGAGGAATACGAGGACTTCCAACTCGAAGAGACCGCCGCGGTCTGAGTTGTCGCCGCGACGGCTACCTATCGCACTTTGCCCGGCTGCCGAAGCGGGGCAGGCGATATCGGTTGTTGGCCACTAGGCGGTACACCGTGCGGGACATGAGGCTGATTGGTCCCAGAGTGAGCAAGCGGCCTAGCGCGGGCCAGGGGGCGGGCATGGCTCTCAGGGCATTGGCGATGCATCGGTGCTCGTCGGAGCGGGTGCCATCGGGGTCGATCCACCAGGCTGAGCGGGTCACATCATCTTGGGTGAGGCCGACAGCAGCCAGGTCGACCTGCTGGGAGGGGACTACCCGGTAGTCGTCACTCAGCCGACGGCTTGCCCAGAGAGCGGTGGCGGTGCAGAAGCCGCAATCCCCGTCGTAGATCAGCGTGCCCGAGGGGATGGGCGGAGGGGGAGGGTTGGGCTCAGCTGTTGGGTCCTGCGGCGCTGGCAGTGAAGAACTCGATTCAGCTGTTGCGTCCGGCATTGGGCTTGCGCCCATGGTTGGCCTTCTTGCGCCGCGCTCGGGCCTTGCGCTTTTGGGTTCTCTTTGACATTCGGACCTCCGAGTGTTCGAGCAATTCTACTGGCTGGGGCTAGCGTGAACGACCCGTGGAACGCTTCGGGTTCGTCGGTTTGCCCAACTCCGGCAAGTCCTCCCTGTACAACGCCCTGATCGGGTCGGACGTGCTGGCCGCGCCGTACGCTTTCGCCACCACTAGCTCCAACGTCGGTGTGGCCAAGGTGGTGGATCCCCGACTCGACGCCATCGCCGAGCTCAGCGGCTCCCGCACCGTGACCCCGGCCAGCGTGCAGTTCACCGACATCGGCGGGCTGGTGGAGGGGGCCAGCCGAGGTGAGGGGCTGGGCAACCAGTTTCTGGCCGGCATTCGGGAAGTGGACGCAGTGGTGTTCGTTCTCCGCTCCTTCATCGACACCGACGTGCCCGGCCCCACCGATCCGTTGGAGCACCTGCGAGTGCTGGAGATCGAACTGACGCTGGCCGACATGGAGTCGGTGGAGAACCGGCTCGTCAAGCGGCGCAAGTCTGCGGTTCAAGACCGCTCGCTGGCCGGAGAGGTGGCTGCATTGGACGCTGCCGCCGAAGTACTCGGGGAAGGCATTCCTATATACCGCAGCGATTTGGCAGCCGGTCAGCGGGCCGACCTGCGGGAGAGCTTCTTGCTCACTAATCGGCCGGTGCTGGCGGTGGTCAACATCGGCGAAAACCAGCTCGACGAGGCCGATGCGGTGATCGAACCGGTGGCCGCCGAGCTGGACGGCCGGGCCGGGGTCATGGCGGTGTGCGTGCAACTTGAGGCCGAGGCCGCCCAGCTCCCTTCTGAGGAACGGGCCGAAATGCTCGATGGTCTGGGCCTGGGGGAGGGTGCTTTGGGGCGATTCACCCATGCTGCCTACGACCTATTGGGACTGCGGACCTTCTTCACCACCGGCGACAAAGAGACCCGGGCTTGGACCTTCCGCATGGGTGCCACCGCGCCTGAGGCCGCTGGTCGGATCCATACCGACTTCCAGCGAGGCTTCATCCGGGCCGAAGTAATCGGCTGGCAGGAGTTGCTGGCCGCCGGTGGCTGGACCAAGGCCAAAGAACAGGGCGCGATGCGCACCGAGGGTCGCGACTACTTGGTGGCCGACGGAGACGTGATGGAGATCCGCTTCAACGTCTAAGTCCCTCTTGAACAAACGCGGCTGGCGTTGGAAAATCAACCCATGGCGTGGCTCGTTTGCAACGACCGGGTGCTGGCCACCGTGGAAGTCGCCACCGGATGGCGGGAACGGGCCC
Source organism: bacterium (assembly GCA_026705465.1). GTDB lineage: Bacteria > Actinomycetota > Acidimicrobiia > Acidimicrobiales > Bin134 > Poriferisocius. The sequence continues at coordinate 88,077 of JAPPAP010000029.1, read as the reverse complement.
TTGGTTTGTTGGGCCGCGACGAGTTCGACAACGCGCTGCTACTCCGGCCGGCGTTCTCGGTTCATACCTTGGGTATGCGCTTTCCCATCGACGTGGCTTATTTGGACCGCAATCTGGTGGTGTTGAAAGCGGCCACCATGGGTCGCTTTCGGATTGGGCTGCCGGTGTGGCGGGCCCGGGCGGTGCTGGAGGCCGAGGCCGGTTCGTTTGTCCGCTGGGGGCTAAAACCCGGCGATCGATTGGAAGTGCGACAGACTGCTAGTGATCCCCATCGGGGATAACAAGCTCCTGGATTAGGTGATCCCCATCGGGGATAGACAGATTCCAGAATCGGGGAGGAGACATGGCTGGAAGGCTGGTTATGGTTGCCACCCCAATCGGCAACCTCGGCGACTTGTCCCCCCGGGCTGTGGAGGCACTGGCCGACGCTGACGTTGTGGCCTGCGAGGACACCCGCCGCACCGGAAAGCTGTTGGCCCACGCCGGGGTGAGCGCGCCCCGCCTGCTGGTGGTGAACGAGCACACCGAGGCCGCTGGCGCAGCCGAGATCGCCGATCTGGTGGTTGGCGGCAACACCGTGGTGTTGGTCAGCGACGCCGGGACCCCGGCAGTGTCTGATCCTGGGTCCAGAGTGGTCGAAGCGGTCTTGGACGCGGGAGGCGAGGTGGAAGCGGTGCCGGGCCCGTCGGCTGCGCTGTCGGCCCTGGTGGTGAGCGGCCTCCCCACCGGGCGCTTTTGCTTCGAGGGTTTTCTGCCCCGAAAGGGCCGTCACCGGGCCGACCGCATCGGCGAGCTCGGCCAAGAATCCCGCACCATGGTGCTGTTTGAAGCCCCTCACCGGCTGGCCCGCACCCTGGGTGACCTAGCTTCGGCGCTGGGCGGCGACCGGGCGGTGGCCATTGTTCGGGAGCAGACCAAGCTGCACGAAGAGGTATGGCGGGGCACGCTGGCCGATGCCGTTGCTCGGGCCGACAGTACCGAGCCCCGAGGCGAGCACGTGTTGGTGGTGGCTGGCTCTCCCGACCCCGCTCCACCCTCTGTCCCCCAAATCAGAGCGGCCCTTGAGGAGAAGCTGGCCGACGGAATTTCCCGCCGGGATGCGGCTGCCGCAGTGGCTGCCGACCTCGGTGTGTCTCGACGAGCCGTGTACCAGATCAGTCTGAAAGACTGACCCTCCTAAAGACCCCAAGCACTGGCCTGGCATCCAAAGGAGTCCCCATGAGCGAAGTCAAGCCCATTCCCGACGATTATCCCCGCATCACCCCCTATCTGTGTGTCGACGGCGCGGCCGCAGCCATCGACTTTTTGGTCGAGGTATTCGGCGCCACCGAGCGCATGCGGATTTCTGCCCCCGGAGGAATGATCGGCCACGCCGAGGTAGCCATCGGCGACGGGCTGATCATGCTGTCCGACGAGTACCCCGAGATGGAGGTGATCGGACCAAAGACCATCGGCGGCACTGCGGTCACCGTCATGGTGTACGTGGAAGACGCCGATGCCACGTTCGCCAAGGCCATTGCTGCGGGGGCTACCGCCGAGCGGCCGGTGGAGACCCACTTCTACGGCGACCGCAGCGGTCAATTCATCGATCCGTTCGGCCATCGCTGGAACGTGTCCACCAATGTGGAGGACGTGCCCCCCGACGAGTTGGCCCGCCGCTCGGCCGAGATGTTCGGGGAGTGACTCCGGCGCCTACTGGGCATTCCCAATCGGGAACAGCGAGCTGAGGAAAGTAGTGTGAAGCGGTGTCGCGCTACTTCTTGACGACCCCGATCTTCTACGTCAACGACGCCCCCCACATAGGCCACGCCTACACCGTGCTCAACGGTGACGCCGTCACCCGCTGGCATCGGCTTTTGGGCGAGGACGTCTTCTACCTGACCGGCACCGACGAGCACGGTCTCAAGGTCCAGCGGGCGGCGGAGGCCAACGGCCTGTCCCCCTTGGAGCAGGCCGACGGCACCAGCCAGCGCTTTCGGGAAGCGTGGGCCGAGCTCGGCGTGGCCAACGACGAGTTCATTCGCACCACCGAGTCCCGCCACCATCGTTCGGTCCAGACCCTCATGCAGCGGGCCTACGACAACGGGTACATCTACTCGGCGGTGTACGACGGTTGGTACTCGGTGTCCGACGAGGCCTATGTCTCCGAGGAAGACGTGACCACCGAGGACATCGAGTCGGGTCGGGTGGAACGGATGACCGAGGAGAACTACTTCTTCAAGCTCTCCGAGTTCGAGGAACCACTATTGAAGTGGTTCGAGGCCAACCCCCAGAACATCACCCCCGAGGGCTATCGCAACGAGGCGCTGGGGATCATCCGGGGTGGCCTGCGAGACATCTCCATCACCCGCACCTCCATCGACTGGGGCATCCCGGTGCCCTGGGCCGAGGGCCACGTGTTCTACGTGTGGTACGACGCGCTCACCAACTACGCCACTGCGGCCGGCTATGGAAATGACGACGAGCGGTTTGCCCAGTGGTGGCCGTCGGTGCGCCACCTGCTGGGCAAAGACATCATCCGCTTTCACTGCGTGTACTGGCCCGCCATGCTCCTGGCCGCCGGAGTCGAGGATTTGCCCCACTACCACGTCCACGGCTGGCTGCTGGTGGGCGGGGAGAAGATGTCGAAGTCGGCGTTCAACCAGATCTCACCCAGCGACCTCATCAACGACTTCGGCGTGGACGGCTTCCGCTATTCCCTGCTCCGGGATACGCCGTTCGGCCCCGACAGCGAAGTCAGCCATGAGGCCCTCCAACATCGCTACAACACCGATCTGGCCAACAACTTCGGCAATCTGTTGCAGCGGTCGTCCACGCTGGTTCACAGCAAGTGCGAAGGGATCGGCCCGGCGCCCGACCCCGACCATCCGCTGGCCGACATTGCCGCCGAGGTGTACGCCGACGCCGCCGCGGCCTGGGACCGGTTCCAGCCGTCGGTAGCGCTGGAGGCCACCTGGCGGCTGATCCGCGACACCAACGAGTACCTTCAGGCCACCGAGCCGTGGAAGATGGACCCCGGCCCCTTGGTCAATACGGTGCTGGGCAACGCCCTGGAGGCTCTGCGCATTGTGTGCGTGCTGGCCAGCCCGGCGATTCCCTCCTCATGTGAGGCAGCCTGGACCCGCCTTGGCTTGGACGGATCTCCCCTCGATCAGCGGCTGCCAGAGGCCGCGGTGTGGGGGCAGTATCCCGGCGGCTTGCCGGTGGCCCAAGGCGATCCGCTGTTTCCCCGCCTCAAGGGCTGAAGGTGCGCTGGATCGACAACCACTGCCACTTGGAGTCGGACAGGCTGGATGAAGTCGTCGCCCAGGCTACGGCGGCCGGGGTGGAGCGCCTGATCGACATCGGCACCGATCTGGCCACCTCGATCGCCGCGATTTCCAAGGCCGCGGCCAGCGACCGAGTGTGGGCCACGGTTGGGGTTCACCCTCACGAAGCTCGCCACGGCATCGGCGGCATCGAGGATTTGCTGGGATCCGACCGGGTGGTGGCGGTGGGGGAGTGCGGGCTCGACTACCACTACAACCACTCGCCGACCCCCGACCAGCAGGCGGCGTTCGCCGTCCAGATCGACATGGCCCATCGGCATCGAATGCCCTTGGTGATCCACACGCGGGAGGCGTGGGACGACACCTTCGCCATTCTGGACGAGGGCGGGGTGCCCGACCGCACGGTGTTCCACTGCTTCACCGGAGGCGCCGACGAGGCCCGGGCCGCCCTCGATCGGGGGGCGCACCTGTCGTTTAGTGGCATCGTGACCTTCCCCTCGGCCGACGAGGTGCGGGCCGCGGCCGAGCTGTGTCCCCTCGACCGACTGTTGGTGGAGACCGACTCGCCGTACCTGGCTCCGGTTCCGCGGCGAGGAAAGCCCAACGCCCCGGCCAATCTGCCCCTGGTGGGAGAGGCGCTGGCCCGAATACACCGCGTCGCCCCCGAAACCATGGCCGAGCACACCTGGGACAACGCCGTCGACTTCTATGGCCTATGACGCTCACCCGCACCCAGGTTCTTGACCTGCTCGACCGACATGGCCTGGCTCCCAGCCGGGCCATGGGTCAGAACTTTGTGGTCGACCCCAACACCATCGATGCCATGGTCCGGGCTTCGAAGCTGGCTCCCAACGATTCGGTGGTCGAGATCGGCCCCGGCTTGGGGTCGCTCACTCGAGCCCTGGCCACCGAGGTTGATCATGTGTTGGCTGTGGAGGCCGACCGCCACCTGTTGGCCCCTTTGGCCGAGGTGGCCGACGCTCCCAACATCGAGATCGTCCACGCCGACGCCACCACAGCAGAGTGGCGTACCAAGCTCGGCTCTAGCGAGAGGCGGTGGGCACTGGTGGCCAACCTGCCCTACAACGTGGCCGTTCCCCTGCTGTTGGACCTGCTGGACCATGAGCCCCGCATCGAGACCTTCACTTTCATGGTCCAACAGGAGGTGGCTGATCGGCTGGTGGCCGAGGCGGGCACCAAGGCCTACGGGATTCCAACCCTCAAGGTGGCCTACTGGTGCGAGGCCCGCATCGTCCGCACCGTTCCGTCTTCGGTGTTCTACCCCCGACCCCGGGTGTCGTCTGCGGTGGTCCGGCTGGTGCGTCGGCCGGCACCGGCCGTGGACGCCGACCCCGACCTCATGTTCACTTTTATCCGGGTCGCCTTCGGTCAGCGCCGCAAGATGCTGCGGCGCTCCCTGGTCACCCATCTCACCTCAGACCACTTCTACCGAGCCGGCATCGAGCCCACCGCCCGCCCCGAGCAGCTCACCCTCGCTGACTGGGCCCAACTGGCCGACGTAGCCTCGAACTGATGCCCACCCTGACGGCTCCAGCCAAACTCACGCTTTCGCTGCGCATCACAGGGGTCAGAGATGACGGGTACCACTTCATCGACGCGGAGATGGTGTCGCTTGATCTGGCCGACACGCTGGACATCGAGGCAGGCCACGGAGTGATCATCGAGGGCGGGGGCGAAATCGATCCCGACGACAACCTCATCACCCGGGCACTGGCCTTGGTGGGGCGCACTGCCCGGGTCACGGTGAGCAAGCAGATTCCGACGGGGGCCGGGTTGGGAGGAGGGTCGGCCGATGCGGCCGCCATCCTCCGCTGGGCCGGATACTCCGATGTCCAAGGAGTGGCCCAATTGGGTGCCGATGTCCCCTTCTGCTTGGTCGGCGGGCGGGCCCGGGTCCAGGGCATCGGGGAGCTCGTGCAACCGCTGGAGCACATTCCCCGAACGCTCACCCTGCTCATTCCCCCGTTCGGCTGCTCGACGCCGGCGGTGTACCGCCGGTGGGACGACATGGGCGGTCCCGAGGGCCAGAACGGCAACGACTTGGAGCTGGCCGCCCTGGATGTGGAGCCCCGTCTTGACCAGTACCGCCAAGCGCTGGAAGAGGCCACAGGCCAGACGGCGCGGCTGGCCGGTAGCGGCTCTACTTGGTTCGTAGAGGGTGCCTTCCCCGGCGACGGCCGCCTCGTGGTTGGCACCGTGCCCGCCCATCGCTAGCGGGCTTGAAGGGGAGTGGGAGAGCTACTTCCCGCGGGCTCGCCGCTGGAACCGGGTGCGCGAGGTTTACTTCCCGCGGGCTCGCCGCTGGAAGCGAGTGCGCTTCAGCATCTTCTTGTGCTTCTTCTTGCGCATCCGCTTGCGGCGCTTTTTGATCAACGATCCCATGGTGCGACCACGCTAGTCCGGCCAGCGTCATCAGCAATAACCCGAGCGTTCATCTGGCGGCAATGAAGTAGCCTGCAATTGGTGCCTGACGGCTACACAGCAAGGGGCCCCTTGGCGAGTAGTTCAAGTGGCAGAACGCCTGGCTTTGGACCAGGAGGTTGCAGGTTCGAGTCCTGCCTCGCCAGCCGCGCTAAAAAGAGTGCATGATATTCCTGATGTGCAGGTACGCAGCCAGTTTGTCTGCTGATTCCGGGAGATCATGACCTTGGACCCCTTGCCCCTGTCTGCGGTGGTGCTGGCCGCGGGCCGGGGCGTTCGCATGCGGTCGGGTCGGCCCAAGCCCCTTCACGACGTCTGCGGCCGAGCCATGCTGCTGCATGTGATCGATGCGGTGGCTGCGGTCGATCCCCGCCAAATCACCGTCGTGGTGGGATTTGGTGCCGAAGAAGTGGCCAAGCTCGTCACCGAAGAGGCCTTCGACTTGCGCATCGACTTCGTCGAGCAACCCGTACAGCGGGGCACGGCCGATGCTGCCGCTTTGGGTCTGTCGGCCCTGGACAGCGACGTGGACGACGAGGACGTGCTGGTGATATTGGCCGACATGCCGCTTATCCAGGGCCAGACGCTGCGGGGTCTAACCGCCCAGCACCGGCGCTCTGGGTCGGCGGCCACCGTGGCTACCGCGTCCGAGGAGTCCGCCGAGATCATCTGCTTCCGCCGCGGGCTGCTGTCTCCGGCCCTGCGTCGGCTGGCTGCCAGCGACTCCGGGCGCGAGTACAGCCTCTTCGACGCAGTCGAAGTGCTCACCTCTGCGGGGCACGACTCGGGTACGTTCGCCATCGACGAGTCGGAGGCCCAAGGGGTGGACGACCGTGAGCAGTTGGCGTTCGCTGAGGCGGAGATGCGCCAACGAGTCAATCGCAATTGGATGGTCGCCGGGGTGCGCATCATGGCCCCCCACAGTGCCTACATCGACGTCAGCGTGAAGCTGGCTCCCGATGTGGTCATTCATCCCGGGGTCGTGCTCAGAGGCCAGACGGTGATCGGCGAAGGTGCGGTGATCGGTCCCCACACCCACCTGGTGGATTGCGTGGTCGGTCCCGGAGCAGTGCTGGAGGCGGTGTCGGCTACCGATGCCGAGATCGGTGCCGATGCTCAGGTGGGGTCCTTCATCACGCTGGAGCCCGGCGCCCAGATCCCTCCCGGTTCGACACAAGGAGACTGAAACGATGGAACTGGTCACCAAGAAGAAGCTGGTAATCCTCTCGGGCCGGGCCAATCACGATCTAGCCGCCGAGATCGCCGAGGCCCTTGGCGAGGAGTTGGTGGAGCCCAACATCGCCGACTTCGCCAACGGTGAGATCCACTGCCGGTTCGAGGAATCGGTGCGGGGCACCGATGTGTTCATCGTCCAGAGTCACACTGCTCACGGCGACGCCTCCATCAACGACGCCGTCATGGAGCACCTCGTCATGGTGGATGCCGCCCGGCGGGCCTCGGCCAAGCGGATCACCGCGGTGTGCCCCTTCTATGGCTATGGCCGCCAAGACCGCAAAGCCGCGGGCCGCGAGCCCATCACCGCCAAGCTGATGGCCAACACCTTCCGTACCGCAGGGGCCAATCGGATGTTGAGCGTCGATCTCCACTCGGGCCAGATCCAGGGCTTCTTCGACGGCCCTTGGGACCACCTGACCGCTATGCCGGTGCTGGTCGACTATCTCAAGGACATCGACGGCGATCTGGTGATCGTGTCGCCCGACGCCGGTCGGGTAAAGGTGGCCGAGCGCTACACCAACGAACTGGACGCCGATCTGGCCATCGTGCACAAGCGGAGGGCCAAGGATGTCAAGCACGCGGTGGAAGTCATAGAGGTGGTGGGCGACGTGGAGGGCCGCACCTGCGTGCTCATCGATGACATGATCGACACCGGGGGCACCATCGTCGCTGCGGCCGACGCGCTAGCCGCTCGGGGAGCGGCCACGATTTACGCCGCCACCACTCATGGCGTCTTCTCCGGCCCCGCCATCGACCGGCTCAAGAACTCGGTGATCTCCAAGGTGGTAGTCACCAACACCTTGCCCTTGTCGCCGGAGAAGCAAATCGACAAGATCGAAGTGCTCTCGGTGGCCAGAATCATCGCCGACGCCATCGACGCCGTGTTCGAGGACACCTCGGTTTCGGAGATCTTCGGCGGCAAGAACCTCTCCTAGCGGCTTAGCCATTTTTCCTCTGCGGCGGGTAACATTGTTCGCTGCGCTATGGCTGAGCTGATCTTGAAGACCGACACCCAACGCGAGTTGGGCACCCGGCCGTCGCGTCGCCTGCGCCGGGCCGGACAGGTTCCCGGCGTGGTGTACGGGTTGGGTGGAGAGTCGGTTTCCGTAGCAGTGGATGCCCGCGATCTGCGGTCGGCCCTGACCACTGATGCCGGCCTCAACGCCCTGCTCACCTTGGAAGTAGACGGTGATCGCCAGCTCAGCCTGGTCAAAGAGTTGCAGCATCACCCGGTGCGCAACGAGGTCATCCATGTGGACTTCATCCGGGTGGACGCCGACGTCGCCGTGGAGGTGGAGGTTCGGGTGGTGCTCGAGGGCGAGGCCACCGCAGTGGCCAACGAAGACGGCGTGGTGGACCAGATTGCGTTCACCGTCGCGGTGTTGTCCAAGCCGGAGTCCATTCCCAACGAGCTGTCGTTCGACATCAGCGAAATGGTGATGGGCAACACGGTGAGGGCTGGCGACCTCGAATTGCCCCAAGGTGTGGAGCTGGCCGTCGACCCCGACGAGCTGGTGGCCAGCACCTCGATACGGGTTATCGAGATCGAAGAGCCCGAGGTCGATGAGGAGGCCGAGGTCGAGCTGGATGAAGACGGCCAGCCGATTGTCGCCGAGGACGCCGACGAAGACGCCGAGCAGGCCGAGGACGCCGACGACGCCTCCGAAGGCCCCGCCGAGTAGCCCCGGCGCCTGTCGCCATGCCTCCCCGCTGGCGATCCCGCAAAAAGCACACCGACACTCCGGCCGATCTTGTGGTGGTGGGGTTGGGCAATCCCGGTGACAAATTCGTCGGTTCCCGCCACAACGTGGGTGCTGAGGCGGTGGAGCTGCTAGCCGAGCGCCACGGGCAGAAACTGGGCAAGAGCCGGGAAGCAGCTTTGGTGGCCGAGGTCAGAGTCGACGACCGCCGGGTTGTGTTGGCCTTTCCCCAGACCTTTATGAACAAATCGGGCGAGGCCGTGCGGGCGCTAGTGCGCCGCTGGAGCATCGCCGATCATCTAGACCGCCTGGTGGTGATCCACGACGAGCTCGACTTGCCTCCGGGAAGGATGAAGGTGAAACACGGCGGGGGACTGGCCGGGCACTATGGCCTATCGTCCATCAAGGCCCACCTCCACACCTCCGAGTTCACCCGCATTCGCATCGGGGTGGGCAAGCCTCCTGACCCCCGGGCCGGGGCTGACTATGTGCTGAAGCGGCCGGGTCGGGCCGATCGGGATCTGTTGGACGATGCGGTGGAGCGGGCTGCTGAAGCCGCGTTGGCCCTGCTGGATGACTCGGTGGATGCCGTCATGAACAGGTTCAATTGATGGCCGCCACTGCGGTTGCTGCTGTGAGGCCGGGGTTGGCCGGCCTGGGACGGCTATTGGCCTCGGAGCCAGCGGTGATCGACGTGCTCGGAAAACGCAACGCCTCGTTGGCAGTGGCCGAGTCGGGCCAGGCCGCGGTGCTGGCGGCCATCGCCGAGTTAAACGGCCGCCGCCCGGTGGTGGTGGCCACTCCCACAACTGCCGACGCCGAGCGCTTGGCCGGCGACCTGTCGGCGATGCTCGACGGCGGTGTTGCTTTGTTCCCAGCGTGGGAGACCTTGCCGTTCGAGCGGATCAGCCCCGGGGTGGAGACCATGGGCCAGCGTTGCCAAATCATCTGGCAGCTCCGCGACCCCCAGAGGTACCCGTCAGTGCTGGTGGCCCCGGTTCGGGCCCTGCTTCAGCGTTTGGTTGTTGACTCCGAAGATGCTGAGCCGGTGAGGGTGGTGTCGGGCGACCGGGTTGATTTGGGTCAGTTGGCCGCAGACTTGGCCGCCCGAGGCTACCGGCGGGACGTGCAGGTAGAGCACCGGGGGGTGTTCGCGGTGCGGGGCTCCATCGTGGATGTGTTCCCATCCACTGCCGACAGCCCGATCCGCATCGATTTGTGGGGAGACGAGGTGGATCGGCTGACCGAATTCTCGGTGGCCGATCAGCGTTCTACCGAACCTCGAGAGCGAACCGAGATCTTTCCCGCTCGAGAGGTTCGCCCAGTGCCGGAGCTTCGGGCCGCAGCCGAGAAGCTGGTGGCTTCCCGCCCCTGGGGTCGTGAGCAGTGGGAGCGCCTGTCAGAGGGCCAGTTTTTCGACGGGATGGAGTCGTGGCTGCCGTGGCTGATCGACACCGACGAAATCATGACCGACCGTCTCGGGCCCGACGCCCTCGTGGTGTTGCTGGAACCGGGGAGGCTCCGGGACCGAGCCGCTGACATTGCCGCCGAGGAGGCCGACCTGGCTGGTGCCCTAGCCCAGACCTGGGGCGCGACCGGGGAGCAATTTCCCCGCCTGCACGTGGACTACGACCGCCTTCTGGCCGCTTGTTCGTCGCCGGTGTGGACTATGACCGCGGTGCCAGCTGGACCTTCTACCCCCGTGGTGGCGGTGGGAGGCTGGGCTTCGGCTATTGGCGATCCGTCGGCGCCGGTGGAGCAAGCGGCCCGACTGCTGGGCGAGGGATACCAGGTGCGGGTAGCGGCCGATGGAGAGGGGTCGGCCAACCGTTCCGCCGCTGTGCTGAGCGAGTACGGAGTGGACCTTCCGGTGGTGGTTGCCCCCATTCAGCGGGGGTTTGTGCTGCCCGACTCCCGTCTGGCCGTGCTGAGCGAGGCCGACCTCACCGGTCGCCGCCGGGCCCACCGGCGCAGACGCCCCCGACCGTCGTTGGCCCAGGAGATGGACGACCTGGCCTCGGGCGACCATGTCGTACACCGCCACCACGGTGTGGGCCGCTACGGCGGCATGGTGACCCGGACCATCGCCGGGGTCACCCGCGACTATCTGCTGGTTGAGTATCGAGGCGGCGACAAACTGTACGTGCCCACCGACCAGGTGGATGCCGTGCGCCGATACTCCGGGGGCGAGACCCCCACCCTCAGCAAAATGGGGGGTGCCGACTGGCAGCGGACCAAGAGCGGGGTGCGCTCGGCGGTCAGCGAGATTGCCAAAGAGCTGGTGGTGTTGTATCAGCGTCGGATCACCACCCCCGGCCGGGGGTTCTCCACCGATACGCCGTGGCAGACCGAGATGGAGTCGGCCTTCGGCTACCAGCTCACCCCTGATCAGCACAAGGCCATCGTCGAGGTCAAGGCTGACATGGAACAGCCCGTGCCCATGGACCGGCTGATCTGCGGCGATGTGGGCTTCGGCAAGACCGAAGTGGCCATACGGGCGGTGTTCAAGGCCATCCAAGATGGATCGCAGGCCGCGGTGCTGGTGCCCACTACCCTGTTGGCCCAGCAGCACTATCAGACGTTCAGCGAGCGGTTCGTCGGCTATCCCATCCGAGTGGAGGTGCTGAGCCGGTTCTTGTCACCAGGCCAGGCCCGCAAGGTGGTGTCGGGATTGGCCGATGGCTCGGTGGACGTGGTGATCGGGACTCACCGGCTGCTGTCTGACGACGTGTCCTTTCGGGACCTGGGGCTCCTGGTGGTGGACGAGGAACAGCGCTTCGGAGTCACTCACAAAGAGGCCATTAAGTCGATCAAGGCTGATGTCGATGTGATCACCCTTACGGCCACTCCCATCCCCCGAACCCTGGAGATGAGCCTCACCGGCATCCGCGATCTCACGCTGCTGCACACGCCGCCCGCCGACCGCCAACCCATCTTGACCTATGTGGGGTCCTACGACGAGCGCCCGGTGGCCGAGGCCATCCGCCGGGAGCTGCTGCGCGAAGGCCAGGTGTTCTTCGTGCATAATCGGGTGGCCAGCATCGACCATGTGGCCGCTGATCTGCGGGAGTTGGTGCCCGAGGCCCGCATCGCGGTGGCCCACGGGCAGATGGACGAGGGCACCTTGGAACAGGTAGTGATCGACTTCTGGGAGCACGCCTACGACGTGCTGGTGTGTACCACCATCATCGAGTCGGGCATCGACATGCCCACCGTGAACACCCTGGTGGTGGACCGGGCTGACTTGCTGGGCCTAGGGCAGCTCCACCAGCTTCGGGGTCGGGTAGGTCGGGCCGGGACTCGGGCCTACGCCTACCTGTTCACCCCCGAGGGTCGGGTGCTCACCGAGGAGGCCTACGAGCGGCTCAAGACCATCGGCGAGGCCACGGAGTTGGGATCGGGGTTCAAGATCGCCATGCGAGACCTGGAGATCAGGGGCGCGGGCAACATGCTGGGCACCGGCCAGTCGGGCCACATCGCCGCGGTGGGCTACGACCTGTACTGCCAAATGGTGACTGAGGCTGTGGCCGAGCTGAAGGGCGAGACTCCGCCTGAACCGATGGAGATCAGCATCGACCTGCCCCAGGCAGCCAGTATCCCCGCCGACTACATGCCAAAAGAAGAGTTGCGCCTGGAGGCGTATCGCCGAGTAGCCGCCTGCGTGGCTCTTGAACAGGTGGATGACGTGGCCGCTGAGTGGATCGATCGCTACGGACCGATCCCCGAGGTGGCCCAAGTGCTGCTGGGGGCGGCCCGGCTCCGATGCGAGTGCTTGCGCACCGGCGTTCGGGAGGTAGCGGTGGCCAAGGGTCCCGGCTTCGGCGGTCCCAAGTGGCTGGCCCGGGTCAGCCCGGTGAGGCTCCGGCCCAGCCGCCGGGTCCGCTTGGAGCGGCTCTATCCGCAGGCGGAATATTTGGAGGCCCCTGGGCTGCTGAAACTTCCCCTGGATTCGGCTTCTGCGGCCGTGGACACCCTCATCGCCACCTTGCGGGATCTGATTCCCGATGACGAGCCGGCCGAGGCCGCAGCATCGTGATAGGTAAGGCAGCATGGCCAAGGTGATCGTTGCCGGTCTTGGCCCGGCTGGACCCGAGCTCATTACCGGCGCAGTGCTGGACGCCATCAGCAAGACCGGCCGCCGCTTCGTCCGCACCCGGCGCCATCCCGCGGCCGCGGCGGTGGAACCGGCCGAGTCGTTCGACGACCTCTATGAGCAGGCTTCGTCATTCGAGGAGGTGTATCGAGCCATCGTGGCCCGGCTGGCCGAGGAGGCTGAACACGGCCACCAAGATGTGCTCTATGCCGTGCCCGGCTCCCCCCTGGTTGCCGAGCGCACCGTGGAGTTGCTGCGGGCTGAATCCGGTGTGGAGCTGGAGGTGCTGGCCGGCCTGTCGTTTGCCGACTTGGTGTGGGACCGGCTCGGTGTCGATCCCCTGGCCGCTGGAGTGCGGCTGGTGGACGGGCGCCGCTTCGCGGTGGACGCCGCCGGAGAGCGGGGGCCGCTGCTGGTGGCCCAATGCGACGCCGCCCATGTGCTGAGCGACATCAAGCTGGTGGCCTTGGAATCCCTCGATCGCTCGGCTGCTGCCGAAGCCCACCGGCCGGTGGTGGTGTTGCAGCGCCTGGGTTTGCCTGACGAGCGGGTCTTCGAGGTGCCATGGGCTGATCTGGACCACGCAGTGGACCCCGACCATCTCACGTCGCTGTATGTGGCCGAATTGGGCGCGCCCATCGCCGGGGAGGTGGCCCAATTCGCCGAACTGGCCGCTGTGCTGCGCCGCCGCTGCCCCTGGGACCGGGAGCAGACCCACCAGTCGCTGCGGGGCCACCTGCTGGAGGAGACCTACGAGGTGCTGGAGGCACTGGACGCGGTAGACCCCGACACGTTGTCGGGCTACGAGGAGCTGGAAGAGGAGTTGGGCGATCTGCTCTATCAGATCGTGTTCCACTCGGTGCTGGCCGCGGAGGCCGGTCAATTCACACTGGCCGACGTAGCTCAGGGGATCCACGACAAGCTCAAGTCTCGCCATCCCCATGTGTTCGGCACTGCGGACTCCGACCTGGTCGAGGTGGATGACGCCGATGAGGTGCTAGTGAACTGGGAGGCCATCAAGCGGGATCAGAAGGGGCGGTCATCGGTGATGGACGGCATCCCGCCAGGGCTGCCCGCACTGCTGTTTGCCGACAAGGTGATCCACAAGGCCCGCTCGGTGGGGGTAGTGCCCGATGTCGACACCGCCACGGTGGCGGGTCGCCTCTACGACGCCGTTTTGGCCGCCCAAGCCGCTGGTTTGGACGCCGAATCTGAGCTTCGAACGTTCGCCAACGCAGTGGGCGAGCAAATTCGCGCCCGTGAAATTTCTTCTTTGTAATTTGCAGCAATCCCTAGTCAAACCGGGCTATATCGTCTATTTTTTTAACTCCAGCCACATCAATAACAGATGATGGGCTCGGGAATCCCTGAAAGACCTGGATTTTGAGCGCGATCACACGGATAGTCGGCCGAGAGGTCTTGGACTCAAGAGGTAACCCTACCGTAGAAGTTGAGGTTGCCCTGGAGTCTGGTATATCCGGTCGGGCCATGGTTCCCTCGGGGGCATCCACCGGCCGCTATGAGGCCGTGGAGCGGCGCGACGGAGGCGACCGGTATCTGGGCCGGGGAGTGGCCGGTGCGGTGGCCTCGGTCAACGGGGAGATGGCTGACGCCCTTGTGGGGATCGACACCGCCGACCAGAGGGGCCTCGATCAGGCGATGATTGACCTGGACGGCACCGACGGACTCAGCCGCTTGGGGGCCAATGCCGTATTGGGCGTGTCACTGGCTGCCGCTCATGCTGCAGCCGCCAACAGCGGGCTTTCGCTGTTCCGCTACATCGGCGGGGCCAACGCCCATGTACTTCCGGTGCCCATGATGAACGTGCTCAACGGCGGGGCCCATGCGGCCAACAACATCGACCTCCAGGAGTTCATGGTGGTGCCGGTGGGCGCGGCCTCGTTCCGCGAGGCCCTGCGCTGGGGGGTCGAGACCTACCACTGCCTGCGCCGTCTGCTGGTGGAGCGGGAATTGTCGGCCGGCATCGGCGACGAAGGCGGTTTCGCCCCCGATCTTGATTCCAACGAGGCCGCGGTGGCCGTGCTGGTGGATGCCATCGAGGCCGCGGGGTTGCGGCCGGGTGATGACATGGCCCTGGCCTTAGACGTGGCCTCCACCGAGTTCTTCTCCGACGGTGAGTACCGCTTGGCCAGCGAGGACCGGTCGCTCAACTCTGCTGGCATGGCCGCCTATCTGACCGATCTGTGCGACGCCTATCCCATTGTGTCGATCGAGGACGGCATGGCCGAAGATGACTGGGACGGGTGGGCGCTGCTCACCAAGGCCCTCGGCGATCGGGTGCAGCTGGTGGGCGACGACCTGTTCGTGACCAACACCGAGCGCTTGGCCCGGGGCATCGAGCTAGGTGTGGCCAACTCCATCTTGGTGAAGGTCAACCAGGTGGGAACCCTCACCCGCACTCTCGAGGCGGTGGAGCTGGCCACCGCCTCGGGCTACACCTCGGTTATGTCGCACCGCTCTGGTGAGACCGAGGACGCCACCATCGCCGATTTGGCCGTGGCCACCAACTGCGGTCAGATCAAGACCGGCGCTCCAGCCCGCAGCGACCGGGTTTCCAAGTACAACCAGCTCCTGCGCATCGAGGAGGAGTTAGGCGAGGCTGCCGCCTACCGGGGCGGTGAGGCGCTGGCCGCGGCTGCGGAGGAGGGGCAGTGATCGCCCTGCGCCGCTCGGTGATCCCGCTGGTGGTGGTGCTGGTGCTTCTGGTGGCGCTGTTCTACGCGGCGTTCCCCACCCGGACCTTCTTGGACCAGAGTTCGGCCATTGATGGAGCTCGGGCCGAATTGGATGCTCTGCACGAGGAGCACTTTGCCCTCCGCTCTCGGTTGGAGGTGCTTTCGAATCCAGAGGAGATCGAGCGTCTGGCCCGCTCGGAGTACAACCTGGTGTATCCCGGCGAAGAGGCTTATGCCCTGTTGCCCTCGCCGCCGGAGCCAGTCGAGATCCCCGATCTGTGGCCTCTCAACGCCCTGGTGAGTTCCCTGAGCCGATAGCAAGCCAGAGACGACAGCGGGATAGCTTCAGGGCATGGTTAGCTCTGACAACTCCCCGGTTCCCCGCTATCCCGAATTGCTGCGCCTCGACGGCAAGGGTTTCGTGGTGGTCGGGGCCGGCCAGGGGATGGGTCGCCAGACCAGCCATGCACTGACGCAGTGCGGGGCCAGAGTGGTGTGCGTGGACATCGACGGTGATCGGGCCGCGGAGGTCGCCGAGGAGGTGGGCGGCGTGGCGTGGTCGGGCGACGCCACCGTGCGGGCCGACGTAGAGCGTCTGTTGGAGCACTCAGTGGCCGCGCTGGGCCAGGTGTACGGGCTGGTGGACATCATCGGCATGGCCGAGTGGGGCTTCATCGTGGACATGGACGACGGGATGTGGGACCGCCAGATGGCCATCAACCTGCGCCACGCCTATCTGCTGGGGCAGGTGTTCGGCAGCCACATGGTGGCCCACGGGGAGGGGTCGATGGTGTTCATCGCCTCAGCCTCGGGCATGGACGGCGCTCCCAACCACGCTGCCTACGGAGCGGCCAAGGCCGGGCTCATGGCGTGGGTGAAGTCGATGGCAGTGGAGATGGGGCCCCACGGGGTTCGCGCCAACGCGGTGGCGCCGGGCGCCATCGCCACCCCCCGGATCATGGACATGCTGTCTGACGCCCAGAAGGCCCACTCCAGCGGCAACGCGCCGGTCGGTCGCATGGGCCTGCCCGCCGACATCGCAGGAGCCGCGCTGTTCTTGTCGTCGCCGCTGGCCAGCTATGTGAGCGGCCGGACCCTGCTGGTGGATGGAGGTGTGGGGGCCAAGTTCCCCTACAGCTCTCTCAGCGTTCTGGATGATTGACTAAGGGGGCTATGCCGAGAGAGTCGCACTACGACGTTCTGGGTGTATCTCCTGGGGCCAAGCCCGAGGCCATTCGCCGGGCCTATCTCCGCCAAGCCCGGCGCTGGCACCCCGACCGCCCGTCCGGGGACTCCGAGAGAATGCGAGCGGTCAACGAGGCCTGGAAGGTTCTTAGTGATCTCCGGTCGCGGGCGGCCTATGACCGGAGTTTGGCCCGCAGCGCACCCAGCCAATCCAGCAGCGCTCGCCCCGCCGGTGCAACCCGTCCGACCGGCAGCCCCCGTCCCGCCCAAACCCCGCCTACTCCGCCCGCTCCGCCAGTTCCCCCCCTTGAGTTGGTCAGCATTCGCTGGCGGTGGATCAGCCTGGCCGCGGTCGTGTTGGCCGCGGTGGCGGTTGTGGTGATCCTTTTGGCCACGTCGACCATCGACGACTCGGATCCGGACAGTCCGCCCACGACATTGGCGCCGGTCTCGCAGGCACGCCCCGAGCCTGGGGATTGCTTCCTCATCGGCGCCACCACCCTCACTTCCGTGGCCTGCGACCACCCCCACGATGGCAAGCTGGTGCGCTGGGTGCCCCTCGGCGCTCCTTGCCCTCCAGACACCGAACTCCACTGGGTGCGGTCGGCCCAGGAAGCCGTCTGCTACCACCCCCCGTCCGGTTGACTTAGTGGTCCGTCTGCCAACTCACAGACGGACCACTACTCTTGGCGGACCAACTAGTAAGCGGCAGCAACGGAAGGACAGCCAGGCATGCGGCACGGGTACAAGGTCTTTGACGCCGACGGGCACGTGAACGAGCCCAAGAACCTGTGGGAGCGGTTCTTGGACCAGAAGTACCAACACCGGGTGGGCTGGAAGGAGGTCCCGGGCCGGGAGGCATTCCGGCCTGCCACCGTGGACGGTCGCTACACCCAGAGCCGGGTCACCATCTATGGCGACTTCATGGAGGCGGTGAACTGGACCTTTGACAACATGCGGGAGAAATACGGCCAGGCGGTGGTGGACAACGGCTTTCCCGGCGACGCGGTGGCGGCGGCTATGCCGCTCGATGGCATGGACTTCATGGTGATCTACGGCCCCGGCTACGACCTGTGGACCGACGGCATCGACCCCGAACTCCAGGCCGCCATGTGCCGGGCCTACAACCGCTGGGGCCAGGAGATGCGGGAGACCTCGGGCGGAAGGGTCATCACTTCGGGTCCGGTGGTGCTCAACGATGTCAGCCGGGCGGTGGAGGAGATCCAGTACGCCTACGACCACCTAGGTACCCGGTGCTTTTTCGCCCGGCCCAACCTGTTCAACCGCCGGATGCTGGGCGATCCCTACTACGACCCCATGTACGAGCTGCTCCAAGACTTGGACTGCGCCTTCGCTACCCACGACTTCATGGGCCACAACGGGTCGTCGGCCGGTGCCGACCGGTTCGAGACCTTCACTGAATGGCATACCGTCTGCCACCCGCACGAGGCCCAGATGGCCATGCTGTCGATGATCTGCAACGGGGTCTTCGAGCGGTTTCCCCGGCTGCGGGTGGCCTACATGGAGGCCAACTGCGCCTGGCTGCCATGGTGGCTGTGGCGCATGGAGGAGCACTTGGAGCTTTCGGGCGACTATGAGATGCCGGGGCTGACCAAGTCGCCCCAGGAGTACTTCCAGGACAACTGCTTCATCTCAGTAGAGCCCGACGAGTACCTCGTATACCACGTGATCGAGGAACTGGGTGACGACAAGATCGTGTGGGAGAGCGACTACCCTCATCCAGACTCCAAGTATCCGCTGGCGGTACAGGCGTTTTTGGACCTGCCCAAGGTGTCGGACGAGTCCAAGCGCAAGATCCTGTGGGACAACTCCCTCGATTTATACCGGTTCCCCGACGACTACCTGCCCGATGAGTTCATCGAGGCCACCACCTACGAGTACGACCCCTCGAGCTACGTGCCCAAATCGCTGGCGGAGGTGGGGTAGGTCGTGGCCTGTCCCCTTAAAGTCCGCGCCGGGGTGAGTTGAGCGATGGTGTCGCCCCATGACGTTCCCGGCGTGGAGCCCATTTTCCGCCACCTCGAAGACGAGGATCTGAAGGTCCAGCAGGTCCGCACCCAGATGCACCCCGACGGGCAGAAGTCGGTGTGGGAGAAGTGGTTTACCTTCGGCAGCCACGGCAAGCAGTACCTGTCGATGTGGGCCCGCTGGGACCCGGGCATGATCGTGCACCGCCATGGCCACCACTCCCCGCAGGTGATGTACGTGCTGAGCGGCGACCTCATGTGCGGCGACGTCCACTGCCCGGCCGGCACCCACATCGAGCTGCCCCACGGCGCCGCGCTGGGCCCCTTGATCGCCGGCCCCGACGGGGTTGAGCTGTTCGAGGTGATGATGGGGGACGCCGCCTCCTGGGCCGCCGACCCCGAGGGCTTCGAGGCCCTGCTGGCCTCCCGAAACATCACCAAGCTCCCCGACCCCCCCATCGACCTCCCCGAAGACTTCGAAGACCGCCGCCACCAATAGAGGCGCGGTTGCAGTACCTTGATCTGGTGGCTGTTGATGCTGCGCTAGACATGGAACTCAGGCTCTCGGCGTTCGCATATCTTCGCAATCTCATTGCCCAATCTGGCGGTCTGGTCCATTGGGACGACCTGAAGAGTGGTTTCACATTCCGTGGTCAGAGGTTCCCTCTTTGGGTGCAACAGGGCATTCACAAACCAAAGAAGTTGGATGCTGCGCTCTCGATCACAACGACGTACGCGAAATCTCCGGCTCATCAACCCTATGACGACCATCCCGGCCCTGACGGCTACATGCGCTACAAGTGGGAAGGGACCGACCCGCAGCGCTATACCAACCGGGCCTTACGGGCCGCATGCGAACATCAGCTGCCGCTGATCTGGTTCCAAGGCGTCGCCCCTGGTGTGTACTTGCCGGTATTTCCCGTATATGTACTGGATGAGGAGCCTGGTTTGCATCAGTTCGTGATAGCTCTCGATGAGCACCAGCGAAATGAGTGGCAGCGGACGAGAACCGAAGACCCGTCATTGTCAACTGAGCATGCCCATCGTGTGACTAAGGCCCGGCTCCATCAGCCGCTTTTCCGGGCGCGGGTGCTTGCGGCGTACCGTTCGCAGTGCGGCGTGTGCAGGCTGCGTCATCCCGAGTTGCTGGATGCCGCGCACATCAAGCCGGACGCCGACGGTGGCGAGGCGGTTGTTCCCAACGGCATATCCATGTGCAAGCTCCACCATGCTGCCTACGACAACAACCTGTTGGGCATAAGCCCTGATTACCGAGTCAAGATCCGGTCAGACGTGCGTGATGAGACCGACGGACCGACGCTGCGTTACGCCATCCAAAGTCTGCACGACGCCAGTTTGCAAATCCCTCACCGGCGGACTGCTCAGCCTGATCGCGAACTCTTGGCAGAACGATTCGAGTTGTTCCTCCAAGCCTCTTGATCCAAGCGGCACGGCAGCCAAGCCGACCGAATAAAGCGCCTTAGGTGCTGGTGGCATGCATGTCTTGGTGGACCGGAACGGCTATGAAGCGTCTGGGGTCTAGTGGTGGCCGTGGGTGTCGTGGAGGGAGGTCATTTGGATTTCCTCGAGGCTCTACTGGCCTCCCGCTACATCAATAAGTTCCCCGGCCCCCCCATCGACCTCTCCGAAGACTTCGAGGACCGCCGCCACAAAAGGCGTGGCGGTTGCGCTTCCCCTACCGGGGTTTGCGCGTGGCGATGGTGAAGCCGAAGGCGAAGCCAACGAACTCGATGATGGCCAGGCTCAGTGCGGAGTGGAAGAAGAGGTCGGCATAGTCGCCGACGACGTTGGAGTGGAGGTCGGGGCTGTCGATGACGAAGTGAGCCAGATAGCCGAAAAGGAATGCCGCGGCCATCGAAACTGCGAACAGCCCAGCACCCAGCCGCACGTCCTTGCGAAGCGCCACGAACACCGCAGCCAGGGGCATGAACGTCGCCACCACGTAGATGAACACTTGCTGCATGGCGGATAGAGACACGTCGGCTTCTATGTGGCTGTACCCGTGGGTCAGCTGGACCACCAGGTGGACTAGGGCCAGCACCAGCAGCGTGAATTGCTCAGATCTCGCAGGCGTCGCCATTGCATCCCGGTTTCTTGCGCCCGAAGAATTTTCGAATCGGAGGGATATAGAGGGCGAGTCCCGCCAAGGCGTATGCGGGCACTTGCAGACTGGTCATCCTGGTGGCGTAGATGCCGGTGAAAACCCTCTCCGTCTTGGGGTCGACCACAACGATTTCTCCAGCAGGCACAGGGCCAATAGGCGAGTCGACGGTGGAGAACTCAATGCGACCCAGCCAGTCCAGCCTTCTGGTGCGACTGGCCAGCCGGGCGCAATCGGAACAGTCGGCGTTGTAGTACAGGGTGATGCTCAACGTGGTATCTCCTCGACGCTGAGGTTTTTCGGTGTGAAGCTATGGCATCGATCGGGCTCAGTTGTACTTGTAGACCCGGGCGGCGTTGGCGTAGAGGACCTTCTCGGTGTCGGACTCGGTCATGCCGTCGACCAGCTCGGCGATGATCTTGCGGCTGTCGGGCCACAAGGTCACCGAGTGGGGGTAGTCGGACGACCACATGGACATGTTCACCAGGGTCTGGTTGCCGCCGGCCATCTGCATGTGTCCGTTGTGGTCGTCGAGGCCGGTCACGAACACATTGGTGCCCAGGTAGCTGCTGGGCTCGCGCTCCATGGGCGAGTCGGACCAGGCCGACTGGGTGCGGTACTCGTCGTCCATGGTCTGGTACCAGAACGGCACCCAGCCGTAGTTCACCTCGGCGGCCACCACCTTGAGGTTGGGATGGCGGTCGAAGATGCCGGCGAAGATCATGTAGGTGAGCGGGCGCACCGCGCTGAAGAACCGGTTGACGATGCCGGGGACCGACACGTTCTGCTCCACCAGCTCGTCCCAGTCGCTATCGGGCGGCTTGCCCCCGAACGTGCGGTGGAAGGTGACCGGCACGTCTAGCTCCGAGCAGGCCTTCCACAGCGGCTCGTAATACGAGTCGTTGTAAGGGCGGGTGGGCATGCCGGGGATGAACAGCCCTTTGGCCCCCTTCTCGAGCACCCGGTCGACCTCGGCCAGGGTGATGTCCATGCCGTCCTCGGTGGGCAGCATGGGCAGGCCCCGCAGCCGATCGGGCGCCGCTCCTTGGAATTCGTCCAGCACCCAGTCGTTGTAGCTGCGCATGCAGGCCACGGCCAGGCCCCGGTCGGGCTCCAGGTAGGTGAAGATGGAGTTGGCCGGGTACACCACCGAGCCCCACACGCCGTCGATGTCCATGTCGGCGCAGTGGGCGGTGCCGTCGTAGTTGCCTGGCATGATCTCCTCGAACTTCATGCCCGAGAGCTTGTAGTCCTCTTTGGCCACCCCGGCCATGGCCTCGATGCCGAAGCTGCGCTTGGGCGGCCCGCCGTCGAACGACCAGCCGTCGCCCCCGTCGGGCGCGGGCATCATCCGGGGGATGCGTTCCCTGTACTCCTCGGGCACCCGCTCGAACACATGCGGTGGCTCGTTTATGTGGCAATCGGCCGAGATGACTTTCACGGCCAAAACGCTAGTTCCCGACTGGGGTTTCGTGCAGCGGCGGGGTTCGCCGTCTGTAACCGCTTGGCCCGGCGCGGGTACCGTGGCTGTTCTATGAGCACGGGGCATGGCGCGGGAATGCGGCTATGAGCACGGGGATGCGCCGCCCGCACCAGCTGGACTACGACGCCATCGAGCGCCTGTTCCCCCCGCCGCCGGAGTACTTCGAAACGACATTCTTCGAAGACCCCGACACCATCGCCCGCAAGCAGCTCCTGCGCCTCCAAGACCGGGCCCAGCGGGCCTGGCAGGTGCCTTTCTTCCGTAAGCGGTGGGAGGCGGCCGGCTTTCACCCCGACCAGCTCCACACCGTCGACGACCTTTGGAAAGCCCCGGCCTACACCGTGGATGACATACGGGCCTCCATTAACGAGAACCCCCCGCTGGGCGATTACCAGAGCATTGGTTTGGAAGACGCCCGCAACGAGCCCATGCGGTTGTACGTGTCGGGCGGGACCACCGGGCGGTCTCGGCCCACCCTCTACACCGCCTGGGACCGGGAGGTGGGGGCCATCACCATGGCCCGAGCGCTGTACGCCGAGGGGATCCGCCCCGGAGATGTGGTGGTCAACGCCTGGGCCTACTCCACCCACAACGGCGCCCACGCCTTCGACGAGGCGCTTTACCGCTGGCTGAACTGCGTGGTTCTCACCACCGGTACCGGCAATGTGACCTCCACCCGCAAGCAGGTGGAGCTGGCCCACGAGTACGGGGCGGCCGCCATCTTGACCACCGGCGACTACATGCTGAAGATGGCCGAGACTGCGGTGGAGATGGGCCTCGACCCCAAGGCCGACTTCAACATTCGGGCCCTGCCCGGTGGCCACATCGGCGACGCCGAGCGGGTCAAAGAGGTGTGGGGGGTGACCCCGGCCCAGCCCTACGGCTTCCACGAGGTGCAGAACGTGTCCATCGAGTGTCCGCTGCGCAACGGCCAACTCCACATCTTCGAGGACTGCTTCGTGGTGCAGGTTGTGGACGTGGAGACCGGCGAGCAGGTGCCCGACGGCACCCAGGGGGCGCTGGTGATCACCGAGATCTACAAGACCGGCTCACCCCAGTTCCGCTACAACATCATGGACCTGTCGTTTTTGTACCCGCCGGGCCAGTGCGAGTGCGGCTCATGGCTGCGGCGCATGGGGCCGTTCGCCGGGCGGGGCGACAACATGGTCAAGCTGCGGGGGGTGAACGTGTGGCCTGAGGCCATCGGCGACGTGATAAGCGACGTGGCCGGCGTGACCGAGGACTTCTTCTGCCGGGCGGTTCGCGCCGGCGACCGCGACGAGATGATCGTGATGGTGGCCAGCGACGCCCCCACCGACGAGTTTGCGGCGGTGGCCGAGCGGGTTGAAGCCCGGATCAAGGAGGTCATGAGCGTGCGGATGACCGCCGAGGTGGTGCGCCCCGGCGAGCTGGACGACCTCACCGGCATGGCCACCGGTGCGGCCAAGCTGGTGCGCTTCAAGGACGAGCGGCCATGAGTGCTGCTGCCCCAGCCGAGGGTGCCATCGACTACTGGTGCAACCGGTTTTTCCCTGAGCAGGCCGACATCTGGAACGCTGCGGTGGGGGCCACCGGCATCGCGGTGAAGTTCCGCACCGACGGCAACGACTCCTTCTGCGACGCCGAGACCATGGTGGCCCGCATGGACGAGCTGGGCATCGCTGCGGTGATTCTGACTGTCGCCCATCGGCCCGCCCATCCCGAGACCACCGACTTCGAACTGGTAGCCGCCCAGCCCGACGATCTGGAGCGGTTGGCCGCCGATTACCCGGGCCGGTTCTCCGGCCAGTGGTCCATCGACCCCCGCGCCGGAATGAAAGGGGTGGACGAAGCCGCCGCCATGCTGGAGGAGCCCTGGTGCGTGGGCCTGCACACCCACACCCACAGCTTCGACCGCCGCTTCGACCACGCCGACTACTACCCCTACTACGCCCTTTGCGCCACCCATGACGTCCCGTTCGTGATGCAGGCCGGCACCTCCGGTGGGCTGATGCCCAGCGAGTGTGGGGTGCCCGTTGGCATCGACCGGCCCGCCCTCTACTTCCCCCAGGTGCGCTTCGTGCTGTCGCATACCGGCTGGCCGTGGGTATCCGAGTGCATTGCCATGGCCCTCAAATTCCCCAACGTGTACCTGGGTACCTCGGTGTACCCGCCCCGGCACTGGTCAGACGAGCTGGTGGAGTTCATGAACCGGGCTGGCCGGCGCAAGTGCCTGTGGGGCACTGGATTCCCCGCGGCTGGCCACCGCCACTGCCTGGACCAGCTCCAGGAGTTGGACCTGGGCGACGAGGCTCGGGCCAACCTGCTCGGCGACACCGCCCGACGGGTGTTCACTCGCCTGGGATGACGTGACCGTTCCCGAGCCCGAGGTCAAGGCGCTGCTGGCTGACGCCGGGGTCACCGTGCCCAAAGGCGTGGTGGCGGCTTACGACGACGCGGTGGCCAACCCCTCGATGCTGGCTGACTTGGTGGCGGCCTATGGGCTGGGCGAGCCGCTGGTGCTGAAGGGCTTCGGCGGCAGCGTGGTGCACAAGAGCGATGTGGGCGCCGTGCGCATGGGGGTGGCCGCCTACGAGCTGAACTACGAGGCCGCCCAAATGGCGGTGGCGGTGGCCGAAGCCGGTGGGAGTATTGACGGGTTCCTGGTGGAGGAGCAGGCGGCGGCCGGGGTGGAGTTGCTGATTGGGGTGGTGGACCGGCCCCCGTTTGGACCGGTGGCTGCCCTCGGTTTGGGCGGCACCCTCACCGAGGTGCTCGACGAGGTGGTGCTGCGACTGGCCCCCATCTCCCGAGCCGACGCCGAGGCCATGGTGACCGGATTCAAGGGGGCCGAGCTGTTGGGCGGGTTTCGGGGTCAGCCGCCCGTGGACGTTGAGTCGCTCATCGAGCTGTTGTTGGCCGTGGCCGGCCCCGACGGGCTGGCGGTACACCTCGGCGACTATTTGGCCGAGCTGGAGTGCAACCCGGTCATCGCCAGCCCCGACGGTGCCATCGCCGTGGACGCCCGGCTCATCCTCTGGGAAGCCCCCGCCAAGGTGCGCGCTGAGCCGCCGCCCACCGACTTCGGGCCGCTGTTCGCTCCGCGGGGCATCGCGGTGGCCGGGGCATCCACGAGCCGGCCCGGGTTCGGCAACACCTTTTTGACCGCTTACCAGGAGCTGGGCTGGGGACCGGGCACGCTGTGGGCCGTTCATCCCAAGGCCACCGAGATCGACGGGGTGCCCGCGGTTGCCTCGGTGGCCGACATCGACGGCGATGTGGACTATGTGGTGGGCGCGGTGCCCGCCGCGGCCTGCGGCGATCTGGTGCGGGGAGCAAAGGGCAAAGCCCAATTCGTCCATGTGATCAGCGGCGGATTCCGCGAGGCCAGCGCTGAAGGCGCGGCCCTGGAAGACGAGCTGGCTGCCGCGGCCCGGGAGTCCGGAGTGCGGGTGCTCGGCCCCAACTGCCTGGGGGCTTACAGCCCGGCCGGGCGGCAGACCTTCTTGCGCAACGCCCCCACCGAGGTGGGCCGGGTGGCCATGATCTCCCAGAGCGGGGGGCTGGCCGGCGACATGGTCAAAGGCGGGGCAGTTCGGGGTGTCCGCTTCACCAAACTGTGCACCGTCGGCAACGGTGTGGACGTCACTCCCGGCGAGTTGTTGGAGTGGCTGGTGAACGATCCCGATACCGGCATCATCGGTGTCTACCTGGAAGATCCCCGCGACGGCCCCCGACTGGCCAATGCCCTGCACAAGGCCAAAGGCCACAAGCCGGTAGTGATGTTGGTGGGAGGCCGCACCGACCAGGGCAGGGGAGCGGCGGTTTCGCACACCGGGGCACTGGTGGCCGACCACCGGATCTGGGACGCCCTCAGCGCGTCCGCCGGAGTCAGCATTGTCGGCACTCTGGAGGAGTTACTGGCCGCGATGGCCTATCTCCAGCGCTGGGCCGACGCCGACATTAGCGGCGACCCCGACACTCTGGTGCTGGGCGTGGGTGGTGGAGCATCGGTCCTGGGCACCGACGCCGCCGACCGGGCCGGCCTGGTCACCACCACGGTCAGCGACCAGGGCCAGCAGGCGGTCAGGGATCTGGGCTACGGGGTGGGTACCAGCATCCGCAACCCCATCGAGATCGGCTTCGGTCCCGTTTCCGACCCCGATGTGCTGGTCAAAGCCCTCGATCCCATCCTTGAGATCCAGCCCTATCCCGACGTGGTGGTTCACTCCAACGTGCAGGCGTTTTTCAGCTATGCCGGCGACGGCATCGAGCGCCTGTTCCCCATCATCGAGACCACCGCCGCCCGCTGCTGGCCCCAAACCCGTCTGTGCCTGGTACTGCGCAACCTCGACTGCGCTCCGCCCGAGACCGCCGCCCGCATCCAGCAAACCTGCCTCGACGCCAACCTCCCCGCCTTCACCCGCTTCGACGAGGCCATGGCGGCCGTTGCTGCCGCCAAACGCCACGCCCGCAACCGCGCCCTCACCGGATAGCTACCATCGCCCCATGCCTGCGGAGAATGAGTTTGCCGGTCGGGTGGCGTTGGTCACGGGGGCGGCAGGGGCGGCCATAGGGTCCACCACCTGCCGGACGCTGGCCTCGTATGGGGCCGGGATCGTGGTGCTGGACAACCACGAGCGCCGCACCCATGAGACGGCTGAGGCCCTGCGGGAGGCCTACGACGTGCCGGTGATGGCCGCGGTGGCCGACATCGGCGACCGGGAGCACATGGCCAAGACCATGGACGAGGTCTACGCCCAGATGGGGTCAGTGGACATCCTGGTCAACAGCGCAGCGGTCAACGTGCAGGGCAGCATCTTCGACTACAAGCCCGAGGATTGGGACTGGGTCATCGGCGTGGACCTCACCGCCTGTTGGTGGCTGATCTGGCGGACCATTGGGGCCATGCGGGATCGCCAGTGGGGACGCATCGTGAATGTGTCTTCCGTGGCCGCCTATCTGGGGGGCAATGGTCGGGAGGGGCCGTACGCCGCGGCCAAGGCCGCGCTCAACGAGGTGACCCGGGGAGCGGCCATCGAGGGCGGGCCCTACAACATCCGGGCCAACGCGGTGGCCCCTGGCCTGATCCGCTCCAAGTGGGTGGACGCCCAAGCCGAGCACTACGAATCGTTCAAGGAGGAGACCCCGCTGCGCCGCCACGGCGAGCCCGAGGACGTGTCCAACACCATCGCCTTTCTGTGCAGCGACGAGTCGGCCCACATCACCGGCCAGGTGATCAACATCTCCGGCGGGTGGTACCTCACCCCGTGACCCTTGGCCCCTTGAGTCCTGGCCGATGAGCGGGATCAGCGGTCGGATTCGGGCCGCGGCTCCGGCGCCGGGGGAACTCGACCGCAACGCGGTCGTGCTGATCCTGCTGGCCATCGGCACCGTCATCGCCATCCGCTACGGCGGACTGTCGTCCACCACCGACTGGCTGACTACTGCCCTCGACGGCGTGGCCCTCGACGGACTGTCCAACCGGTTCGACCGGGCCCTGGGCCAATCGGAACACGCCTCGTTCAACCGCCGTATCTACTGGGGGCTGTTCCGGTGGGTGGTGTATGTGGCGCCCGCTGTGCTGGTAGCCCGGTACGTGCTGCGCACCCGCCTACGCGACCTCGGCCTTAAAGCCGGCCCCGAGCTCCGCCGCCACGCGCCGCTTTACCTGGGCCTCTACCTGCTGTTGTTGCCGTTCGTGGTGGCGGCCAGCTTCAACGGCGAATTCCAGGACACCTACCCGTTCTACGAACCGCCCCCCGGCATCGGCTACTGGCCTCGCTTCTACATCTGGCAGGCGGTGTACGCCGGGCAGTTCTTGGCCCTCGAGTTCTTCTTCCGCGGGGTGCTGGTCCACGGCCTGGCCCGCCGCTTTGGGGCCATGGCCGTGTTCATCGCTCTCATCCCCTACGTGATGATCCACCTCACGAAGCCCCTGGCCGAGGCCCTCGGGTCCATTGTCGCCGGCACCGTCCTCGGCTTCCTCAGCCTCCGCACCGGCTCGGTGTACCTAGGCGCCGCCCTCCACTTCGCCGTCGCGCTGACCATTGATCTACTCGTATTGGCCGTAAGCTGAATCGCATGGCCGCTCTCGGCTACCGCACGTTCGACTCCGACAACCACTACTACGAGGCGCCCGACTGCTTCAGCCGCCATATCGAGTCCCGCTTCCGTGACAAGGCCATCACGGCTGCTCAGCAGCCCGACGGGGAGTGGGAGGTCAAAGTAGGCGACCAGCCCTACAACTTCATGCATGTGAAGTTCGACAAGACCAATGCACCGGGCTCCATGTACGAGATGTTCAAGGCCAAGCGCGACAACCCCGATCTGAGCTGGGGCGACGCCTATACCGCCGAGAACATGCTGGCTGCCTACAAACAGCCCGACGCCCGCCTCGATCTGCTTGATTCCCAGGGCGTGGAGTGGGCCATCTTGCTGCCCACCTTCGGGGTGTCGGTGGAGGAGTACATGGTCGACGACGTCGAACAGACCTACGCCAACCTGCGGGCCTTCAACCGGTGGCTGGAGGACGACTGGGGCTACGTCCACCAAGACCGGCTGTTCACCCCGCCGCTGCTGTCGCTGCTGGAACGGGAGCAGGCCATCGAAGAGCTCGACCGGGTGCTGGAGGCCGGGGCCCGCATCGTGCACCTGCGGCCTTGCCCGTGGGGCGGCGAGGGCCGCTCGATCGCCGACCCTTACTACGACGCGTTCTGGGCCCGCCTCAACGAGGCCCAGATCCCGGTGGCGTTCCACATCTCCGATCTGCGCTACGGGGATCTGGCCGTGCGCATGGGCGACGACCCGGTGGCCAACGTGCGGGAGATGTCGGCCTTCCAATGGGCCTTCCTCCACGGTGATCGCCCCATCATGGAGACGTACGGGGCGCTGCTGTACGGCAACATGCACGCCCGCTTCCCCAACCTTAACTTCTTGAGCATCGAGAACGGCTCCGACTGGGTCCACTACCTGCTCACCCTCATGGACAAGAAGAAGGGCATGGCCCGCTTCGGCCCTTGGCCCGCCGGCCGCCCTGCCGGGCGCATGAGCGAGATCTTCAAGCAGTGCTGCTTCGTATCCCCCTACCCCGAGGACGACGTGGAGGCTCTGGCCGACCGCATCGGTGCCTCCCAAGTGCTGTTCGGCTCCGACCACCCCCACCCCGAGGGAATCGCCGATCCCAACTCCTTCATCAACCTCATCGCCAACCGCCCCGAGCCCGAGCAGCGCCAAATCATGCGCGACAACGCCGCCACCCTCTTCAAAGTCTCCTAACCCTCACCTCGGGGGGACGAAGCCGCCATCGACGATGATGCATTGGCCGGTGATGTAGCTGCCAGCGTCAGAGGCCAAGAGGAGGGCAGCGCCGACCAGTTCGTCGGGGTGACCGATGCGGCCGATATAGCTGAGGACGGACATGCGGCCCATGGCCTCAGGGCCGGAGTTGCGGGTCATGGTGGTGTCTACGGTGCCGGGAGCGATGGCGTTCACCCTGACGCCCTGGGGGGAGAACACCCCGGCCATCGACCGGGTGAACGACAAAAGCCCGGCCTTGGCTGCCGAATACATGGAGGTGTTCCCTCCGGCAATAAAGGCCCCCACCGAGATCACGTTGATGACCGAGGCGTGGTCGGACTCCAGCAGTGACGGCAAGCAGCGCTGGAACAAGAAGAACGGGCCTCGCAGGTTCACGCTGAACGAGCTCTCCCACGCTTCAGGGGTGATGTCCTCCATGGGCAGGCCCAGCGGATTGGCGGCGTTGTTCACCAAGATGTCGATCTGGCCGTAGTGCTCCAGGGTGGCGTCGACCAGCCGGCTGACGCTGTCGAGGTCGCCCATGTGGGTGGGCACAGCCACCGCCTCGCCCCCGGCCTCGGCGACCTCGGTCACCGCGGCGTCGCAGGCGTCGGCCTTGCGGCTGGCCACCACCACTTTGGCGCCTTGGGCGGCGAATCCGTGGGCGATGGACAAACCGATGCCTCTGCTCCCCCCGGTGACGATTGCCACCCGCCCCGACAGGTCGAACATCGTGGCCGCGCCCAGCGACGCCGAGTCGGGCCTCGGGGCGAACTTGGGGTCGGTGGTGGGATCAGCAGCAGGGGAGTCGGCCATGGCCGAACCCTAACCAGGGCTAGATCAACAACAGAACTAGAAGTGGTACGGGAACTTGGAGAAATCGGCGTCGCGCTTCTCGAGGAATGAATCCCGGCCCTCGGCAGCCTCGTCGGTGCTGTAGGCCAGCCGGGTGGCCTCCCCGGCGAACACCTGCTGGCCCACCAGCCCATCGTCGATGAGGTTAAAGGCGAACTTCAGCATGCGCTGAGCGGTGGGGCTCTTGGCGTTCACCGCCGCGGCCCACTCCAAGGCCACCTGCTCCAGCTCGGCGTGGGGCACCACTGCGTTGACCATGCCCATCTCGTAAGCCTCGGCCGCGGTGTAGGCCTTGCCCACGAAGAACACTTCCCGGGCTCGCTTCTGACCCACTTGGCGGGCCAGGTAGGCCGACCCGAAGCCGCCGTCAAAGCTGGCCACATCGGCGTCGGTCTGCTTGAACATGGCGTGTTCGGCCGATGCCAAGGTCATGTCGCTCACCACGTGCAGGCTGTGGCCCCCGCCGGCTGCCCACCCCGGCACCACGGCAATCACCACCTTGGGCATGAACCGGATGAGGCGCTGCACTTCCAGGATGTGCAGGCGCCCGGTGCGGGCGTCGTCCACCGTGTCGGCGGTCTCGCCGCTGGCGTACTGATAGCCGTCGGCTCCCCGTATGCGCTGGTCGCCCCCGGAGCTGAACGCCCAACCGCCATCCGTCGGCGACGGCCCATTGCCGGTGAGCAACACGGTGCCCACGTCGGGCGTCATGCGAGCGTGGTCCAGCGTGCGATACAGCTCGTCCACCGTGTGGGGGCGAAAGGCGTTGCGCACCTCGGGGCGGTCAAAGGCAATTCGCACCGTGGCCTGGTTCACGGCCCGGTGATAGGTCACGTCGGACAGGTCAAATCCCTCAACTGGCTTCCACACCTCGGCGTCGAACAGCTCCGAGACCATACGACAAGCCTATGGGCGGGGCACAGATGACAAGTATTCGAATCCCTCCGGAGAGTCGTCCCGCCAATCCTGATAGGTGTCCTTGGCCTTGCTGGTGGCCTTCTTCCGCACGGTCTTGACCGCCCTTTTCTTGGCCTTCTCTGCCGACTGGGTGATGGTGTAGTACTGCATCTCTTTGAACGCCCGACGGCGGCCCATCTCAACTAGCGCCCGGGCCGCACTCAGCGTCTTGCCGGTTCCCAAGGGCATGGCCACCCTCCCGGCGAACATCAGCGCCGAGCGCCAGTCGCCCTGGCTCAGCGCATACAGCGCGCGCGTGGTGTCCACGATCTCGCCCACCACCGGCAGCACCCCGGCCGCTTCCATAGCCCAGAACCCCACGTCGTCCCAGCCGAAGCCGTCTTTGCGGTGGTAGGCCCCGTGAGCGATGACCGTGGCAGCCGCTTCCCGTACCTCCGGGGGCAGGCTGGCATCGGCGGCGATGGCCTCGAAGTCGGCTTTGGACAGGAACCGGTCGGCCTTGGTCGGGTCGCCCTGGGCCGCGGTGTCAATGGCAGCCAAGTAGGGCAGCAGGGTGGTAAAGGCCGACATTTTGGCCTCGAAAGCATCGAGGTCGTCGAGGCTGATGCGCCCGTCCCCGCCGCTGGCCGAGAACCCCTCAGTGGGATCGGACAGGTAATCGCTGTTGTTGCGGGCCGTGTCCACCATGGTGAACAGGCTGGGGTTGGTGAGCAGGATCCGGGATGCCTCGCCCAGCTCGTCGGTGCGGGTGACGAAGCCCTCCAGGTCGCCCCGCGACACGATGTGGTCGCCTCCCCACGCCTCCGGTGTGTTGCGCAGAACCTCGATAGCCCACAGAGCCAGGTTCAGCCCTTCAGGGCCGAGCAGGATCATCTGCGCTCGCTGGGAGATGTCCCCCGAGTCGACTCGGAGCTGCTGGGCGATCCCTCCCAGCGACAGCTCCACCGGGTACTGCTCACCCCCTATCCAATACTCCACCTCGGCCACCACCGCGGCCCACCGTTGGCGCCGCAGGTCGATCTCATCAGCGGCGGCCAGGTAGTCGATGGCCAGTCCAAAGGCCGCCTCGGCATCCATTCCCACAGTGGGCATACATGGAATATAGGGAAATTATTTGACACTGACTATAGGCAATTGGCTAAGCGGCCTTGCCGGGGCCAGTTCCGCCGTTGCGCCAGAAGGGCCGTGGCGGGCGTCGCAGCAGGTTCACGGCCATGGCTGATGCCCGCGTAGACCACGGCACGCACTCGCCCTGCTCGTCAACCGGCACGCCTTCTCGGGCCACGATCCGCCACCCGGTGTAGGCCACCACCACCGCATGGGCCCCTACCAGCACCAGAAAGAAGGTCCAGGGGGCGGTCAAAGACATGACCACCCCGCCGGCCACCGGTCCGATTATCGACCCCACCCCGGCCATACGCACCAGTGAGGCACTGGCTCCGTTCAACTGCGAGGACGGCACCCAGTCGCCGGTCAGGGCCATGGCCAGCGAGTACAGCGGGAAGGTGGCGCCGCCGAAGCAGAAAACGAGCACCAGCGACAGTGCTGATCCCGGTTCGACCAAAGGCAGGATCCCGGCGATGGCCGCGGCCGCGGTGGCAACCGCGAAGATCACTGCTCGACGCGACACCCGATCGGAAAGCGACCCCACGGGCCATTGGAATGCGATGGCCCCGGCGGTGGCCGACACCAGGAACAGCGCGATCCGGCTGGTGGGCAGTCCCTCGTAAGCGGCGTACACCGCCCCCACCCCCAGCAGCGCCCCGTGGCTGATACCGGCACAGAAGGCGGTGACCACCCCAGTGGGAGCCAGAGAGATGAGCTGACGCAGCGACAGCGGCTCGGGCACGGTCAGCGGGGGAGCGCTGGTGGCCGACAGCGTGATGGGAACCAGCGCGGCGGAGATGAGCGCCGAAGAGATCACGAACAGCTCGAATCCGGCCGGATCGCCCCCGTTCAACAGCAACTGGCCCAGGGTGAGCCCGCCCATCGACGACACCATGTACATCGACAGCAGGCGCCCCCGGGTGGCGTTGGTGGCCATGTCGTTGAGCCACGACTCCACCACCACCAAGACGCCGGCGATGCACAGCCCGAACAGCATCCGCAGCAGCGCCCAAGCGGCGGGATTGATCCACAGCAGATGGAGGATGGAAACCGCGGAGGCCACCGAGGCCAAGGCGGCGAACACTCGGATGTGGCCCACCGCGGCGAGAAAATGCTCGGCCAGTCGCGTCCCGATCATGAACCCCAGATAGAAGCAGGCCATGACAAGGCCGCTGACCGCCAGGCCGAACCCCTCCGACTCGGTTCGCACCCCCAGCAGCACTCCCTGGAGGCCGCCGCCCACCTGAATGAACAGCATTCCCACCAGCAAGGCTCGGGCCGCGCCTAGGCCGCGTCCCTTGGGCCCCGTCTCAAGAAGAGGTCCACCGACGATCCCGCCGTCGTCATGCTCCAGCCGCCCGACGGCGTTCTCGGCCACTGTCGTTCAGCCTACCGGCGCACCCCCGGTTTCCAAGGTGAATTTCGCCCTAGCAGGACGCATATTCTTCGGCGTCAAGCCGCTGGCTAGGTCAATCAGCGAGCGCGGCCGGGGAGGCGATGATCTCGGCCAGGGTCTGGAGAAATTGAGCACCCGGTGCGCCGTCCACGGCTCGATGGTCGATGGTGAGGCTGAAGGTGATCATCTGGCGCCAGACCACGTTGTCGCCGTCGCGAGTGGGCACTTCCACGGCTCGGCCCACACCGAGTATGGCCACCTCGGGAAGATTGATGATGGGGGTGAAGGCGTCGATGCCGTAGGCGCCCAGGTTGGTGACCGTGAACGTGCTGCCGGTGATCTCGGCGGGCTTGACCGACCTGGTGCGCACCCTTTCGGCCAGGTCCCGCACTTCGGCCGAGAGCTCGGCCAGCGACTTGGCGCCCGAGTCGCGCACCACCGGCACGATGAGGCCGTCTTCGAGCGCCACCGCCACCCCGAGATCGATTCGGGCGTACTGGGTGATCACGTCGTCTTCCAGGGTGGCGTTGAGAGCGGGGTGATCTGCCAGGGCAACGGTGACTGCTTTAAGCACGAAGTCAGTTACCGACACGTCAGTTCCTTCGGCCTTCAATGCTCGCTGAAGCGCGATCATCTCGGTGGCGTCGATTTGGCGGGCCAGGGTGAGTTGGGCCATCGACTGGATGCTCTCGTGCATCCGCGAGGCGATGACCCTCCGCATGCCGGCCAGCGGCACCGTTGTGGTCGGGCTCGAAGCTCGCTCTCCCACCGCTCCGGCAGGGGTGTCGGTGGCATGGCTGATCACGTCATACTCCGTGATGCGCCCTCCCGGGCCGGTGCCGACGACTGCCTCGAGATCGACACCAAGTTCCTTGGCCGTTCGACGAGCCACCGGGGTGATCTGCACCGAGGGCCGATCCGGCGCTGGGCTGGCTATCGCCTCGCCGGGTTCTCCGATCAGCGCCAGCACCGTCAGCGCCGGCACCGTCTCCCCTTCAGCGACGAGGATCTCGAGGATGGTTCCGGCCACGGGGGCGAGCACGTCGTCGGTGGTCTTCTCGGCCTCGATCTCGACCAGGGGCTCGTCGACGGCCACCACGTCGCCCACCTGCTTGTGCCAGGTGACCACTTGGCCCTCTTCCATTCCCATGCTCCACTGGGGGAGCCGCACCTCGGTCGCCATGTGGTTGTGGAGACTAGCGGCCACTTCTGGCGGTTCGGAATACCATCGGAGGGCATTGCCAGAGAGAAGGGGGAGCTGATGATCACAGTCGATGGCGATTTCTTGCGGGAGATGTATAGGCGGATGTCCCGCATCCGAAAATTCGAGGACACCACCAAGGAGCTGTTGCTGGGCGGGGAGCTCTATGGCGCATTCCACACGTCCACCGGACAGGAGGCGTCCATCGTGGGGTCGTGCATGGCGCTGCGCACTGAGGACTCGATGGTCGGGACCCACCGCTCCCATGGGCATCCGATCGGCAAGGGGGCCCGGCTCGACCGTCTGCTGGCCGAGCTGATGGGCAAGGAGACCGGCGTCAACCAGGGCAAGGGCGGGTCGATGCACCTGTCGGACTTCAGCATCGGGAGTTTGGGCGAGACCTCGATCGTCGGCTCCGGGCTGCCGGTGTCCACCGGCGCAGCGCTGGCCTACAAGATGCGGGGCGAGGACAAGGTGAGCCTGTGCTTCTTCGGCGACGGGGCATCGAGCCAGGGCACTTTCCACGAGTCGCTGAATTTGGCCGCCATCTGGAAGCTCCCGGTGGTGTACGTGTGCGAGAACAACGGCTACGGCGAGCTCACTTCGGCCAAGGATGCGATTTCGGTGGAGGACATCTCGGTTCGGGCTGTGGGCTACGACATGCCCGGGGTGACCGTCGACGGCCAAGACGTGCTGGCCGTGTTCGAGGCCGTCAGCGAGGCAGTGGAGCGGGCCCGCGGCGGGGGCGGCCCCAGCCTGGTGGAGACCAAGACCTACCGGTTCGAGAACCACGCCATAGGCCGGCTGCCCGAGCACTACCGATCGGCCGAGGAGGTGGAGTACTGGCGCACAGAGCGCGACCCGCTGGTGCTGTTCCGCCAGGTCCTCGTCGAGCGGGGCTTCGACGAGCAGCAGGTCGATGATCTCGACGCCGCCGTGGGCGAGGAAATCGTGGCCGCCATCGAGTTCGCCCGGCAGAGTCCGGCGCCGCCGCCAGAAGCCGCCTTCACCCATCTTTTCGCCCCCAGTGCGGGCTGATCGCAGGAGGAATTCACTATGCGTACAGTGAGCTACATCCAGGCGGTTACCGAAGCGATGACCGAGGAGATGGAGCGAGACGAGAGTGTCTTCATCATGGGCGAGGACGTGGCCTGGAACATGATGGGCGACTGCACCGGAATGGTCGAGAAGTTCGGCACTGAGCGGGTTCGCAACACGCCGATCTCCGAGGCGGGCTTCGTCGGCGCTGGTGCCGGCGCTGCCATGGTCGGGATGCGGCCCATCGTCCACATGCTGATTGCCCCGTTCATGTACGTGGCTTTCGACCAAATCGTCTCCATCATCGCCAAGTCCACCTACACCTACGGCGGCCAGGCCCGACTGCCCATCACGCTGCGGGCCCCGATGATGTACGGGGTTTCGAATGCGGCCCAGCACTCCGACCGCCCCTACGCCACGCTGATGACCATTCCGGGGCTCAAGCTGATCGCCCCCGCCACCCCCCACGACGCCAAGGGGATGCTCAAGGCGGCGATCCGCGACGACAATCCGGTCATCACCTTCGAGGACCGGAGCCTGTGGGGTCAAAGCAGCGAAGTGCCCGACGGCGAGCTGATCGTGCCCTTGGGCCAAGCCGCGGTGCGCCGTGAGGGCACCGACGTAACCGTGGTGACGGTGGCCGGGGCGATCACCCTGGGCCTCGCCGCCGCCGAGCAGCTCGCCTCCGAGGGGATCTCAGCGGAGGTGATCGACCTGCGCTCGATCGTGCCGATGGACACCGACACCATCCTCGAGTCGGTGGCCAAGACCGGCCGTCTCCTTATTGCCGACCCGGCCCACGAGATGGGATCGGTGGCGTCGGAGATCTCGGCGGTAGTGGCCCAGCATGGGTTCTGGAGTCTCCAGGCCCCCATCGCCCGGGTGACAACGCCTCACACCCATATGCCGTTCAACGCCGACTTGGAGAAAGTTCTGTTGCCCAACACCGACAAGATCGTTGCCGAAGCCCGCGCCCTGATGGAGTAGAGCTATAGCTCATAACGGAACTATTAGAAGTTCTTCCAGATCTATTGCACTGTCTAACTCATTTGTATAGCGTCTAACTCACGTAGCTCCGGGGCTTCCAGGGGGGTGGGGCAGATGCTTGACGATCGCGAGCGGGCTCAACGCCACCTCGTTCCCCATTTCACACGGGGCGACGCATGGATGGCGGATGGCTTGGTGGTGATCGACCGTGGCGAGGGCTGCTACGTATGGGACACCGACGGCAACCAGTATCTCGACGGTCTCGCCGGCTTGTTCTGCACCAACCTCGGCCACGGCCGAAGCGACCTGACCGCCGCCGCAGCCAAACAGATGGACAAGCTGGCCTTCTACTCCAACTGGGGTTTTGCTCACCCATCTTCGGTGGAAGCGGCCTCGATGATCGCCCAGGTCGCCCCAGGCGAACTCGATCGGGTGTTCTTCGTGAACTCGGGCTCGGAGGCGGTGGAGTCGGCTCTCAAGTTCGCTCGCTGCTACCACTTGGCCAACGGCGACGAGCAGCGCCACAAGGTGATCGCCCGGAACTGGGCCTACCACGGCACCACGCTCGGTGCCCTCATGCTCACCGGCATTCCCAACCTGCGAGACCCGTATCAGCCGTTGCTGGCCGGGCCCGTGCGACACGTGCCCAGCACGTTGGACTGCCGCCTTGAGGCCGGCCAATCGGTCGCGGAGCTGCCCTGCGTGACCGCCATCGAAGAGGCGATTGTGGCTGAGGGTCCCGAAACCGTGGCTATGGTGATCGCCGAGCCGGTGCAAAACGGCCGCGGTGCACTGGTGCCGCCAGAGGGTTACTGGCAGGAACTCCGCCGCATTTGCGATGCCTACGGAGTGCTGCTGTGCGCCGATGAGGTGATCAACTCGTTCGGCCGTCTCGGCCACTGGTTTGGCAGCGAGCGATTCGGTGCCGAACCCGACATGATCACATTCGCCAAAGGTGTCACCAGCGCCTACGTGCCCTTGGGTGGCCTTGTCGTCAAGAGCTCGCTGGTAGAACGGGTGTGGGATTCCTCTTTGGCCATGTATGTCCACGGGTCCACGTTCGGCGGCCATCCGGTGTCCACTGCGGTGGCGGCCGCCAACATGACGGCGTTGCGCGACGAGAACGTCATGGCCGGAGTGCTGCGCCATGAGGACCGCCTGTCGGGCGGTTTACGAGATCTGATGGCGGCCCACGCCTGTGTCAAGGATGTGCGGGGGACGGGGTTCTTCTACGCAGTGGAGTTGATGCGGGACCGGGAGCGGGGCATCGATCTGACCGAGACCGAGTTCGCCGCGCTGCTGCCCGGCGGGGCACTGGACCGGTTTGTGAGAGAGGCGCGGGTGCTGGTGCGACCAGACTCGCGTGGCGCGGCCATGGTGATGATCTCACCACCGCTGGTGGCCGATGCTGAAGTGATCGACGACCTGCTGAGCCGGGTCGACCAAGTGTTCAACCGCGTAGGCGGTTGGCTGAAGGCCTTGAAATGAGGCAAGAAACATCCATCTAGATGGAGGAACCAATATGAAGCGACTACTGGCACTGCTTATGGTAATGGCGTTGATTGCTGCTGCTTGCGGTAACGACGACGACGCAGCACCGGAGAGCGGCGAGTTGAACGTGGCCTACTTCCTGGAGTGGCCGACGGCCAATCAGGCGGCCCAGGCTGAGAAAACCTACGACGATGAACTGGGTTTGACGGTCAACTGGATTCCGTTCGCGTCGGGTGGCGATATGGCCCAGGCCATGGAGGCTGGCGACATCGACATCTCCTATTCACAGGGTTTGACGCCGTTCGCCAACTTCGTGACTAGCGGCTCTGACCTGTTGCTGGTTGGTGTGGCGGTGAGCTATGCCGATGCTGACAACTGCGTGGCCCACCCCGACTATGGGGTCACCGCGGCCAACGCGGCGCAGACGCTGGCTGGCCAGAGCATCTACACGCCGCTGGGCAATGTGACCCACTTCAAGCTATTGAAGATGCTGGAGCACCTGGGTGTGGACACCTCCACGGTTGAGTTGATCCAGTCGGAGGGCGGCCCCGCTGCGGTGGCGGCCCTGGACTCGGGCGAGGTGGCCATGGCCTGCGCGTTCGGTGGCGCGGTGAATCAGATGATCGCCAACGGCGGCAACCTGGTGATGACCGGCTCCGAGCAGGAGGCCATCGGCATCCGCGTGTTCGACATCATCTCCACTACCGGCACATTTGCGGAGCAGTATCCCGAAGTTGTGACCGGCTTCTTGCAGGTGACCGAGGACGCCAACCGGGCCTACAACGCCAACCGGGAGCCGTTCATCGATACCATCGCTGGAGCGGCGGGCATGGAGCGCGCCCCGACCATCGCCTTGTTGGACGCCTTCTCGTTCCCCGAGAAGGACGTGCAGTTGTCTCAGGCGTGGCTCGGAGGAACCGTGCAGCAGGTGATGAAGGACCAGATGGACTTCTTCGTCGCCCAAGGCGAAATCCCCTCGGCCCTGTCCAGTTACGACAGCTTCGTCGATACGAGCTTCCTCGAAGCCGTCGACTGAGCACGAGCAGCGGGGGCGGGTTTGATCCCCTCCAAGCCCGCTCCCGCTGATGGCTCATTGCGAAGCAGCTAAGTTCCTTCAGGGTTGAGTTCCAAAACCAAGGGCGGACGTTATGGATTCGTTTGTTGATGGTCTAGCCGACGTATACGACGGCTTCACCTATGTGATCGCCCGTGGTGCATATTGGCTCTCGGTCGCCCTTCTGGCCGCCACTGCATTGGCGGTGCTGGTGATGCTCATTGATCTTGCGGCGACGCCGTCACGGCGATTCAAGGGGGCCGATCGGGCCGCCCAGCCCCGTGATGGCATCATCCTGATCGGCCAGATCATGGCCGGTGTCGCTCTCATCGGAGGCGTGGTGCTGTCGTTCCGCGACACCGCGTCGCCGTGGCAGCCGGTGGTCTCACTGGTGGGCGGCGCTGCGCTCCTGGCCATTTTGTTGCTGTTCCGGCGCGCCGACGAGGAGAAGCAAGCCGCCACGGCCTGGTACATCTGGCTCGCCTTGGCGGCCAGCGCAACCATTGCGGTGATTTTGGCCTTCATGCAGCGTGAGGACTCCTCCATTCCTTACATGATGCTGCTCGTGGCCGCGCTGGTGGTCGCCCGGGCGTGGTTCACATTGGCTCGACCCGAAGTGCACTTCGACCCATCCAAGGTGGAGGTGGCCCAGGAGTCCAGAACCGAGAGTCCCTTGGTGGTGGAACAACTCGGAATGGTGTACGAGCTGCCCGATGGGGGCAGCGTGGAGGCGCTCAAGGATGTCTCGTTCACCCTTGAGCCGGGCCGGCTGCTAACCCTTCTGGGACCGTCGGGGTGCGGCAAGACCACGCTCTTGAACATCATCGCCGGCTTCTTGGCTCCTACCTCCGGTGATGTCAAGCTGGGTAGCGACCCGATCACTGGCCCTGGTCAAGACCGGGGCATGGTGTTCCAGCAGGGTGCGCTGTTCGAGTGGCTCAGCGTGAACGACAACGTAGGTTTCGGCGCTCGCATGAACGGACGCTCCCGGCCTGCCTCGCGCGAGGCTGTGCAAGATCTGCTTCAGATTGTCGGGCTTCAAGATTTCGGCGACAAGGCGGTGTACGAGCTTTCCGGCGGCATGCAGCAGCGGGTGGCTTTGGCCCGATGCTTGGCCAACGATCCCAAGATCATCTTGATGGACGAGCCCCTGGGGGCCCTTGACGCACTCACCCGGGAGAAGATGCAGAGCCTGGTGCTCAACCTGTGGAATGAAACAGGCAAGACCATCGTGTTGGTGACCCACAGCGTGGAGGAGGCGCTGTATTTGGGGGATCAGCTGTTTGTGATGGCGCCGCGGCCCGGTCGCATTGAGCGGACCTACGACCTTCCCTTCGCCCAGGAGGCATTGACCGCCGATGCCCGCGAGTTGAAGACGTCCCAGGAGTTCATCGAGAACCGAGAGGAGATCCTCACGATGATCTGGGAGATGGAAGAGCAGATCATGGGCACGGGAGGGGGTGCGTGATGGTAGAGGGACCTGGCGGACACGCCGTTAAGGAGAACATCGAACAGCAGAACCGCACTGCGAACTGGCCATTCAATTGGCTGTTCCGAGGCAAGACCGGCCAGAGCACCCGCAAGACGGTTACCTTTGGCGACGCTGCCGAGGTCAGCGGTGCGCTGCGGTGGACCATTTTCAGCCTCATCGTGATCCTGGCGCTGTGGTTCATTTCCACCCGGGTGTGGGGGCTGCCCCAGGCCTGGTACGACTACGCCGACGACGTGCGGGCTGGGCTCGAAGAGAACGAATCCTATAACCAGCACCGCCTGCTGAGCGACTGTGATCGGGCGGCCGACTACCCCGAAGAATTCCCCGGGCTGCCGGCCTGCTCCTACACGCAGTGGCTCAGCGAGAGGGTGCTTCCCAGTCCGGGCCAAGTGTGGGACGCCACCTGGGACTTCGCCCGCAATGGCTACAGCGGATTCACCCTGTGGCAGCACCTGTGGCTGAGCTTCAGCCGTTTAGCCAAGGGCTTGTTCTGGGGGGTGGCCATCGGGGTGCCTATCGGCCTGGCCATGGGCCTCTCCAGCCGCTGGCGGGGCATCTTCGACCCCATTGTGGAGCTTCTGCGGCCCATCCCGCCGCTAGCGCTGATCCCCCTGTTCATCGTTTGGTTCGGCATCGGGGAGGAGGGCAAGGTGAACCTGCTCCTGTTCGCGGCGGTCTGGATCATGATCATCGCCGCTCGCTCCGGCGTGCTGGCCGTCAACACCACCAAGGTGCACGCCGCGTACTCGCTGGGCGCGTCCAAAGCCCAAGTGCTGCGCCATGTGATCCTGCCCAACGCGCTGCCGGAGATCTTCACCGGACTGCGAGTGGCCATCGGCGTGTGCTGGGGAACTCTGGTGGCGGCCGAATTGCTGGGGGCCAGTTCCGGCCTCGGCTTCACCATCTTCAAAGCCCGCCAGTTCTTCCTGCTCGATTTGATGCTGTCGGCGGTGATCCTGATCAGCATCCTTGGGGTGACCATGGACGTGGCCATGCGCATGGCCGAAAAGCGACTGATCCCCTGGCGGGGCAAAGGTTGACCAACCTCGAGCCAACCGCGGATCGGGTACCCATCACCGAGTTGTGGCGTGAACAAGCGCGCGCGTCCCGGATGCGGGTGGTGTTGGCCGACGGCTCTGACGAGCGGGCCAAGGTCGCGGCCCGGTTGCTGGATCGTGAAGGCTTGGCTGCCCCTGTTTTGTTGGACGATCCAGCCAGCTTCTGCTCGCGGGCATTACAGACTGAGGCTGAGACCTCACCCTGGAGCGAGCGCATCGATCTGGGTGACCCTCTGCATGTTGCTGCCCTCATGGTGGCCGCTGGCGAGGCCGATGCCTGTGTGGGCGGCGCTAGTCGGCCGACGGCCGATGTCGTGCGGGCGGCCCTGTACTGCATCGGTCCGGCGCCCGGTGTCGAAACCATCAGCAGCTGCTTCCTCTTGGTGCTCCCCGACGGGACGCCCATTACCTACGGCGACTGCGGGGTGGTGGCCGAGCCCGACCCAGGCCAGCTTGCCTCAATCGCAGTGTCGACCGCGGCCACCCACGAACAGCTGGTGGGCGAGACGGCTCGAGTGGCCATGCTGTCGTACTCCACAAAGGGCAGCGCCGGTGGCTCACGGGTGGAGCGGGTCCGAGAGGCCACTGAGATCGTGCGCCACCGGATGCCATCGCTAGCCATCGACGGCGAGATGCAGTTCGATGCGGCTTGGGATCAGCAGGTGGCCGCGGCCAAGGCTCCTGGCTCAGAGATCGCCGGTCGGGCCAACGTGTTCGTCTTTCCCGACCTCGACTCGGGCAACATCGCCTACAAGATCACCCAGCGGCTGGGCGGTGCCCGAGCTTACGGTCCACTGCTGCAAGGAACTGCTGGTGTGATTCACGACCTGTCGCGGGGTTGCAACGCCGACGACATTGCCACTGTGGCTGTGATTGCCGCCTGTCAGGCGACATGCGAAGGAGCAGAATCATGACGAGGCCCAAGGGCGGCTCGATGTCGGAGCGCCCGCCCCTGGACAGCGCCAAAGTGATCGCCACCGCGGCCGATGTCGCCGACGCCGAAGGGCTCGACCGTCTGACCCTCACTCGGGTTGCCGACGTGCTCGGTGTGCGCCAGCCGGCCCTGTATCGCCATGTCGAGGGCTACGACGATCTGCTTCGCAGCCTCAGCTTGCGGGGCCGGGAGATATTGGCCCAGCGGCTGGCCGACGCCACTGTGGGCCTGTCGGGCGACGATGCGGTGGCCGCGTTGGGCCACGCCTGGCGACAGGTGGTTCGAGACCATCCCGGCATCTACGCCGCCACCGATCGCTATCCGTGTGCCGGGGATGCAGAGTTGGAGGCCGCCGTCGAAGGGGTGCTGGCAGTGTTGGGCCAGGCCTTGCGGGGCTACGACCTCAGCGACGAAGACTTGGTGCATGCCGCCCGCGCTCTGCGCAGCGCTTTTCACGGATTCAGCCATCTTGAGTCGGGCGACGGCCATCCCCTGCCCCACGATCCCGAGGACACTTTCGATCATCTGGTGCAATTGCTGTGCGCCGGAATCCAGCGACTCTCCCGCAAGCCGGAGATGAGCACAGGGGTTGTTGAGTGACTGGCAGACCCCTGCTGAGTGCCGAGGGCCTCGGGTGAGCCGACTCGGGTTCCTTCTCGACAGCGAGAGCTGCATCGGATGCCACGCCTGCACGGTTGCCTGCAAGGCCGAGCACGACGTGCCCTTGGGGGTGAACCGAACCTGGGTGAAGTACATCGAGACCGGCACGTTCCCCGATGTCAACCGGCACTTCTCGGTGATGCGCT
Source organism: bacterium (assembly GCA_026705465.1). Lineage (GTDB taxonomy): Bacteria > Actinomycetota > Acidimicrobiia > Acidimicrobiales > Bin134 > Poriferisocius. Next base: position 44,248 of record JAPPAP010000029.1, on the reverse strand, counting down.
GCAACCACTGCGACGATGCGCCGTGCATCTCCATCTGTCCCACCAATGCGCTGTTCCGGGCATCGAACGGGGTTGTCGACTTCGACGACGACAACTGCATTGGCTGCAAGGGGTGCATGAACGCTTGTCCCTACGACGCGATCTACATCAACCCGGTCACCAACACGGCCAACAAGTGCAATTTCTGCAACCACCGCATCGACCAGGGCCTGGAGCCGAGCTGCGTGGTGGTATGCCCCACCCACGCCATCAAGGTGGCCGATCTTGACGACCCCGACGATGAAACCACCGAGCTCATCGCCCGCAGCGACACCGCGGTGCGAGCGCCAGAGCAGAACACGCGGCCCAAAGTGCACTATGTGGGGGCCGAAGCGGCATCGCTCGATCCCTTGCGCGCGGCCATTGCCAGCGACGGAATGATCTGGGCCGACACCACTGCCCAGCATCCGACCGCGGATCCTGTCAGTGGCGAAGTGGAGGCCCGCACCGCCTACACCACGGCGCATGAGATGACCTGGAAGGCCAAAGTGTCCAGCTATCTGGTGACCAAGGCGGTGGCCGCGGGCATGATGATGATGGCCGCGCTGTTGGTCCTGCTTGGCCACGGTGGCGAGCAGGCGGTTGTGGGGGTGGCGCCGGCGGTGACCGCGGGAGTGTTCTTGGCGGTCACCGGCGTGCTTTTGGTGGGGGACCTGCGCCAGCCGACCCGGTTCTACTACCTCATCACCCGGGCCAATCGCCGGTCATGGTTGGTGAAGGGCGGAGCTGTGCTCGGGGCGTTCGCGGCGGTGAGCGCAGCATGGTTCGTCGCCGGTGTGGTCGGCTCGGTGGGCGCGCTGCAAGGGCTGGCTGCGCCTGCCGCGCTGCTGGGGTTGGCCACCGCGGGCTACACCGCCTTCTTGTTCGCCCAGTGCGAGGGCCGCGATCTGTGGCAGTCGCCGCTGGTGCTGCCCACACTGTTGGCCCAAGCGGTTGTCGCAGGCGGAGCCGGCTACGCGGTGATGGAACTAGCGGTCGATGGGCCTGACCCTGTCGCCGTGCAGTGGGTGCTGCTAGCGGGAGTGCTGGCCACCGCTGCGCTGGTAGGGGCGGAGGTCTTGGGGCGGGGAACGCCCCATGTCGAGGCGGCAGTGGTGGCCATGACCAAGGGTCGATACGCCCGGCAATTCTGGGTCGGAGGCGTCGTGCTGGGGCTGGCTGCGCCCGCTGGGCTGGTTGCGGTCAGCCTCGCTGCTGATACGGGGTCTTGGCTGGCCGCAGCGGCCGGGATCAGCGCGGTGGTGGGCATGTGGTGCTACGAGGACAGCTTCGTGCGGGCGGGCCAGTCCGTGCCGTTGTCTTAGGCGGATGTCGGCTTATGACTGAATTGCACCGCTACCCGCCGCACGAGACCTGGCACGACGCCACCTCGCTCGACGCCAAAGCCTGGCCCCGCCGGGTGGAGCGCCATCACACCCTGGTGCCCACCACCTGCTTCAACTGCGAGGCGGCGTGCGGACTGGTGTGCCATGTGGACCACGCCACTGGTCGCATCGACCGCGTCGAGGGCAACCCCCTGCACCCGGCCAGCCGGGGCCGCAACTGCGCCAAGGGCCCGGCCACGCTCAACCAGATCGACGACCATGAGCGCATCCTGTATCCGCTGCGGCGGGCCGGTGAGCGGGGCTCCGGGCAATGGGAGCGGGTGAGCTGGGACGAGGCGCTGGCCGACATCGGCGGCCGCATCCGCACCGCCATCGCCGAAGGGCGCCACAACGAGGTCATGTACCACGTGGGCCGCCCCGGCGAGGACGGTTTCGCCGAGCGGGTGCTCCAGTGCTGGGGGGTGGACGGCCACAACAGCCACACCAACGTGTGCAGCTCCAACGCCCGGGTCGGCTACCAGAGCTGGATGGGCCATGATCGCCCGTCGGCAGACTTCGCCAACGCCGAGGTGATCTTCCTGATCTCGTCGCACCTGGAGTCGGGCCACTACTTCAACCCCCACGCCCAGCGGATCGTCGAAGCCCAATCGAAGGGGGCGACCGTCATCTGCGTGGACCCCCGGCTCTCCAACACCGGCTCCAAGGCCGACTATTGGCTGCCCGCCTGGCCGGGCACCGAGCCCTTCCTGCTGCTGGCCATCGCCCGGCTGCTGGTGCTCAACGGCACCTGGGAACGCGACTTCGTGCGGCGCTGGACCAACTGGGAGGTCTACCTGCGTCAGCGCCACCCGGAGCGCCCGATGGAGTTCGAATCAGTGGGTCCAGCGTTGCTCGACGACTATGCCGCCTACACCCCGGAGGAGGCCGAGCGGGTGTGCGGGGTGCCCGCGTCTCAGATCATCGAGATCGCCGAAATCATCGGCGGCCATCCCACCAAATTCGCCTCCCACAACTGGCGAGCGGCAGCCGCCGGCAACCTGGGCGGCTGGCAGACGGCCCGGTGCCTGTTCTTCCTCAACGTGCTCACCGGATCGGTGGGCACGGTAGGGGGCACCACCGGCAACGGCTGGAACAAGTACAAGGCACCCCACCCGGCGGGCGCGCCGCCCTTCGACCAGTGGAACGAGCTGAGCTGGCCTCGGGAGTACCCGCTGGCCCACCACGAAATGTCGATCCTGCTGCCCCATTTCCTGGCCGAGGGCCGAGGCCGCCTCGAGGTGTACTTCAGCCGGGTGTACAACCCGGTGTGGACCAACCCCGACGGGTTCAGCTGGCTGGAGGCGCTCAAAGATCCCGACAAAGTGGCCTGTCACGTGGCGCTGACCCCCACGTGGTCGGAGACGGCGGTGTTCGCCGACTACGTGCTGCCCATGGGGGTGGGGGCCGAGCGCCACGATGTGGCCAGTTTCGAGACCCACGCCGGTCGGTGGATCGGCTTCCGCCAGCCGGTGCTGCGCCGCTTCGCCGAGATTCGAGGCGCCGAGGTCTCCAGTGGGTCGCGCACCCACGAGTTCAACCCCGGCGAGGTGTGGGAGGAGAACGAGTTCTGGATCGACCTGTCGTGGCGCATCGACCCCGACGGCTCCATGGGCATTCGCCAATGGTTCGAGAGCTGCGAGCGTCCCGGCACGCCGATGAGCGTGGACGAGTACTACGGGTCGATGTTTGCGGCGGTCCCCGGCTTGGCCGATGACGCCGAGGCCGCCGGTCAGACCCCGTTGGAGTTCATGCGGGATCGGGGCGCGTATGCCCTCGACGGCGACATGTACCAGCCCTATGAGCGGGAGGTGGACCCTGCCGAATTGGTGGGCTGTCACCTCGACGACGCCGGCGTGTACCGCCGCTCGGGTACCCCTGGTACGTGGTCGGGCGAGGCGGATGACCTGGCTGGCCTGGAGCTGGCCGGCTTGGGCGACGGCTCTCTGGCGGTGCAGGTGGACGGCAGCCCCAAGGAGGGCTTTCCCACGCCGTCGCGCAAGCTGGAGCTGTACTCGGAGACGCTGGCCGACTGGGGCTGGCCCGAGTACGCCGCCCCGACTTGGATTCCGTCCCACGTGCACTGGGAGAACCTCGACCTCTCCGGCGATGAGCGCATTCTGGTTCCGACGTTTCGCATCCCGACGCTGATCCACACCCGCTCGGCCAACAGCAAGTGGCTGTCGGAGCTCAGCCATCGCCACCCGTTGTGGGTCCACCCCTCCGATGCCGAGGCTCTGGGCATCGAAGTGAATGGGCTGGTGAGGATCACCACCCGGATCGGCCACTTCGTAATTGGAGCCTGGCGTACCGAGGGCATCCGACCCGGCGTGGTGGCGGCTTCGCATCACATGGGCCGCTGGCGTATCGACCCCGAAAACGGCGGGTCGTGGACGGGGGGCGACGCCGACATCACCAACGACGGTACGTTGTGGCGGCTCCGTCGACGAGGCCAACCGGAGCGCCATGCCAGCGCGGATGACGACACCGAGCGGATCTGGTGGAGCGATACCGGCGTCCACCAGAATCTGGCGTTTTGTGTGCAGCCCGACCCGGTTTCGGGAATGCAGTGCTGGCACCAGCGAGTGAGGGTGACACCCGCCCATCCCGGGGACACCCCAGGCGATGTAGTGGTGGACACCGCCGAAGCCCGCAAGGCCTACCAGGAGTGGCTGGCCATGACCCGTCCCGCTCCCGGCCCCGGCGGCCTGCGCCGGCCCCTGTGGTACTCCCGCCCGCTCAAACCCATGCCTGCTGCCTATGCGCTCTGATCTTCTTGCCCACGAGATCTCTTTCAACGGAGAATTCTCTTACACGAAAGGAACGAGTCATGACCCGAATGACTCCTAGCGAAGCGTTCGTGGAGACCATGGTCGCCCACGGCGTCGACACCATCTTCGGCATCATGGGTAGTGCGTTCATGGATGCCATGGACATCTTCGAGCCGGCCGGCATCGAGCTGGTGCCGGTGGTCCACGAGCAGGGCGCGGCCCACATGGCCGACGGCTACAGCCGGGTCAGCGGCCGCCACGGCGTGGTGATCGGCCAGAACGGGCCGGGCATCTCCAACTGTGTGACCGCCATCGCCGCGGCCTACTGGGCCCATAGTCCGGTGGTGATCGTCACCCCCGAGACCGGAACCATGGGCATCGGTTTGGGCGGCTTCCAAGAGGCCAACCAGCTGCCGATGTTCGAAGAGTTCACCAAGTACCAAGGCCACGTCAACAACGAGCACCGCATGGCCGAGCTCACCGGCCGGTGCTTTGACCGGGCCCTGTCGGAGATGGGGCCGACGCAGCTCAACATCCCCCGCGACCGCTTTTACGGTGACATCGACGTGGAGATACCACAGCCGCAGGGCCTGGATCGGGGTCCGGGCGGCGAGCGCACCCTGAACGAGGCCGCCGAGCTGTTAGCCGGAGCCTCGTTCCCGGTGATGGTCTCCGGCGGGGGAGTGGTGATGGGCGACGCGATGGCCGAGACAGTGGCGCTGGCCGAGCGGCTCGGCTGTCCGGTGGTCAACAGCTACCTGCACAACGACTCGTTCCCGGCGTCGCATCCTCAGTGGTGTGGGCCTTTGGGCTACCAGGGCTCCAAAGCGGCCATGCGGCTCATCTCGAGGGCCGACGTGGTGCTGGCGCTGGGCACCCGGCTGGGGCCGTTCGGCACCCTGCCCCAGCACGACATGGACTATTGGCCCAACGACGCCAAGATCATCCAGGTGGACGCCGACAACAAGATGCTCGGGCTGGTCAAGCGCATCGACGTGGGCATCTGCGGCGACGCCGGAGCTGCCGCCGCGGCGCTTCTCCAGCGTTTGGAGGGTCGGGAGCTGGCCTGCGATGCCACCCGGGTCCAACGGGCGGCCGAGATCGCCGATGACAAGGCCGACTGGGAGACCGAGCTGGACGACTGGATCCATGAGACCGACGACTTCAGCGTCGACATGATCAAACAGGCCGCCGAAGAGCGCTACAACTGGATGCATCCCCGCCAGGTGCTGCGCGAGCTGGAGCACGCCATGCCAGAGCGTGTGATGGTGTCCACCGACATCGGCAACATCAACTCGGTGGCCAATAGCTATCTGCGCTTTGAGGAGCCCCGGTCCTTCTTTGCCGCCATGAGCTGGGGCAACTGCGGATACGCGCTGCCCACCATCATCGGGGCCAAAAAGGCCGCGCCGGACCGCCCGGCGGTGGCCTACGCCGGCGACGGGGCGTGGGCGATGAGCATGGTGGAGACCATGACCGCAGTGCGCCACAACATCCCGGTCACCGCGGTGGTGTTCCACAACCGTCAGTGGGGTGCCGAGAAGAAGAACCAGGTGGACTTCTACGGCCGCCGGTTCGTGGCTGGCGAGCTCGACGGCGGCGAGGACTGGTCGGAGGTGGCCCGGGCCATGGGCGCCGACGGCGTGCGGGTCAACGAGCTCGAAGAGGTGGGCCCGGCGCTGACCAAGGCCATCGACGCCCAGATGAACGGGGGCCGCACCACTGTCATTGAGGCCATGTGCACCATGGAGCTGGGCGACCCCTTCCGCAAGGACGCCCTCAAGACCCCCACCCGCCACCTGGACAAGTACGAGGACTACGTCTGAAAGCAGGGTAGAAGGACCAGCATCGATGGGGTAGGGTGGACTCGGCCCGATCCCGGTCCGGTGCCGAGTACAAGGTTGAAGGACCGGACCGGGTGGGCCGAGCCACCCTTCCGGTCAGGCTATTACCCCTAACCTATTTTCAGTTCTTTTTATGTTCTTTTAGGTAAAGACGCTCATCGAGGTGGCGGCGGGGTCGTTAGCGGTTCAGTTTGTTGATGGAGTCGTCGAGGCCTCCTGGGCGGCTGGAGAGCAGCCATGCGCTTCTTTGGGCTTTGGCTGCTTCGTTGACCTCACTTGCGGTGGGTGCCTCCACGTCGAGGCCGTGCTGAATGCCGAGGCGGCGCAGGCCGATTTCTGCCAGCTGGCAAGCAGCCTGCATCTCTGCGGCCACAATCGGGCCGCGAGGTCCGCCTATGGGCTCGTTGAAGCGCTCTTGGGCCACAGCCAGGGTCTCAAGGCCAGCAGCGAGAGCCTCGGGGTCGGGTTCGCCGAATCCGGGCAGACCGGTGTGGCAGAGGACGACGAAGATCGGGCTCGAATTGATAGCCGTCATGCCCAGGTCTTCGCCGATGTGGCCCAGGCGATCGATGAGGGCGCCAATGCCGGGATCGCAGCCCAATACCGCTTCTACTTTGTCGGCGACTTGGGCGGGATCGCTGGTCGGGTGGCCCATGGCGGCGGCCCCGGCTCGCGCCATCGACGGCAAAGACACCGCCAGGGGCTGGAAGTGCCCGTTATCGCCCCAATCGGTCAGCAGAAGGCCCGGTGATTGGTTGGCGGCACCGACAGCGGCAGCGTCGGCGATATTGGCCGCCGCGTTGCGATTCCTGCCGATCAGCGAATTCCACGATCCGGTCCCGGGTGCCACCCAGAAAGGCACGTCAGCGTCGGCTAGCAGGCGGGCATGCGACTCGAAGCCGAGATGCGGGTCTTCGGGGAGGCCGAGGCGCTCTATGAGTTCGGGCGGAAGCATGGCCTCCCACCCGGTCTCCGACGGTGCCTCGTAATTCCACACCACGGGTACCGCTCCCATCGGGATCTTGGGAATCAAGTCCCGGTCTTGGCGCAGCTGGTCGGCCCAGAACATCACCTCGTGTCCATCGGCGATGAGCGGCTCGATTATTCGGCACAGATGCTCCACGTACACGGCGCTGCGTCCGCGTTCGGCCACTTCCTGTGCGGAGACGCCCTCGCCGAGCTCGAACGGTTCGTCGCCGCCGATGTGGATTCGGCGATGGCGGACGGCAGCGGCCATCTCCCGAGCCAGGGCCACCGCGAATGTTGCGTTGGCTGGGGTTGGTGCCAGACATCCGGGCCGCATCTTGCCTGCACCGAAGAGGTTGGGAGCCCCGTCTGGGCATTCGGCGAGATTCCGATACCGCTCATGGGACAGCCATCGCTCCATGTGGCCGAAGCAATTTAGGTTGGCCACGAGGTCTACCCCATTGGCCTCGCAGACTCTGTCTAGCCACCGCAGGTCGCCGGGGGTGAGCGCCGAAGCCTCCCGCCAGACATCCTCGTGGTCCGCATAGGTGAAGGCATGCTCGACATAGAGCTGCAGTTCATTGAACCCGAGTATCGTCATCGCACCAGCCAGCCACTCAAGGGTTTCGTTGGTGGGGACCCGGTCCCTGGAAACGTCCAGCATGTACGCCCGACGCTCGAACCCAGGCTGCTGTCGATCAGCGGCCATGATCAACAGGCACGCCCGGCCAAAGACGCACTATGCAAGTTCATGTTCCCCAGATCCTCCGGGACCACAACCTATTCGCTAATCCCCACCTCGAGTCTCGCAACCAGCTTGCTACTGTCTATTTCGCGCCGTTTTTCGCGCCAGCCCGCCCACGTAGCTCAGTCAGGACAGAGCAGGGACCTCCTAAGTCCAAGGTCGCAGGTTCGAATCCTGCCGTGGGCGCTTTTCGAAATCGATGGAACTCATTGATACTCGGATGCGCTGTGTAGCTCAGCACTAGCTGGCTGTAGCTTGGCGGGGGTGCTTTTCCCTACTTTCAGCTTTGCCGCGTTCTTCGCGGTAGTGCTGCCGGTAGCTTGGGCATTGCGGCGATGGCCGGTGCCGTGGAAGCTGTTCCTGCTGGGGGCCTCCTACTGGTTCTATGCCGCCTGGGACGCCCGCTTTGTGCTGCTGCTGGTGGGAATGACCCTGGGGAATGCGATCGCCGCCGCCATCAACGTGCGGGCCAGCAGCGAGCGGGTCCGCAAGGCCGCGGTGGCTGGTGGAGTGACGCTGTCGCTCGGCGTTCTGGCCTTCTTCAAGTACTACGACTTTTTCACCGACAGCCTCGACCGCAACCTGGGAATCTCCAGTCCCGCCCTCGACATCGTGCTGCCAGTGGGGGTGTCGTTCTTCACCTTCCAGGCCATCAGCTACGTGGTTGACGTGCACAGGGGCCGCACTGAAGAAGCAATGCTGCTCGATTTCGCGGTCTACTTGTCGTTCTTCCCCCAGCTGGTAGCCGGCCCGATCGTGCGGGCCACTGAATTCATGCCCCAGCTGCGCTCCGAAACCCGTCCCGACCGGGCGGAGGTAGCCCACGCGGTCAGGCTCATCGGCCGGGGCATGTTCAAGAAGGTGGTCATTGCCGACTTTTTGGCCCGGGCGGTGGTGAAAGACGCCTTTGAGTCCCCCGGCGAGCACGGTGCTCTCGACATACTTGCCGGGATCTACGGCTACGCCGTGCAGATTTACGCCGACTTCTCCGGCTACACCGACATGGCCATCGGCGTGGCTCTGCTGATGGGGTTCCGCTTCCCCCAGAACTTCGATGTCCCCTATGTGTCCGACTCCATTCAGGACTTCTGGCGGCGGTGGCACATGACGCTGTCACGCTGGCTGCGGGATTATCTCTATATCCCATTGGGGGGCAATCGCCGAGGGCGCTTGGCCACCTACCGAAACCTGCTCATCACCATGGCCTTGGGGGGCCTATGGCACGGCGCGGCCGGGGTGTTCATCATCTGGGGCATCTACCACGGCGCGGGACTAGCGGTGGAGCGGTGGCGCAGGGAAGTCGGGAGAGGTCCAAGGCAGCGGGAACTGGCTCTCTTAGGCCGGCGCTGGACCCCGTCGGACACCACCCGGCTATGGGTGCGGCGGCTCGGGGTCTTCCACTTCGTGTGCCTGGGCTGGGTGCTGTTCAACAGCGAGACGCTGGGCCGCGCTGGCGACGTGCTCGTTCGGCTGTTCACCGGGTGGGGCACCGGCCCTGAACTGCTGAATCCACTGGTGGCCCTGGCTATCGCTGCTGCCCTTGCCGCTCAGTTCTTGCCCCGGTCTTGGGCCGAGAAGGGATCGGATGCACTGGCGAAGACTCCGCTCGGCTTGACCGCGGTGGGTTTCTCGGTGTGGACCATGATCGTTGTCGCCCTCGGCCCCGAAGGGGTGGCCGACTACATCTACTTCCAGTTCTGACATGGCTATTTCCAGTTCTGACATGGGCAGCCCCGAATCCGACATGGGCAACTCTGGATCTGGCCGCGGCGCCTCCAGCGTGGCGAGGATGGCAACGGGGGTCTTGGGCTGCCTATTGCTGACCATGTTCTTGGTGAGCGGCAAGTTGGTGGAGATCGCCGAACGCCAGCCGCTGGGCGACAGCCGGGACCGATGGTTGGACGTGGCCGAAGGAGTCGACCGGGTGGCCAATTTCCTGGCATTGAACCGTCCCTACGACCTCATTACTGACATCCGCGGGGTAGGCACCGATGCCGGAGAGAGGGTGGACAGCATTCAAGCGGTGGCCGCCAACTTGGCCCGGGGGCGGGAGTCATCATCGGTATCAGCCCCGACAGCCACCTCTACGGCACCGGCAGCTACCGAGGCACCGGCGGCTACTGGCGCCCCCGCGCAAACAGAATCGCCGGTGCAGGACGAGCAGTCATCGGTCCCCGAAGCAGTGGGAGCCCCCGAGCCCACCGCCCTTTCTGAGACCCCGGCTCTGGGAGGAAGCCCCTCTCCGAATGGGAGCCCAACCCCGGGTGCCAGCCCAAGCCCAGATGGGAGCCCCACGCCCACGAGAGGCGACGACCCGAACGGAGAAATTGAGCCGACTGGGGCCTCCCCCGACCTCGTGCTCGGCTTTGACGACGCGGGACTGCCGCTGCCACCTCTCCCCCCGACGGACGCCTCGCTGCTACCTCCCAAGATTCGCACCGTCACAGCCGAACAACCGCTGCGGGTGTACGTGGCTGGTGACAGTCAGGCCTTCTATCCCGGCCACGCGCTGGCCGGTGCGGTTGACGGCGGGTTGCTTGACGTGACCGTGGACTCCCGCAACGGCACCGGGTTGGCCCGGCCCGATTTCTTCAATTGGCCGGCCGAATTCCTCGAAATTGTGGTCGAACACGATCCCGAGCTGGTCGTGTTGATCATGGGAGGAAACGATTGGCAAGCCATGCAGTCAGCCGACGGATTGGTATTGATCCCGGGGTCCGACGCATGGAGGTCTGAGTGGGCTTGGCGTATGCACATCACCTTCGACACTCTTGCCGCCTCCCACCGCCATGTGGTTTGGGTTGGCCTACCCCCGGCCCGGACCGAGCCGTTCCGCACGGGAAATCCGGTGATTAACGAGGTCTCACGGCCGGTGACCCTGGTCCGCCCCAGTGTGACAATGGTGGACGTCTGGAACCTGTTTGGCGGCGATGACCCCTATCAGGAGATCCTCACCCCGCCATCGGGAGGCGACCCTGTTCGGGTTCGACAAGAAGACGGAGTACACATCAACCGCACGGGGTCCGCCTGGGTGGCAGCAAAGATCGTGGAGGTCGCCCGAGAAAGGTGGGAATTCGAAGAGAGCGGGTGACGAGAATCGAACTCGCGTCATCAGCTTGGAAGGCTGGGGTTCTACCACTGAACTACACCCGCGGATTTAGCCGAGGATGCTACCGGTTCTGCCACCGAACTACACCCGCATAGCTGGGGAATCATTAAATCTGGTTGTGTTGGCGACCGGCTACGACACGAGGATTTGAGGGGTCGCCGGTAAACTGCCACACCTGTGAGGAGCACGGTCGAGGTCCTGGAAGGCAACCGGGTCAAGGTGTCGGTGGATATCGAAGCGGAGGAATTCGAGCAGAAGCTGGACGAGGCCTTCCGTAAGCTCGCCCGCCAAGTACGTCTGCCCGGATTCCGCCCCGGCAAAGCTCCTCGCCGAGTGTTGGAGGCCCGATTAGGTCCCCAGGCAGCTCGGGGAGAGGCTCTCAGCGATGCTGTTCCCGAGTACTACGCCCAGGCCGTAGTCGACCACGATGTTGACGTCATCGCCCCCCCGGAGATCGACATAACCAGCGGGGCCGAGGATGGCCTGGTCAGCTTCGACGCGGTGGTCGAGGTACGGCCCCTGATCTCCATCACCGGCTACGACCAGCTCAAGGCTGAGGTGCCCAGCCCTGTGCCCACCGACGATGAGGTCGCCAAGCAGGTGGACCAACTTCGCAAACAGTTCGGCGAGTTGGCCCCGGTCAACCGGCCGGCAATCGACGGCGACAACGTGACCATGGACATCTACGGGACCTACAACGGCGAGGAGGTCGAGGGTCTCACCGTGGACGACTATGCCTATGAGGTGGGCCAAGGGGCTGTCGTACCCGAGATAGACGAACAGCTCCGCGGTTCCAAAGCCGGTGACATTTTGGAGTTCAATGCCCAGCACCCCGATCCCGACGAAGACGGGCTGTTGCGGTTCCGCATCCTGGTCAAAGAGGTGCAGGAGACGGTTCTGCCTGACTTTGACGACGAATTCGCCCAAGAGGCCTCTGAGTTCGACACCGCTGATGAGCTGCGGGCCGACGTCTGTGGGAACATCGCTCGGGCCAAGCGGGCCAACGCCTTGGCCTCTTTGGCCAACCAGGTGGGCGAACAGCTCGCCGAGCTGGTGATCGACGACATACCCGCGGCCCTAGTGGACGCCGAAGTACAACATCGCCTGCGGACCCTCCAGATGCGTCTGGGCAGCCAAGGTGTCGAGATGGACGCCTATCTGGAGGCCATCGGTCAGACTGTTGAGGAGATGGCCGAGGCGCTGCGCGAACCCGCCCTCCAAGAGGCGAAAACCGACCTAGCCCTGCGGGCCGTGGCTGCGGCGGAGTCCATCGAAGTCACTGATGAGGACGTGGATTTCGAGCTGGCCATGCTGGCCGCCCAAGTGGGTCAGACCGTTGATGAGCTCAAGTCATCGGTATTCGCTGCCGATGAAAGCAGTCTCAAGGGGGTACGATTGGACGCAAAGATGCGCAGGACACGGGAATGGGTTTTGGAGCGGGTTGAGATAAAAGATCCCGACGGAAACCCCATTGAGCGGTCTAGCCTGAATCCCGACGACGAGTCTGACCTTCCCCCCACCACCACCGAGAGCCAAATCACATGAGACCTCAGAACTACATGGTGCCAGTCGTGGTCGAACAGACCAACCGGGGCGAGCGCTCATTCGACCTCTATTCCCGCCTGCTCAAGGAGAACATCATCTTCTTGGGGACTCCGATCGACGACACCGTGGCCAATCTCATTTGCGCCCAGCTTCTGCACTTGGAGTCGGAGAACCCCGACAAAGACATCAACCTCTACATCAACAGTCCGGGTGGCGACATAAACGCCATGTTCGCGATCTACGACACCATGCAGTACCTGAAGCCCGACATCACCACCATCTGCTTCGGTCAAGCAGCGTCGGCTGCCGCCGTGCTGCTGGCCGCGGGTGCTCCTGGCAAGCGCTTGGCGCTGCCCCACTCCCGGATGCTGATCCACCAGCCCTATGCCGGGGCATCCGGGCAGGTTTCCGACATTGAGATCGCCTCGCGGGAGATCCAGCGGCTCAAGGACCAGCTTGAGCAGCTCTTGGCCCGCCACACCGGCCAAGATCTCGAGAAGGTAAAGCAGGACACCGACCGCGACTACGTGATGACCGCCGAGGACGCCAAGGAATACGGCCTCATCGACGAGGTCATCTCGTCGCGTGATGCCGTCGAAGCCGCCGGCCCGATAACGGCCATCCGGTAGGGGGAGCAAGAACCGTGGCAAAGCGTGACTGGCCAACCGATGGAGGTCGAATAAGCCGGGGGAGCAGAGACCATGGCTAAATTCGGAGAGGGGGGCGAGCTTCTCAAGTGCAGCTTCTGCGGCAAGACTCAGAAGCAGGTCAAGAAGATGATCGCTGGCCCCGGTGTCTACATCTGCGACGAGTGCATCGACCTCTGTAACGAAATCATCGAGGAAGAGCTGGCCGAAGGCACCGACGTCGGATTCAAGGAGCTCCCTAAACCCCAGGAGATCTACTCCTTCTTGAACGACTACATCATCGGCCAAGAGCACGCCAAGCGGATCCTGTCGGTGGCGGTGTACAACCACTACAAGCGAGTCCAGATGGGCTCATCCGACCCCGAGGTGGAGTTGTCCAAGTCGAACATCTTGCTGCTCGGCCCCACCGGATGCGGCAAGACGCTGATGGCTCAGACCTTGGCCCGGATGCTGAACGTTCCCTTCGCCATCGCCGACGCTACCGCGCTGACTGAGGCCGGGTATGTGGGCGAGGACGTGGAGAACATCCTCCTCAAGCTGATTCAGGCTGCCGACTACGACGTCAAGAAGGCGGAAACCGGCATCATCTACATCGACGAGATCGACAAGATCTCCCGCAAGAGCGAGAACCCGTCAATCACCCGCGATGTTTCCGGCGAGGGTGTCCAGCAGGCTCTGTTGAAAATCCTGGAGGGCACTACCGCATCGGTGCCACCCCAGGGCGGGCGCAAGCATCCCCATCAGGAGTTCATCCAGATCGATACCACCAACGTGCTGTTCATCGTCGGCGGCGCATTCGCCGGTTTGGAGCAGATCATCGAGAATCGAGTGGGCAATGTCGGCGTCGGCTTCGGGGCCGAAATCCGCACCGATGCTGAGCGCGACCACGGCCAGCTATTCAACCAAGTCCAGCCCGAGGATCTGATCAAATTTGGCCTCATCCCCGAATTCATCGGCCGCCTGCCGGTGGTTGGGGTGGTCTCCCACCTAGAGCGGGACATGCTGGTACGGATCCTGGTGGAGCCCAAGAACGCCCTGGTGAAGCAGTACTGCAAGTTCTTCGAGTTCGAGAACGTAGAACTGGTGATCAGCGATGAGGCGCTGGACGAGGTGGCCGAGTTGGCCCTCAGCCGCAACACCGGGGCCCGGGGGCTGAGAGCCATTTTAGAAGAGGTGTTGCTCGACGTGATGTACGAGCTGCCCAGCCGCGATGACGTGGTCCAATGCGTGGTCAGCGCGGCAACCGTCCGCGGTGAGGAAGCCCCCCAGCTGCTCAATGCCGCCAAAGCCCGTTCAGCCGACCGGTCCCGTCGCCAAGCCAGCTGACTTCCCGTCCCTGGCTGAAGCCCGAGCGTGGCTGGACGGCCACGTCAACTTGGAGGCGACGGCTGGCGATACCGACGGCCTGTCGCTGGCTCCGATGCGCCAGCTTTTGGAGGCGCTGGGAAATCCCCAAGCTGACTATCCGGCAGTCCACATAACCGGTACCAATGGCAAGGGCTCGGTCGCGGCGCTCATTGCCGCCTTAGGCGGGGCATGGGGGATGACCGTTGGGGCTTACACCAGCCCCCATGTCGAGCGCATCAACGAGCGCATGGCCGTGGGCGGCGACCCTATCGGCGATGCCGACCTGGCCGAACTGCTGGGGCACCTGCGGCTAGTGGAACACCATCTGATTACGGGGCGGGCTAGCTCTGTGCCCTCATGGTTTGAGCTGGTCACCTCAGCGGCCCTGCGCTGGTTTGCCGATGTGGCCGTGGACTTGGCGGTAGTGGAGGTGGGAAAGCTGGGCCGCTACGACGCCACCAACGTCGTGAACAGCAAGGTGGCGGTCATCACCAACATCGGCCGTGACCACACTGACGGCCGACCCGGTTGGGAGCAGGAGGTGATGGGGGAGAAGGCAGGCATCATCCATCCCGAATCCGCTGCGGTGCTAGGGCCTATGGCCCCCGAGCTGGTAGCCATTGCCGCCCAGGAGACCCCAGCAGAGATGCTGGTGGCCGGCCAGCACTTTGAGCTGGTGGAGAACCGATCGGCGGTGGGTGGGCGACTGGTTTCGCTGCGCACTCCCCATACCCGCTACGACCAGGTCTACGTCAGCTTGTTCGGCGCGCACCAAGGACAGAATGCGGCACTGGCCATTGCCGCATTCGAAGCCCTTGTCGGCCAGGCGCTGGATGAGCCGCTCCTGGACGCATTGGGCGGCGTAACGGTCCCGGCCCGATTCGAGGTAGTTGCCCGCCAACCTCTGTTAGTGATCGACGGGGCCCACAATCCCGACGGACTAGCCGCGGCGGCAGACACGCTGGCCGACCAGTTCACGGTGTTGGGCGCAGTCACCTGGGTGGTGGGCATGATGGGCGACAAGGACCCCGATGCCATGCTGGCCGCGATTGACGCCTCCGGCGCCCGATGCGATCTGGTGGTGTGCTGCGCTCCCGCTTGGCCGAGGGCCCTGTCGGCTGCCGATCTCGCCGCTGCGGCCCGGAACCGGGGGATCGATGCCGAGATCGCCGACGATGTGAGCGAGGCGGTAGATCGGGCACTGGCACTGTCCACCGAGGAGGACGCGGTGGTCATCACCGGCTCCCTCTACACCGCCGGTGCGGCTCGCCTTCACTTGGCCTCGCGCGATCAGTAGGGTGCAGCCGGTGAATTACGACAGGACGCGACTGGGAAGGTGCTCCCAGTGAATCGGACATTGGTTTTGTGCAAGCCCGATGCAGTGGAGCGTGGTCTAGTGGGAGCAATCTTGTCCCGTTTCGAGTCCAAGGGCTTGCGCATCGCTGCTATGCGCATGCTCACCATCAACGCCGATCTGGCCGCCCGCCACTACGCCGAGCATGTGGACCGTCCGTTCTATCCGGATTTGGTGGCATTCATCGGCCGTTCACCATCGGTGGCGGTGGTGATCGAAGGGCCCGAAGATGTCTATGCCGTGGTCCGCTCCATGATGGGGGCCACCAATCCTCTGGAATCTCCCCTGGGAACGATCCGGGGGGACTTCGGACTGGAGGTCACCGAGAACCTCGTTCACGGCTCCGACAGCAACGCCTCTGCCGAGCGGGAGATTGCCATCTTCTTCCCCGAGCTGTGACTAGCGCCGGTGTGCGAACTTCCTTTCCGACATGGGAAGGGGCCGGTATGCGAACAGAGAAACGCAACGCCAGTGCCGGTGTGCGAACTGGGGTCGGCTGTTCTAACCTTGCCCCATGGTGAAGCGGCGGTTCTCTTCCAGTAGCGGTTTGGTTGGCCGCGATGTCGCTATCGACCTGGGCACCGCCAACACGCTGGTGTATGTCCGTGGCGAGGGCATCTTGATCAACGAGCCCTCGGTGGTGGCGGTTACCAACGAAGGACTGCCTCTGGCGGTGGGCTCCGAGGCCAAGCGGATGCTGGGGCGCACTCCGGCCCACATCCAGGCCATCCGCCCGCTCAAAGACGGGGTCATTGCCAACTTCGACATCTGCGAGAAGATGCTTCGGTACTTCATCCAGCGAGTATCTCCGGGCAGGTTCATCCGACCCCGAATGGTGATCTGCGTTCCCTCCGGCATCACCCCCGTGGAGCAGCGAGCCGTGCAGGAGGCGGCGATTTCTGCCGGAGCGAAGAAGCCGGTCTACATCATTGAAGAGCCCATGGCCGCGGCCATCGGTGCCGGTCTGCCGGTGCAGGAGGCCTCAGGCAGCATGATCGTGGACATCGGTGGTGGCACCACCGAGGTAGCCATGATCTCTCTCGGCGGAGTGGTCACCGGGCAGTCGATCCGCATGGGCGGCGATCGGATGGACGAGGACATCATCGCCTACCTGAAGAAAGAGCACAGCCTTACCATCGGCAGCCGCACCGCCGAAGAGGTGAAGATGGTGCTGGGCACGGCATGGGCGGGCAGCGAGAATCGCTTTGCGGAGGTCCGAGGCCAAGACATGATTACCGGCTTGCCCAAAACGGTGGTGACCTCAACCGCCGAGATCCGCGAGGCCATCTCCGAGGTGGTGCGCTCCATCGTCGACGCGGTCAAAGTGACGCTGGATGAGACTCCCCCCGAGCTGGCCGCCGACATCATGGAGGCGGGGATCGTTTTGGCTGGCGGTGGAGCCCTGCTAAATGGCCTGCCCCCTCGGATCGAGGAAGAGACGGGAATGCCGGTCCGGTTGGCGCCCAATCCCCTCCACGCAGTGGCCATTGGCTCGGGCCAATCGCTGGAGGAGTTCGATGCGCTTGAGGGGCTCCTCTTCTCCTCGTCGTACGACTGAACGCTCGGTTCAGCCCCGTGGCAACGGGCACCCGTACAGGGCGGTCGCGATTCACGCTCATCTTCCTGCTGCTCACCTCTGCGACGCTGCTCACCCTGGACGCCCGTAATTTCGAGCCCCTCCAGCGAACTGAGGAAACCCTCTCCGATCTGATCTCCCCGTTGCGGTCGGGGGCCGACCGAGTATTCGAACCGGTGGGCGATGCCTGGGCTGGCGTCACCGGCTACGACGAGTTGGAATCCGAGAACGAAATGCTGCGAGAAGAGTTGCAAAAGCTCGAAGGTCAGCAGATCCTGGATTCCGACGCAGCGATCCGCTTGGAGTCCTTGCTCGATCAGCTGGGCTTGCCCTATGTGCAGGACATCCCCAACGTGGTGGCCGAAGTCGTGACCGCCAACATAGGCAACTTCGACCGGTACTCGGTGCAGATCAACCGCGGCACCGAAGACGGGATCCGCAACGGGATGCCGGTAGTCACCAGGGGAGGCCTGATCGGGCGCATCGATGGCGATCCCGGTCGAGGGCACTCTCGGGTGACACTGTTCACCGACCCCGGCTTCGAGGTCGGGGTGCTGGTGGTGGGCACCGAAGACGTGGCCCTGGCCTCGGGGGGCGGTCATGGCGAGCCCCTCATGGTGACGAAGGGGCTGGAAATCGATACCGAGGTGGCCATTGGCGATGAGGTGGTGACCAGCGGGGTGGACCGCAGCCGCTATCCCCCGGGAATTCCCATCGGCACCGTCACCAACATCGACTATGACGAGGCCCGGCTGCTCCAGCTTCTCACCGTGGAGCCGTCGGCCAATACCGACAGTTTGAGCTTCGTCACCGTGCTGCTCTACGACCCACTGGAAGAAGGCTCATGAGCGTGGCCGGAGCCTACGTTCGCAGTGGACTGGGGATATGCCCGTGAGCGTGGCCGGAGCCTACGTTCGCAGCGGGTTGTTCCTGCTGACCGCGTTGGTACTCCATTTGACGCTGTTCTCCGATCTGCGGGTGCTGGGGGTTGCTCCTGAAGTACCGCTGGCTATCGCGGTCACCGCCGGATTGGCTGGCGGACCGGAGAGAGGAGCGGTGGCCGGATTTGCCATCGGGTTGGGCATCGATCTCTATCTCCCCACGCTGTTCGGCCTGTCTGCGCTCATCTACACCGTCTGGGGCTACACGGTGGGATTGCTGGAAGAGCGGATCTTCCGCAGTGCCTGGTGGATCAATGTTCTGGTCACCGCCGCGGCCACTGCGGGCGGCTTACTGGTATATGCGGTGCTGGGGGAGCTGTTGGGTGAGGCCAACCTCTACACCGATCACCTCTACGTGGTCATGGGCGTGGCTGCGGCCTACAACTTGGTGCTGAGCCTGCCCCTGCTGGGCCTGTGGCACTGGTCGTGGCCCAGACTGCTAGGTGAAGAGCGTTGAGCCCCGAGTCGCTCCGCCTGAGGTTGAGCTTCCTGGCCCTGTTGGCCCTGTTGGCCTTCGGTGCGCTGGTGGCCCGCTTGTGGTTCCTCCAGGTGTTGAGTTCGGAGGAGTTCGAGGCCCAAGCCCAATCCAACACGGTCCGGGTGATCTATGAGCCCGCTCCCCGGGGACGCATCTTCGACCGGAGCGGCAATGTGCTGGTGGACAATCGTGAGTCCTTGGTGGTGACGGTGGATCGGTTCACCTACGACACCGAGTTCAACGAGGAAGAGCAAGAAGAGCTGGTGTTGCGCCTGGCCACCGAGATCAGCCGAGCTGGGCGGCTGACCAAGATATTCGAGATCAACGAGGCGCTCGACGACCCCCGATACGGCCCTCTCGACTCCGTGCCGGTGGCCGATGATGTCACTGAGAACTTCGAGATCGTCTTGGCCGAGCGGGCCGACGAGTTCCCGGGTGTGGGCACCGTCATTCGCAGCGTTCGCACCTACCCGTACGGCGACCTGGCTGCCCACATCCTCGGCTATGTCTCCCTGCTCAGCGAGGAGCAGTACGAGCTGGTCGCTGATGATCCCAAGACCTACCGGCGCAATGACGAGATCGGCCAGACCGGGATCGAGGCGTCCTTCGAATCGGTGCTCCGGGGCACACCCGGTTTTACGAGGCTGGAGGTGGACAACGTCGGCGATCCAGTGCAGGTGTTGGAGCAGATCGACCCGATTGCCGGCGCCGATGTCCACCTCACCTTGGACATCGACGTCCAGGCGCTGGCTGAGAAAGAGCTCCTAGCCGGTCTGGCCGAGGCTCGTCAGCAGGAGGTCGATGACCCGAATGATCCCCCGTTCAAGGCTCCCGGTGGTGCTCTGGTGGTGTTGGATCCCAACGGGGCCGAGGTCTTGGCCATGGCGTCGTTCCCGACGTATTCGCCCAGCGAGTTCGTGAGCGGCTTCTCACAGGACCGCTGGACCCAACTCCAAGACCCGGCTAACCACCAACCGCTGCACAATCGGGCCTTGGCTGGCATCTATCCGCCGGGATCCACATTCAAGCTGTTCACCGCCTATGCCGCGATGAACAGTGGCGTGATCGGTCCGCGGGGCGTGCTGGACGTTCGCACCCTCTATGAGGACACCGGTACCTACGTGGTGCCGTCTTGCGAGGAGGATGTGATCGCCTCGTGCACCTTCCGCAACGCAGAAGAGGCCATCTACGGTCCGGTTGACCTGATCCGGGCCATCATCGTTTCGTCCGACGTGTACTTCTACTACTTGGCTGACACCATGGACCGGGCCGACCGCTTCGACCGGGAGGGAATCCAGCGGACCGCCAAGTTGTTCGGTTTCGGAGCGCCTTCGGGCATCGCCCTGTCCGGCGAAGGAGTGGGCAGGGTGCCCTCCCCATCGGCGGCGGAGGCAGCCGGCGAGCCTTGGCGAACCGGCGACTCCATCGTGTTGGCCATCGGTCAGGGTGTGCTGGGGTCCACCCCGTTGCAGTTGGCCAACGGCTACGCAGCCTTTGCCAACGGGGGCACGCTGTATGCCCCCAAGATGGTGGACAGGGTGGAGAACCCGGTCACTGGAGAAGTCATGCAAGCCTTTGCTGACCGGGTTCTGAGCCAGATTTATTTGCCCAACTCCATCCGAGTACCGATTCTCGAAGGGCTGCTTGGGGTTACCGCCGAACTGGAAGGTACCGCCCACTCGGCCTTCGTCGGCTTCCCTCATGAACAGTGGTCGGTGGCGGGAAAGACGGGCACGGCCGAGGTAGTGGGTAAAGCGGATAACTCGTTGTTCGTCGCCTTCGGCCCCAATCCGAATCCCGAGTATGTGGTGGTGGCGATCATGGAGGAGTCGGGATTCGGGGCGTCGGTGGCCGCTCCCGCAGTTCGCCGGGTTCTGGAGCCGATCGCCACCGACTCGGTACCGGCGGTACGCACCATCGACGATCTTGCCGAGCTGGGCGGAACGATTGGGGAAGATGAGGCTGGCGAGGAAGCCGGCGAGGCTGGATCGGGGGGTGAGGCCTGATGGCAGTCATCTCCTTAGAGGAGCGCCGGCTTCGGGAACGGGAGCTGAACCCCCGGAGCAGACCGTACGCACCGTGGATGCACATTGATGTGCTCCTGGTACTGGCCGCGGCAGGTCTTGCCGCTATCGGGATCGCGGCCATCTACAGCACTACTCGGGGTCGAGACCCCGAGAACTTCGACTCCTTCTTCCTGGAGCGCCAGACGCTGTTCGCGGTGGCTGGCGGGCTGTTCATGGTGTTCGCGGCCTGGTTCCCGTACCACGAGTTGGCCAAGTTCGCGATGGCCATCTACGGAGTGGGAATTCTGGCGCTGATCGTGGTGCTGGGCCCGTTGGGCGAAGAGGTCAATGGTGCCCGTTCGTGGTTCAGGTTCGGCGATTTCCAGCTTCAGCCCTCTGAGTTCCACAAGCTTGCGGTGATCGTGGCGGTGGCGGCCTTTTTGTCCCGCTACGAGGACCATTTGACCGCGCCCCGGGTGTTCTTTGCCGTGGGCATTGTGGCTTGGCCCGGCCTTTTGGTTCTGCTTCAGCCCGATGTGGGCACCGCGCTCATCTATGTGTTCATCGGGTTCGTTTTGCTGCTCATCGGCGGCATCCGCTTTCGCCAGGTGATCGGCATTGCCCTGATCGCCACCACGGTGGTGACGCTGATGATCAACTCCAACATGCTGGAGGAATATCAGACCAACCGGCTTCGTACTTTTGTTGATCCCACCACCGGTATCACCGAGGCCGGTTTCCAGCAGCGCCAGGCCCAAATTGCCATTGGCAACGGAGGGGTGAGCGGAAAGGGCTACGGCGAGGGCTCTCAGACGCTCAGCGGTCTGGTGCCCCAGCAGCACACCGACTTCATCTTCACCGTCATCGGGGAGGAGTTCGGCTTCGTCGGCTCAGCCACCACCTTGGGGCTCTACGCCATCTTGCTGTTGCGGATACTCCAAGCTGCCCGGTTGGCCAAAGACCGGTTCGGCGCGCTCATCTGCTCGGGAGTCTTCGCCATGATCCTGTTCCAGATGTTTGAGGCGGTGGGCATGACCCTGGGCATTACTCCCATCACCGGGATTCCCCTGCCGTTGGTGTCATACGGGGGCTCTTCGGCTATCGCCACCCTCATCGGCCTCGGCCTCGTTTTGAACGTGCGCATGAGACGGTTTGTCTGAACGGAGGAAGCCTAGGTCCAACGGTCTGCTCTGGGGTCTCCCTGAACTGGTTCTGTCATTTCAAGAAGCAGCGGTAGATTGGTGCTGATGTCCCTTTGGCCTGAATTGGAGTTGATGCTGCCCGAGGTGTCGAAGCCGGCGCGCTACATCGGTGGCGAAGGCGGCATGGTGGAACCGGAGCACCATCCGTCGAAGGTGGCGTGGCTTCTGGCCTATCCCGACACCTATGAGATCGGCCTTCCCAATCAGGGGCTTCAAATCCTCTACGAGATCCTCAACGAACGAGACGACGCGGTAGCCGAGCGGGCTTATGCCCCCTGGGTGGACATGGAGGCCGAGATGCGGGCAGCGGGCTTGCCGCTGTTCTCAGTGGACACCCACCGCCGGGCTGGGGACTTCGACGTGCTGGCGTTCAACCTGTCGGCCGAACTCGTCTACACCAACTTGCTCAACTGCATTGATCTGGCCGGAGCGCCGGTGCGGACCGAGCAACGTGCCGATGACGATCTGCTGATCGGTGCTGGTGGACACTGCACCTACAACCCCGAGCCGTTGGCCGATTTTGTTGACTTCTTCGTGCTGGGAGACGGCGAGGAGGTGGTATCGGAGATCAACGCGGTGCTCTGCGACTGGAAGCGGTCGGGCAAGAAGGGGCGGCAGTCGGTGCTGCGGGCTTTGGCCGCTGTCGAGGGCGTGTACGTACCGTCGCTCTATGACGTGGTGTACGAAGGCCCCGCGTTGGTATCGGTTACCCCGCGGTTCGCCGACGTGCCCGCCGTGGTGGAGAAGCGCACGGTGGCCGATCTGGCTGCTTGGCCCTATCCCAAGCACCAGCTGGTGCCGCTCACCGAGGTGGTTCATGACCGGCTCAACGTGGAGGTCTTCCGGGGTTGCACCCGAGGATGCCGGTTCTGCCAGGCGGGGATGATCACCCGTCCAGTGCGGGAGCGGCCCGCCGAGCAAGTCCGCACCATGGTGGCCGACGGGCTGGCCCGCTCCGGCTACGACGAGGTCGCGCTCACCTCGCTGTCCACTGCCGATTTCAGTGGGATCCAGGAGGTGGTGGCCGCCACCATGGACTGCGGCGCCGGAGAGGTGTCGGTGTCGCTGCCCAGCCTGCGGGTTGACGCCTTCACCGTGGGGCTGGCGGCCCAGATCCAGAGGGCCCGGCGCACCGGCCTGACCTTCGCTCCGGAGGCCGGGTCGTGGCGGATGCGCCAGGTGATCAACAAGCTGATCGACGAGCGAGACCTCTACGGGGCAGTGGAGTCGGCCTTCTCCCAGGGATGGCGGCGCATGAAGCTCTACTTCCTCACCGGTCTGCCCACCGAGACTGATGTGGACACCCTGGCCATCGGGGAACTGGCCCGCAACTGTGTGGAGTTGGGCAGATCCCACACCAAGAACCCTTCGGTGACTGTGTCTCTGGGTGGATTCGTGCCCAAGCCGTTTACCCCCTTCCAGTGGTTTGGCCAGAACACGGTGGCTGAGTTGCAGCGCAAGATCTTCTTGCTGCGCGACGACATCAAGCGGAACCGGGGCGTGCAGATGAAGTGGCACGACCCCAAGGCCAGCTTGGTGGAGGGAATCGCCAGCCGGGGCGATCGTCGCATCGGACGGGTCATCGAGGATGTGTGGCGGCAGGGAGGCACCTTCCAAGAGTGGTCCGAGCATTTTGACTACGACCGCTGGACACAGGCCATGGACCGACACGGGCTCTCGGCGGACTGGTACGTGCATCGGCACCGCACCGAACACGAGGTTCTGCCCTGGGACCATCTGTCGGCGGGTTTGCACAAGGACTTCTTGTGGCAGGACTGGCGGGACGCCCTCAATGAGGTGGGTTTGGAAGACTGCCGGTGGACCCCGTGCTACGACTGCGGAGCCTGCACCGGCTACAGCATCGAGCACATTGTGGCTTCTGCGGTGCCCCCAGCCGGAGGCAGCCAGGGCACCGGCCAGGTTCCCACCGATTACCAGCCTCCCGCTGCGGTGTCCGTACAGCTCTCCGGCGTCGGCTCGAGGACCTCATCGTGAACCCGAACCAGCCACCTCGCACGCGGATTCGGCTGCGGTACAGCAAGACCGGGCGCATCCGGTTTACCAGCCATCGGGATGTGGCCCGGATTTGGGAGCGCTCACTGCGGCGAACCGGGCTGCCGGTGGCCCAGACCGAGGGATTCTCACCCCGGGCCAAGCTGCACTTCGGACTGGCGTTGGCCACCGGCTATGAATCGGATGCCGAGTATCTCGATGTCGACTTCAAGGGCGCCGATGTCGCAGTTGATGAGGTGCTGAAAGCCCTGGTCAGCGTGTTGCCTTGCGGGATTGCCGCCACCGGGGGAACCGTGCTTTTGCCCGGCGAGATGTCGTTGCAGCAAGCGGTGACCAGTTGTGACTGGGACATCGAACTGATCGACGTGACCGCTGACGATGTTGCCGGATGGGTAGATCGGGTGCGCGGTGCGACTACGATAATGATTACGCGAGAACGCAAGGGACAGCAGATCACCGACGACCTCACCCCTCAGATACGGGCACTGGAGGTCGGCGAGCCGACGAATCGGGGGGTTCGCCTCTTGGCCACTCTGGGCACCCAACCGCGGGCAGCTCGACCGTCGGAGCTCTTGACTGCCTTCGAGCCGCGGTACTACCCGGTACTGGTTCGACGCACTCGTCAATGGATTGAGCAGGATGGCGCCCGTTTGGACCCACTTGAGGTCGGCGCAGCCCCTGCTCAGCACACCCTGGTTGGTGTGCAATGAGAAAGGACTACATAAATGACCGAAAATCGCCCAAAGATCGGCGATACCCGCCCCGCGCCACCACCTTCTGACAGCCGCCCAAAGATCGGCGATACCCGCCCCGCGCCACCACCTTCTGACAATCGCCCAAAGATCGGCGATACCCGCCCCGCGCCTGCCGGAAACGGGTCGGGCACATCCGGGGGCTCGGGCTCAGGGGGAGGCTCGAACTCAGGCGGAGGCGGTTCTGGGTCGGGCCGCAAGCGCCGCCGTCGTCGAGGCGGGCGGGGCCGCGGGGGAGGCAGCCGCCCGGTCCAGCCGGTGGAGCACCGGGTATCCGACGGACCAGTAGAGCTGGACGAGAAGACTCTGGAGCGCCGTCGAGGCCGTCGACGCAAAGGCCGACCGGTGGGCCGCTACATGATGCTGGTCCAAGTCCGCCCGGAAGTCACCCAGATCGCAGTGTTGGAGGGTCGGGCGCTGATCGAGCATTACGTCTCCCGCCCGGCCGACGACGTCGGTGAGATCCACGGCAACATCTACTTGGGTCGGGTCCAAAACGTGCTACCCGGCATGGAGGCCGCATTCGTGGACATCGGCACTCCCAAGAATGCGGTGCTGTACCGGGGCGATGTGGTATTCGACCCCGACGACGTGGAGACCTCGAACGGCTCGCCCCGCATCGAGAACCTTTTGGAAGCGCGTCAGACCATCATGTGCCAGGTCACCAAGAACCCCATCGCCCACAAGGGAGCCCGGCTGACCCAGGAAGTGTCGCTGCCGGGCCGGTTTGTGGTGCTGGTGCCCAACTCCAAGACCTATGGCATCTCCAAGCGGCTTCCCGACAAGGAGCGCAAGCGGCTGCGAAAAGTGCTCGATCGGTGCAAGCCGGAAGAGCATGGGATCATCGTGCGCACCGCGGCCGAGAAGATCACCGCCGAGGAACTGGAGCGCGACGTGAAGCGGCTGGTGTCGCAATGGGAGGAGATCGACGCTTTGTCCAAGCGCAGCCAGGTGCCCGCACTGCTGTATCGGGAGCCCGAGATGGCGGTCCGAGTCATCCGAGAGGAATTCAATCAGGACTTCCGGTCGGTCCACATCGACGACCGCCGCCTGTTCGACGGGGTACACGACTACGTGTCCAGCGTGGCCCCCGAGCTGGTGGAGCGGCTCGAGTACTACGACGCCGAGAACGAGCATCTCAGCCTGATGGAGCGCCACCACGTACACGAGCAATTCGTCAAGGCTCTGGACAAGAAGGTGTGGCTCCCCGGCGGCGGCTCGCTCATCATTGAGAGCACCGAGGCACTCACGGTCATCGACGTGAACACCGGAAAGAACGTTGGTGACTCCAGTCTGGAGGAGACGGTGTTCCGCAACAACCTGGAGGCGGCCCAGGAGATCCCCCGCCAGCTCCGGCTGCGCGACATCGGCGGGATCATCGTGATCGACTTCGTGGACATGGAGAAGCGGGGCAACCGCGATGAGCTCATGAAGGTTTTCCGGGAGTCGCTGGCTTGGGACAAGACCCGCACCCAGGTGCTGGACATCTCCGAGTTGGGCTTGGTGGAGATGACCCGCAAGCGCATCGGAGAGGGCCTGCTGGAGTCGTGCTCTTCGGTCTGTCCGACCTGCGAGGGGCGGGGCTTGGAGCTAGACCGCAACCTGACATCAAAGAAATAGCCGTTTGGCTGGCCCATAACAGTTGGGGTTGGTGGCTGATGGTTCGTCTAGAATTGTCCTTCGGACCTGCCGGCAAGTAGTGAGCGAGGCGCAAGCAGGTGTATGCCGTCATCCGCACAGGCGGAAAGCAGTACAAGGTAGAAGAGGGCCAGATCCTCGATGTGGAGCTGCTGGGTGAGCCCGGGGCTGAGGTCCAGCTGACCCCGCTGTTGTTGGTAGACGGCGACTCGGTAACCGCCGCTCCCGATCAGCTCGGCAAGGCCACGGTCACCGCTACGGTGGTGGACTCGGTCAAAGACCGCAAGATCAACGGTTTCACCTACAAGAACAAGAGCAACCAGCGTCGGCGGTGGGGCCATCGCCAGCGCAAGTCCCGCATTCAGATCACGGCCATCAAGGCCTAGACCGAATACCGAAGGGAGCAAAAGATGTCCAAGACCAAAGGCGGCGGCTCAACTCGGAACGGCCGTGACTCCAACCCCAAGCGCCTCGGGGTGAAGGTGTTCGACGGTACGCAGGTGACTGCCGGATCGATCATTGTGCGCCAGCGGGGAACCCGCATCCATCCCGGCGAGAACGTGGGGCGAGGCCGCGACGACACCCTGTTCGCCACCGCCGACGGGCGGGTCAAGTTCGGCCGCCGGCGACGCCGCAAGCTCGTCGACGTCATCCCCGGCTGATCGTCTCCCAGCGGCTCACAGCCGCTTGGCTCAGACGAGTGCGGATTGACAGACGATGTCCCAGTTCGTTGACGAGTGCGGCCTGAATGTCCGGGGCGGCGACGGTGGCGCGGGATGCGTGTCGTTTCGCCGTGAGGCTCATGTGGCCAAAGGGGGCCCCGACGGCGGCGACGGCGGCGACGGCGGCAGCGTCTGGCTGGTGGCCGACCACAATGTGGCCTCGCTGATCGCCTTCAAAGACCACCCCCACCGTCGGGCCGGCAACGGCAGCCATGGTCAGGGCAAGCGCCGCCACGGGGCGACCGGAGATGACGCTATGGTCCGGGTTCCAGTGGGAACGTCGGTGAAAGACCAGGGCGGAGCGCTGCTCGCTGACCTGGCGGCCGACGGAGACCGCTGGCTGGCCGCCGCCGGGGGCGAGGGGGGCATGGGCAATACCCGCTTCTCCACCCATCAGAACCGGGCACCGGCGTTTGCCGAGCAGGGAGAGGCGGGGGAGCAGCGCTGGCTCAGATTGGAGCTCAAGCTCTTGGCCGATGTGGCGTTGATCGGCTTTCCCAATGCGGGCAAGAGCACGCTCATCTCCCGAATCTCCGCCGCCCGCCCCAAGATCGCCGACTACCCCTTTACCACCCTCGAGCCCAATCTGGGCGTGGTCCGCGCCGATGACGACTTCGAGATGGTGGTGGCCGATATTCCTGGCCTCATCGCCGGGGCCAGTGATGGCCGCGGCCTCGGCCACCGCTTTCTGCGCCACACTGAGCGGGCTCGGGTCATGGTGGTCATGGTGGACATGGCCTCGGTGGAGGAGGTCTCGCCTGTGGAGCAGCAACGGGTGCTGCTGAATGAGCTAGGCGCCTACCGGCCGGAACTATTGGAGCGGCCCCGGATTGTGGTGGGGTCCAAAGTCGATGTCGGACATCTGGATCCCCCGCCAGGGGCCTTGTGCATTTCCGCGGTCACCGGGGAAGGCTTGCCCGAGCTGGTCAGGGCCATGGCCGAGGCGGTGCGGGAGGCTCGGGCTCAGGGCAGCGTGGCCCAGGGCGCAGGTCGCTCCGACGATGTGGTCGTCCATCGGCCGGTGCCCGAGGGGTTCACGGTGGAGCGGGCTGATGATGGCGCCTATGTCGTAGTGGGTCGAGCGGTGGAGCGCACGGTGGCGCTATCCGACTTGAACGCTCCCGGCGCGTGGGACTTCGCCCGCCGCCGCCTGGAGAGGCTGGGGGTGGATCGGGCCCTAGTCCGGGCCGGGATCAAGGCTGGCGACACTGCCCGGATCGGGGCCTTCGAGTTCGAGTATCACGATGATGACGAGTATCTCAATGAAGGGGTGTCGCCGTGATCGTGGTGGTGAAGATAGGCACGTCGTCGATCACCGAAGTCGACGGCACCATCAAGGCTGAGGCGGTGGCGAAGTTGAGCGGGGAGGTGGCCGCGGCGGTAGCCAACGGCCATCAAGCGGTGGTGGTCAGCTCAGGGGCAATTGGCGCCGGGCTGCCGGTGCTTGGGTTCGACCAGGGCCGCCCTCGCGACTCGGTTACCCTCCAAGCGCTTTCCGCGGTGGGCCAGAGCAGGTTGATGGCCCTGTACCAGGAGTTCTTGGACGGCTACGGCCTGATCTGCGGTCAAGTGCTGCTGGCCCCCCGAGATTTTTTGGAGCGCACCCAGTATCTGCATGCCCAGCGCACCCTCAGCCGGCTGCTGAAGCTAGGGGTTGTTCCCATCGTGAACGAGAACGATGCGGTGGCCGACGATGCCATTCGCTGGGGAGACAACGACCGCATCTCTGCTCTCGTGGCCCACATGGTGGGCGCGGAGCTGCTGGTGCTGTTGACCGACACCGAGGGGGTTCACACCGCTGATCCTCGCTCCGATACCGAAGCCCAGATTGTGGAGGAAATCACCGATCTGAGTTTGCTGGAAGAACTGGCCGCCGCCGCTGGTGGGGCGGGCACCGACCGAGGCAGCGGGGGCATGGCCTCCAAGCTGGCCGCGTCTCGGATTGCCAGTTGGTCGGGGGTCCGGACCGTGATCGCGGCCGCCCATCGCCAAGACGTAGTCGCCGACGCGTTAGCCCAAGTGCCTGGCGTCGGGACCACCGTGGCGGCCCAGCCCCAGCGGTTGAGCGCCCGCAAACTGTGGATCGGGTTCGCCATGGTCCCCGCGGGCACAGTGTGGGTAGACGCTGGCGCCCACCGCGCCGTGGTGGAGCGGGGGGCTTCGCTGCTGGCCATCGGCATCACCGGCTTCGAAGGAGCCTTCCAGCCGGGTGATGCTGTGGATGTTCGGGGACCTGATGATCAGGTCTTCGCCCGAGGTCTGGTGGAGGTCTCCTCAGAAGACATGGACTCGGTGGTGGGCTTGCGCTCCGACGCCATGCCACCCGGCGCTCCCGACGAGGTCATCCACCGCGATTCTTTGACCGTACTGCCCTAGTTATTCGGTCTACGCCCTGCTCCATCAACGTCGCAGCCTCTTCGGCCGCCGCCACTCCCGAGCCGCGGCCCAAAATCACATAGACCACCCCGGTTAGCAGCAGCGAGAACGGCGCGGCCACCAGCAGCGGCAGCGGATCAAGGCCCCAGGCCAGAACTGCGCCCAAAACGGCAGCGGACAGGGCGGCGACAGCCAGGCGTCCTGTCGGCCCCTTCACCGGCTGACGGCGGCCTAATAAGTAGCGGACCCGATGGCGCAAGATGCCGTACTCCACCCAGGCGGCCACCGTGCTGCCCAAGGCAAGTCCCACCGCCCCCAGCCGCACCGCTTCGCCGGCCCGTTCGGCATCCGACAGCGGCGACAGCACTTGAAAGTCCCCCAGCCGCTCCACACTGCCGTTGACCACGGCGTAGGAGTCGAAGCTGAACATAAGCACCACACCCACCACCGCAGCCAGAACCACCCGCACCACCGCCACCCGAGCGGGCCCTTTGGCATCGCCGGCCGCAAAGCAGGCGTTCTGCAACAGGCGAGACGACGCCGAGGCCACCAGTCCCAGGGAGTAGGCGGCCAAGATCCACCACACCTGCACGGTCTGGTCGCCGCTGAACTGCCCCCGCTCCAACAGCGCCCCCACAATCAACCCGCCCATGGTGATGAACGCCACTGCCGAGAACAGCACGTAGAACCCGATGCGGTCCAGACCGGTTTGCAAGCGCCGCCTCAGAACCTCGAGGTCGCCCTGCTCTCGGGCCATCTCGGGAAGGTCGCTGGCCGCCACGCTCATGGCAAACAGGCTGATGGGCAAGAAGTAGATCACCTGGGCGAACCCCAAGGCGGCAATGGCCCCTCCGGCCAGCAGTCCGGCCAAGATCAGGTCCACGTAGGCCGATACCTGCACCACTCCCCGGCCGATCAGCGCAGGGCCGAACCGGTTGAGCACGGTGCGGACGTCGGGGCGTCGCCAATTGAGGCTAAGCCGCAGCGTCGGTACCAGCCGGAGCACCAATGGCACCTGCACCAAGAACTGGAGGGCCCCGCCCAGCACCACTCCCAAGGCCGC
Organism: bacterium; assembly: GCA_026705465.1. GTDB lineage: Bacteria > Actinomycetota > Acidimicrobiia > Acidimicrobiales > Bin134 > Poriferisocius. The sequence goes on along the minus strand of JAPPAP010000029.1, from coordinate 13,753 downwards.
CATCTTGGCCACGTCGGAGGCCCGGGTCGCCGGGTCGACGTTGTGCCACACCAGCCAGGCCCCCACCATGAACCCCACCTGGGCGGCGTTCCAGATCACTGGAGCGGCAAAGGACAAGAAGAAGCGGCGGTGGGCGCTGAGTACCCCCAGAGTCCATGCCGCCAGCACGATGAAGCCGATCCCGGCGAACATCACTCTCACCAGTTCGACGGTTAAGTCGGCGGTGTCGTCTGACAGCCGCCACAACAACAGCGACACCAACGGTTCGGCCAGCAACCAACCGGCCAGCACCAACAACCCGGTGACCACGGCCAAAAGCCCGAACACCGCTCCGGCCAGCCGTCCGGCGTCCTTGCGCCGGCCCTGCTCGACCAGTTGCGAGTAGATGGGAATAAACGAGGCGGACAGCACCCCCTCACCCAGCAGGTTTTGCAGAAGGCGGGGAATGGTCAAGGCAGCCCGATAGGCGTCGCCGACGCGGCCCGCTCCGATGAATGCGGCCACGGCTACCTCTCGGCCAATGCCGGAGACTCGGGACAAGAAGATGCCTGTGCCCACCAAAACTGCCCCCTTGCCGCTGGGGCGCGCGGCGGTTGGCGTATCAGACATCAGTTTGATTCCTGGCCGCTCCCTCGCCGCTGGGGCGCGGGATGTCGTTGGAGCCGTCAAGTCGTTGTTCAACCGGTGGAATGCCAAAACACGCTACCGGAGCAAAGGGTTCATTTTGGGCAGCCCGAGCGCCCGTACCCCGAACAAAGCACTTCAAGGAGCCGAACCCCTGTCGGGTACGCTCATGCGGTGAGCGCAGATACGAGCATGGCCGAGTTGGCCGACCGGGCCAAGGCCGCGGCCCGAGTCCTGGCCTCCGCCGACACCGAAACCAAGAACCATGCGCTGCTGCTGGCCGCCGACCAACTCGAACAGGCCCGCGATGACCTCTTGGAGGCCAATCGGGCCGATGTGGAGGCAGCCGCCGCGTCGGGTATGAGCGCCACCCTCGTCGACCGGCTCCGGCTGACCGACTCCCGATTAGAGGGAATGGCCGGGGGCTTGCGCAAGGTAGCTGGTTTGACCGACCCGGTAGGGGAGATTGTCGGTGGCTGGGTGGTGCCCTCCGGCCTGCGGATCAGCCAGGTGCGGGTGCCCCTGGGGGTGGTGGCCATCGTGTACGAGAGCCGCCCCAACGTGACCAGCGATGCCGCCGGCCTGTGCCTCAAGTCGGGCAACGCCGCGTTTTTGCGGGGGTCTTCCAGCGCCCTGGGCTCCAATCTGGCCATTGCCGGGGTGATGCGGGATGCGTATGAGAAGGCCGGGTTGCCCAGCGATGCCTTGGTGCTGGTGTCCGACACCAGCCACGCCGCCGCAGCGGAGTTCATGCAGCTCCGGGACAGTATCGACTGTCTCATCCCTCGAGGCGGTCCCGGGCTGATCGCTTCCATCTTGGAGAACGCCACCGTGCCCTATGTCATCGATGGCGACGGTAACTGCCACGTCTACGTGGACGCCTCCGCCGATCTGGACATGGCCCGGCGCATCGTGGTGAATGCCAAGACCCAGCGCCCGTCGGTGTGCAACGCGGCCGAGTCCCTGGTGGTACACCAGGCGGTGGCGGCCGAGTTGCTGCCCCCTTTGGCCGACGACCTGGCCGGCGTGGAGCTGGTGGGCGACGAGGCCTCTCAGACAATCTTGGGGTCGGATCGCATCGGCGAGGCCACCGAAGCCGACTACTTCACTGAGTTCTTGGATCTGAAGCTGTCAGTGAAAGTGGTCGACAGCCTGGACGAGGCCATTGCCCATGTGAACGACACCGGCAGTGGCCATAGCGAGGCCATTATCACTGCCGATCTGGACGCCGCCGACCGGTTCTGCACCGAGGTGGACGCCGCTGCGGTGCTGGTCAACGCCTCCACCCGGTTTGTGGACGGCGAGGAGTTCGGCTTCGGCGCTGAAATCGGCATCAGCACCCAGAAACTGCACGCCCGAGGCCCCATGGGGCTGCGCCAGCTCACCACCACCAAGTACGTGGTGCGGGGCGAGGGCCAGGTACGCGCCTAGGGATTTGCTGATTTCGGAGCTTGAGCGAGCGAGACGTAGCCTTCAACCATGAGCTTCTCCTTCGCTGACGTCGACTCGGTGCGCAAGGGCCTGAGCGGTGTGCAGTACCTGGCCGATGAGGGCATCGCCGGAGTGGTCTATCTGGCCGAGCGGCTTCAGAAGCCGGTGCTGGTGGAGGGCCCGGCGGGCACGGGCAAGACCCAGCTGGCCAAGAGCGTGGCCGAGGCCACCGGGGCCCGCCTTATCCGCCTCCAGTGCTATGAGGGGCTCGACGAGTCCAAGGCGCTGTACGAGTGGAACTACAAGAAGCAGCTGCTGCGCATCCAAGCCGAGCGCCAGGGAGAAGACCCCGAGGGCGAGGGCATGTGGCAGCAGATCGAAGACGACCTGTTTTCTGAGGAGTTCCTGCTCACCCGGCCGCTGCTAGAGGCCATCCGCGCCGCGGAGCCGGTGGTGCTGCTCATCGACGAGGTCGACCGGGTGGAGATCGAGACCGAGGCGCTGCTGTTGGAGATTCTGTCCGACTACCAGGTGTCCATCCCCGAGCTGGGCACGGTGGCCGCCAGCCAGATCCCGTTGGTGTTCCTCACCTCCAACAACACCCGGGAGCTGTCGGAGGCTCTGAAGCGGCGGTGCCTGTTCTTGCACATCGACTATCCCGATCTCGACCGGGAGAAAGAGATTGTGCTGGCCAAGGTGCCCGGCGTGGGTGAGAGCCTGGCCGACCAGGTGGCTCGCATCGTGCGATCGGTCCGCCAGATCGAGCTGAAGAAGGCCCCGTCGGTGTCGGAGACCCTGGACTGGGCCCGCACCCTGGTGCTGCTCGGAGTGGAGCACATCGACGCCGACACCGCGGCTGAGACAGTCAACATCCTGCTCAAGTACCGCAGTGATATCGAGAAGGCGCTGAAGGAGTTCGCCTCCTCCGACGAGGAGTTTGCTGTTCCGGCCGCAACTCCGTAGTCGTCCCGCGCTGAGGCTGCCATGAAAGTCGAGCCCGCCACCTCGCCGCTGCTGGCGCTTCTGGCCGGGTTCATCTCCGAGCTGCGGGCCGCCGGTTTGCCGGTGAGCCTGACCGAGAACCTGGACGCCATGGAGGCCATCCAGCACATCCCCATCGAGGACCGGGATGCGTTCAAATACGCCCTGGCCGCCACCCTGGTGAAGAACCATGCCCACTGGCGAGCCTTCGAGACGGTCTTCGAGGTGTATTTCTCGCTGCGGGGGGCGGAATACGACCTGGTGGACGGGGAGTGGCCCGAGGGCATGGACTTGTCCGACTTCGTCGACGGGTTGGACGGCCAGCAGCGCCGCCAGGGCGGTGGAGGCGGCGAGGCCATGTCGGCCGAACAGCTGGCCGAGATGCTGTTCCAGGCGCTCATGCGGGGCGATGACGCCCTCATGCGGGCCATCGCCCGCCAGGCGGTGCAGCGCTACGCCGGCATGGAGCCGGGTCGACCGGTGGGCGGTACTTACTACCTGTATCGCACACTGCGAAACCTCGACCTCGATGGCGTGCTGGATCGTCTGATGGATCAGGCCCGCCATGATGCCCCCGGCGATCTGACGCCTCTTGAGGAACGGCTGGAGCGCGACGAGTTCGAGGCCCGCATCGACCAGCTCCGCAAGGAGGTGGAGGCCGAGATCCGCCGCCGGCTGGTGGCCGACCGGGGAGTGGAGGCCATGGCTAAGACGCTTCGCAAGCCCCTGCCCGAAGACGTGGACTTCATGCACGCTAGCCGGGAGGAGATGATGGCCCTGCGCCGGGCCATCTACCCGCTCACCCGCAAGCTGGCCGTGCGGCTGGCCCGCAAGCGCCGCCATGGGCGAAAGGGCCCGCTGGACTTTCGCAACACCATGCGCCACTCCCTCTCCTACGGAGGCGTGCCGGCCGAGCCCAAATTCCGCTACCCCCGGCCGGCCAAGCCCGAGATCATGGTGGTGGCCGATGTGAGCGGGTCGGTGGCCGCCTTCGCCCGATTCACCCTGCATTTGGTGTACGCCATCAGCAACCAGTTCTCCAAGGTGCGCTCATTTGTGTTCATCGACGGCCTCGACGAGGTGACCAGCTTCTTCGAGGGGGTGGACGACATCGGCGAGGCCGTCCACCGAGTGAACGCCGAGGCCGACGTGGTGTGGGTGGACGGCCACTCCGACTACGGCCACGCCTTCGAGGTGTTCTGGGAGCGCTATGGCAAAGACGTCGGCCCCAAGACCACGGTGATGATCCTGGGCGACGCCCGCAACAACTACCACGCCTCCCAGGCCTGGATCCTCAAAGAGATCGAGCACCGAGCCCGCAAGGTGTTCTGGCTCAACCCCGAGCCCGGCGCCTACTGGGACACCGGCGACTCCATCGTCTCTGAATACGGCGTCCACTGCGACGGAGTCTTCGAAGTCCGCAACCTCCGCCAGCTCGAAGGCTTCGTCGAAAACCTGGTGTGAGCTCGTCCGACTGAGATCACGAGCCTGGCCGATTTCTAGCCTGAAGGCACGTCCAGTTGGCCGTTCCGGTTGTCGCCCCAGCATTCGATAGTTCCGTCGGTCCTGAGCCCGCAGGAGTGCATCCAATCGGCTGAGATGGTGGTGAAGTGGCCCCTTGGTGCATTCGACTGGCCAAAATCGTTGTCGCCCCAGCATTCGATAGTTCCGTCGGTCCTGAGCCCGCAGGAATGCCTCTCACCGGCGGAAATGGCAGTGAACTGACCCTGAGGAGCATCGTTGTTGCCCCAACATTGGATAGTTCCGTCGGTCCTGTGCCCGCAGGAATTGACTCCACCAGCTGAGATCGCGGTGAAATGCCCTCCAGGGGCACCAATCCGTCCTCCGTCGGTGAACCCCCAGCATTCGATGGTTCTGTCAGTCCTGAGCCCGCACGAATGGGACGACCCAGCTGAGATGGCTGTGAAATGGCCGCCGGGGGCATCGGCTTGCCCCGCCCAATCTTGGCCCCAGCAAATGACGGTTCCGTCGACGTACAAGCCGCATGAATGGTCTCCACCCGCTGAAATGGCGGTGAACTGGCCTTCAGGGGCACCCGCCGTATAGCCCCAGCAATCGGCGGTTCCGTCGGCGTGCAGCCCGCACAAGTGTTGGTAACCGGCAGTCATGGCCGTGAACTCCCCTTCAGGCGCTTCTATACCGTCGTTGGAGCGTTTGCCCCAACATTGAGCAGTCCCATCGGCGCGCAGCCCGCATGAGAAATTCCACCTGTGATTCCCACCGGTGGCCACATCTGTGAAGCGGACCCCTTCGCCTTCTGAGGCGTCTATCCCCGATTCACCAGCAATCGCAGCAGAGATGCTGGCTTCCTGGTCAGATGACCTCCCACACCCAGCAAGAACGACGGCGATTGCGGAACCAACAACCAAAATCAGTCCGATCCGGCCAAGTTGGCGCCCCACTCGGCTACAAGGCCAGCGGCACCACAACACTGGCGCCCTGCCATCCGAGACTTTCTTGACCATCATCAACCAACTTACAAACCCCAAGGTTGGTTTCATTCGCAGGGCCGATCCACGCAGGTCCACCCCATGGATGTAGAGGCGGTTTGCCAAATTCAATTGTCAAGGTTCGAGTGCGGCTTGGCGGCTATCCATTGCCGGCGTTCGGGACTTCAGAGACCAGCAGCGGGCATTGCCGCTTGCCCAGCGGGTGATCTTCAGTTCAAGAGCACCGGGTTTCGCTGAGGTGGTCGGTCGATGGCAGTGCCGTATTCGGGGAACGGCTCGGGCGGGGGTCGCAGGTCATGTCGCCCGGTGGTGGGACACTTGGCTACCTCCCAACCGTCGTTATGGATGCGGTGATGGCACCTCGCGCACACCATGACCAAATTGTCCAGGTTGGTCGGCCCGCCCCAGGACCAAGGCTGGATGTGGTGCGCTTGGCACCAGGCGGGGTTGGCATCGCAGCCGATGCAACCTTTGTCTCGAAGTGCCAAAGCGGCCCTCTGGGCCTCAGTGGCTATCCGCCGCTTTCGACCCAGCCAGAGTTTCTGGGTCTTGGCTCGGAACACGGCGGGCAGGATGTCGGCATCACAGGCCAACCGGCGCAATTCGCCCAACGGAATGGGCGTGCCATCGCACAGCCGGGCATTTGCCAACTCCCGGTGAACGGCGTTGTAGTCGGCTATCACTAGCAATGCGGTGCGAGGCGGCTGGCCTGACTTCGGCTCGAGAATTAACTCAGCCAGCGCGTCGGCCATCCGCTGTTGAGGGGTGCGCCGGTTCTTTGGGTCTTCCTTGCGCCACAATTCTCGCTCTTTGTCGGAGATTGCCAAGGCAATCCGATTGCCGGTGATGGGGTCGAATTCGCCAGACACCACGAACATCCCATCTTCCCGGCTCTCAAACATCTTTGCCCAGCGCTTCTCGCGTTGGCGATCCAGAATCGACTGACCGTCATCTTCTGAGAGCTCCCGTTGCTGCTGGCGGAGGGTGCGGGCAAACTGGTCGTAGGGCTGGTGTCTAGCCGCCTCAGTCAAGGCGGTCTCATCAATCGGCCCCTCTGCTGAAGCTCTGGCGATCAGCCAGGCGTGCTTCTGCGGGATTTCCCCAGCTTCGAGAGCCCTCCAAGTCTCGGCCAGCCCAGACAAGCTGGTTGCGGTTTCCACATCCCGCCTGGCTTCCCGCTTGGAAGCCTGAAGCTCCTCCCGGACGGCCATCTCGGCTGCGCCCACGCCATGCTGATCGCGCTCCGCGTTGACCAGCCGTGCCTTCCATCCGGCCAGCCGGGCCTCAACACGGCGTATGGATGCCAGAGCCGCTCGCCGCTGGTCGCCCGACATGTCCGCCGGATCTGCCGCGGGTATCTCCAAAGTGACCTCAAAATCCCTGGTCACAGCCCCATAAGCCATGACGAGCACTATACCGATGGCCAGTGACAGCTTGTCTTTGACCGACTGCAACGGCCCCCAACTTGTTGCAGATGAGCAGCGGTCGAATCAGGTGCCGCGCTGCCTTCAGTTTCGATCCGCTGTGGCGCAGCTGGCTGTATGTGCCTAGTCTCCGACGCGGTGAATGACCGAGGCCCGTCTCAACCCGCGCGCAAGATCAAGGCGTTTCTGGACGAGTACCGCGGTGACGATGTAGTGGTCTGCACGGGGTCCGCTTCCGTCAAGGGACTGGCATGGTTGGCCAGGCAAGTCGGCAGTGGCCAAAGGGTCACCATCGTCATTGGTGACATGACCGAGCAATCATTCGCAGTCGCGACAGAAGACGATCGAAGGGTCGCCGCTGCGTTCCTTCGCCGAGGCGACGTAAAGGTACATAACTGGTATCGCCAGAAGCCGGTCAAGAAGATTGCCCATGGGAAGGCAGTGGTTGCTCTCCAAGGTGGCGGATATAAGGCAGTGGCTGCCTTGGTCGGCTCGGCAAACCTCACGGACAAAGGCCTATCCGACAACCTAGAGCTAATGGTGCGCTGCGACCCTGGCGAATTGCATGAGATCGACGCCTACATCGCCGAGGCCACAAGATATCCACCGGCCAACGACAAGCTCATCGGGTTCGTGACCAAGGACGCGCCTGCGAGGTCCGCAGCGAAGGACAAGCCCCAGGCCGCGACCAGCAAAGGCGGCTGCCTTCCAGCGTTGGCGTTGATCCCAGCTCACGCTGCCGCAAACCTCTGGGCGCGGATCAAGCTGCTGGCTTTCGTCGAACAGGGGTAATCGACGGGTGGATTGTCTGGGCACGCTGATTGATCCAGATGGCGGCCTTGGCGATTTCTTCGGCCACTTCGGTGGGCGACCCGCTGAGATTGATGGCCAGGGTGTGGAGAAGCTTTCCGGCGTGGCGGACGGTGATGGTGCTTTCGGGCTCTCCTCCGTCGGCCATGCAGTAGATCAATACACCCTCAGGCAGGTCCAGCGCCGTGGTGTAGGCCAGGAGTTGGTAGTAGTCGGCGGTTCGGGCCCGGGCATCGTCCGTGAGCTTGTACTTGATGTCGGCCACATAGACCTCTTGGCCCTGCCTGCGGAACACCAAGTCGGGTCGGACCGGCACCTGATTGCGAGTTGCCAAGTAGGTTCTCAATTGGCTCGCTACCTCGAGACGGCCCCGCAACGCACGCCGCAAACGCTGCATGACAAAGTCTTCGAAGAGTTGGTTCATGTCCACCAGGAACGACGAAGCGGCGCGTTTGCCAAGCTGGTCGGCCAGAGTCAGGTTCGCGAGTAGTAGCTGGGCGAGGCGCAGCGCAGGCTGATAGTGGGCGTTCAATCGGGTGAATGCAATTCGGTCGAGTTCGTCAGGTTCAACGTGGATGTTTGCCACATCCTCCAGTGAGACGACCTCCCGGAGCAATCGTTGACGATCCTCTGAAGCCACACCGGGAACTCTCAACGCCAGTCGGGTCGCGGCCTTCAGATAGCGGTTCTCGGCGATGTCGGAGGTGTACTCGTCGAAACGGCACGCTACCGGCACCCGGATTCCTGCTTGGCGGAACTGCCCGGCGATATCGATACGCCCCCGAAGCGCGATCAGACGATCCTCCTCGGGCCGATACGACCGCAGTAGCCCGCGGGCCAGAGTGGTCTCTAGAGTCCGGGCATAGAAGGCGATCACCGAGGGAAGGAGGTCGGCCTTCTTCGCATAGTCGAAGGCCTCCTGCCGCCAAGCTTTTTCGTCAAGCCCCACTTCCAAAAGCAGAAAGAGATTTTCTGGGCGAATCTTCGGGCGGATCAGTACTCGGAGATCATCGACAACCAGGGTGCCTACCATGTTCTGGGCGGTGATCGAGTATTGGTCGGCTTGGCCTGCGGGCTCCACCGTGACCGCGCCCTTGCCCAAGGCAGCGAGGCGCTGCACTTGGCGCTGAGTGAGACCGACCGAGGTCGACTCGTACTCAAAGAGTTCGATTAGGTCGCTCACTGATCTGGGGTCAATTCCGTACCGCCCTCCAATTCTGCTTGGGCAGCGGCCTCGTCCTCAGCTGCTTCTGAGCGTCCCAAAGAATCGAGATAACGCTTGTAAACCTGATCGAAGCGGAAGTAGTCGATCTGATCGCGGTCGCCGAAGAACTGGTCTTCGATGAATGGCTCGATGTTGTACTTCCAAATGCGGCCCATCGTCTCCTCGTTGAGGCCCTTCTTCATGAAGTGGCTTGGTCCCAGCAGCAGGTGAGGCCCGCCCAACTCTCTGTCGAGTTCATCGTTGACTTGGGCCACTAGCTCGCCCACCCAACTCGGCTCGTCGTTGGCGGCCAGCCAGCGCTCAAGTAGCCCTTCTATCGGCCACCGATTGGGAAAGAACGGGATGAAGTGGAACCGGCGCCGCAGTGCAGCATCCACAAGGGCGATGGAACGATCAGCGGTGTTCATGGTGCCGATAAACCACAGGTTGCGGGGGAGTTCGAAGGCATCGTCGGGCCGGTAGAGCGTGCGCACGCTCTCGTCGCGGTACTCCAAAAGGAACAGCAACTCGCCGAACACCTTGGGCAAGTTTGCCCGGTTGATCTCGTCGATGATCATCACATGCCGTCCGCCTGGGGGATCCGCCGCCCGCTGTGCCATATCCGCCAATGGACCGTGTGTGAGCTCGTAGGTCATGTCGCCGCTGTCAGCTTGGGGTCGGTACCCCTCGAAGAAGTCCTCATAGGAACTAGAAGGATGAAACTGAACCAGTGCCCGCTGCCCGGGATCAGGTGCCAATACCCTGGCAAGCTCCCGAGCCAGATAAGTCTTCCCTGTCCCAGGCGGCCCGTAGAAGATCACCTGCCCCTTGTCTTCCAACAACTCGACGATGTCTTCCAAGAAGCTCTGGTCAACGAGCAGATCCTTTGCCAGTTGGTCCAGAAGCGTCTCCAGACTAGGGGGGATGTCGTCAATTCCTTCTTGCTCCAGAGTCTTTTGCCATTGGAACCAATAGAGGAACTGCGACATTCCCCAAGGGTCATCAGGGAAAAACGGCTCTAGGCGGCTTCGCAATATCCTGTTGGAATTCACATGGACCTCACCGCGAGATCCAGTTGGTTCGTCGAGTTCGAGAAGGGAGAGCATCGCTCGTTTTCCCTTCTCGCCGCCTTGGGGATACACGCAAAGATATTTCTCGGGATGCGTGATCGCTAGGAGCTTCATTATCACCGATTCGCCCAGCCCCTTGATACGAGACTCCTGGTCTTCGAGAAGCCTGTCGATTCGCCCTGCGTCAGGGCCTTCTCCCCAGCACAAGTACCGGAATGATTGCATGATGCGGTCATACTCGGCTTCGTCAGCCTCCTTGAGCGATCTATTCAACAATGGCATTGGCCCTGTGCCGCCATATCCGCCACCACTCCAGATCTTGCGGACTTCAGCGCGTTCAGCTTGGGAGATTGAATCTGGCGCGAGCATTCTGGCGAATCGACGCTGCTCGTCCATGTGACTCGCATCCCAGTCTCTCGGATATCCCTCTCCAGTTCGGAATCTCTCGACATACGATGCCAACGGATCGTCGCTTCGAATCACAGGTGTCGTCGGTACCTTCCCCGCAAGGGCTAGGAGCTCGTCAAACAGGGGCTTCAGTTGCGCAGCCGTCTCAACAACCGTGGCAGCCAGGTCGACATCGGCGAGTTCTTCCCGGTCGAACCAGCGTCCGTAGACGAATTCTGCCCAGTGTCCCCCGCGGAGCCCGACATCCTCGCCGATTTGGGAGCTTGAACCGCCGAGAACCTGACAGCCGTCGTGCGGGGCTGAAGAGAGGACCGGCGCAACCTTTTCCATCCAGCCTTGAGGGTTTATTCCTGGTCGCAGGGCAACCGCTGCACCCTGCTCGTTTACCCAAACCCTCATGCTGAGGCCATTTTCGGCGGCCTTGTTGACTCGCCAATCCACCCATAGGTCGGTCCTGGCACTGCTGTCTTTCGGCACGGTCACCTTGACTGGGTGGCCGAGCGCTTCCGCGACATCGTCGACAAGCCGTTTGCCCCAATATTTCGCGATGCTCACTAGGGCCCAGGCATTGATCTCCAGGTCACCTTTCGCCGCAGTCTCGGTGTCGAGCCCGAACGCGGCGCGATCCGCCAGAACTTCATCAACGAACACAGGCCGTTGTTCTTGCCACCATGCAGCGGTGGTCTCAAACTCAAGATGGTTGGAGGTAAGTTCCCGAACCCTCTCGATGAACACCCGATACTTCTCAGCGGGATCATCTGGGAGGTTTTCACCGGTAGAGAACTCAATGAAGCGGACAGCACTTGGCCACATCACTGGCCAGCGTTCCCAGTCAGCAAGTGCCCAGAAATACGACAGGAGGAACGGCACATTGCCTGGGGCCGGGTGGGATCCCACCTTAATGCTCTTGACGTGTTCTACAACTCTCTGAATCTTGGCTACTGCCTCTTCTTCGGAGGTCGGCGTAGTCAGGGAATCTCTCAGCAGAAATACCAGCCCTTGATGGTCTTCTGACCGATTGACGAGTTGGTTCAACAGCATCTGACCGTTCTGACCCTTGAACGCCAAGGTTCCTGGCTTGCGTGACCACGCTTCCATCCGTTCTTTGAACAATTTCACGTCGTCTGGATGTCGGAGTTCGGCTAGAAGTTGCAACGCTTCGTCCGCACTTGCCTTGAATCCGTCGGTAGCGGCCTTGGCCTGCCGCCAGTGGTCTTCATCGGCAGCGAATCGTGCAACATGCGCTTCGTACCAAAGCTGTCGGAACTCGATCTCCCCCGGTGATACGCGCTCGGGGTCAGGGCCACCATCGCCGGAATTGCTCGACTCGATGCGCAGGTACTCCCGTAACTTCTTGCCGTCGTCGTCTTGCCACTTGTCAAGCCAAGTACTGTGGCTACCTGTTAGCACCGCGCCAGCAGCGCTCGGTGAATTGAATTCCCAGTCACGGGTCAACACCGCACTGTCGCCATCGACTAGGAGAGTGCCGTCGTCAAGCAGTTCCTTGCGAAGCTGCCGTCGGTACTTATTGGCATGCTTGTCGAACGACGCAATCGTCTCGGCACGTCCTACCGCACCTTCACGAACCAGGAATCGTCCGTCAGGGAGCAATACGCCGGTGCCGCTGCAGCCAGGAAACTCAAGACGGAAGACTGGGCTGCCGGCTGAGGAGTCTGGCTTTGTTTGTACCTGATCAGCCACGGCGGGAACCTTACTTGCGAAGTGTGACAGCTAGTCCCCACCGTATGTTTATAAAGCCCTCACTGGGTGGCTTTGGGGTGGCCGGGGTGGACGGCGGTCACCCAGATGGTTTTCTTGTCGTCGTCAATGCAGTACCAGATGCGGCCGCTGCCGGTGACCTCGTATTGCCACTGGGGCATCTCTATGCCATTGACCACTGCCGTGGCCAAATCGCCTTTGAGTGGCTTTTGGCGCTTATCCCAACGCCGGGGATCGGCGGTGATGAGCCCCCATGCCGCTCGGACGTTGTTGGGGACAGAGGCGCTGAGTTGCTCCCAAGACTTGGCTGCGTCGTTGCTGGCGAAACGGCAGTCCCATCCGCCTTTGCGCGGCGGTGGGGCGACTCGGTCCCGGCGACGGGGCATCAGTCGACGGCGGGGGGAGGAATGGCGCGTCCACCGTGGGTGATGGTGAAGGGACCGGAGAGCAGGGCAGTGAGTTCGGGGTCGCTGAGAATTTCGGCCGTATTCTGCCAAGAGTCGATGGTGAGATCGACTGGTTCAAAGCTCTCGACGCTTGCTGAGGCCAGAATGGTCCGCGTCAGATCCTCGACGAATTCGCGACGGCCATCGGCAGAGAGGAATTCGACCCAGGGGAAGGCGGCCTCAATGGCGTCATCCATGGCCTCGGGAGAATCTGCAGAAATTTTGCGGAGAAGGCGGGCCAGACATTCGATGGTCTTAGCCCTGCTTGTGTCGCGGGCGGCGAGGCTGAGATAAAGATCGGGGGCATTGCGCCGGCGCAGCACCACGTCGTGCTGGGAGAGGTCGGCCGTCACCTCTTTCGGCTGCCGGAGGAACTCGGAGAAGGTGCGTTCAATGACCTGCATCGAGTCAGAATATCTGAATTAATTCAGATATCAAGCCAGTATCGGCAACTTAGCTTCTGTGATGGGCCACAGGCAGGGTGTCCAGCTCAGCTGCGGGTGGTGAGCACCACGTTTTGTAGGACTTCGCTGTCGCCGGTGCGGACGTACCACTCCCAGGCGGTGCCGTCGGGGTCGGTGATCCAGGTCTCGGTCTTCTCGGCGAAACAGCACTGAGTGTCATCCACCCCAGAGGTGGCCAGGCCCGACTTGCTTATGCGGCGTTCGGCGTCGAGCACCTCCTCGGTGGTCTCGACCTCTACCCCTAGGTGGTTGATCGTGCCGCCGACGCCGTTGCAGCACCCTTCTTCGTCGGTTGCACTGTGGCCGGCCTCGAATAGCACCAGCTTGAGCGGCGGTTGGTCGATGGCGAAGTTGGCGTACCCCGGCCGCCGCCGAGCCGGCTCCACGCCGAAGAGGCGGGAGTAGAACTCCAATGCCTCTTCCAGATCGGACACGTTCAACGCCAGTTGCAACCTCATGGGGCCTCCTCTTCAGCCATCATCCCATAGCTGGCAATGCGAGCCGCCAACGTCAAGTTCTGCAACCCGGCGGGTGCGCGAACTATTTCACCGCCACCGGCAAATGCTTAAGGCTGTTGAAGTGTGTGGTGCGGAGCCTTGCCTCAGGACCGGTCCGCTCCATGCGGTGCAGATGAGGGGCTAGGGCCGAGAAGTAGGCCCGGGCCTCGGTCTTGGCCAGATTGGCGCCCAGGCAGTAGTGGG
>JAPPAP010000023.1 GCA_026705465.1 bacterium | reverse complement strand
CCCACGATGACCGGTGCGGCCTGGGGGGGCTCCAGCACCCCGCCGATGCCCACCCCGCCGGATAAATGGACGTTGGCGCCGATCTGAGCACACGAGCCCACGGTGGCCCAGGTGTCGACCATGGTGTTGGCCCCCACTCTGGCCCCGATGTTCACGTAACTGGGCATCATGATCACCCCCCGATCCAAGAACGAGCCCCAGCGGGCCGACGCCCCGGGCACCACCCGAACGCCCGCAGCCTGATAGTCGGTCTTGAGGGGGATCTTGTCGGCATACTCGAAGGGCCCCAGCTCCATGGTCTCCATCTCGGCCATGGAGAACAGCAACAAGATGGCCTGCTTCAGCCACTGGTGCACCACCACCTCGCCGTCGCCGTTCACCTCGGCCACCCGAGCCGCGCCGGTGTCGAGCAGACCGATGGCTTGCTCCACTGCGGTCCGAGCCTCGTGGTCGCCGTCGGTGATCGGTGTCCGGTCGGCCCACAACGCCTCGATCCGGGATTGCAGATCGCTCATGCCATCAACCTCGCATTGCTTGTGATCATCGCCTCACGGTACCGCTGTGCAGGGTCGACATTCGTTGTTCAAGCAGCGCAATCTGGGCGTCGGGAGCTACCGCGGCTACCCGGGCGTAGCCGGCGCCCTGCGGGCCGTAGAACTCGCCCGGGCTGATCAGCGCCCCCAACTCATCGGCCACCCGCCGAGTCAGGGACCATCCGTCGCCGTCAGGCGACGACGCCCACAGATAGAGTCCGCCGCTCGGCAGCCCCACATCAGGGGCATAGGGTGACAAGAGCTCGCGAAGGCGGGCCAACCGGGAGCGGTAGACGGCCCGCTGGGCATCCACGTGGCCGTCGTCGTTGAAGGCGGTCACCGCGGCGGCCTGCACGGGTCCGGGCGTCATCATGCCGGCGTGCTTGCGAACTTCTGACAAGTAGTTCACCAGCTCGGGATCCCCGGCGTAGAAGCCGGCTCGGACGCCGGCTAGGTTGGACCGCTTCGACAGGGAATGCACGGCCATCACGCCGTCGGGCCCTTGGCTGAGGATGCTGGTATCGGCGCTGCGGGCGGCATCACCATCCCAGATGAATTCGATGTAGCACTCGTCGCTGAACACCGGCACCCTGTGCTTGCGACCCCATCGGGCGGCGGAGGATAGGTCGTCGATAGCTCCGGTGGGATTGCCCGGGGAGTTCACCCACAGGCACAGCGAACGAGCGGCATCGTCGGAATCTACGGCGTCGAAGTCCATGCACCAGTTGTCGTCGAGCGGCACGGGAACCGCCCGGCAGCCCGCCAGAGTGGCACCCATGGCATAAGTGGGATAGGAGACCGCCGGATAGAGCACAGTGTCCCGACTGGGATCGCGCAGCCGCAGGTAGTGGGGTACCGAGGCCACGAACTCCTTGGTGCCCACGCAGGCCGCCACCTCGGCGCCGGAGGCGTCGACGCCGAAACGGCGGGCCAGCCAGTCCACTGCGGCCTCCCGATAGGCAGCCGAGCCCAACGACGCCGGATAGCCCCGCTCGGCGTCGGAGGCCGACAGTGCAGCCACTACTGCGGACGGGGGTGGATCGGAGGGTGCGCCAACCGACAGATCCACGCAACCGCCGTCGAAGCCGTCGGCCGCCGTACGCAATTCGTCGAGGCGGTCGTAGGGATAAGGCGGGGGAACAAATCCGTCCACTACCCCACCACCCATTCAGAGAGCCGAGCGGCTGATGCCTCATCGAGGCGGGCCTGGATCCGGTAGCCGTGTTCATCGGTGTCGGTAGCCAGCACATGGCCAGCCCGCTGCACCGCAGCCAGCACTTCGCCTCGGTCGTAGGGAACGGCCAGCTCGACGATGAGCGCACTGGAGCGCAGCTCATCAGCCATGGCGGCCAACAGCTTGTCGGTGCCCTCGCCGGAGGCGGCCGAGACCACAACCGCATCCTTGTTGGCGCCCAGCGGAATATCCCGCCCGGCCAGCAGATCACACTTGTTGTACACCAGCAGCTCGGGAACCTCCCCGGCGCCGATCTCCCGCAGCACTTGGCGCACGGCGGCGATGTGGGTGTCGGGGTCGGGCCCGGCGGCATCCACCACGTGCAGCAGCAGATCGGCCTCAGCCACCACATCGAGCGTCGAGCGGAACGCCTCCACTAGCTGGTGGGGCAGCTTCTGGATGAACCCGACGGTGTCGGTGAGCAGCACCCGCTCCCCACCGGGCAGCTCGAGCCGACGAGTGGCAGCGTCGAGGGTGGCGAACAGCCGGTTTTGCACCAGCACTTCAGAGTCGGTGAGCAGGTTGAGCAGCCGGGATTTGCCAGCATTGGTGTAGCCCACGATGGCCACTGTGCTCTGGGCCGACCGTCGGCGGCTTCGGCTCTGCACGGTGCGGTTCTTGGCGATGTCGCGGAGTTGGGCCTCCAACTTGTGGATGCGCCGCTGGATGCGCCGGCGGTCTACCTCCAGCTGGGTCTCGCCCGGCCCCCTAGTGCCGATGCCGCCGGCCTGCTGGCTGAATCCCCGGCCCCGGCGCAGGCGGGGCAGTCGATAGCGGAGCTGGGCCAACTCGACTTGGGCCTTTCCCTCCTGGCTGCTGGCGTTCTGGGCGAAGATGTCGAGGATCACCGCGGTCCGGTCGATGGCGGTACGGCCGAGGATCTTCTCCAGGTTGAACTGCTGGGCCGGGCTCAACTCGTCATCGAACACCACGGTGTCGGCATCGACCTGCTCGCTCACCGCCAGTATCTCGTCGACCTTGCCCTTGCCGATGTAGGTCGAAGGATCGGGCGCACTGCGGCGCTGGACCAACCGGCCTACCTCATCGGCCCCCGCCGTGTCGATGAGCTGAGCCAGTTCGTCGAGGTCGGCGTCGGTCTTCGCCGGATCAGAACCGCCGAGGGCTACGCCCACCAGCACGATCTTCTCCCGAAACGCCCGCTCGATGAACGCCCCGGACTCGCCCCCGTGGGTGCCGAACCCGCCCCGGTGGGTCTCGTTCTCAGCCATAGCGGACCGTCGCGATAAAGGCCGCCGGTCCGATCAGAACCGCGGTGTCGCCCAGCTCCACCCTCACATCGCCGCCGGGCATAGACACTTGAACAACCGTACCGGTCAGCCCCCAGTTGTGGGCTGCTTGGGCGGCAGCACACGCGCCGGTCCCACAGGCCTCGGTCACTCCCACCCCCCGCTCCCACACCCGAAGATCGATTCCGCTGCCATCGGCACGCGGGCTGATGAATTCCACGTTGACCTCTCCCGCGAGTCGGGACAGCTCGGGACCGTCGGCGGCCGGATCCACAGCTCCGACATCGGCCACTTGGATCACCAGATGGGGATTGCCCACATCGGCAGTGGCAAACCGCAGGCTGTTCGAATAGTCGATGCTCTCCAGCGCAGGACCAGGCCTCACCGGCCCCATGTCAACCCGGACTTGGACGATAACGGGGTCATTGCTGGCCTCGACGCTCACGGCGCGGATCCCGGCATCGGTGCCGATCGACAGATCACCGCCGAGGCCTTGCCTCTGGACTGCTGCTTGAGCCAGACAGCGGATGCCGTTCCCACTCATCTCCGCCCGGCTCCCATCGGCATTGAACAGCACCATGGTGACATCGGTGCCCGCAGAAGGGTCACCGGGAAGCGCCAGTATCAGCCCGTCGGCGCCCACACCCCGGGTGCGATGACAAAGCGACCGGGCTAGTTCTGGGGCGTCTTCAGGCAGAGCGTCGACAAACGCAACGAGAAAATCGTTTCCCAAGCCGTGATGCTTGGTCAGCTGCATGGGCTCCAGTCTGACAAGTTCTGGGCCCTGGGCCGCGCACCATTTCGGTCTCAGCCAGAGGATGTTTGCGGCGAGACGCGAGACAGCACCTGGTCGGCCAGAGACTCGGCGTCGGCGTCGGCGTCCAGCCAGACGATGCGGGGGTCGCGTCGGAACCAGCGCTCTTGTCGGCGGGCGAACCGACGGGTGCGGGTAATGGCCTCCGCCAGCGCTTCGTCCAGCGACATCCTGCCGTCGAGATAGGCCAGCAGCTCCTTGTAACCCAGAGCCTGGGATGCCGTGCGCGACAGCGGCGCATGGCAGGCAACCAGAGATTCCACCTCGGCCAGGAATCCGGCATCCATTTGCCGGCGGTAGCGCCGCTCGACGCGGCGGTCGACCTCGTCCCGGGGCAGTGACAGGCCGAATTGGGCGATGTCGCGAGACGGGTAGTCGCCCAGGCCCGGGCCGTAGGAGGAGAATCGACGGCCACTGCCCAACGTGACCTCTAGGGCTCGCACCACTCGCCGCCGGTTCGTCGGCTCCATGCGGGAGGCAGCCACCGGATCAAGCTCGGCCAATCGGCGATGCAAGGCCATGGTGTCGGGTTCCTCTTCCAATACCGCAGCCGTCTCCGGAAAACGGCCAGGGATGTCCAGGTCGTCGATCACTGCCCGGTGGTACAAGCCGGTTCCCCCCGCCAGCACCGCCAGTCGGCCCCGGGCGGCGATGTCATGGCGGGCCTGGCGGGCCGCGTCTTGGAACATGGTCAGGGAATAGTCCTTAGAAGGGTCAGCCACGTCGATGAGATGATGGGGCACTTCGGTCCGGACTGCGGCGGAAGGCTTGTCGGTGCCGATGTCCATTCCCCGGTAAACCTGCATGGAGTCGACCGAGATGATCTCGACCCCGCCCAAGCGGCGGGCAATGGCCATCGCCACCGCCGATTTGCCGGTAGCCGTGACCCCGACGATGGCCAGCGTGCTCAGAGCGCAGCCACCGGGATCCGGGTGCGCCACCGGGGCGGCGCAGTGACCTCGGCCAACTCTCCCCGCAAATGGTGGGCTCCCGCCGCGGCCACGTCAACGGTGGCGAATGTGCCTGGCTTCAGCTTCTGATTCGAGGGGAAGTGAACCAGGCGGTTCTGGCGGGTCCGGCCGGTGAGCAGGCCGGGATCCTTCTTCGACGGCCCCTCCACCACCACTTCCTCGCGGCCACCGACCCGGGCCTGATTGCCCCGGCGGCTGGATCGGTCCACCACCGCCCGAAGCCGCTCGAACCGATCCCGAACCTCATCAGGATCGCAGAATTGGTCGGCCATCTCCGCCGCCTCAGTGCCCGGGCGGGGCGAGAACACGAAGGTGAACGCCGAGTCGTATTCGGCCTCGGCGACCACCAGCAGCGTCTGCTCGAAGTCGTCCTCGGTCTCTCCGGGGAATCCCACGATGATGTCGGTGGAGACCGCCAGATCGTCGACCGCCTCCCGAGCAGCCCGCAGCCGCTCCAGGTACCGCTCGGCGGTGTAACCCCGGTGCATGGCAGCCAGCACCCGGTCGCTGCCCGATTGAAGGGGCAGGTGCAGGTGCTCGCACACGGCGGGAACTTCGGCCATGGCCTCGATGGTCTCGGGCCGCAGGTCTTTGGGATGGGGGCTGGTGAACCGGATCCGCTCGATGCCGTCCACCGCGCCGACCGCTCGGAGCAGGTCGGCGAACAGCGGCCGGAGCGACACTTGCTCACCGGCTTGGCGGCGGTCTCGTTGGAGATCGCGGCCGTAGGAGTTGACGTTCTGGCCCAGCAGGGTGATCTCGGTGACCCCGCCCGCCACCAGATCGGAGGCCTCGTCCACCAGCAATTCCAGCGGACGGCTGATCTCGGCTCCCCGCACTGAGGGCACAATGCAAAAGGCACACGAGTTGTCGCAGCCCACCTGGATGGTCATCCACGCGGCATAGGGGGCGTCGCGGCGCACCGGTAGGGCAGAGGGGAAACTGTCGCGGTCGTCTTCGACCGCTTCTTCGAGGATCTCGACGATGGGGCCGTCGGCCGCGGCGCCAATCAGTTCAGCGGCCCGATGCACGTTGTGGGTGCCGAACACCACATCGACATGGCCAGCCCGGTCTCGAATCAGGTCTCGGTCTTTCTGAGCCAAACAGCCGGCCACCGCGATCTGCATCTCGGGGCGCTCCTGCTTGAGCCGCTTGAGGTGGCCGAGCTGCCCGTAGAGCTTGTTGTCGGCGTTCTCCCGTATGCAGCAGGTGTTGAGGACGATGACGTCGGCCGATTCCATGGCCTCGGCCGACGTCATCCCGTCGGCTTCCAAGAGCCCGGCGATGCGCTCGGTATCGTGCTCGTTCATCTGGCACCCGTAGGTGCGGATGAAATAGCTGCGGCTCACCCCGTCAGGCTACCTGGCAGCTGCTATTGGCCCACTAGCCGGTTTGGGCAGCTGGCTCTTCGGTTTCGGCGGTTTCGGCGGTTTCCTCCTCAGACTGAGGGCTCACCGCCTTCCACACCCGCTCGGTGATCTCCACCATGATCTCGGGGTGCTCGCCCAGAAACGCCTTGGCCTTGTCCCGGCCCTGGCCGAGGTGCTCGCCCTCGTAGGTGAACCAGGCCCCGGACTTGTCGATGATGTCCAAGTCGACGCCCACATCCAGCAGCGAGCCCTCCCGGCTGATGCCCTTGGAGTACATGATGTCGAACTCGGCCTGCCGGAACGGCGGGGCCACCTTGTTCTTGACCACCTTCACCCGGGTGCGGTTGCCGACCACGTCTACCCCCTGCTTGAGGGACTCGATGCGGCGAATGTCGAGGCGGACCGACGAGTAGAACTTCAGCGCCCGGCCGCCCGGCGTGGTCTCCGGTGACCCGAACATCACTCCGATCTTCTCCCGAAGCTGGTTGATGAAGATGCACACCGTCTTGGATTTGTTCAAGTTGGCGGTGAGCTTGCGCAGCGCCTGCGACATGAGCCGGGCTTGCAGACCCACGTGGGTATCGCCCATGTCCCCCTCGATCTCGGCCCGGGGGGTGAGGGCGGCCACCGAGTCGATGACGATCACGTCGAGCGCGCTCGAGCGGATCAGCATGTCGGTGATCTCCAGGGCCTGCTCGCCGGTGTCGGGCTGTGAGATCAACAGCTCGTCCACGTCCACGCCGATGGCTTTGGCGTAGATCGGATCGAGGGCGTGCTCGGCGTCGACGAACGCGCAGATCCCCCCGTTGCGCTGGGCCTCGGCCACGGCGTGCAGCGCCAGAGTGGTCTTGCCCGAGGACTCCGGGCCGAAGATCTCCACCACCCGGCCCCGGGGGAGCCCCCCGACGCCTAGCGCCAAGTCGAGGGCCAGCGCCCCGGTGGGGGTGGTCTCTATGGCCATGGCGCCCTTCTCGCCCATCTTCATTACGGCGCCTTGGCCGAATTGCTTCTCAATCTGGCCCAGGGCCATCTCTAGTGCCTTGTCTCGCTCCACATCTCCTCCTTCAGGTCAGGGTTTTACGGCTGCGAGTTTGCAGGGGGAATGTCGAGCCACACTCTAAAGACGACCAGTGACAGTTTGTCCCCGATGAATGACATCAGCGTAGTTACGACGCCTGAATTTGACAAGTACCCCGCCTCTCCCACCTGCCTCTTTGCCGCCGAAATCCGATACGGTGAGCGCATGGCTGAGCGAACCTTCACCGATGAGGAACTGCGCCAGCGGCTGACCGCCGAGCAGTATCACATAACCCAGCAAGCCGGCACCGAGCGGGCCTTCACCGGCGAGTACTGGGCCTGCAAAGACGAGGGTATGTACCGCTGCCGGGTGTGCGGCGAGCCGCTGTTCTCTTCTGACACCAAGTACGACTCGGGCACCGGCTGGCCGTCGTTCTACCAGGAGGTTGCTGAAGGCAAGGTGGACCGCCACACCGACAGCAGCCACGGCATGGTCCGCACCGAGGCAGTGTGTGCTTCATGTGGAGCACATTTGGGCCATATCTTCCCCGACGGCCCCCACCCCACCGGCGAGCGATACTGCATGAACTCGGCGTCGCTCCGCCTTGATCGCGATATGGAGGACAACTGACATGGGCAGGCTCGAAGGAAAAGTGGCCCTCATCTCCGGCGGTGCCCGGGGCCAGGGCGAGGCCGAGGTCCGGCTGTTCGCCGCTGAGGGCGCAAAGGTGGTGTTCGGCGACGTTCTCCACGACCTCGGAGAGGCAGTAGCCGCCGATGTGGGCCCCGATGTCCACTACATGCCCCTGGATGTGACCGATGAGGGGGCGTGGCAGAAGGCGGTTGACGAGACAATCAACCGCTACGGACCCCCCAACGTGCTGGTGAACAACGCCGGAGTCCTCATTTTCGGAGTGTCCATGGTGGACACCACCCTGGACGAGTACATGCGGGTCATCAACATCAACCAGGTGGGCGTTTTCCTGGGGATGAAATACACCGTGCCGGCCATGATCGAGGCCGGCAACGGCGGGTCGATCGTCAACATCAGCTCTACCAACGGCCTGGCCGGCTACGGCGGCACCGTGGCCTACACAGCTTCGAAATTCGCGGTGCGGGGTATGACCAAGAACGCGGCGTTGGAACTGGGCAAGTACGGCATCCGGGCCAACTCCATCCACCCCGGCGGGGTGGACACGCCAATGACCTCCCAGGACAGCCTGGGCGACGCCATCACCGAAGAGGAAAAGGCTGCGGTCTACGCCATGCTCCCGTTGGGCCGGGCTGCCCAGCCCGTTGAAATCGCCCGGCTGGCCCTGTATCTGGCCTCCGATGAGTCGTCCTACAGCACCGGCGCCGAATTCATCGCCGACGGCGGCATGCTGGCCGGTGCCGTCAACCCCGAGGTTTAGACGGCCAGAACCCCTCCTCCCGCTCCAGGAGAGCGTCTACTGCTCGGCCAGCACCCTCATGCGGAGGTTGTTGAGGATTGAGACGGTGGTGAACTGGCGGGTGCGCTCGCGGTCGAAGGGGAACTTAACCCGGGTGGCCTCCACTTCACCGGCTACCAGCGTGGCCATCCAGACGGTGCCGGGCTCTTCACCGTCGAGAGGGTCGGGGCCGGCCACGCCGGTGACGGCGATGGCGCAGTCGGCGTCGAGCAGTTTGGCCGCACCGTGGGCCATGGCGGTCACCGCCTCCTCGCTCACCACCGGTCCCTCGGGCACATCTAATAGGTCGAACTTCACGTCGCTGGCGTAGGACACCAGCCCGCCCCGAAACACGTCGCTGGCTCCGGGAACGGCGGTGAGCCGAGAACCGATCAGACCCCCGGTAAGCGATTCGGCCAGCGCCAGCGTCCATCCCCGATTCCTCAAGGCATCCAGCACGGCCGATTCCATGGTCTCGTCGTCGACGCCGAACACGATGTCCCCGATGATGCCCCGCACAATCTGCTCTTCATTGGCCAGGATCTCAT
Organism: bacterium; assembly: GCA_026705465.1. Classification (GTDB taxonomy): domain Bacteria; phylum Actinomycetota; class Acidimicrobiia; order Acidimicrobiales; family Bin134; genus Poriferisocius. The sequence continues at coordinate 91,398 of JAPPAP010000023.1, read as the reverse complement.
CAGCCTCAGCCTCGCTGGGCGCCTTGGCAGTGAGCCTCACCTTGAGACCCTCCATGCCGGAGGCCAGGAAGGCGATGGTGCACTCGCCTGTCTCGTCCAACCGCTCGATCTCGCCGTGCAGCTTCTCGGCCAAGCCCGACTCGGAGTCGCCCCAGGTGCGCAGGGTTCGGCTCTTGATCACCGCGGTAATCCCGGCCCGCTGCTTGAGGTCGGGAAGCACGCACTCCCCCACCATCTGCTGCATCTCCCAGGGCACGCCGGGAACGGCGTATACGGCCCTGCCTCCGGTCTCCACTTTGAAGCCCGGTGCGGTGCCGGGCATCACCGGCAGCACCTCGGCCCCGTCGGGCACATCGGCCTGGCGCAGGTTGTTCTCTGGCATGGCCCGGCCTCGGCCTCCAAAGACCGACGAGATTCGCTCCACGATGTCGTCTCGCCGCACCAGTTCCACACCGAGGGCCGCCGCGATCACGTCTCGGGTGATGTCATCTTGGGTGGGGCCCAAACCGCCGCACATGATGACCGAGTCGCTGCGCTCCAAGGCCTGGTTGAGCACCGCCTGCATCCGCTGAAAGTTGTCCCCCACCTTGACCTGGTGGTGCGAGTCGATGCCGGCCAGCGCCAGTTGCTCGCCGATCCATGATGAGTTGGTGTCGACAATCTGGCCGAGCAGGAGCTCGGTTCCAACTGCGATTACTTCACAATTCACGCTGGGAGGCTATACCGCCGCCCGCCTTCAGCTACTGGCCTGAGGCGGCAATGGCTCCGGCCCGTCCGTCGGCCCAGTAGCGCCAGCCGGAGTAAAGGGTTATGGCCACGGCCAGCCAGATGGCCAGCGACACCGCCCAGTCGACGTTCTCCAGCGGGGGCAGCGCGGCCACGGTGAGCGCCCCGCCCTGCATCAGCGTCTTGAGCTTGGCCGAGTGGCGGGCGGGAAGGGACAGGCCGTCTCGAGCCCATCGGGTCCGTGCCGCGCTCATCAAGAGCTCCCGCGCGGTGATGATCAGCACGGGAACCCAGAACAGCCGGTCCACGGCCACGAAGCACCAGGCCGCCCCCAAGATCATCACCTTGTCGGCGAGCGGATCCAAGAAGGCCCCCCAGCGACTGACACTGTCGGAGGACCGGGCAACCCATCCGTCGTAGTAGTCGCTGGCCCCCAGCACCCACCCCACCGCGACGACGGCCCACGAGGTGCCCCCGCGATCGGAGGCAGCCAAGATCAGCACATACAACAGAGGCGACAGCAAAATGCGCCCCAGGGTGATCAGGTTGGCGGTCAATCGCAGGTCGGCCCAGGAATAGGCTTCTACCTGGCTCATGGCTTAGCCACCAGGTCGGGACCCAAGGCTTCGGTTACCCGCACGGTGTGGAACTGGCCAACGGTCAGATGGTCGGGCACCGAGATGATGCCGTCGATCTCGGGCGCTTCTCGATAGCTGCGGGCAAGGCCGGGGGTGTCCACCAAGACTTCGACCTCGCGACCGATGAGTTGGTCACGCTTGGCTGCGGTGATCCCGTCTTGTACTTCAGCCAGTTCCCGGCGGCGCTCGGCGGCCAACTCAGTGGGCACTTGTTCGTCGAGAGTGGTGGCGTAGGTACCCGCCTCGGCGGAATAGGTGAAGAACCCGCACCAGTCGAGGCCAACATCGGCCACGAAATCCAGCAGGGCGTCGTGGTCGGCTTCGGTCTCGCCGGGATAGCCGACGATGAAATTCGACCGGAAGACCGCCTCGGGCTGGCGCTGGCGGATATCGGCAATACGAGCCGCGAAGCGGTCGCCGTCGCCCCATCGGCGCATCCGGGCCAGCAGCGGCCGGGACACATGCTGCAATGACAGATCGAAATAGGGAACACCAGTGGCGCAGATGGCGTCAATGAGCCGGTCGGTAAGGTCGGACGGATACAGATACAGCAGTCGGACCCAGTCGACCTGCTGGCGCAGCGAGTCCACCAGCGGGATGATTCCCCGCTCTCCATGGCCTTGATCCCGCCCGTAGGAGGCCAGGTCTTGGGCCACCAGCACCGCCTCCCTCACCCCCAGGCTCTCCACTTCGGCCACGATGGCCTCAGGAGACCTGGAGCGCTGTGGCCCGCGGAAGCTGGGAATGGCGCAATAGCCGCACCGGCGGTCACAGCCCTCGGCGATCTTCACATAGGCCCAGGGCGCTTCAGCCGGCGGCCGAGGCAGGTTCAGCAGGTCGAATGAGGGCAGCTCTGCCGCGGGTGCCGAGGAGGGTTTGGTCCCGATGCTGACGGAGACGCCGAACCCGGCAACCCGGTCAGCCTCGGGTAGGGCGTCAGCAAGCTCGGCGCCGTAGCGCTCGGCCATGCACCCGGTAATCACCAGTTCGGCATCGGCGGCCGTAGAGCGCAGCGCCAGCACCGTGTCTACCGACTCCTGGCGGGCCTCTTCGATGAAGGCGCAAGTATTCACCACCACCAGATCGGCTTCCTCCGGTGTATCGGCAGCGGCCATCCCGTCGCGAACCAGCAAACCCGTGATCTTGTCGGAATCCACCTGGTTCTTGGGACACCCCAGCGTCTCAACCCAAAACCGGCGCACCGTACTGAGGCTAGGTGGCATCGAGCCCGATAACACCACCGTCGGTGCCCGACTGGGCCACTTCAGCAGCGGGAGCGGCGTGGACGGGAGCCTCTTGGTGGTCGGATATCAGGAACGGCAGCGAAGCCAGGTACACGGCCAGCAACAGGGCCCCCTCCCACCAGCGTTTCAACCCGCCCCCTGAGAACATCAACAACCACGCCCCCACCGAGATGCCCATCATGATCCACACCGCCAGCCCAGTGAGATTGGGGTCAACCAGCGGTCCGGGGCCGAGCAGTGCCACCAGAGCCCCCACGAGCAGGCTGTTGAACGTATTGGAGCCGAGGATGTTGCCGACGAGGAGATCGGCCTCGCCTCGACGAGCCGCCTGCACACCGGTAATGAGCTCGGGCAGCGAGGTGCCGAACGCAACCAGCGACAGTCCTACAAATCCCGTGCCCAAGCCAGCCTCATGGGCGATGTCCGTCGCTCCCTCCACCGCAAGCTGGGCGCCGACCACGGTGGCGACCAGCCCTCCCGCCGTGCGGCCCAACTCAAGCCGCTGGTTGATGGGCTTGTCGCCGGCAGGGAGGTCGTAAGGACTGCTGTCGTGGGCAGGGCGCCTCAGGATGCCGACCATGGCCAGGACAAAAGCCGCGATCAGAACGATGCCCTCCCAGCGCTGGAATCCGTCTTGGACCAGCACCCAGAACAACAGCGCCGCGGCTACCGAGATCAGGCCCTCTCGCCGCAGCGTGCCCTTGGTCACCCGGATGTAGCGACCGCCGACCGCCAATACAGCCACCAGGGCAGAAAAACCCAACACCAGGCTCAAATTGGCCACATTTGAGCCGACAACATTGCCAACCCCGAGGTCGGAGTCGCCCTCGGCCGCAGCCAGGCCGGAAATCAGCATCTCGGGGGCGCTGGTGCCGAAGCCGATGACCAGCGCTCCGATCACAATGGGTGAGATACCCCGGACGGTGGCCAACCGGGAGGCCCCGATCACCAATTGGTCGGCTCCGATAGCAAGCACAACGAGGCCTGCCACCAGGAGGACCACTGCTAAAGCCACGATCTGAGACTACCGACGTTCAATCAGCATTCATGCAGGGAGTTCATCAGGGGTCATCAGCACTTCTCGGGCTTTTGACCCCTCGGATGGCCCGACCACGCCCCGCTGCTCCATCAGGTCCATCAGCCGTCCGGCTCGGGCGAATCCCACCCGAAGCTTGCGCTGAAGCATTGAGGTAGATCCGAGTTGGCTCTCCACCACCAGCCTCATGGCCTGGGCCAACAGCTCATCGTCATCGTCACCGCCGCCCGAGGAAGCAGTCGACGGAGCCGGTGCCAACGGGTCGTCGTCGCCGTCTCCCCCGTCGGAGGCCACCTGCGTCGGCGTGCTGCTGAAACCCATATCCGCGGCCTGGCGGCGCCAGGCGGCCACGACGCTGCGAACCTCTCCCTCGGTTACCCACGCACCCTGGATGCGCTGGGCGGTCGTAGAGGTAGGACTGAGCAGCAGCATGTCGCCCCGACCCACCAACCGCTCGGCGCCCTGTTGGTCGAGGATCACCCGACTGTCGGTCTGGCTGGATACGGCGAAGGCCAGTCGGGCCGGGATATTGGCCTTGATCACGCCGGTGATCACGTTGATGGACGGGCGCTGGGTGGCAATCACCAGATGGATGCCCACCGCCCGGGCCTTCTGGGCGATCCGGCAGATGGAATCCTCCACATCGCGAGGGGCGACCATCATCAGATCGGACAGCTCATCCACCACCACCAGGATGAGCGGCATCCGCTCCTTGGGTTCAGAGTCTTCGATTCCCAGCTTGCGGTCGTTCTCAAACACGCCCCGGTCGCAGGCGTCGTTGTAACCGTCGATGTCGCGGACGCCCACTGAGGCCAGAACCTCATAGCGGCGATCCATCTCCCGACACGCCCAGGCCAATGCGTTGGCCGCCTTCTTGGGATCGGTGACCGGCTGGGTGAGCAGGTGCGGCACATGCTCGTATTGGGCCATCTCCACCATCTTGGGATCGACCAAGATCATGCGCACCTGGTCGGGGGTGGAGCGCATGAGCACCGAGGTGATCATGGAGTTGATGCACGAGGACTTGCCCGCCCCGGTGGCCCCGGCGATGAGGATGTGGGGCATCCGGGACAGATCCATCATCACCGGCTTGGCGTTGATATCCCGTCCGATAGCCACCTCGAGAGGATGTGTGGCTTTTCCGGCCTCGGCCGACGCCAGAATCCCGCCCAGCGATACCACTTGGCGGTCGCGATTGGGTACTTCCACGCCGATGGCCTGACGCCCCGGGATCGGGGCCAGGATGCGGACATCAGGCGAGGCCAGGGCATAGGCGATGTCCTTGCTCAAGCTGGTAACCCGGCTGACCTTGACCCCGGGGGCCAGTTCCAGTTCGTAGCGGGTCACGGTGGGGCCGATCACCATCCCCACCAGCTTGGTGTTCACATCGTGGGCCGCCAGGGCCTGCTCCAAGGCGGCGCCCTTCCGGGATGCCTCATCCTCGTTGATCTGCCGGGGATCGGACCCGGTTAAAAGATCGAGCGAGGGGAGCTTCCATTTCGAAGACTTGGGCTTCGAAGACTTGCGCCTCGATGATTTGGACGCCTTGTCGCCGATAATGGCCGGCGCCTCCCACTGCGGCTCGTCGGAATCAGCAGGGGCCGGGGTGGGCCCGGAGTCGGACATTGGCAAACTCGCCTCCGGCTCGGGCTCAGGATCCGGCTCGGGGGGTCGAGAGGGAATGAGCACGACCTCTGGCTCAGCCGAGGCAGTTTCCGGCTCAGCTTCTTGGCGATCGTCGGCCAGTGGTTCGGACGTTTGTGGTACCGGCGCAGCGCCGGTCAACAAATCGAGGAACTGGGCAAGAGCAGCCTTGAGTTTGGCGCCGTCCATCTTGCGAGCCCATGCCCGCAACGACACCCGAGTGAGCACGACCGACCCCAATAGCCCGAACGCGCCCACCACCAGGCTTGCTCCCCAGACACCCATCACCGCGGCCAGCGTGCCCCCGAAGACGAGGCCCAGTGCCCCGCCCGCCCCCATCAACCCATCCAGGTCTTCGATACCCGGCCGGTCGATTGCGATATGCAGCAGGCCTGTCACCGACAGGAGCGTCAATGCGGTTCCGATGCCGAGGCGAACGGCCAACACCAGATCAGCCCGAGCCGGATCGGTATAGGGGTTCTTGTCGAATGCACCTGGAGTGCTCTCCTGCAACTCCTCTTCGGGGCGGGGGCCCCGGAGCAGCACGATCCCGATGGCAACCAGCACGATGGGGACCGCGGCCCTCGCGGTGCCGATCAGCGCACCGAGGACGACTCTGAGCCCCGAGCCAAACGGCCCAGCTACATCGGCCCAGAGACTGCATGCCGCCACCAAGCCGGCGAGGATGAAGCCCACGGCGATGATATCGGCGCGATGTCGGGCCCAAACCGCGGCCACGGCCTGCTTCAACCGACTATCGGGAGAGGCACCGGCTTTGGATTTGGACTTTGCGCTGGGCTTCGCGGGGGGTTTGCGAGCGGTTTTCGTAGCCACAACAACAACAAACGTACCATTGACAACACCAGTAACCAATAGTTTGTAATTTGCCCGGGTCGGGGCAGATTGGTTTAGAGCTCGATAATGACGGGGACGATCATCGGGCGGCGTCCGGTGTTGTGGTTTATGAACTGCCCTGCGGTCCGGCGCACTAGACGTTCCAAGTCATCGTCTTCCTCTGAGGTCAGGTACTCCTCAACCGCGGCCGCCACCTCGTCGGCACCCAGCGATTCCAGATCCTTCGCCGTCTCGGCTCCTACCCAGCCCTTGCTCTCAAACCGGGGCTGAGCCAGCAAACGACCCTTCGCGCGATTCACCACAACCACCACGTTGACTACTCCCTGGCCCCCGAGGATGGACCGCTCGCCGAACAGCTCCCGGCCGTTCTCGATCAACCGTCCATTCACGAAGTAGTAGTCCCCCGATGTGACCTTTCCCCGATTGGCCAGACCACTGTCGCTCAACTCGATCTGCTCGCCGTCACGAGCCAGGACCACTCGATCCGATGGCATGCCCATTTCCATCGCCAGATCGGCGTGGGCAACAAGATGGCGGAGCTCCCCGTGAACGGGCACAAAGAACTCAGGGTCGGCCACCGTGTGCAGGGTGCGGAGCTCATCCTGTTTGCCGTGGCCGGTGGTATGGACGTCGAGTTGCCCACTATGGACCACTTCGGCTCCCCGATCTACCAGGTTGTTGATCATCCGAGCCACCCGGGCTTCGTTGCCGGGGATGGGGGTCGAACTCAGCACCACGGTGTCGTCGGATCCGATGTCGATCCAACGGCTGTCCCCGGTGGCGGCCATGGCCAGCGCCGAGCGGGTCTCCCCCTGAGAGCCGGTGGCCACCACGCAGACCTCTCTGGGGGAATAGTGGTCCGTCTCCGACAAATCGATTACCGCATGGTCAGGCAACCGGAGCAAGCCCAGCTCCCGGGCCAGGGCAAAGTTGCGCTTCATGGACAGCCCCAGCGTGGCCACCTTGCGTCCCGACTCCAGGGCGGCATCCACCACCTGCTGGACCCGGTGAACGTGGCTGGAGAAGGCAGCCACCACCAAGCGTCGGCCGGGATGGGCGGCGAAAACCCCTCGAAGCACCTCTCCCACCTCCGTTTCCGACCGGGAGCTTCCGGGAATCTCGGAGTTGGTGGAATCGCACAGCAGCAGCCGTACTCCGTCGGTTCGAGAAATGGCCCCGATCCGAGCCAGGTCCGTGCGTCGACCGTCCACCGGGTTCAAGTCCAGTTTGAAGTCGCTGGAGTGCAAGACGACCCCCTGGGAGGTGCGGATGGCCGAAATCAACCCCGAGGGAACCGAGTGGGTGACGGGGATGAACTCGCAGTCGAACGACCCGATACGGACCCGATCGTGATCGCCGATGGGAATGAGGGTGGTGCGGTCAACTACACCCCGCTCCTCGAGGCGGTTGCGGATCAAGCCCAAGGTGAAGGGCGAGGCAAAAATCGGAAACGACAGCCATTCCAGCGCATGGGACAGCGAGCCGATGTGATCCTCATGGCCGTGGGTGCAGATGCAGCCCACGATGCGATCAGACCGATCGCGCAGGTACTCCAAGTCAGGGAGCACGAATTCAGCGCCGGGCATGTCCTCATCGGGAAACAAGATTCCGCAATCCAAGAGAAGAACCTCGCCCCGGCACTCAATGGCCGCGCAGTTCCTGCCGATGTCACCCAATCCCCCCAGGAATGTGATCTGGACCGGGTCAGCCATGGGCGCGAATCCTCAAAGTGCCTGCTGAATCAGCTATTGGTACCGAGTCGCGTGCCGGCCAGCACGGCGGCGGCAGCCTCAGCCAGGCCATCGGGCTCAACATCCAGCGGGGGGCGGCAATGGCCGACCGGAATCCCGATATGCCGCATCATGGCCTTGGCCGGGATGGGATTCGGCGCGGTCAACCCCGTTTCGTAGTCGAAGGATGGCTGAAGGTTGGCGTTGATCTGGCGGGCAGCAGCAACGTCGCCCTTCTCGAAGGCTGCAATCATGTCGGCATGCTCGGCGCCGGTCCAATGAGTGGCCACTCCGATCACTCCCACCGCCCCGATGGCGAGTAGCGGCAGGGTGAGGCTGTCATCGCCGCTATACACCTCGAAGTCATCGGGGGCTTGGGTGATGAGCTTCGCGGTCTCGGCAGGGTCACCGGCCGCGTCCTTGATGCCGATCATGTTGGCCACGCCATGGGCCAACTCCAAAAGCGTGGCCGTGTCCACCTTTCGCCCGGTACGGACAGGAATGTCATAGATGAGCACGGGGAGGTCAGTGGCTCCAGCCACGGCTGAGAAATGCTTGGCCATACCTGCTTGCGAGGGGCGGTTGTAATACGGGGCCACCGACAGAATGCCCTTGGCGCCAGCCTCTGTGGCCCGTTCGGTGAGCTCGACGGCCGCCGCAGTATCGTTGCTGCCCGCTCCCGCCACCACAGGGACATCTACCGCCGAGACGACCGCACAGATGAGATCAATCTGCTCATCATGGGTCAATGTCGGTGCCTCGCCCGTAGTCCCCGCGACCACCAATCCATCGCTTCCGTTGTCGGTCAGCCATCTGGCCAGCAAGGCAGCAGTGTCCAAATCAAGCGAGCCATCTTCTCGGAATGGCGTGACCATGGCGGTTAGCACCTTGCCGAATCGGGCCATGGGATCTCCTTACGCCTCAGCGGAACCAGTAGACAGCTCGGTTGCCCGATCGATCCCCAGTGTCACCAAGAGATCCTCGTGCAGCTCGAACCACACCTCATGGTAGGAATCTAAAGAGGGCTTCGTAAACCAGTTAAGGTCGCCGCCCGACACCTGATCCAGCGCGTGCTCAAGCCGCGGCCCGTAGTGGCCGAAGCGGTCCAATGCCTCGGCCAATCGAATCAGAATCGGTTGGACACGCCGGTTGATGTCCGCCAAGCGGGCGATTACCGCGGCGTCGTAGTCCGGATCGGTGTGGTCGTTCAGCTCCTGATCCCCCTTGACTTGGAAGTCAGTGCAAACTGCCTTCAGCTCCGGATCCAGCACCTTGAACGACTGGTAGAGATCCAGAACCATCGGTCGCAGACCTGATTCATCGATCTCAGCGGCCACCAAACGCTCGGCCTCGGCCCGTCCCTCGCCCAGCAGCATCCAACCCTGGGCCCGTTTGCCGTCCCGATAACGCACCCATCCTTGCTCGCCCAATTCGTCCAGGACGGAGGCAGCTTCTTCCGACGACAGGCCTGCTGCCTGGGCTATTGCGTCGACGCCGGCCATTCCCTTGGTACGCAGTGCGTGCAGCGCGCGACAAAGATCACGAGAGGAGTGAGGCACCAGATCAGCCTACTTCCACCATTCGATCCCGATCTCCGGGTCGGCCCAAGCGGCGCAAGATGAGCGGGTAACCCACGAGGGCAACGGTGGCGAAAATGAACCACTGGACGGCGTAAGCCAAATGCGACCCCTCCCCCAAGTCGGGTGAGGGCACGGGAATGGGAAGTTCACCAGCAGACGGCGACTGAGTGTGGAGTTGCACATACACAGGGAGGAGATCGGTGTCGAGCTGTTGCGACAAGCGGTCCAGATCAGGACGGGCCATCTCAGCCAGCAGTCCGCCAGACGGGTCGGACTGCTGAAATCCAGTGGCGGTAACGGTGGCCCGAACAAGCCCGACCACTTCCACCTGGTCAGAGGCGGGGGCAAAATCGGCCGGGGATGCGCCGGTGCCCGCCCCGTGAGGGATCCAGCCCCGGTTGACCGCGACGGCTTCCCCGGTTCGGAGCCGCAACGGGGTGAGAACCCAAAATCCGGGAGAACCCTGGTAGGTCCGGTTGCGGATCAGGACCTGGTCTTCGGGCTGGTAGATGCCAATAGCCCGCACTGACCGGAACTCGACATCGCCCCCCACGTCGTAGCCATCATCGATGCCCACCAGGGATTGCACATCGACAGCAGGAAGTTGGCTGCGGCTGGTGATGGTGCTGTTGTGATCTCGGCGCTCGGACAGCCGGTGGAGTTGCCAGAACCCAGCAGTGACCATGGCTGCCACTGCTAGGAGCACCGTGATATTCAGCAACAGGCGCCGGAGCGACACACCACTAGATATCCAGTAGAGCGTCGAGGCCGACGATGAGTCCGGAGCGATCAGGAGCGGCCTTCACCGCCGCCAAAACGCCGGGCATGAACGATGACCGATCAGTGGAATCCTGGCGTATCGTGAGGGTTTGACCTTCGGCGCCCAAGATCACCTCGTGATGGGCGACCATCCCTCTCATCCGCACCGCATGTACCCGGATGCCGGTAGGACCCTCTGCCCCCCGGACCCCGGGCAACATCTCGTGTTCAGTGGGATCGGGTGCCCAGTTGCCTGACGCGGCCGCCATCTTCTCCACCGTCAGCCGGGCGGTTCCCGACGGAGCATCGATCTTGGCGTCATGGTGCAGTTCAATCACTTCAGCAGTGTCGAAATAGGGCGCGGCTAGCTCGGCAAACCGCATCATCAACACGGCGCTGATGGCGAAATTCGGAGCGATGATGCAGGCCCGGTCGGCAGCAGCGAACGCAGTTTGCAATCGCTCAAGGTCGTTGTCGGTAAATCCGGTAGTTCCCACCACGGCGTGAATGTGCTGGTCAGCCAGCCAAATCAGGTTTTCTCGAGCTGCCTCGGCAATAGTGAAATCCACCACGACATCGGCTTTGGCATCAGCCACCGCCAGTCGATCGGCAACGGTGGCCATCCCGCCTGCGGTTACTCCCACCCGGTTGGGGTCCACCGCGGCCACCAAGTCCAGATCAGGGTCAGCCGCCACCGCTTCGCAGACGGTGGCACCCATTCTTCCCCCCGCGCCGAACACCCCTACTCGAAGCATGAATCACCCATTCTTCCCCTGCACCTAACACACTCACTCAAAGTGTGAACGAGACGGTGAAGCATGAATCAGACGATATCGGGCGAGGCGCTGAATATCGGGCTCGGATATGAAGCAGGAAGCAGGGTTAGCGCGGTGCTCGATCCCTGTCGCGGCCCCGGCCGCCACCTCGACGATGCGAGCCTCCACCTGGTCCGAGGTCACCGAACTCGTCGCGCAGCTGAGACTCGAAGTCGTCTTCGAATGAAGCTGCTTGAGCTGGGCCCTCCCAGTCCCGGCCACCCCGATCATCAGAGCGACGGTTGTCACGACGGTCCCCACGGTCCCGGCGATCATCCCTTCGGTCATCCCGACGACCCCGGCGGTCGTCGCGATCCCGGCCACCCCGATCATCAGAGCGGGCACCAGCATCGCGGTCGTCGCCGCTATCGTCGCCGGACAGCTTGAGGCTGATCTTGCCGTTGGGATCGATGTCCTCAACGACAACCTCGAGGTCATCGCCCAGAGCCACTACATCCTCTACCCGCTCCACACGGCGGCCTCGACCGAGCTTGGAGATATGGACCAAGCCGTCGCGACCGGGAAGGATGTTCACGAACGCCCCGAAAGCGGTGATGTTCACCACCTTGCCGTTGTAGACCTCCCCCACTTCAGCGGTCGGCGGGTCCAGAATCAAGCGGATCTGGCGCTCGGCCTCGTTGACACAGTCCCGATCGGGGGAAGAAATGGTGACAATGCCCGAGTCCTGGGCATCGTCGACATTGACCTCGGCCCCGGTCTCAGCCTGGATGGAGTTGATGACCTTGCCCTTGGGCCCGATGACCTCGCCGATCTTGTCCAGTGGGATCTCGAACTTGATGATCTTGGGGGCGGTGGGACGAACGTCATCCCGAGGGGCGTCAATAGCCCCGGCCATGACCTCCAAGATCTCCATGCGGGCATTCCGAGCCTGATCCAGCGCACCAGCCAATACATCTGCGGGCAGGCCGTCGATCTTGGTGTCGAGCTGCAAGGCGGTTACGAAGTCGGCGGTGCCCGCCACCTTGAAGTCCATGTCGCCGAAGGCATCCTCAGCGCCCAAGATGTCGGTAAGCGTGGTGTAGCGACCCTCGTGGAATACCAGCCCCATGGCAATGCCGGCCACCGGCGCCTTGATGGGCACACCGGCATCCATGAGCGACAGCGTGGACGAGCACACCGAGCCCATCGAGGTAGAACCATTGGACGAGAGCACCTCCGATACCAAACGCAGCGTGTAGGGGAAGTCGTCCATGCTGGGGATCACCGGAACCAGAGCCTTCTCGGCCAAAGCCCCATGTCCGATCTCCCGCCGCTTCGGGCCCCGCATGAAGCCGGTCTCGCCCGTGGAGTACGGAGGGAAGTTGTAGTGGTGGATGTAGCGCTTCTTGTCGATGGGATCAATCCCGTCGATCATCTGATCCATGCGGGCTGTGCCCAAAGTGGTGATGTTCAGCACTTGGGTTTCGCCCCGCTCGAACAACCCGGAACCATGGGCGGTCTCCACAACCCCAACTTCCGAGCCGAGTGGCCGGAGATCGGCCGTTCCCCGACCGTCGATCCGGACGCCTTCGTTCACAATGCGATTGCGAACGATGCTCTTGGTGAGTGAGCGAACTGCGGCTGAGATCTGCTTGTCCGCCCCTTCGACCTCGGTAAACCGGTCGGCCAACGCCTCGGCAATCTCCTCTTTGGCCTGCGTCTCGGCCTCCTGGCGATCGGCTTTATCGGCAATCGACATGGCCGCGGCCAGTTTCTCAGTGCCGGCCTCGGCCACCGCCGCTTCGATCTCGGGGGTGTAGTCCACCTGGAGTTCGTATTCCATGGGAGGCTTTACCCCTGCTGTTGCGATCAGGCGGCGCTGGAGGCCCACCGCTTCTTTGATCCACTCCTTGGACCGCTCCAATCCCTCGGCAAGGGCAGCCTCGTCAACTTTGGGGGCGCCGTTGCTGTAGAGCTCCCAGCCTGCCTCGGTGCCGTTGGCCTCCACCATCATGATGGCCACGTCGCCATCGTCTAGAACCCGTCCGGCCACCACCATCTCGAACGTGGATTCGGCGCCCTCGGCATAGGTGGGATGGGGAATCCACTCCCCGTCGGCACTGTGGGCTACTCGCACCGCGCCAATCGGGCCAGCGAACGGAATGCCTGAAATGCTCAGTGCGGCCGATGCCCCGTTGATGGCAATCACGTCGTAGGGGTTCTCCTGATCGGCGCCCAAGACAGTGCCGACGATATGGATCTCATTGCGGAACCCATCGGGAAACGAGGGCCGCAGGGGCCGATCGATCAGGCGACACGTCAAAATGGCCGACTCGGGCGCCCGACCTTCCCGCCGGAAGAACGAGCCGGGGATCTTGCCCGCGGCATACATCCGCTCTTCGATGTCAACGGTGAGCGGGAAGAAGTCCGCTCCCTCCCGGACGCGACGGGCCGCGGTCGCGGTCACCAAGATGGTGGTGTCGCCCATCCGGGCCACAACCGCGCCGTCGGCCTGTCCGGCCAGACGACCTGTCTCAAAGGACAGGGTTTTGCTTTCCGCGCCGCTCACTGCGGCTGAAACGGTGATGGCTTCCGCCATTTTTGCTCCTCTCCGGACCACGCGAGGTCCGAGCGGGCCGGAATGGAGCCAGTTCCCAGTTGGAGAGGCCCAGGATCACTCGGCCCCTTCAACTGGCAGCTGGCCTCTCTCGTATGGCCCGCCTATTTATTTTTCATGAATCGCCAGGGCGATACCCGCTTCTCAGCGGCACAATCCACTCAGCGTCGAAGACCAAGTTCGGCAATAATGCCGCGGTAGCGCTCCACATCGTTGTCCTTGACGTAGTCGAGCAGCCGCCGCCGGCGGCCCACCATCATCAGCAAGCCTCGCCTGCTGTGGTGATCCTTGACATGCACTTTTAGGTGCTCAGTGAGGTGGTTGATCCGCTCAGTTAGCAGAGAGATCTGCACCTCGGGTGAGCCTGTATCAGTGTCATGCAGGCGGTGCTTCTCGATGGTCGCGGTCTTGGACGCTAGTTTCTCGGCCATCCCTACTCAGTGTGTCCGTCGGTCAGAAAACGGGCGGCTGCACGGCTCCTTGCCGTGCTTGTGCCCGGGGGACCCAGTAAAGCTACCACTCCCAAGACCAAAACACCCACCTGAGCGTTGTGAGGGATACTGGTGCTGATGAAGGTTGTGTCCTTCGGAAGCCTCAACTACGACCTGTCCATCTGGCTTGACCGGTTGCCTGGCCCCGACGAAACCCTGCGGGCCCAAAGAATGGAGGCGTTCTCCGGAGGCAAGGGCGCCAACCAGGCAACAGCTGCGGCCCGTTTGGGGGCCAACGTGCACATGGTGGGCTGCGTGGGCGACGACGACCGGGGCCGCTGGCTGCGGGACGTGCTCAACACCAGCGGTGTGGACACCAGCCTTGTTCGCATCGCCGAGGATCCCACCGGCACCGCGGTACCCCTCATCACCCCGGCCGACGTCTCCATCGTCATCGTTGCCGGGGCCAACGCCAGTACCGGGGTCACCGACGCTGAGGCAGCTGCCGAAGTCATCGCCGCCGCCGACGTGCTGCTGCTGCAAGGGGAAGTGGGAGCGGCCGGGGCCCGACGGGCGGCCCAGGCGGCACGGTCGGGTGGGACCACGGTGTTGTTCAACCCTGCTCCGGTTGATCCATTCCTCGTAGAGGCCGTCGTTCCCCTTACCGATGTCCTGGTAGTGAACCGGGCCGAGCAAACCCAGATCGATGCGATCGGCCCCGAAACCGGCCAATGCGACACAGTCGTTACTTTGGGCGGCCGAGGAGCCCAGATTGACGATGTCTTGGTCCCCTCCTACCCCGCAGAAGTAGTGGACCCCACCGGTGCCGGAGATGCCTTCTGCGGTGCCTTGAGCGTTGCTCTCGCTGAAGAGCGCCCCCTCATCGAGGCGGTCCGCTTCGCCAACGCCGCCGGCGCCCTCGCGGTGCAAACCCCCGGCGCCCAACCCTCCATGCCCACGAGAGACGCAGTCGAATCCCTGCTTGACGGCCCCCACTAGTGGTGTGTTGGCCTACTCAGAATCAAGCTCTGATCCCAATACCTCTGGTCCATCAGATGTTGCTGGCTGGATGCGGACGAACAGCTGACGCACTGCGGCGATCAATGCGACAAAAAACTGCACCGAAGCAATGACAACCAGAGCCCTTGCCACTCTTGCCGCGCCATCATCGTCAAGTTCGTGCCATACATTCGCAACCAAGTTGAGAATGAAAGCGCAGGTCAACCCATTTAACACCAGCACCGACGCTGCCCACCCGTAGGCAGACATCTTGTCGGCTTCAGATGTAGCGGCGTTGACGCCACCGAGCGCTGACAGCCAAGACATGACGACAAGCAAGCAGACAATGGAGAGAAGGATGGCAAAGGGAGCCGAACCAGGACGGCCATACATGTCTGTACTCAACATGATGATCATCGGAACAAGCAGAAAGCCGGCCCCAAACCCCATTAGCGCCAAGACAAAAGAAAAAACCAGCAGGTTCTTGCTCTGGAATGATCCATTCATATCGACCCCCGATCCATCCAGGTGATTTGAAACTACCACGCAAGTGGAAATCAGCTGCTGAGGGCGGGCATCACGTGGGTGGCGGTGAGGCGGAGGCTCTCCATGACCTTGTCGTGGGGAATGGCGTAAGGGTTCATCATGCATAGCAGCAGGTCGACCCCGAGGTCGGCGAAGCCCTGACAGAGCTCGATACACTGATCGGGGTCGCCGGCGACGGCAACACCCTGCTCGACCAGATCCTCGATGCTGAACGTGGTGTCCCAGTCGGCTTCTGCAGTCATTCCGGGCAGATACCGGAGATAGTTCCAATCGCCGAGTTCGGCGCCCTCTTCCTGAAGCATCTCGGCCACACTGCCCACCAGCTTGAACGCCACCGTCGGGTACCACCAGAAGGACTCCCGGGCGTTCTCGTAGGCCTCAGCCGTGGTGGGCGCACAGTGGAACATGGCGAAGGTGGCCACCCGGTCGTTGACGTATCCGCCCACTGGGTTCTGGCAGGCCTCCACGGCCTCGCGGTACAGGTTGATCCGAAGCTCTAACTCCTCCAGCGACACCCCGGCGCTGAACGACAGCAAACCCATCCCCATCTCCCCCACCAGTTGGTGAGTTTCGCGGCTGCCGGTGGCAGCCCACAGCGGAGGGTGGGGCTTTTGCACCGGTTTGGGAAGAACCCGGCGGCGGGGCATCGACCAATACTGGCCTTGGAACTCATACTCGTCGTTCAGCCAACACCCTGCGATGCGCTCCACCGCTTCGGCCCACATGGCCCTGGTCTCCCGGGGATCGATCCCAAATCCCTCGAGCTCGGCTCGGGTGGTGGAACGGCCGGTGCCGAACTCCACCCGTCCCCCGCTGATCAAGTCCAGTGTGGCCGCCGACTCGGCGCTGCGAACCGGGTGGTTGTAGGGACGGGGGGCGAGCCGCACGCCATATCCCAGCCGTATCTGCTCGGTGAGGGCAGCCACGGCACCGTAGAGCACCTCGGGATTGGAACTGTGCGACATTTCCTCGAGGAAGTGGTGCTCGACCGTCCAGAAGCTGTGATATCCGAGCTGGTCGGCCAGGACGGCCTGCTGGATCAGCTCTTGATATCGAAGCTGTTCGCTGTTGTGATGCCAGGGTCGAGGCACCGGGATCTCAGAGAACAGGGCTAGATCCATGCCTGCTGACTAGCGGGTTGGCTCCGCGCTCAGGATCTCGCGAGAGAGGGCGACATCGACGCGGAGCTGTTTCACCAGGGATTCGATGCCGTCAAAACGATGCTCGCTTCGCAGGAGCTCCACAAACTCCACCCTGGCCTCTTCGCCGTACAAGTCGCCCTCGAAATCCAGGAGATGCGCCTCCAACAGTGACTGCTGGGCGTGCTCATAGAACGTGGGGCGCCGACCGATGTTGATGGCTGCCATGTACCGGGATCCGTCAGGTCGGGTGTACCAGCCGGCGTAAACCGCATCAGCAGGCCACGCCATCACCATGGAAACCGGGATGTTGGCGGTGGGAAACCCAATGGTCATCCCCCGCCGATCGCCCAACACCACCTTGCCCCTGATTTCGTGATATCGACCCAGCATGGCCGCTGCGGTGCGGACATCCCCGCCAGCCAGGGCGCGGCGCACGGCAGTTGATGACACGGGTTCGGGCCATTTCTCATCGTGATGAAGGAGCTTCACCGCCTGAACTTCGAATCCCATCTCCATACCGAATTTCCGCAGCGTGTCGATGTTTCCCAGACGCGCCCGCCCGAAGTGGAAGTCCTCCCCCACCACGACGCTCCGCACCCTCAGTCTCTTCACAAATACCTGGCGCACGAATTCCTCGGGCATGGTGTGAGCTCGGTCGGGAGAGAACTCAATCAAGTACACGTATTCGATGCCAGCCGCTTCAAGCAGCTCCAGCTTCTGATCGAGGGAGTTCAGCAGCTTGGGAGCGTTCTCTGGCCGCAAGACCAGCGCGGGATGTCGGTCGAATGTAACCACGGCGGGAGCCACACCCAGCCGTTCCGCTTCAGACAGAAGCTGATTGATCACCGCCTGATGTCCGACATGGACACCGTCGTACACCCCGATACTGGCTGCGGTCTCCTCAATGCCTTCGAAGCGGCCAAAGTCTTCGATGACCTGCACCGCTCTGCACGGTAGCGGGCGAAGCCTCGAAGTGGACAATCCCGGTCGCGGCAATGGCGAGGGGACCAGTTCTCACTGGGGGATGACCACCGCCGGTTTGACCACGCCAGGGAGATGGGTCTCATAGACGGCCAAAAGGTCGCCTTGCGGGCCGAGCACGGCCCACGGACCTTCTCCCTCCACTGCCAATTCGTCGATTGACAGCACCTGTCCGCTCCCCACCTTTTGGCCCAGGGCTTCATCGATCCACACCGAGGGATAGTCCCGCAGGGCCTCGGCCATCGAAAGCAGCGATGGGGCGCTGACCGGCCGGGCATCGTTGATTGCGAACGAGCCGATGGACATGCGTCGTAGCGCTCGCAGATGCCCACCTCCACCCAAGGCTGAGCCGATGTCAGCAGCCAGTGAGCGTATGTATGTCCCCGAGGAGCAGCTGACGTCAATCCGGTACACCCCGGCGTCCCCGTCAACTGGGGTAACCGCCAGCTCATGGACGGTCACCGGCCGGGCTTCCCGCTCGACCTCGACTCCTTCGCGGGCCAATTCGTGCAACCGACGTCCCCCGACCTTCACCGCCGACACCATGGGGGGAACCTGCAAGATGTCGCCAACAAAGGTTGATGCGGCTTCGGCAACCTGCTCGGGGGTCACTTCGGACATGTCGTAGACGGCGGTGACCTCACCAGCCGCATCCAGTGTGGTGGTTTCCGCGCCCAAGACCAACTGACCTACGTACCTCTTCCTCAGCGGGGTGAGAAACCGCAGAAGCCGGGTGGCTCGGCCCACCCCCAGTAGCAGCACCCCGGTGGCGTCGGGGTCCAGCGTGCCCGCGTGTCCCACCTTGCGGGTTCCGAAGACTCCCCGGGCCTTGGCCACTACATCGTGGGAGGTCCAGCCAGCCTCCTTGTCGATAATGGCTAGTCCGTCGACCGTGCCCCCCTCGCTTTCGCTCACTCTTCAGCCTCGTCGGCTAGGTCGCGCAAGATCCGATCGACTCGTTCACCTGCGGAAATGGACGGGTCGAGGGCGAACCAAAGGTCGGGAACCCTCCGCACCGCGGCAGATCGTGCTACTGCCTGCTTGAGCTGGAGGCGGTGCTCCTCCAGGGCTTCCAAGGCCGCAGAAGCTGCCTCATCGTCCAGAGCGCTGATGTACACGGTTGCCCGGCTCAACTCGGCGCTGGTTTCCACACCGGTGACGCTGGCCAGCTCCAAGCGGTCGTCGTCCAAGTGGGCCAACTCGGACGCCACGATTTCTCGCAGCAGCTCGCCGAGCCGGGCTGACCGGGAATAGCGGGAGGGGCGCGATGGTCGATTGCGGGCCACGGCTATTCGTCTGTGTTCAGCCAGTGGGAGGAGGAACTCACCACTTCGATCTCGGGAATCGACCACATATAGCGATCCAATTCGTCAGCTAGCGTCCGGCATTGGCTGGGCTGTCCCGACACAACCGCCACACCCACCTCGGCCCTCTGCCAAAGGTCGTTGTGTCCGGTCTCTGCTACCGAGACGCCGAATCGCCGGGTTACGCCTGACAAGACAGGGCGCAGCACTGAACGCCGCTCCTTCAGCGAACGACAGCCCGGTATGTGCAAGTCGTAGACCACGGCAAGGACGTGCATCGGTCTGCTGACCCCCTGTGCTGTCAGACCCGGGCGACTTCCCGCTCCTCGAACGTCTCGATGACGTCACCCTGCTTGAGGTCTTGGAAGTCGGACAGGCCGATACCGCACTCGTATCCCGACTGCACTTCGCGCACGTCATCCTTGAAACGCTTGAGAGAGGACACCGTGCCCCGCCAGATGACCGCACCTTCTCGCAAGAACCGGACTTTGGAACCTCGGGTGATGGCTCCGTTGAGCACGTAGCAACCAGCCACCGCACCCACCCGGGGAATCCGGAACACTTCTCGCACTTCGGCGTCACCGGTGACGACCTCTTCGAACTCCGGTGCCAGCATCCCGACCATGGCGTTTTCCACGTCCTCGATCAGGTTGTAGATGATCTCGTACGTGCGGATCTCCACCTTCTCCAAATCGGCCAGCTCTCTGGCCTTGCGATCAGGTCGCACGTTGAAGCCGATGATGGTGGCGTTGGACGCGGCAGCCAGTTGAATGTCATTGGCGGTTACTCCACCCACACTGCGGTGGACAAAGGCCAGCTTCACTTCGTCGCGGCCGAGGCGCTGGAGGCTGTCCACCACCGCTTCCAGCGATCCATTCACATCGGCTTTCACGATGAGGTTCAGCGTCGCCGTCTCACCGGCCTGGATCTGGCTGAAGATGTCCTCCAAGCGAGCTCCACCGGCAGTGGCCGCGGCATCCCGACCCAAGCTGGCAATGCGCTGGGAGTGCTCGCGTGTCTGGGCGACCTTGGCCGCCACCTTCTCATTGGGAGCTACCACAAAGGAATCACCGGCGTTGGCCACGTCGGAAAGACCGAGCACCTGCACCGGCTTTGACGGGTGAGCCTCTTGAATCTGGTTGCCGCGGTCGTCGAGCAGAGCCCTGGCCCGGCCCCACGAGGCGCCGGCAACCACCGGATCACCCCGCCTCAACGTTCCGTGCTGGACCAGCAACGTGGCCACCGGACCCCGGCCGATGTCCAGATTGGACTCCAAGACCACACCTCGGGCCCGGCCTTCCGGATTGGCCCGCAGATCCTCCACCTCGGCTACGACGGCCAACTGTTCGAGCAGGTCGTCGATCCCCATGTTCTGAAGGGCGGAGATCTCAACCACGATGGTGTCGCCTCCCCACTGCTCGGGCACCAATTCATGCTCAGAGAGCTGCTGCATGGTCCGATTGGGATCGGCATTGTTCCGGTCGATTTTGTTGACAGCCACCACGATAGGAACATCGGCAGCCCGAGCGTGGTTGATCGCCTCCAAGGTCTGGGGCATTACCCCGTCGTCGGCTGCTACCACCAGAACCACGATGTCGGTGGCATCGGCACCTCGGGCCCGCATTGCGGTGAACGCCGCGTGGCCTGGTGTGTCGATGAAGGTCAGCGTTCGCCCGTCCTTCTCCACCTGGTAAGCGCCGATGTGCTGGGTGATACCACCGGCTTCGCCTTCGGCCACGTTGGCATTGCGAATCTGGTCGAGGAGCTTGGTCTTGCCGTGGTCCACGTGGCCCATAACGGTGATCACCGGAGATCGAATCGGGTACTCATCTTGGTGCTCATCGTCTTCGATGTCGGCCTCAAGCAGCTTGAGCAGCTCGTTCTCCTGCTCTTCGCCGGGGTCAACCAGTCGAACCTCAGCGCCGACCTCGGCGGCAAAGAGTTCAATCATGTCGTCGGTCAGCGATTGGGTGGCAGTGACCATCTCTCCCTGCTGCATCAAGAAGCGGACCACATCAGCAGCCGTCTGATTCAACTTCGGCCCCACATCCAACGGAGTCGAGGCTCGCTCGACCACCACCACACCGGTGGGCGCAGCCGCATCCGTTGGGGTGTAGTCGGGGATGTTCATCGGTTGGAGATCTTCGGCCACCCGCCGACGCCGCCGACTCTTGCGCCGCCTCTGCTGAGGACGCTGGGGACCGCCGCGGCCTCGGCCACCTGGGCCGCCTGGAGCCCCCGTTCCGCTGGGGGGCGCACCGAGCGCTCCAGCAGGGCCACGGGCTGCTAGAGGGGCGGGAGACCGCCCAGGGGAACCGGCCCCTGGTCCCTGGGTGCCGACCGACGGACGCATCGGGCCACGAGGACCTCTTCGGGGGCTCGGTGCCGGACCCCGCCCACCCCGGCCGGGGGGTGGCGGAATCGGCTTGCCCGAAGAAGATGTCGGAGGGCGGCCGGGGGGCGGCGGAATCGGCTTGCCCGAACGCGAGAGCGGGGGGCTCGTTCGAGCGGAGGCGGCTGGTTGAGCAGCCGGCGGTTCGGACACTGGTCTCGGCACCGATCGCGGCGTTGCTGGCGAAACATCGGGAGGAGGCTCGACCGACGGTTCCGCTGGACGAGAGCGGGGGGGCACTCCCCCACTGGAGGTAACCACCCTCGTCGGCTTGGGCGGCTCGGGCTCGGTTTCAGGCTCAGCTAATTCGGGCTCGGGCTCAGCAAGCTCGGGTCCCGGCTCCGGTTCGGGCTCGGGTTCCGGTTCGGGCTCGGGTTCCGGTTCGGGCTCCGGCTCCGGTTCGGGCTCCGGCTCCGGTTCGGGCTCGGGCTCGGGTTCGGGGGGTCGAACCAGGCCGTCACGATGCGCACGTCGGCGGACGCGATCCGCCTGGGCATCCACGATGCTTGAGGAGTGGCTGTTGACGCCGAT
Source organism: bacterium (assembly GCA_026705465.1). Lineage (GTDB taxonomy): Bacteria > Actinomycetota > Acidimicrobiia > Acidimicrobiales > Bin134 > Poriferisocius. Next base: position 69,488 of record JAPPAP010000023.1, on the reverse strand, counting down.
CCCCAATGTCACGCAGAGGTCAAGCGTTTCCTTGTTCGTGAGGCCGAGCTCGCGGGCAAGCTCGTAGACCCGAATTTTTGCTGGCAAAAAGCTCTTTCTTAGTCTGTCCGCAGTGCGCGGCCGACCCATCTGGGTCGGGAATTTATTGTCTCACGCCCGCGCTTCAGATTTCGAAGTCAATCCGAAGCGCTAGGGGAAGGACTGCTCTCCGCAGCTTCCTCCACCTCTTCGATGGGAACGTTCTCACTTCCTTCGGCAGCCCACTCCTCAGAAGGGGTGTCCTCACTTCCTTCGGCAGCCCACTCTTCAGCCGACAGCGCTGGGCCTCCTTCGGCTGGCCGCCATACCTGCTCGCCGGTCGCCTCGTCCACCACCCATTCTCCCTCGGCCCAATCCATCTCCTCATAAGCAGCTTCCTGGGCGAGCTGGCTCTCGCTCTTTATGTCGATTCGCCACCCCGTTAACCGAGCAGAGAGCCGGGCATTCTGGCCTTCTTTACCGATGGCCAAGGAGAGCTGATAATCGGGCACGACCACCTCGGCCACCCCGGACTCCTCGTCGATGCTGACCTCCTTTATCTTGGCCGGGGACAGCGCCTTGGCCACGAAGTCAGCCGGATCATCGGCAAAGGGGACGATGTCGATCTTCTCCCCCCGCAGCTCGTTGACCACCATGCGAACCCGGGCCCCACGGGCGCCCACACAGGCTCCTACGGGGTCGACGTTGGTGTCGTTGGACGACACTGCGATCTTGGTGCGATGGCCCGGCTCCCGGGCACACGCTCTGATCTCCACCACCCCATCGGCGATTTCGGGCACTTCCAACTCAAACAGGCGCTTGATCAGACCGGGATGAGTGCGGCTGACCACGATTTGCGGGCCCTTTGCCGTCTTTCGAACTTCCACGATGTAGGCCTTGAGACGGCTGTTGGCATCAGGGCGCTCAAAGGGCACCTGCTCAGCCTGGGGTAAGAGAGCCTCCACTCGGCCCAAGTCCAACAAGGTGTAGCGGGCATCATTCTGCTGAATGATGCCGGTGACGATGTCGCCCTCACGGCCGGCGTATTCCTCGTACTTGAGCTCGCGCTCCACCTCGCGGATGCGCTGCATCATGACCTGCTTGGCCGTCTGCGCAGCAATGCGGCCGAATCCATCGGGAGTCACGTCGAATGGCTCTCCGACGGGCTCACCGTCCTCATCCAGCTTTTGCGCGAATACCTGGATATCGGCCGTCTCAGGGTTGATGGTCACCCAGGCATATTCCTCGCTGTCTGGCATTCGCTTGTAGGCCGATTCGAGGGCATCGGCCAGGGCCGCCAACAGGGCATCTACCGAAATTCCCTTGTCTGCGGCCAGGGCTTGGAGGGCTTCAAGCATGTCAGGATTCATCGGCTGCTCTTTTCCTTGATCTGCTTCTTTGGCACCGGACCCCACTCAAAAACGGTCCTGGCCTTGGTTATGTCGTTGAATGACATGCGTTGAGGAACTCCGTCATTTTCAATGGTAATTCCGTCATCGTCGCATTTCGTCAGCAAACCTTGAATTCGGCGATCCCCTTCGACATGGGGGCCGAGCTTGATGCTTATTGTCTCGCCCACAGCCCGGGCGTAGTGCTCAGGGCAGCGCAGCGGCCGCTCCAGACCGGGACTGGTGATCTCCAGGGTGTACCGGCCGGAAACAAGATCGTTGTCATCCAACAGACGAGAGGCAACTCTGGAGGCATCGGCTACCTCGTCGAGACTCACTCCCCCGGGCTTGTCCACGATGATGCGCAGCACCCCGCCCCCATAGGTCAGGTCGTAGACCTCTAAACCCCTCCCCTGGAAGAGGGGCGCGAGGAGGTCGCGCACGCTGTCCGCTACTGCCATCTCGCCCCTTTCCTGACTAAAGGTTTGCTCTCGGTCCCCAAAGTCAGAAGGCGTGGGCCCCAGCCCACGCCTCACTCGACTAATGAGATCGACGATTCACCGAAGATCTTACCCGTTAGAACCGCCCATGTCGCCGCATAAGCGGCTCGTTTCTCAGTAGCTGCGGCCGCAGACAGCCACCAGATCGGTCTCGTCGCCGCTCTGGGGCAGGGATCCGTCAGGGCGCTGCAAACACCTCACGGTAACCGCATCATCAGCCAAAACGGCCTCACCTTCGGGGCCGAGATCAGCCCACGGAATCCGGGCGAATCCCGTGGCCGCCGCCTCTCGTACCTCAGCCACTGTGGCTGCCTCGACAATCCGAGAGTCCCTCCACGCCATGGCGTCGTTGTAGATCTGCTGCTGCATGTCGTCAAGCAGTGATTCCACCTGCTTGGGTGCCGTCGAGAGGCTAACCGTCTGCTTGTCGCTGCCACTCCGAGACACCATTGTTGCCTGCCCGTTCTCCAAGTCCCGGGGTCCGATCTCCACCCGTACCGGCACCCCCTTCAGTTCCCAGTCGGTGGCTCTACGGCCGAACCCAGTTCCCGTCCGGTCGTCAACTCTCACCCGAATCCCAGCAGCAGCCAATGACTCAGCCATGTGGTGGCAAGCGTCCACAACCCCTTCTGCATCGCGCACTGCGATAACAACAGCTTGAATGGGCGCCAACCGGGGCGGGACAACAAGCCCCTGGTCATCACCGTGGGCCATGATCAAACCGCCAACCATGCGGGATGACACTCCCCAGGAGGTCTGCCACACGTGGGCCTGGTTCCCTTCGGCGTCCAAAAAGGTGATGTCGAACATCGTGGCGAAGCTCTGGCCCAGTTCGTGGGATGTCCCCATCTGAAGGGCCTTGCCATCTCGCATCATCCCTTCAAGGCACATGGAATTGATGGCCCCAGGGAACCGCTCCGCCTCGGTCTTGTACCCGATGAGCACGGGTATGGCCAGTACCGACTCCATGAAGTCCCGATACACCTCGTGGAGGATCATGGCCGCGTAGTCACGGGCCTCCTCGCGGGTTGCGTGAGCGGTGTGGCCTTCTTGCCACAAGAACTCCGTGGTCCGCAGGAAAATCCGGGGCCTCATTTCCCAGCGGACCACGTTGGCCCATTGGTTGATCAGCAACGGGAGGTCGCGATGGCTTTGCACCCACTTGGAGAAGTAGGCATTGATGATGGTCTCGCTGGTGGGACGCACCACCACCGGCTCAGCCAGCTCCCGGCCTCCTCCTTGGGTGACCACCGCCAATTCGGGGCTGAATCCCTCCACGTGGTCGGACTCCCGATTCAGGTAGCTCTCGGGGATGAACAGCGGGAAGTAGGCGTTGTCGGCCCCGGCATCCTTTATACGCTGATCCACCTCAGCCTGCATTCGCTCCCAAAGGGCATACCCATAGGGTCGGATGACCATGGTTCCCCGCACCGGCCCGTTGTCAGCCAACTCGGCCTTATTGAGAATGTCCTGATACCAGCGGGGGAAGTCTTCCTGCTGCGGGGTGAGCACCCCTTTTTTGGCCATTCTCACGCTCTCCTGCGAATCATTTCGATCTTCTGACTTGCCTGGTTGGCATCGTCACCCTGCTCGGCCAGCAGTCGACTTCGGTCGCGCTCGGCCTCACGGGCCGCGGCCACGGTATCGGCCCGGGCCAGCGCCGCCTCGGGACCTTGCTCGTGGATCAACTCGGCCCACTCCACCAGTGCGGTCACCATGTCCTCCTCGGCCACCACGGCAACGTTGCGGCCCTTCACGAACAGGTGGCCTCGCTTGTTGCCGGCGGCAATGCCGATATCAGCATCTCGAGCTTCGCCGGGTCCGTTGACAACACAGCCCATGACCGCCACTTGCAGGGGAATCTCTCGATCGCCGAATGCCTCCATGGCCTGTTCAGCCACGGCATACACGTCGATCTCGGCCCGTCCGCAGCTCGGACAAGCGATGAGATCGACGTTCTTCCTCTCCCGCAGCCCCATCGATTCCAGGAGCTGGCGACCCGCTTTGGCCTCCTGTACCGGGTCGGCGGTGAGGCTGTAGCGGATGGTGTCGCCGATGCCTTCGGCCAACAGCGTGCCGATACCCGCGGTCGACTTGATGAGCCCAACTGGTGGCGGTCCCGCTTCAGTCACTCCCAGGTGCAAAGGGTGGTCGGTGACCTCTGCCAGCTGGCGATAGGCCTCGATCATCAGAGGAACGCTGGAAGCTTTGACCGAGATCTTCACGTCGTCAAAGTCCACGTCTCGGAAGTAGTCGAGCTCCATCTGGGCCGATTCCACCATGGCCTCTGGGGTAACCCGGTCGCCGTATTTTCGGTACAGGTCGGGGTGTAGCGATCCTCCGTTGACCCCAATGCGGATGGGCACCCCTCGGTCCCGGCACTCCGATGCCACCGCTCGAACGTGCTCGGGTTTACGGATGTTGCCGGGATTCAACCTGAGACACTGAACGCCGGCATCCAGAGCGGCCAATGCCATCCGGTACTGGTGGTGGATATCGGCCACGATAGGCACCGGAGAACGGGGCACGATCTGGGCCAGTCCCTCGGCGGCCTCGATCTCATTGCAGGTGCAACGGACAATGTCGGCACCCGCCGCAGCCAAGGCGTAGATCTGCTGAAGGGTGCCCTCCACGTCGGCGGTGCGGGTGGTGGTCATGGACTGGACAGTGATCGGCGCGCCCCCGCCGACCGCGACATCTCCTACATGGATCTGGCGGGTGGGACGCCGCTCGAAAGCTGACTCGACTTCCATGTCCTCAGCTTGGCACGCCCGGTTGACGATATTCGTAATTCCCCGCGACCATTACGTTCCTCACCCCGGAAGTTGCACTGGGTCGGAGGCATCCAGATAGAGCGCCCCGAGACCCACAATGATGAGGGCGACTACCACTGCGTAAGCGACGGGGACCATCTTGGAAACGTCGGCGGTATACCGGTGGCCTCGACGGGACCGGAGACGCTCATAGGTAGCTATCGCCACATGGCCGCCATCGAACGGCAGCAGCGGAATCATGTTGAACACCCCAATGAAGATGTTCACCAGCGCGAACAGCAGGAGCAGCCTCCCGTAGTTCTCGGTTATGTCGGAGAGGAAGTCCGCAAACAACCTGAGCACGCCGAGGATCGAGATCACTCGATTTTCGTCCTCAGCCGCAACCCCCGAAAAGGTCCCTCCGCCCGTTGAAGACACCTCTGTACTCGTTGGCTGCTCGGCAACTCTCTGGAAGAAACTGCCGAGGCCATCGGGCGAGAAAAAACTGCCGATGCCCAAGACGGACTCCTTCACGAGGAATCCGAATTCTTCGAAAGTCTCCGGGACGGCCTCTACGAACCCGACGTCCACCGACTGACTCGATCTTGCCGATGATGAGGCGACGCCAATGTACCCTCGGCCGGCATCTTGAGGATGGCTGCCGAGCACCAGGTCTCGAACCACCTCATCGCTGCCTCGCTGAATCCCCAAGCTCACTGGCGTCCCCGGTCCGGGCAGAACCGCCACCATGTCATCCATGGTGGCGACCGGGCTGCCGTTGACCGACACAATACGGTCACCAGGCATCAGACCAGCTCTGTGAGCAGGCGAGTCTGAGGCAACCCTGCTCACTGTCCAATCGGGAGACGGAACGCTCTCAGTCCGTCCGCCAACCACCAAAAAAGAGAAGATCAGAACTATCGCCAACAGGAAGTGCATGGTCGATCCGGCCACCGCCACCGACATCCGTCGCCAGTAGGGCTTGCTGCGATAGGTGCGGTGCTCCTCAGCGGGAGGAACCTGCTCCAGGTTGTTCATGCCGATGATCCGGACATAGGCCCCGAAGGGAATCGCCTTGAGGCCATAAACCGTTTCCTCTCGGCGGAAGGACCACAACCGCGGTCCGAACCCCAAGTAGAACTCGGTTACCTTCATGCCCGCCCAACGGGCGGTCAGATAATGCCCGAACTCGTGAAGAAACAGCATGGCAAGGATGAGGAGCAGGCCTAATAGCAATGGCAAACCCCAAATCGCCGTTACCGCTGCCAAGAGGCCGGCTACCAACATCGAACCGCCCCAGCCGTCGCGTGATGCCCGCAGGTTGGCGAGCGAGGACGACGGAGGCTGACCGCCTCCAGAGGAGTCAGTTTCAGGAGATTTCATCTCTCAGCTGCGGTCGTACTGGCGGGCGACGACGTGCTCGGCAGTAGCACGGGCCTTGCCGTCGATCTCCATGACCGCCTCCAGGGAGTCGGCCTCGGTGCCGTCATGGTCGCCTAAGACCGTCTCCAAAATCTCGGGAATTGCCGTCCATCGTATCCGCTCATCCAGAAAAGCCTGCACGGCTACTTCGTTGGCCGCATTCAGCAGGGCCGGAGCGGTTTCTCCCATTCGCCCGGCGGCGTAGGCCAGGTTCAAGCAGGGAAACGCCTCGATGTCGGGAGGCTCGAAGTCCAGACGCCGCAGCTCGGCCCAATCAATGCGTCCGAACGGGGTGGCGATGCGGTCGGGATAGGCGATGGCGTAGCCAATGCACAACCTCATGTCGGGCAGGGAGAGCTGGGCGATGGTGGCGCCGTCGGAGTACTCCACCATGGAGTGCACCACCGATTGAGGATGGATCACCACCTCAATGCGGTCATAGCCCAGCCCAAAAAGCTCGTTGGCCTCGATCACCTCTAGGCCCTTGTTCATCAGGGTGGAAGAGTCCACCGTGATCTTGGGCCCCATACTCCACGTGGGATGGTCCAAAGCGTGGGCCACTGTCACATCGGCCAGCTCCTCTCGCGTCCGCCCCCGAAACGGCCCCCCGCTGGCCGTGAGCACGATTCGATGCACGCGCTGCATTCCCGCTCCGGTGGTAAACACGTCATTGGCCCGTAGGCACTGGTGGACGGCACAGTGCTCGCTATCCACCGGCAGCAGTTCGGCACCGGGAGTCTGGCGAGCCCGTTGCACGACCGGCCCGGCGGCAATCAGTGACTCTTTGTTGGCCAAAGCCAAACGCCGGCCCGCCTCGAGGGCGGCCAGCGTCACCGGCAGCCCGGCAAACCCGACAACTCCGTTGACCACCACCTCTCCCATCGCGGCCGCTTCGGCTAGAGCAGAAGAACCGCTCGACACGGAGATTCCCGGGAGCGCATCTTGGACCTCGGAGACCAATCCAGCGCTTCCCACCACCACAAGGCGAGGATGGAATTCTCGAGCCTGAGCGACGAGTTGCTCAACGGAGCGGCCAGCGCCCAACGCCACTACGTCCCAGCTGTCGGGTTCAGCCCGAATCACATCCAGCGTCTGAACGCCGATCGATCCAGTAGATCCAAGCAGCGAAAGGGAGACCATAAATCGGCAGCCCTTTCTTAGATCACATCAAGCATCAGGGCGGTGAAGTAGGTGGCCGGCAGCACGAACAAGAGAGCGTCGATCCGGTCCAACATCCCTCCGTGGCCCGGTAGCAGCGAACCCATGTCCTTGATGCCGAGATCTCGCTTGATGGCCGATTCCATGAGATCGGCCAGCGGTGCCACCGCCGCGACCACGATTCCAAGAACCACCCCGTCGGAGCGCGATCCGGACCCATCTCCGAAGGGACCGATCTCGAGGATGGAGATGAATACCAACGCCGCTGCGATGGTGAGGATGGTGCCACCGATCAGACCCTCCACCGTCTTGTTGGGGCTGGCCTTCGACAGCGGAGTGCGGCCCGCGGCCCGTCCGACGGCGTAAGCGCCGACGTCGTGGGCCACGGTCAATATCAACGCGCTAAGCACTAGCTCTGCGCCGTCGGGCATATCCAGTAGGAGTCCGCCGAAAGCCCCGGTCACCCCGATGTAAGTAATGCCCAGCAGAGTTACCCCGAGATTGGCAAGGAGCCGGTTGCGGCCCACTCCGCCGAGGTACCACAGCCCGGAACCGAACAGGGCAAACACCAAGACGAGCACGATGCCGTCGGTACCCCGCCAATACGCAGCCAGCGGCATGGCCACCACTGCGACAAACCCCACCAGCGCGGGAGGTTGATACCCCACATGGCGCAACGTGGTAAACCACTCGGCGGCGGCAATCAAGAGCGCTATGGCAAGCACCGCGAGCGTGACCTTCTCGCCCAGAGCAATCGCACCCAGGACAATTCCCCCGAGCACCAGACCAACCACGATGGCGGTCATGGGATTGCCGTCTCGAGAAGAGATCCGGGCATCGGCCATTGCCGGAGAGGGTGGCAACATGGGCGAGTCCCGCGTCTCGGTCATTGCCGAGGCCATCGGAGATTCAGAAACATCCAATGACAAGACCTCATCTACCCGGTCCACCGAGGGGAACTCCACCGCCTCGGTAGGCACCGGGTCTTCGAAAACGCTGGTTTCCTCCGCGGCGTGGCCTATATCTGCTAGGTCCGACAAGTCAGCCAGGGAGTCCTCCACCGCGTCCTCGCGCCAGCGGGGTGCTGCATCGGCGAGACTGTCCCAATCCCCCTCTGACTCCGATTCGGCGAGACTGTCCCAATCCCCCTCTGACTCCGATTCGGATTCGGCCGACTCACCCCAACTGGGCAGATTGGCATCATCATCATCTTCATCGAAAAGAGACGTCAGATCGTCCAAGAAAACGGCCTGCTCGTCGTCGGGCGATTCTTCTGACCGATCGTTGGGTCTTTGAAAAGGATTATCGTCGTCCACTGCCCCTCCAGTTATTCAGACAGTTTAGATTTCGAGCAGCTCTTGTTCTTTGACGCTCAAGGCGTCATTGATGAGCTGCTCATGGTCGTGGGTTAGCTGGTCAAGATCTTTCTCGGTCCGAGCAGCGATGTCCTCGGAAACATCGCCAGCTTTGCTGAGCTGATCGATTTCGTGGCGTCCGCTGCGGCGAGTATTGCGAATTGCTACCCGTCCCTCTTCAGCCATCTGCTTGACCAGCCTGACCAGCTCGCGGCGGCGCTCCTCGGTCAGCGGTGGAAATGTCAGGCGCACCACGTTGCCGTCATTGCTGGGGTTGAGCCCCAAATCGGCCTGGATGATGGCCCGCTCGATTGCGGCAATCGAACCTTTGTCGAATGGGGAGATCACGAGAAGCTGCGCCTCAGGAACACTGAAACTGGCAAGCTGCTGGAGCGGCACTTCAGTGCCGTAGTAGTCCACGAGGAACCTCTCGAACAGTGCCGGAGAGGCCCGCCCGGTCCTCACGGAGGCGAACTGCTGCCGGGTGTGGTGGACCGCAGAGTCCATTCGCCCTCCGGCATCTTCTAACACCAAGTCGGTCAACTCATTGCCGGTCGTCATCCCACTCGCATTCCTGGACAACTCCGGCGGCGCGGCACGAAGACTTCAGACCCGGTCGTCATGACTTTGAGGTATTCGGACAACCCCTCATGACACCAGAGTACCGATCGGTTGGCCGTCGAGTATGGCGCGTACGTTTCCCGGCTTCATTAGGTCAAAGACGACGATGGGCAATTTGTTGTCCATACACAGCGAGACGGCAGTGCTGTCCATGGCCCTCAAACCCTGGGACAGCACATCCAAGTACTGCACCTCATCAAGCTTTTCGGCATCGGGATCAATCCGAGGGTCGGCGGTATAGACCCCATCAGTGCCACTGTGAGTTCCCTTTAGCAGCACGCCGGCCTCTATCTCCACCGCCCGAAGAGCAGCCGCGGTGTCGGTGGTAAAGAACGGATTGCCGGTTCCGGCCGCGAAAATCACCACCCGACCCTTCTCCAAGTGGCGAATGGCCCTGCGCCGGATATACGGCTCGGCTACTTGAGCCATACCGATGGCCGTCTGCACCCGAGTGGGCTGATTGAGCCGCTCGAGCGTGTCCTGGAGGGCAAGGGCATTTATGACTGTGGCCAGCATCCCCATGTAGTCGGCCTGAGCTCGGTCCATGCCCGCGCCCGCTCCGGTCATCCCCCGCCAGATATTTCCACCTCCGACCACAACCGCCACGTCCACGTCGAACTCTGCCCTGACTTTGACGATTTCGTTGGCGATTTGTGCCGCGATCTCCCCGTCAATGCCATACCCGGCCTCTCCGGCAAAAGCCTCGCCGGAGAGCTTCAGAACGATCCGGTCCCACCGGCCTGATCGCTTGACGCCGTCGGTGGTCATCGATCAGCGCTAACTGCCGATGGCCGCCAACTCGAAACGAACAATCTCACCGTCACCTAAACGCGATTCTACGGTCTCCTTTTCTCCGAACATGCCCTGTTCGAGCAGGACGCGTTCGGAAAACCATGCCCGCAAGCGACCGCTGACGATCTTTTCCCAAGCTTGCTCGGGCTTGCCCTCGGCTTTGGTCATCTCAGTCAGCGCGACCCGCTCTCGCTCCACCTCGTCGGGATCAACCTCGTCACGATGCAGAACCGAGGGCTTGGCAAAGGCAATGTGAAGAGCAACCTCGTGAGCCAGGTCTTGGCTCATGCCACTGGCCTCTACCACGACTGCGCTAGTCCCTCTGCCATCCTGGGTATGGAGGTAGGTGTCGAGAATGTTGCCATCGGCGGCTTGAATCTTGACAACCTTGCCCAACTGGACGTTCTCCTTTTTGGCCAGGCCGAGATCCTCGATTTCCTTTTGGCGAGCCTCGACAGACTCTTCGCCCTCAGCCAGCACTAACCGGGCGAGCGCGTCAGCTAATGCAGTGAAGTCATCGGCCTTGGCCGAAAAATCGGTCTCACAGCGCAGTTCGACGATGGCAGCGGCATTGCCATCCACGGCAAGAGCCACCGTCCCCTGATCGCTGGCCCGCTCAGACCGAGCGGCAGCTTTGGCGATGCCCTTCTCGCGCAGCCACTGGGTTGCTGCCTCCATATCGCCTTCGTTTTCGGAGAGGGCACGCTTGCAATCCATCATTCCGGCACCAGTGGCCTGGCGCAGCGCCTTGACGTCTTGGGCGGTAAATGAACTCACGCTTGCTCCTGGGTATCGGCCTGCTCGCCTTCAGCAATGGGTTCCGCGGTGCCCGGAGCAACGTTGGCGGCGGGTTCGGCGTCCGGAGCGGCCTCGGCTTGAGGAACAGGTTCGGCGGCAGCCTCGGCATCCGGAGCGGCCTCGGCTTGAGGAACAGGTTCGGCGGCAGCCTCGGCGTCCGGAGCGGCCTCGGCTTGAGGAACAGGTTCGGCGGCAGCCTCAGCGCCCGGAGCGGCCTCGGCGCCCGGAGCAGCTTCGGCTTGAGGAACATCAGCGACAGGCTGGGACTTGGCCACGTTGCTTCCCTGGGCGATGAATCGGCCCTCAAGAACTGCGTCGCTGATAATCCGGCACATCAACTCCCCAGAGCGGATTGCGTCGTCATTGCCAGGAATGACGAATTGGATCACATCGGGATCGCAATTGGTATCCACCACCGCAATCACCGGCAGCTTCAACTTGTTCGCCTCGGCCACCGCGATGTGCTCCTTCTTGGTGTCCAGAACAAACACCGCGTCAGGGGGCCGGGTCAGGTCTCGGATCCCGTTGAGATTTCGTTCTAGCTTCGCCAGTTCCCGGGAAATCAGGAGGGCCTCCTTTTTGGGCATAACATCAAGTTCCCCCGAGCTGCGCATGCGCTGGAACTCCTTCATCTTGCCCATGCGCTTGGAGATGGTCTCGAAATTGGTCAGGAGACCTCCCAGCCATCGCTCGTTCACATAGGGCATACCCACCCGCTCTGCATAACTCTGCACGCTGTCTTGAGCTTGCTTCTTGGTACCCACAAACAGGACTTGACCGCCTCTGGCCACAAGGTCGCGCACGAAAGTGTAGGCAGCCTCAATATGGGCGAGCGTCTGTGTCAGGTCGATGATGTAGATGCCGTTGCGCTCACCGAATATGAAGCGCTGCATCTTGGGATTCCAACGGCGAGTCTGGTGTCCGAAGTGGACTCCGGCATCAAGCAGTTGGCGCATCGTCACGACTGGCGCCATGGCTTTTCTCCTCTCCCAGCGGTTCAGCGAAACCCGGAGTCAGCACCTATTGGCGACCGTGGGATGCCCCGGGCGGTAATTTCTTCAGCCGGGAACTGCTTCCAGGCCGAGGTACACGATAGCCGAGCTATGGAACCCATCCATAAGCAGGAAGCCGACTGCGGAGCGGACACCGGCGTCACCGACTGCGGCGCGGCCACAAGCATTATCCAGCGGCAGGAAGCCGACTGCGGCCAACAGGTTCGCCATGGGGCACCAGCCTCACCCGTCCTGCGGACAGCACCAGCGCGGGGTCAAGGTACATGTCTCCCGTCCGCACGCTGAAAAAGAAGCGGTCAGAAGTGGTACCCACCAGTTGGCCAGGCACCACCCAGTCGCCTTTTGCGACGGCAATCCATCCCAAATAGCCGTAGGAAGTGCGCAGTCCGTCTCCGTGCATCACGGTCACGAACCGATTGCGGGCTACCGAACCGGCAAACACCACCTCGCCCGCAGCCGACGCCCGCACGGGCTGTCCAGGGGCAGGCTCGTACTCCAGACCCCGATTGCCCGGTGCCCCCACATGTTCAGGAGCTCGGAAGGAATCGACAACTTCTGCATCCACGGGAGGCAGGTACGACCAGGGGGAGTCTTTCGCTCCTTCAGCCTGAGCAATCTGTGGCGGATTCTCAGGAACTAGCTGGCCAGGGTGCAATGTCAACCAAGCAGACGCTGCGGCAGCCACCAGCCCGCAGATGCGCACTCCCAGCACCATGACATCCCCTCGACTCTTCGAAGCCAGGGGAAGCCACTTCAGCCTACCGACAAAATCCGCGTCCAGTTGCTCTCAGGCACGCGGGTGGCTGTCCTCCACCACTCTGCGGAGCCGGTCCCGGCTGACATGGGTATAGATCTGAGTCGATCCCAGATCGGAGTGTCCCAACAGTTCCTGCACTTGCCTGAGGTCGGCACCCCCATCAAGCAGGTGGGTGGCAAAGGTGTGGCGCAAGGCGTGAGGGTTGGTCTGCGTTCCTGCTCGACGATTGACCAGCCGCCGTACTGCCTGGGTGTTGAGCGGTCGTCCGTGCAGGTTCACGAACGCGGCATCGCCGGCTACGGAGGGATCAGCCATTTCTCTTCGGCCGTCGTCCAACCACTCCGCTAGGGCAAGGGCCGCTGGCTCACTTAGCGGCACGACCCGCTGCTTCGATCCCTTCCCGTTCACTATCAGACGCTGATGCTTCAAATCGATGTCACCGAGTCGGATGGCGCATACCTCGCTGACCCGTAGACCGCTGCCATAGAGCAGCTCCAAGACCGCCATATCGCGCTGGCGGCGAGCGCTGCTGTCGTCGGCCAATGCGGTTCGCGGCTTGTCCAACAGGGCTCCCAACTCCTCCGAGCGCAGCACTCGTGGCAGGCGACGCTCTCGAGTCGACGTCATCGCACCAATCGTGGGGTCCACGGCCACTCGTCCAGTGCGTTCCGCCCAGCGGAAATAGCGGCGCAGTGCAGTGGCCTTGCGAGCCACTGTCTTGCGGGCATAGCCCTCCGTACTCAGGTAGGCCAGATACCTGCGGATCATGCGGAGGTCGACAACATCAGGACCTGTATCCCAACCAACAACCGCGGTGGAACTGGCTCTGGTGTTTGCCAGCCACTCGGAGAACGCGGTGACTTCGCGGCAGTACATCGCCTTGGTGCCTTCGCTGACCGAAGCAGCCGACGCGGCAAAGGTGTCCAGATCCCACCCCATCAATCCCCAAGCCTACCGACTCGCCTATCTGGCTCTGTGTAGCTCACCGAGGGATGCCCACCCGCTCAACCCAACGTCCTGAGACTGCTACCCAGCCCGCCGCCCGCAACTCCTCCACCGCCCCAACCACTTGAACCATGGGCAAATCGGTACCGCCCATGATCTGCTCGATATCGGCGGGCTGCCAGCCCAGCGCATCCAGCACCTGTTGGCCGACGGGGCCGGGATCCTGCCGGGAATCCAAAAAGGCGGTCTCGGCACCGGACATACCTAATGCCAGCAGCACGTCATCTGCGTCGCGGCAGGGTGCGCAACCATCAGCCAGCAACTCCAGGCAGCCATCCGATGCCGAGCTCCGCACTGGACCGGGAACAGCCAAGACAGCCCGATCCCGGGCCGCGGCCTCGGCCACTGTGTGCATGGCCCCTCCTGAAGCGTGCGACTCCACCACCACAACCACGTCAGCGAGGGCCGCGATGACGCGATTCCGCGCCGGAAACCTCCATCGTTCGGGAGGGGCACCCAGTGGAGCCTCACCCAACAAAACTCCCTGATCGGCCACTGCCCGCCACAGAGCTCGGTTGCGTTCTGGATACACCTTGTCCATGCCATTGCCCACCACACCAATGGGCGGAGCGACCTTTGCCTCCAGAGCGCCAGCATGAGCAGCAGCATCGATTCCCAGGGCTAGACCTGAGACGACTCCCACACCGGCCGAGGACAAGTCCCGACCTAACTCGAATGCCACATCGCTGCCGTAGCGAGTGCAGCGACGGGTGCCGACGATAGCTACGCGCGGGCCGTTGATCACTTGAGGATTGCCTTTGTGGAACACCACTGCGGGCGGATCTAAATCATGGGACAAGGCCGACGGATATCCGGGAGTGCCCAAGGCAGCCACACCAATGCCGTGCTCACGGTGCTGAAACCACAACTGGGCTACGTCAAGAACAGCGGCAGTGCGGCGCCATTGCTCATATAGATCTTGTTTCCCGGCCACTTGGACAAGCTCAGGCGACGATGGACCTTGAAGACTGGCCCACACTTCAGCCGGCCTGTCGGCAGCGAGCAGCGCCCGCAGCCGAGCCGGTCCCACTGCGGGCAGAGAAGCCAGCGCTACGAGCCATGCCTCAACCGGCAACTCTTCTGCGTCTTCGGCATCGACCCCTGCCCTCGCAAGATCTTGAGCGGACATTGGCGAAGCTCCAAACACCTGTTCCACCCCAAATCCGGTCAAGAACTCATCTCTTGGCATTGGCGAAGCTCCAGGAGTCGTGGGCCACAGTGACCGGCTCAGTCCGCATGAACAGAGCTTGGGCGACGACCATTCCGTTCAGAGGGGGCGACTGCTCAGCCAGATCGGTCAGAGTGAGAGCAACCCGACGAACCCGCTGGAAGCCCCGGGCGGTAAGCCGGCCCTCCGCGATGGCGTGGCCAAGCAGATTCTTGGCTTCTGGATCTAGAGGAGCCAGTTGGTCCAATGCGTCGTCCTTTAGCTCGCTGTTGGAGGCCACCCCCCGGTCGCGAGCGATGCCCCTTGCCCGATCAACTCTTTCTCTGACCTCGGCGGATGACTCCCCTGGTGGGGCATCGAACAAGTCGCTGACTTCCGGACGCCCCACATGGATTCTCAGATCGAACCGGTCGAGAAGCGGGCCACTCAGCCGTCGGGCATACCGCAATCGGGCCACCGGGGTACACCGGCACATGCCAGGCTGTCCGAGCTCCCCGCATGGACACGGATTCATCGCCCCCACCAAGAGGAATCGAGCGGGAAATGAGGCCGCCGCCGTGGCTCGATTAACTCGAATCACCCCCTCCTCTAGCGGCTGGCGCAGCGCGTCGAGGGCTTGGGGCGCGAACTCCCCCATCTCGTCCAAGAACAGCACCCCGCCATGGGCGCAGCTGATCGCACCGGGCCGCAATGTCTGGCTCCCACCTCCCACCAGCGAGATCATCGAAGCCGAGTGGTGAGGCGCCTGCCACGGGCCCTGGCAAACCAGCCCTGAGGAGGGCAGGTCCAAACCGGCGGCGGAGTGCACCATTGTCACCTCAATGGCGGTGGTCTCATCTAGAGGGGGAAGGAGTCCAGGCAGCCGCCGGGCCAACATGGTCTTGCCCGCGCCAGGAGGCCCGATCATCAGCAGGTGATGTCCGCCGGCTGCGGCCACCTCCAGTCCCAAGCGAGCCATGTGCTGGCCTCGCACCTCGGCCAAGTCCACCCCATCTTCCAACCGGTTCTCCGTCCCGGCAAGGGGTGGGTCGGGCCAACACGACTCCCCCCGGAGCGCGGAGACGAGCTCAGCCAGCGTGGATGGTGCCCGGACCACGGGACCATTTGCTAAAGCAGCCTCTGCCGCACTCTCAGGAGCCACCACGACCGCAGCGGTCTCTAGACAGCGCACCTGGGGCAGTACGCCGGGCACAGCCCGGAGCCGGCCATCCAGCCCCAGTTCGGCCAAGAAGGCCATACTGGCCACTGCTTCAGCAGGCAACTGCTCGTCGGCAACCATCACCCCCATGGCGATGGCCAAGTCGAGCCCTGGTCCTTCCTTCCGGATCCCGGAAGGCGCCAGGTTCACGGTGATGCGGCCCGGGGGCCAAACGATCCCGCTAGAGAGCAGGGCAGCACGAACCCGATCTCGGGCCTCTCGGCACGCGGCATCGGGAAGGCCGACAACGGTAAAGGTGGGCAGGCCGGCAGAAACGTGGACTTCAACCGAAACGGGATGTCCGGTAATGCCAGCGAGAACCGAAGCTGGAATGGTGGCGAGCACGGATGGTGCTTTCTCGAGGACGGCTCCTCGTGCCTGGGGAGTGACCCGTAACGCTGGTCACACGCGTTGTCGAGACTCTACCGATTGCCGGTGACAACTACACCAAGTCATCGCCCAACCCCGGGGCTTCAGAGAACCTCGTTTATGTAGCGGAGCACCGCATCGATTTCATCCCTGGTCAACAGGCCACCGAATGCCGGCATGCGATTGCGGCCCTCCGACACCACTGCAACAGCGTCGTCAGGATTGGCGTAAACCTGTACGAGCCGACCTCGGTTCAGCCGAGGGCCGTCTCCGGTCCCACTGCCATCGGCGTCATGACAGGAAGAGCACCGATCGACGAACACCGATCGGCCGGTAACTAGCACAGGATCAGGGGTTCCCTCGGGACCCTCCTCCACCTCGGGAGAAGAGTCAGACCCGCAACCGGCCGCGACTGCCAAAGCCAGGGCAAGGGCTGCCAGCCAACGAACAATGGCTTTCCTCGCCGTCACCTTTGGGAACATACTGGGATATCGGCTTTGATCCCACACGCAAGCAACGGCGCACCCGGTTCGACTACTGGTATGTGGCGTTGGGCCTGCTGGTCTGCATCGGACTGATTCTGTGGGCCGTGCTGGGCTGAAGTTGTTTGGGGTCGGCTAGAACGCTGACTCGATTACCCGGATCTCTCGCCCCATCACTTCGGCGACATCAAACCGAAGCTGCACAGCTCCCCTGTGCTCCTGCTCGGACAACCACTGAAC
This sequence comes from bacterium, assembly GCA_026705465.1. GTDB lineage: Bacteria > Actinomycetota > Acidimicrobiia > Acidimicrobiales > Bin134 > Poriferisocius. The sequence continues at coordinate 52,451 of JAPPAP010000023.1, read as the reverse complement.
GGCTAGCCGGCGAATTCGCCGCTGCTTCTGCCAGCCGACAGCTTCGGCTGGAGTGCCGAATGCGTTCGACGATCGGGTCTTGACTTCACAGACGGCAACGACTGACCCACGCCGCACGATCACATCCAGCTCCCCATGCCGACACCGCCAGTTGCGTTCAAGAACCTCGAACCCATGACGGCGATACCACCGGACCACGCGGTCTTCGCCCCAACGTCCCAGCGCCTGCTTGTACGCCATGCCTCCACCGTAAACACGGGGAGCGACAACTTAGCCAGAAGCGCAGGCTAGAAGCGCTTTTCCTTGACGCGGGCCGCCCGTCCGATGCGATCGCGCAAGTAGTAGAGCTTGGCCCGGCGCACATCGCCGCGGGCACCGACCTCGATCTTGGCGATGATGGGCGAATGAACCGGGAATGTGCGCTCCACTCCCACGCCAAAGCTCACCTTTCGGACGGTAAAGGTCTCCCGAATACCGCTGCCCTGTCGGCGGATGACTACCCCCTCGAAGATCTGAACCCGCTCGCGGTTGCCCTCCACAACCCGAACATGCACTTTGACCGTGTCGCCGGGGCCAAACTCGGGAATGTCGGAGCGTCTTGTGTCACGATCAACGATGTCGGTGGGATTCATAGCACGCCTCTTGTGAGTACTTCAGCGCCCAACTCTGGCTTTGGGGCGCAAGAGAAAATCATACCGGGATTCAATCGGCGAGGCCGAACTCTTCGAGGAGCGCTTGCTCTGCTTCAGTCAATCCGCCACGGGCATCCACCAGGTCGGGGCGGGAGGTCACCGTTCGGGCCAAGGACTGGGCTTTTCGCCAGCGGTCAACGCGGCCGTGATCTCCCGACCGCAGCACCTCAGGCACCGACCAGCCCCGGAACTCGGCCGGGCGGGTGTAGTGGGGATACTCCAGCAGCCCATCGCTGAATGACTCATCGGCGGCAGAGAGCTCGTTGCCCAAGACGCCCGGAACCAGCCTCCCCACTGCCTCAACAATCGCCATTGCCCCGACCTCGCCGCCCGCCAGAACAAAATCTCCCAGCGACAGCTCCCCGTCCACAAGGTGGTCTCTCACCCGTTGATCGACTCCTTCATAACGACCGCACAGCAGCGAGAACCCGTCTCCGCTAGCCAGACCTTGAGCGACAGACTGATCGAATCGGCGACCAGCAGGCCCCAGCAAGAACAGAGGTCGAGGCGGATCGGCCTGCTCGATCGAATTGAACAGAGGCTCCGGCATCATCACCATGCCTGCGCCTCCGCCGAATGGGGCATCATCAACCGAGCGGTGGGGGTCTCCTGCCCCCTGCCTCAGGTCATGAACCCGCACCTCAAGGCGCCCCTGCTCCACTGCCCTCCCAATCACCCCGAAGTCCAAGAACACCTCGAACATTGAAGGAAAGATGGTGAAGACGTCGACTCTCATGCGTCGCCAATTCTGGTTCGCTATCCGACTCTCATGCTTCGTCGAAGAGGCCGTCAGGCCCATCCACAATTAATCGTTCCCCTGTTTGCTCCAGCAAGAAAGTGAGGGGCACCAAGGCTCCGGACTCCAAGACCAGCAAATCACTGGCCGGATTGGCTTGCACTGATTCGACCCGACCCCGTTCGGTGCCGTCGGTCTCGCACACCATCATGCCGATGAGTTCATGGACCCACAGTTCATCAGGATCGGCGATGGGTTCCGCCTTCAACACTTGGCCTCTTAGGGATTCGGCAGCATCTCGATCCTGAATCTCGGCAAACTGGACAATCCAGCGGTGCTGAAAGGCTCGAGCCCCCTCTACGGTGAGTTCACCGAACTCAGCGCAGAGCACTGCCCCGGCTTCTCGCCGCTCGGGGCGATTGGTCCATAACGTGACCACGACCTCACCCCGGACCCCATGAGCACGGTCGATGCGGCCGACTTCAAGCAGAAGGGGCGGCTGGGGTCGATCAGTCGACGAATTCGACGTCGATGGAGCTGCCATCTTTGCTGGCCGCGGCCCGCACGATGGTTCGGATGGAGTTGGCTACCCGACCCCTGCGACCGATTACCCGGCCCATGTCCCCTTCGGCCACCGTGACTTCCAGCGAAACCGAACCCTGACGTTCGACTACTTCCACTTCGACATCGTCGGGATTCTCCACCACCGACTTGACCAGGTATTCCAGAACATGCCGGGCGGTGGGAACTTCGATGGTGTTGATGTCGCCATCGTCGTCGAAATCATCATCTTCGTATTCGTCGCGGTAGTTGTCGTCCTCGTAGTCCTCGTCTTCCGCTCCAAAGTCGGTGTCGCTCACGATCCCCCGTCCTCGGCTTTCTCAGTGGCTTGTTCTTCGCCCTCGGCCGATCCGGCCTCAGAATCTTCTGCTGGCTCGGCCGATTCAGCCTCAGAAACAGTGTCATCGGCCTCAGAATCCTCGGCCGCCTCTGCTGGCTCGGCTTCCGATTCAGCCTCAGAAACAGTGTCATCGGCCTCAGAATCCTCGGCCGCCTCTGCTGGCTCGGCTTCCGATTCAGCCTCAGAAACAGTGTCATCGGCCTCAGAATCCTCGGCCGCCTCTGCTGGCTCGGCTTCCGATTCAGCCTCAACAGATGCGGCTTGGGTCACCTTGGCAGGAGGAACTGTCGAGGGCCTGGGTTCACCAGTGAATTCAGACCAGGCTCCGGAGATGACCAGCAGCTTCTGCACCCGCTCGCTGGGCTGGGCGCCGTGGCGAAGCCAGTGCAACGCCCGCTCATTGTCGATCTCAACCAAGGACGGCTCTTGGCGGGGGTTGTAGGTACCCACGATCTCGATGAACCGCCCATTGCGGGCTTTACGGGAATCGGCGGCCACCACGCGGTACGTGGGCTGCTTCTTCTTGCCCATCCGCATCAGCCGGAGTCTTACTGCCACAAGAGGGAAACTCTACCGCCGAAAATCTCTAGCGGCTACCTCAGGGAGGAGAGATCGAATTCCCCGTCTTCCAAGCCGGGCAGGGTCAGTTTGGGCTTGCCCGGCTTCCTTTGCTGGCTGCCAGGAGGCGTGACCCGACTCCCCTTTCGGCCTTTCTTCGGCTTCTTTCGAGTCGACCCCGGGCCTTTGCCCCCCATTCGCTTCATCATCCGCTGGACTTCGCTGAACTGTCGCAGAAGCTGGGAGACCTCAGAGGGCCGAACACCTGAGCCAGTGGCAATTCTCTGCCGGCGTGATCCGTCGATGATCCGGGGCGTAGCCCGCTCTTCCGGGGTCATCGAACAGATGATGGCCTCGACCTGGGTGATTCGATCGTCTTCAATCTCGGCTTTGCGCAATTCGGGGGGCACGCCGGGGAGCATCCCCACCAGATTCTGGAGTGAGCCCATCTTCTTGAGCTGGCGCATCTGCTCCAAGAAGTCCTCCAGGGTGAACTCCCCTTCGAGCAGTTTGGCCGCAGCCGCTTCAGCCTCAGCCTCCTCGTATACCTGCTCTGCCTTCTCGACCAGGGTAAGGACATCGCCCATGCCGAGAATCCGGCTGGCCACCCGATCGGGGTGAAATAGCTCAAACTCGTCAATCTTCTCGCCGGTAGAGGAGAAGGCGATGGGCCGGCCGACCACCTCTTTCACCGACAGGGCTGCGCCGCCCCGGGCGTCGCCGTCCACCTTGGTGAGGATCACCCCATCGAGTTCAAGAACCGCGTGAAACGACTCGGCGGTTGTCACCGCATCCTGGCCGGTCATGGCATCAACCACCAGGAAGGTGTAGTGGGGATCGATAACGTCGGATATCCGCCCAACCTGATCCATCATCTCGTCATCGATGGCCAAACGGCCAGCGGTGTCGCAGATCACCACATCCCGGCTAGAAGCCACGGCCTCGGCTAGGCCTTGTCGGGCCACAGCAATCGGGTCGGAGGGCTCGCTGTACACCGGAACCTCGATGGAGGCCCCGAGAGTACGGAGCTGTTCAACTGCGGCAGGCCGCTGCAAGTCGGCACCCACCAGCATGGGGTTGCGGCCCTGCTGTTTGAACCAAGAGGCCAATTTGGCTGCGTTCGTGGTCTTCCCCGAGCCCTGAAGTCCGGCCAGCAGCACCACCGTGGGGGGCTTGGCCGGATGAGAGATCTCCAAGGTTTCTCCGCCCAAGGAGGCAACCAGCTCCTCGTGGACGAACTTGATCACCTGTTGCGCCGGATTCAGAGCCTTGTGGACCTCAGCGCCCACGCACCGCTGGCGGACCCTGTCCTGAAAACCGCGGACCACATGGAGATTGACATCGGCCTCCAGCAGGGCCAGGCGAATCTCCCGCAGCACTTCATCGACATCGCTTTCCCGCAGGGTCCCCAAACCCCGCATACGCTTGAAAATGCCCTCGAATCGGTTGCTCAGCGTGTCGAACATGGGCTGCCTACCCTAGCTGCCTCTTCCGCGATTTTGAGCTTTGGAGAAGTCAGGAGAACAGGGCCTCAACGAATTCATGAGCGTCGAATGTCACCAAATCCCCGACTTCCTCCCCAAGCCCCACCAGCTTCACCGGGATGCCCAATTCCTCTTGCACCGCCATAACGATGCCGCCTTTGGCCGATCCGTCGAGTTTGGTGAGAACCACTCCGGTCAACTCAGCCGATTCAGTGAATCGCCGAGCCTGGGCAAGGCCGTTCTGGCCAGTGCTGGCATCGATCACCAACAAAACCTCGGTGACCGTCCCCGGTCCCTTGCCAGCTACTCGGTGGATCTTGGACAGCTCCTCCATCAAGTTGGTACGAGTGTGCAAGCGCCCAGCAGTGTCAGCCATAACCAGCGGTACTCCGGTCGCCGAGGCGTGCTCGATGGCATCAAAGACGACCGAGCTGGGATCAGCACCTTCTGCGCCCCGCACCAGTTCAGCCCCCGCTCGATCGGCCCACTGACCAAGCTGCTCGGCGGCCGCCGCTCGAAACGTATCCCCCGCAGCAAGTACCGCCTTGCAGCCGCTCTGTGCCTCCCGAGCCGCCAGCTTGCCGATGGTAGTGGTCTTGCCCACCCCGTTCACTCCCACAAACAGCCACACCGCGGGGTTGCCATCGGTGCCCAGTTCCAGGTCATAGCCCTCCAAGCTTTGTGCCATCTGGGCCTTCAGCAGGACCACCAGCTCCTCAGGGCTGGCGACCTTCTCGGCTTTGGCCTGCTCCTTGAGCCGATCCAACAGTGCAGCAGTGGTGCCGACACCGGCATCGGCCAGGATCAGCGCCTCCTCCAATTCCTCCCAAGTGGCATCGTCCACCCCTCGGGAAACCACCGAAGCCAAAAAGCCGGAAAACGTCCCTCGAGCGGTGGCCAGCCGGTTCCGGAAGCTGGCCGATTCGGCTTCTTCCTCAGACTCAGGAGCCTGCTCATCGCCCATCTCCGGCTCGACCCGTTGCTCGGCAATTTCTGATTCGTCCCTTTTCCGCCCACGCCGGCGACGCACCACGAGCCCCTACTCTTCTTCATCCGGCTCTTCAAAGGAAGGGCGGGATCCGATGACCACGGTGAGCGTGATGTGCTCATCGTCGCGGACCACCTCCAACTCCACTTCCGTTCCGGGAACGCGGAATTGAACCTTGGCCGCCAACTCAGTGAACGTCGAAACCACCTCGTCGTCGATCAGCACGATCAAGTCCCCAGCCATCAACCCAGCCCGCTCGGCGGGAGTATCGGGTGTCACTTCCACCACAAGGGCACCGGGGTGGCCTATCTCCGGATCAGTTCCGTATACACCCAGATACCCCAGTTCGGTGCTCTCCCCATTCAAGATGCGCTGGGCGATGTTGAGGGCGATGTCAGAAGGGATGGCAAATCCCAATCCGATGTTCCCGAACGAACCATCGGTTTGGATGAGCGTGTTCATCCCGATGACCTGACCGTTGCTGTTGGCCAGGGCACCACCCGAATTTCCAGGGTTTATCGGAGCATCGGTCTGGATCATCTCCACAAAGGCGCTGCCGCCGCTTCCTTCTCTGACCGCTCGTCCGACCGCACTGACGATCCCCGAGGTCACCGACTGCTGCAACCCGAACGGGCTACCCACCGCCACGGCCAACTGCCCTACTTCGACGGTCGATCGGTCGGCAAACACCGCGGGAGTAAGCGTCATGTCGGTATCGACCCTCACCAAGCCCACATCGATGGCAGGCGCTGTGCCGATTACCACACCTTCCGCCCTGGTCCCGTCGGCGAATTGGACCCTCACCGTCTCGGCATCGTCGAGAACGTGGGCGTTGGTCAAGATAAGGCCGGAGGCGTCGTAGATGATCCCGGAGCCCTGTCCATACCTTGGCTCCTGATCGGGAGGCCTGAAGTCCTCGGGGAGCTCGTCCCCCGGCTCCCAGTCCTCAGGGGGGAGTTCAGGAAATTCGAGATCTTCCAGCTGGTCCACGTCGACTTCGATGAGCACCACCGAGGGGATGACCGCCCGGGCCACAGCCACTACCGGGTCGCCGAGTGCCAATGGAGCGGCCAATTGGTTTGAGTCGGAAGACTCCTCTGAGGGCGAGGAGTCTGACGGGGCCACGACAAGAGGGGTCTGGAGAGACGGCGAAGCCTGCGGTGAGGCACTGACCACCTGCGGTCCAGAAACCACGATGACCTCAGGGGTTGGGGCATCCCGATTGAAAAAGACGCTGCCGACGCCGATCCCGATGCCGACCAGCCCAAATACGGCCAAGACCACCGACGTCACCAGCATGATCACCGCAGGGTTGCGGGGTTGGTTCGGCGGACTCCCGGTAGGCACCCAGGACACCACCTCCACGGCGCGGGGGGTTGGCAAGTTTCTGGATTGCTCGGTTGGGCCTTCCAGTTCCCACCCCAAGGGATCCCACTCCGACCGAGGATCTTCGGGCTCGTTGTTCATTTTCAGCTTTGTCCGAGAAGTACCTTCGGCTGTGAGGCTACCACCACTTTTTCGGAAAGCACTTTTGAGCTTCCGCCTGGCTTCATGGACACCCCGTAGAGGCAGTCGGCTGCTTCCATCGTGCGCTTTTGGTGGCTGACGATCAGCAGCTGGGCATCGGCCCGGAACTCGTCTATGAGCTGGAGGAAGCGGTGCAGATTGACATCGTCGAGTGCCGCCTCCACTTCGTCCATCACGTAGAACGGCGACGGACGACTGCGAAACACCGCAAATAAGAAGGCCAGGGCGGTAAGCGAGCGCTCCCCTCCCGATAGCAGGCTCAAACGGCGGATGTTCTTTCCCGACGGTCGGGCCTCGATCTCCACTCCGGTGTCTAGCAGGGCATCGGGCTGGGTGAGGCGCAGCTTGCCTTCGCCCCCGGGAAACAGCGTCTGGAACAGTTCGGAGAAGTTGCGCTCTACGTCGGCGTAGGCCGAAGAGAACACGCTGACGATCTCCTCGTCGATCTTGCGAATGATCTTGCGTAGCTCCCGCCGGCTTTGGCGAATGTCGTCGATCTGGCCTTGGGTGAATTCGTAGCGCTCCGACAGTGCCTCGTATTCCTCAAGCGCCAGCGGGTTGACCGGCCCCATGATGCGCAGTTCCTGCTCCAAAGCCCTGATCCGGTCAGCGGGAGCGACGCCTTGCTCAAGAGGAGGGCATTCGGCGGCTACGGCTTCACCGGGCTCGCAGTCCAGTTCCCGTCGGCAGCGATCGACTGCCGCTTCCAGCCTGATCCCCGCCTCGGCCAGCTCGATCTCCGCGCTGCGGTCCCGTTCTTGGCACCGTCCCAACCGGGCCTCGGCTTCAGACCGCTGGCTCCGCAGATCCTCAAGCCGCCGGACCGCCTCCCGAGCCGCCTCAGATTCCTGGGCCCGCCGACGGCGAAGGTCTTCAAGTTGACGATCTGCCTCTTGGACCCTCCGAGCCACCAAATCCTTGAGCTGGTCGACGACAGCGAGCCGCGAATCGACGGCCTCCCGACGAGACGCGACTTCGGCTCGGGCTTGAGCCATCTCACTCAACCGCCGTTCTATGTCATCTTGCTGCGTCGAGAGCAGACGACGGCGCTCTTCGATCCCTGCGGCGCGTATCTGATAGTCGGAGCGGAGATTACTCACCGCCTGGGATTGGTGGGATAGCTCATCGCGTTCCCGATTCATACTCTCCACACGCGCCTGATGCTCTGCTTCCCTAGCCTCGTACTCGGGTAGCTCCTCTTGCAGTTCACCGGCCCGATGCCGGTCCTCGGCAATCCTGGCATCCAGTTCGCGGCGGCGGGGGTCGAACGCGGCAATTCCCATTTCTACGTCGCGCAGCTCCCGTTCAACTGCAGCGGCCCGGGCCCGGGCGGCGTCCAGAGCCTCCGACTGGCTCAATACCGTCTGCCGAGCCCTGGCCGCGTGCTCCTCGGCCTCCTCTCGCCGACGGTCGACAATCGCCAGACCTTGCTCCGCGGCGTCTTCGGCTTCAGCGGCACGCGCCGAAGCCTGCTCGGCCTCTTCCAGCAGACCTTTGGTCGCCCCTGAGCGCCGAACGCCCACCCGCCATCCCAACGGGGAGAACCGGTCGCCCCGGCGGGTTACCACCACCGCCGAGGGATCGGCGATTGCCGCCGCGGCTGCCTGCTCACTGCTCTCCACTACCCCAACAGAGCCAACCAAGGCATCGAGCATCTGGTCCATGCCTGCTACCGAAGAACGCACGTGGGCGCGCAGGGGAACACCGACTGCCGGAGTCGTCGCGGCCGCACCCGAGCCGCTCAGAGCCAAGACCGCCCCGCTTACACTGTCTGCCTCCAGAGTGGCGATTGCTCGCATGGCTGCCTCGGTGTCGGTGGCCACCACGGCGGCTACCGCCTCACCTGCTGCGGCCTCAAAGGCAGCCTCCCACCCGCGATCGATCTCCACCACCTCGAGCAAATTGCCAACGACACCCTCAATGCCGGCGAGACGCTGGGCGCCGGACTGATCTCGCGCCTCGTCCAGCGCCAGAGACAGCGCCTCTCGTCGCGCCTCCCACGCGTGGCGTTCTCCGATCGCCTCGGCCAGAACGGCCCTTTGGTCATCGCTCGCCGCTCGAGCTTCTTCTACCAAGCGATCAGCAAGGTCGAGCTCCTCACGGTGGGACTGCTCAGCCTTTTCGATGTCCATGGCCTCAGCCCAACATCGGTCTAGTTCTTCCACCAACGTCTGCTGACGCCCCTCCAACTCCTCAAGATTCCGGCCCAAACGGTCGCACTCGGCTTGGTCCCTCTCGATCGACGCCTCCAATATCCTCAACTCGCCTTTGATCCGAGGTGCATCCGGCACCGAAATCGGCAAGTGTCGATCGCCCCACCGCTCATCGAACAGCAAGCGAAGCTGCTCCAACTGCTGTTCGGCATCAGCCACAACAGCCTCATCGGGCGCCAATGCCGCCGCCGCGCCCTCAACTTCGCGCAGCTCTTTGCTCAGCCGGTTTGACTCGGCTTCCAGCGTGGCCACCACATCCTCGTCCACCCCGGCATTTCGCTCTCGCTGCAAGCGCAGACGGCGCTCCGACAACAGCGCCTCCAACCCTCGCAGCCGCTCAGTGAGGCCCTCGAAGCGCATCAGCGCGTCGCTGATGTCCTGTCCGTCAGCCGCCGACAACTGAGCCTCGGCCACAGCCAGGTCTCGGTCCAAGGCCTCCGCCTTCACCGTCAGCTGCTGCATCTCCCAGCGGTCGCTTGCCTGGTCTTGGGTCAGCTGGCGAACCCGCTGGCGAAGCTGGTCAATCTCCTGCCCTGCGAGATAGCGGCGAAGACCGCTCAGCTCAGTGAGAAGGCCCCCGTGCCGCCGAGCCGCCTCGGCTTGGCGCTCCAACGGACGGAGCTGGCGCCGAATTTCCCGTACCACGTCGGACAGCCGGGTGAGGTTGGCCTCCGACGCGGCTAGCCGCCGCTCCGATTTCTCTTTGCGGCGGCGATATTTCAGTACACCAGCGGCCTCCTCGATAACGGCCCGACGGTCCTCGGGCCGGGCGCTCAGAACCCCTTCGATCTGGCGCTGGGAAACGATCACATGCTGTTGGCGGCCAACACCGGAATCGCTCAGCAATTCCTGAATGTCGAGCAGACGACAGGGCACTCCGTTGATGGCATACGCGCTGTCCCCGCTGCGGAACAGCGTCCGGGTGATGGTGACCTCTTCGAACTCGATCGGTAGCAACCGTGAAGAGTTGTCAATGCTCAGCGATACTTCTGCCCGGCCCAAAGCCGCCCGAGAGGCGGTTCCCGCAAAGATGACGTCTTCCATCTTGGCCGAACGCACCGATGTCGGGGCTTGAGCACCCAGAGTCCAGGCCACCGCATCGACCACATTGGATTTGCCGCTGCCGTTGGGTCCGACGATCACCGTCACGCCGGGCTCGAATACCAGCGTGGTCGGATCGGCAAAAGATTTGAATCCCTTGAGCGTCAGCGCCTTCAAGAACACCTAATCGACCCTACCCAGCCGAGGGACGCGATTTGTGGATCTACTTGCCCAAATGCGATTCGGATGTCAGATCTGGCACTGCTCGCAGTAGTACGTCCATTTCCGTCGGAATCGGTACTTTTGGATGGGGCGATGGCAACGAGGGCACGGTCGCCCTCCCTTGCCAGCCTGCTTGAACACGTTGAGGTACTCCTCGAAACCGCCCGGCTTGCCGTGCACGTCCACGTAGAGACCATCCTCCAACGTGGCGCCCCGGTGCTTGGCCGCATCGTGCAGGGTTTCCACCATCGCCCGGTGCAATCGCCTGACTTCCTGAGGCCCCAAGGAATTCGGCAGGCGGTCGAACCGCAAACCAGCCGCAAACAAGATCTCGTCTGAGTACAGCTCTCCCAGTCCGACTACCACGCTGTCATCGGTCAACACGGCCTTCAGCTTGGCGTCTTGGGCCAAGAGGATCTCGCCGAACATCCTCCACGGCACCGGTTGTTCAAGGGGATCGATTCCCAATCCCTCCAACTCGGGGACTTCCTCCACCAATTTTTCGGCGTTGGCCAAGAACAGCTTGGCGTCGCCGGCTCCATCCACCAGTCGAAGCTGTCCGCTCTTGGTGAAAGTGATCGACACCGCGGTATTGGGCTCAATGCCGTCTCGATTGGCGTGACGGCGAAGCTGGCCGCCGCTGCCCAGATGGACGACCATCACATCGTCGCTGTCCAGGCCCATGATCAAGAACAAGCCTCGACGCCGCACACTGGTGATCTTCATCTTTTCCAGTCGGGCCACGAACTTCTTTGGCCCCCCCGACCGCTTGGCGTACCCGGTTTCGAAGACCTCCACTGCCTTGATGCGGAGACCAGACAGCTCTCTATCCAAGTCACGGCGGATAGTCTCAATTTCCGGTAGTGCGATCATCGGATCACTCCTGTTGTTGAGATCACGGGGCTGCTCCGGTGGCGACAGCAACCTCATCATGGTTCAGGGCCTGCCAGGCCGAGGCAGCTGCCGCCTGCTCGGCCTGCTTCTTTGATCGACCTCGGCCTTGACCTCGTTTTTCGCCGTTCACATGCACAACAGCGAGAAACTGCTTGGCATGATCGGGGCCCTTCTCCGTCAGGCGGTACTGGGGGGCATCTTGACCGTTGCGGGCGCAGTACTCCTGCAATCTCGTCTTGAAATCTCTGATGCCCGGACCCTCAGATGCCGCGGCAATGTGATCATCCAGCCATCCCCGAACCAACTCGATCAGTTCCTCCCACGGGGCATCCAAGTAAACCGCTCCGATCACCGCTTCCATGGCATCGGAGAGGATCGACAGCTTTTCCCGCCCCCCTGACGCTTCTTCACCGCGACCCAGACGGAGCGCCTTCCCCAGTTGCAACTCGATGGCTAGATCAGCCAAGGTCTCGGCTCGGACCACCTCGGCTCGCAACGGCGCCAGTTGGCCCTCGGCCATTTGGGGGTAGGCGGCGTAGATGTGATCGGTCACAACCAAAGCCAAGACGGCATCACCCAAGAACTCCAAACGCTCGTTGGAGGATGTCCCGGCATGGTCGGCACACCAAGATCGATGGGTCAACGCCTCAACTAGCAAGCTGGGCTGGGCGAACTGGTAGCCGAGACGATCGGCTAGAGCAGCGATGTCGGATTCAGCAGTCAGGAGCTTCGGCTCAGACGGCCGTGAACATAATCGACAGCGTCTCGCACCGTCTTGAGGTCCTCCAGGTCTTCGTCGTCGATGCTGAAACCAACAGTCCTCTCGCTCAACTCCTCTTCCAGAGTTTCCACAAGCTCGATGAGAGCGAGTGAATCGGCGTCGAGATCGTCGGCAAATGCCTGCCCTTCGGTGATCCGATCCGGGGAAATCTCCAAAATGTCGGCCAAGCACTCAGTGATGAGGGCTAAGACCCCGTCACGATCCAGCGGACTTTGTTCGACATGGGTTTCGGATGGCACAGCGTCTCCGGGGCAGTTCAGCAACTCGGCGCCCGGTCAGTATACGCCAGCTTGTCGCGGTTCCGACCTACTGGGAACAGACGAAATCCCCAATCGGAGGGTTAGACCAGAAGACGAAATTCCTAATCGGAGGACAGAACGCGGCGCAATGAGCCCACCGTGTCGCGTTCGGCCAGTTCATGGGCCACTTCTATGGCGTTGGCCAAGGCCCTGGGGGACGAGGCGCCATGGCTGATAATAGTGACGCCACTCACGCCGAGGAGGATGGCTCCGCCGACCGTATCGGGGTTGAATTCGTCGTAAAGCGGGGTCAGCGCGGGTGCCAGCAGCTCAGCCCCTTGCCTTGCCTCTTCGGAGGAGTCGAACGCCTTGAAGAGTGCATTGATCAACTGCTTGGCCACACCCTCGGCGGTCTTGAGCGCGACGTTCCCGGTGAAGCCGTCCGTGACGATCACGTCCACCAGATCCTCCAGCAGATCCCGCCCTTCGACATTGCCGGCGAACACCGCACCCGTCCGAGTCTGCCAGCCCTTCTCCTCCAACAACTCGAATGCCTCCTTGACCAAGGGCGATCCCTTGCCGGCCTCCTCGCCGTTGGATAGAAGCCCGACTCGGGGCTCCTCAACCCCCCAGCGGTCGCGGCAGTACACCGCCCCCATCTGGGCGAACTGCACCAGCCATTCCGCGCTGCACTCGGTGTTGGCCCCCGAATCCAGCATCACATTTGGCCATGCACGCCCGGGAACGACGATTGGCGTGGCGATTGCGGGGCGGGACACCCCCCGGATACGGCCCATCCTGAGTAGGGATGCCGCCATGGCTGCTCCAGTATTGCCAGCGCTGACCATGGCAGAGGCGCGGCCATCGCGAACCGCCTCGGCTGCCCGCACCAGCGACGAGTCCTTCATCTTCCGGACGCTGGATGCCGCTTCGGCCCCCATGGCAATCACCTGCGACGCGGGAATCACCTCGAACTCGCCGTCATCAGGCAGTTGCTCGGGTTGACCCACCAGCAGTACGGGAATGCCCTGCTCGGCCGCGATTCGAACACCGTCCAAGACCGACTGGGGAGCATTGTCACCCCCCATTGCGTCAACAGCAACCGGAAGCGATGTCAACCGATGCTCTCCAAATAGTGGTTGGGAAGGGCTCAGGCCACTTCCACGGCTTCGCGGCCGGCGTACCACCCACACACCTTGCATACCCGGTGCGGTCGCTTAACCGACCCGCAGCGGGGACACGTGCTCTGCGCTGGCGCCGACACCCGCCAAGCCGCGGCCCGACGACTTCGGCCCTTGGCTTTGGATGTTTTCTTCTTGGGTACAGCCATCGGACAGTCCTACATGTTGAGGAAGAATGCCGCGCCCTGATCAGAAACGGCGCGAGCGCAAATGACAAATCTACTGGCCAGTTCGCAACGCGTCTAACGCAGCCCATCGGGGATCTTTGGGGCGATCTTCGCCAGTAGGTTCAGGCTGGTTCATCGGATAGGCGTCGGGAGCCGGCCCTAGACAGTCCTCTGAGCAGAGCGGAGCGATAGGCAGAGCGAGAACAAGGCAGTCGCGCACCATCGGGGTCAAGTCCACCTCCCCGTCATGAATCGGATACGTCTCGTCATCAGTGGGGGCGCTGGCGTATATCTCCCGCAGATCCTGCTGCACTGACTGCTCAATGGGCTCCAGACACCGCCGACATGACCCGCGCCACTCGGCATGAAGCGAACCAGACACCTCCAAGCCGCTTGTTGCCGATTCAAGATGGAGGTGGAGATCAACCGGCCCGTGCACCACAGCGTCTGAGTTGGACAGGTCGTCGAAGTCAGCCTGGAGCGAGATCTCCCGACTCGAGCCGGGACGGCGCAGCAGTTCAGCGACGGGAACAATCATGGGGTTGGAGCTTTTTGGCATGCCGCCTCCTCCCGCGGTGTGACTGTCCTCGCCCTGGGTATTGCCCTACCCCAGGGTGTCTTGATCGAAGAAGCCGTCGTCGGGCTCCGGCTCCGGCTCGGAACCGTAGGCCCGAACCAGATCGGCAAGCGGATCGCCCTGAAGCCGTGACCTGGCTTCCTTGACCGTATTCAGAATGCGCTCAAGAGCGTTTTCGAAGCTTCCCAATTTGGTATCGCAGTAGTCCTCGGTCTCCAGACGCAGCCGCCGGGCGGTGGCCTCGGCTTCCTCTACCATTCTCCGGGCCCGTTGTTCGGCTGCCTTGACCACCTCCGTGCGCTGCACCATGGCCTCCGCCTGCGATCGAGCGGCCACCAAGATCTCGTCGCCCTCCCGATGGACCCTCTTCAAGAAGTCCTCGCGCTCTTTCAACAGCCAGCGGGCAGCCCGCATCTCCTCGGGAAGACGGTTCAGGCAGCTCTGGAGCAACTCGAGCACTTCGTCCTTGTTGATCATGGAAGAAGCCGACAGCGGCATGGGACGGGCCGTATCCACCAGCTCGATTGCCCGTCGCAGCAGCAAATCGAACTCGGGGTCCACGAACGTCCCGGCGACTGCCTGGTGAGTTGCGGTTGAATTGGGATCGATGTCAGTCATCTCGATACCTCTCGATGAGTCGTTTGGCGACCGGAAAAGGGACCATGGAGTCGATCTGCTCGCCGAAGCGGGCCAGCTCGCGGATGAGTTTGGAAGCCAGGAACGAATGCTTGCTGGCTGAGGGGATGAACAGCGTGTGGACCCCGGAAATGGCCTGGTTCATCTGGGCCATCTGAAGCTCGTTCTCGAAGTCGGAGACTGCTCTCAGGCCCTTCACAATGAAGTCAACCCCTTCTTCCCGGGCCAGATCCACCACCAGACTGGCGAACATGGTGGTCCGCACGTTGGGCAAGTGGGCAAAGCACTCTTCCAACATTGCCTGACGCTCATCCAGCTCAAACAGAGGAGACTTCTGGGGGTTGTGAACCGCAGCCACAATTACCTCCTCGAACAGGCGCGCCGCGGTCTCCACGATTTCCATATGCCCGTTGTGTATGGGGTCGAACGATCCGGGAAACAGGACGCGCGTCACTGAGGATTCTCCTGGGGTCTGTCGTTGCTATTGCCGGCTTGCAATCACCACAACGGTACCCGCGTAGCGCTGCTGTTTGACGACATCCCAGCCGGATCCGGGAACCACCGCCTGATCGGACTCAGCCATCACGACATCTGCGGAGACTTGGGACAGCAGTTCTGGCCAAGCATCGAATTGATAGGGCGGATCGCACAGCGCCACGTCATAGCCACCGCCGAGTCGGGGAAGCTCCTCCCACACATCGCCGGGCACTACTCGGCAGCGATCGTTGAACCCAGTGGCATCAATGTTCGCCCGCAACGCGGCCAACGCCGGTGGAGCCGACTCCACAAACGTTGCCGAAGCTGCGCCTCTCGATACGGCTTCCAATCCCAAGGCCCCTGATCCGGCAAACAGGTCCAGCACCGCGGCTCCTTGCAGGTAACCCATGCTGTGCAAAGAGTTGAACACTGCTTCGCGAACCCGGCTGGTGGAGGGACGCACGTCTATGCCCTCCGGGGTGCTCAACCGACGGCCCCGGGCCTCCCCGGCAATGATCCGCAACACCATCGCTCAGTCTTCTGGAGGACGGGGCTCTCGGGACATCGGGGTAATGAGCACTCCCTCACCCAAGTAGAACTCGTCAATCGGCTCGAAGCCATGACGGCGATAGAACCCCACATTTGCCGGGTTGCTGGACTCCAAGTAGGCCAGCATGCCGATTCGGTCGCATCGATCCAGCATCGGGGTCAGCACTTTGCCTCCCAAGCCCTTGCTCTGCTGGTCGGGCGACGTGCCCAGAACCGCCAGATACCAGTGGGGCTCGGCTAAGCGAGCTTGGTGCATCTTGCCCAGGGCTTCCATTCGAGACGGGGCCAGATCGCCCAAAAGCTCAGTCATCATTGCAACAAACGCCACGTGGCCGTCGGACTCGCCGCGATCAGCCCCCTCGGGTTCCGATGGCGAGTCCTTCTTGTTCTGGGGCGGTTGCCAATAGGCCACGCACCCGTCGGCCCGAGTTCCGTGAAGTTCAGAGCCGGGGGGCTGATGGTCCAGCGTGAATCCCCACCATTGCCTTAGCGACATCAAACGGCTGGAATTGTCGGGGAATACCCACTTCATCAACGGATCTGCCTCAAAAGCATCTGCCCAGATAGCTGCGATCTGCTCCCGTCTCTCCAAACCCATACGCACAATGTCCAGCACGTTTCCTCAGCTCTTCATCAGGTAGTCGGCATCGTCGTCCACTAGGAACAGTTCGACCTCAGCCCGTAGCTCAGCATGGCGGTGGAGTTCGGGGTCTTCGTCGAGCATCTCCCCAGCGGCTTCACGGGCCCACACAACCCAGTCCTTGTCCCGGCGCAAAGAGGCCAACTGCAAGTCGCTTCTACCCTTTTGGCGCTCACCCAAGATGGTGCCCTCCCCTCGCAATTCCAGATCGGCCTCGGCCAGCTCGAACCCATCAGTGGTCTCCACCAAAGCCCGAAGCCGCTCGGCGGCAAGCCCCACCGCGTCGGCGGCCAACAGGCAGCACGTGGACTCGTGGTTTCCCCGGCCCACTCGACCTCTCAACTGGTGAAGCTGAGCGATGCCGAACCGGTCGGCATCCACAATCACCATGATCGTGGCATTGGGCACATCCACCCCCACCTCTATCACGGTGGTGGCTACCAGCACATCGATGGCCCCGCTTCGGAACAGTGCCATTACCGATTCTTTCTCAGCTGGGGTGAGCCGGCCGTGAAGCAGCCCGACCCTCAGCCCGACTAGCTCCTCTCCCTGAAGGCGCTCGTAGGTTTCGGTGACGGATCGAGCTCCGATGCTGTCGGACTCGTCGATCAGCGGGCACACCACATATGCCTGTCGACCCTGCCCTACTTCGGCCCTGACCTGCTCCCACACCTCAGCCTCTTCGGGCCCGGTCCGGGCCCATCGGGTGGCAATCGGGGTTCGCCCTGGGGGCATCTCATCCAGCGTGGACACATCGAGGTCGCCGTACACGGTCATAGCCGCTGTTCGGGGGATGGGGGTGGCTGTCATCACCAGCACATCGGGGGATGCAGCCTGTGAGCCTTTGGCCCGCAGTGCGGCCCGCTGCTCGACTCCGAAACGGTGCTGCTCGTCCACTACCACGACCCCCAACGAGGAGAAATCCACCCCTTCCTGAATGAGGGCGTGGGTACCAATCACGATGTCGATCTCGCCCGAAGCCAGCGAAGCGTTGATTTGGGTCCGCTCAGCACCCGCAGTTTGGTTGGTGAGCAGTGCCACTCGCACCGGGCGCTCGGGTAGCAGTGAATTGGACGCGGGTACGATCAGCCCGTCAAGCAGAGCTCGTACGCCCAGGTAGTGCTGGGTGGCCAGCACCTCTGTGGGCGCCATAAGCGCACCCTGGTGACCGCCTTGCACCGCAGTGAGCATGGCCGACACCGCGACCACGGTCTTGCCCGCCCCCACATCCCCCTGCAAGAGGCGGTGCATGGGTACCGGACGGGCCATGTCGGCCACTACCTCGCCGATCACCCGGCGCTGGGCACCGGTCAGAGGAAATCCCAGCGAACTGGTGAACCGATCAACGAGCTCTCCCCCAATGTCGTGTCCGATGCCCACGGCGGACCGCTCCACCGCCCGCTTGCGCATGATCAGCTTGAGCTGGAGCCGGAGCAGCTCGTCGAAAACCAGTCGATTCCGAGCGGTGTAGTGGGCGTCCATGGTCTCGGGGCGATGGATTCCCTCGATTGCCTCATGTCGCCCGATCAAGCTGTGGTGGGTTCGCAGTCCCTCGGGCACCGGGTCGCCGATGCCCCGCTGCTCTGAGCGCCGTAGGGCCTCGTCAACCCACCGCCTCATCTCCCGGGTCTGAAGCCCGGCCTTGCCCGACTGGGGGTACACCGGCACAATTCGCCCAGTCTCATCGCCAACGAGGTCGACGATGGGATTGGTCATCTGGCGCTGGCCCCGGTAGTGATCCAGCTTCCCGAACACCACCACTTCCTGTCCCTTCGACAGCTGGCGATCCCGCCACGGTTGGTTGAAGAAAACCAGCCGCAGCCGCCCGGTCGGATCGCTGACCCCGACCGTGACCATTACCCGGCTGCCCCTGAGCTTTTTGGAAAACACGCTGTCCACCTGGGCCATGACCATGGCCTCTACTCCGTCCTCCAGATCGCTGATCGCCGCTTGGTTGGTCCGGTCGATATAGCGGCGGGGGTAGTAGGTCAACAGGTCAAGCACCGATTCCACTTCGACCGCAGCCAAGGTCTTGGCCTTGGCCGGGCCCACCCCGCTCAATACCTCGACACTCATACCGGCAAAATCGACCATGGTGAGCGGAGGCCGACCGGCGACCTCCTTGTCAGAGCCGACCGAGGACGACCGGGTCACTCCACTCCGAAATAGAACGGATAGAGGGGTTGGCCCCCTTCGTGGACCTCCATCTCAATCTCTGGATGATGCTCGGCCAGCCAGCCAGCCACTTCTTCGACTTCGGCCGCAGTGGCGTCGACGCCAGCGATGACCGTGACCAGCTCATGGCTGTCGTCGATGATCTCGTCCAAGAGCTCAGTGGCCGCCTGCACCGTGCTTTGGGATACGACCCTCAACCCGCCACGATCCAGTCCCAGCCACTGGCCTGCGGCAATGGGCCCCAATTCGCTCTCGGTGTCGCGCACCGCTTGGGTCACCTCCCCGGTCACCACATCGTCGGCGGCATCTGCCATGGCCGATTGGTTTTGGTCGGCACTGGCCGACGGGTCATAGGCCATCAGGGCGGCCAGTCCCTCGGCGATACCCCTGGTGGGGACCACCCGCACAGTGGCCTCTGTGCAATCGTCCACCCGCTCGGCCACTGGCACGATGTTCTTGTTATTGGGTAGGAGCACGACCTCATCAGCATCGAGCTGCTCAACCGCCTGCACAAAGTGCTCAGTAGAGGGATTCATGGTCTGCCCTCCAGCAATGACCGCCCGGACTCCTAGAGATTCGAAGATGCGGCGCACCCCGGCCCCTACCGACACTGCCACCACCGCGGTGCGGACCGGATCTCCCGCAACCGTGGTAACCGTTCCGCCGATCTCGGTTGCCGCTGCCGACTCCATCAACGACTCGACGTGCTCCACTTGCTCAAACAGGTCGGTCACCCGAATGTCGAACGGACGCCCCACGCCGATGCCCGCCTCGATACTGCCCCCAATGTCATTGCTGTGGATGTGGCAGTTCCACAATCCATCGCCGCCCACCACCACGATGGAATCGCCCAAGGCTTCCCAAGCGGTACGGAACTCGCCGATTCGCTGATCTTCGGCCTCGAGGAAGAACATCACCTCATAGCGCGTGCCGTCAGCGTCGTCACCGGCACCATGGGGGTCTTCGGCCCCAGCTACGGCGGCCCCCACCCCCGCCGACGGGTCCACCGGTGGCGGGTCGGGCAGCGGCCGACCGTCCATCGCGGTGGCCAGCGCATCCAGAAACAGCAGAAACCCCGCTCCCCCAGCGTCCACCACATTGGCCCGGGCCAGTTGGGGCAACAACTCCGGCGTGCGATCCAGCGAGGCCCGTCCCGCCCGCTGACATCCCTCCACCATTTGGATGAGGCCGTCAACACCCTGGTCAACCGCCTCTGCGGCGGCGGTCGCCACGTCCCGCACCACGGTCAAAATGGTTCCCTCCACCGGGGTGGACACCGCATCGTCGGCCGCTGCCGAGGCTTGCTTCAGCGCACCGGCCAATACCGGCGGATCAACATGGCCGGCGGTAGACACCGTCTCTGCCAGACCCCTCAATATCTGCGACAGGATGACACCAGAATTTCCCCGGGCGCCCATCAGCGAACCATGGCTGATGGCGTGGCAAACCTCGCTCATCTGATCTCCAGCGGCGGACACCTCGGTTACCACCGTTTCCAAGGTAAGCGCCATGTTGGTGCCGGTGTCGCCATCGGGCACCGGATACACGTTGAGCTGGTTGATGACGTCTCGATGCAGAGCCAAGGCGTCTCGGAACCACTCCATCGTGGCCCGCAACCCATCGGCCTCCAGCCGGTCTGCCGTCATGCCCCGCGATGCTATCTAGTCACACCTGCTCGACTCGCGAACCGCCTAGACCAGCCGTTACCCTGCCCGTATCCCCGATCACCGGCAGAAAGAGTCCCCGTGCAGGGTGTGATCAAGGCGTACGATCCGGCAACCGGTCTCGGCGTTGTCGTGCGAGACACCGATCTGGCCGAGTTCGATCTGGCTGCCGATGCCCTGGAGGGCTCGGTGTTCCGAATGCTGCGCCAAGGCCAGCGGGTGCTGTTCGATCTTGTAGAGGGACAGGCCACCCGTCTGCGGCTGGGCTCAGAGGTGGACATGGGCACCCCATCGTTCCTCACTGCCGCCGGCGATTCGGAGCACGCGTGACGGGATCGGTTGCCGATCAGCTCCACAATCGCTTCGGGCTAGATTCAGTAGACGTCCGAGCCGGACTGACTCAAGACGAGCTGTTTGCCGCCGCGATCGCCGGAGACCGGGGTCGTACTCGCAGCGACGGGGGTGAGCACGACCAGAAGGCATTCGCCACCGCGCTGGGTGCCGACGGACCGCTGATCTTCTATTCCGATCCGTCGTGTACGGGCCGCCCCGTGCAGGACACCTTCGCGGTGGCGTGGCCCGAAGTGGTGGACGAAGTGTGGTGGAAGTCGGACTTCAGCCAGTTGAACAGCGACCACTACTCGGGACTCCTGGAGCGAGTGCTGGCCCATCTGAACGAACGGCAGGCCACCCTGTACACAGCCGACGTGTTCTGCGGTTGGGACCCGGAGTTCGCCATCCCCTATCGGCTGGTCAGCGAATACGCAACCCACGCCTACTTCGCCAACATCATGTTCCCCAAGGGGGTACGGGCCGACGCCGACCGCGACGCCGTCGGCTGGACCATGATCAACGTCCCCAGCTTCCGGTGCGATCCCAGCCGCGACGGAACCCGCACCGACCGAGCCGTCATCATGGACTTGCGCAACCGGCTGGGGCTGGTGCTCGGGCGGGCCGACTATTGCGGCGTGGTCAAGAAGACCATGTTCACGGTGATGAACTTCGTTCTTCCCGATGCCAAGCAACTCACCATGCACTGCTCGGCCAACGTGGACGACAGCGGCAACAGCGCCATCCTGTTCGGCCTTTCCGGTACCGGGAAGACCACCCTTTCGGCCGATCCCGATCGCAGCCTGATCGGCGACGACGAGCACGTGTGGACCGAATCAGGGGTTTCCAATTTCGAAGACGGCTGCTACGCCAAGCTCATCGACCTTGACAAGGAGGCCGAGCCCATCATCGCGGCGGCCATGTCGATGACGGGGACCCTCATCGAGAACGTCCCCGCCCTGCCCAACCGGGACCTCGCCGATACCGACCCCCAAGAGCTCGACCTCACCGACGACTCCATCACCGAGAACACCCGGTTCGCCTATCCGCTCTCCTGCAACCCCCACGTGGCGCCGGGTGCCAAGGGTCCCCACCCCCGCACCATCGTGCTGTTAACCGCCGATGCCTTCGGCGTGCTGCCTCCGGTTTCGATCCTCGACCGGGACGAGGTGATGTACCACTTCGTGATGGGGTTCACCGCCAAGCTGGCCGGCACCGAGGTGGGCGTGGTGGAGCCCCAGGCCACATTCAGCGCCTGCTTCGGAGCACCGTTCATGTCGCACAAGCCGTCGGTGTATGCCGAGCTATTGGCCCACCGCATCGACACCCACCAGGCCCGGTGCATCCTCTTGAACACCGGCTGGTCGGGTGGTCCCTACGGAGTGGGAGATCGCATGTCCATCGCCCATACCCGCGCCCTGCTCAATGCCGCGCTCAACGGCGACCTCGACACGGTGGACACTGTCAGGCTCCCTCTATTGGGGCTTCGAATCCCGACCTCGTGCCCGGGTGTCCCTGACGAGGTTTTGAATCCCCGCAACACCTGGAGCGATCCCGACGCCTATGACGAGGCGGCCGTTCGGTTGCGCGACCTGTTCCGCCAGAACTTCGAGGACCAGGATTACGCCGCTTTGGGCATCAAGGCGATGCTCTAGCAGTCAATCCGAATTGGGTATTCAGGAGATGCTCTGACTCCTATACCCCTGCGGATTTCTTGATTGCCAGGACCAGCCGTCTCGACACATATCAGCCAGCGTCCGAGTAGCCGACCAGCCCAGCTCCGAATGAGCCTTGCTGGGATCAGCCCACAATTCGGGGACATCGCCGGGGCGGCGGCCGAGTTCCTCGTACGGCAAGGGGTGACCGGTGGCCTCCCGCATAGCAGCGATCACCTCTCGCACTGAGGCGGCACGGCCAGTGCCCAGGTTGTAGGTGTGAACCCGCCCGGCTGACGACTCCAGGTCTTGTAAGGCAGCCAAGTGGCCCTCGGCCAAATCCATTACGTGGATGTAGTCGCGCCGCGCGGTGCCGTCGGGAGTGGGATAGTCGGTTCCGTACAACGGCAGCGCGGCGCGGCGGCCCACTGCTACTTGGAGCAAGTAAGGCATCAGATTCCCAGGCACCCCTTCGGGGTCTTCTCCGATCATTCCGCTGGGGTGGGCTCCCACGGGATTGAAATAGCGGAGCAGCGACGCCGACCAGCGGGGATCAGACCGAACCACGTCGGTGACCATCTGCTCGATCATCAACTTGGTCCAACCGTAGGGATTGGCCGGGCGGGTTGTCGCCGTCTCCGACACCGGCAACTCGTCGGGAGGCCCATAGACGGTGGCCGATGAGGAGAACACGATTCGACGCACTCCGCAGCTCTCCATGCCCATCAGCAGCACGGCAGTCGACTCCAGATTGTGGCGGTAGTACCGAAGGGGATCAGCAACCGAGTCAGGCACCGACTTGAGGCCCGCGAAGTGCAGCACCGCGTCGGGGCTTACTTCGGTCATCACCTTTTCCACGACGGACTGGTCCCGACAATCGGCTATGTCGAAACGGGCCTGGCGGCCCGTGATCTCGGCTATGGCATCAACCGCGGCGGCCGAGGAGTTCTCCAAGCTGTCTAGAACGGCGACTTCCCAGCCAGCTTCCATGAGTGCGACACAAGTGTGACTGCCGATGTAGCCCGCTCCCCCGGTCACCAACACCGTCGCCATGATGTGGACGCTAGCGGAGCGCTCTCAGCTCGGGGTCTTCCCTGGACCTCGCAGGATGCGGGTCTTGCCGTACATCGAGCCGAATAACAGCCGGCCATCGTCGTCGACAGTCACCCCCGCGCCAATGGTGTTGAACTTGGAACCACCCAGCATGTAGTGGAACCGCGACTCTCCGGTAGCCCAGTCGGCGGCCTCGATCGTCCAGCGCTCGTCGCGAACCCCGCAGGTGTAGACCAGCCCGCTCTCCTCGGCCACAAAGGGAACCGAATTCGGCGAGGAGATGTCGAGGTTGACCCATGCCTCCTTCAGCTCTCGGGACGCCGGATCCCATTCGTATTTGTGGAGTCCGTGGGGCTGGTATTCGGGCTTGTGGCCGAGCATGAAGCACAGCATTCGGGCCGCCTGCGCGGGATAGCCATCAGGGATCGAGGCTGGCTCGTTGTTCACCGTCATGGCGCCGTATCCCGACACGGTGATCGACTGCTCGGTCTTGATCTCAGCCAGGTCGGGGTTGCCCATGTTGGCCGGCCCGATGCCGGCGATGCGGCGGTCTGGGGCGTTGGGCAGCTGCTCCCAGTCGTCGGGGATCTCGTCTCGCCACAACAGGGTGATGTTGACCACCTCGTCGCCGTCGCCGATAACCACGAATTTGTCCTCGTCGGGGCCGAAACCCATGAGCGAGGGCGTGGTGCCAGAGCCGTAGCCCCCGCCGTTGCGATAGGGCACCATCCAGCAGCCGTGAGCAGGATCGTCGGTGATCTCGGTGCCCGTCCAACGCAGCTTGTGGTGGTGGTCGTTGGACGACACGTAGATGCCGTTGTCCTGGTCAACGCAGATGCTGGTGCGAACCCAGCCGTAGCCGGTATTGCCCCGCTCCGCAGCCCGCCGAGCGCAGTAATCAGCGGCGACCTCGGCCCCGCCGGCTATCTGAAGGGCGTGATAGGCGCTGAAGTCGCGCTCCAGAACTATGACCCAGCCGTGATCGGTGGTCATCACCAGCTTGCCGTCGAAGGTCATGTTCATCCCCACGAAGAAGCCCTCGATGTGGTCGGGCTTGTTCCATCGGTCGCGCTCCACAATGGGCGATGCCGGGTCAGACGGATCGGTCTCCACGTAAGCCACGGCGTGGTCTTTGCGACCTAAGAACAGGGTGTGGTCGCAGTCCAGCAGCGCATAGACCCCGTCAATGCCGGTCATGAACTTCATCGACAGCTCGATGGCGTGCTCAACGGCGTCCCAGCCGTCCTTCTTATCGAGGCCGAGCAAATTGACCTCCAAGTCTTCGATGGGAGTGCGACCTTCCCCGCCGACGATCTCGTGGTCGTCCAGCAACTCAAGGGTCTCGTAGTCGAGCTTTGCGATGTTCTGGCGGCCGTTGCTCCACACCACCCTTCGGCCGTCGGGATACAGCCCCGAAATCAAATGGCCGAAATGGCACGGACCGAGCCAGGCGTACTGGAGGTCGGTCGTCTCGTTGAGCGTCTCGGTGGGACCCTCTGGCCCCCGCCAGGGCACGTTGTCCTGCTGGTCGCACCGTCCATGGGCAATGCCGTACGAGGAATCGGCAAGATACGGATTGACGGGAGCACGGTTCATAGGCCTACATCTTTGCGCCTCATCCAGCCTGCTATCCCACCAAAGCCGATCTTTGAGTACGATGCGGGACAACCGACCGGAGGTGTAGTCACGTGGGTGTCAGCTCATATGTTTTGATCCAAACCGAAATGGACAAGGCCCGCCAAGTGGCCGAGGCCATCCGCGAGATCGATGGTGTGGTGATCTCTGAGATCATGACCGGCCCCTACGACGTGATCGCCAAAGCCGAGGCTGAATCCATGGACCAGCTGGGCCGCCTGGTGGTGAGCCAGATCCAGATGGTGGACGGCATCACCAGGACCCTCACCTGCCCCGTCGTCAACCTCTGACTTAGTGGTCCGTCTGCGAAACGGACCACTAGCGCCGATCCTCGGCTAGGTGAGGATCATGGCCCGGATGGCTAGACCAGCGAGAAAGAAGCTGCCTCCGGCATAGAGCAGCTCGCGGCGGTGGGCGAGCTGCATGCGATAGGCGTAGACGATGGCCACCGCGGCAATGGCCGCGAAGCCGTAGAGGCGGTGCAAGTCACCGGGATCGGCCCCTGAGCGGTTCTCGTAGACGACGCCCACGATCACCTGGGCGAAGATGGTGCCCTGGGCCACGGCGATGAACGCCCACAGCGGCCAGCCCCGCAACCGCGGTCGAAAGTGGGCGCCCAGAGCCCACCCCCCGGCGGCGGCGTTGGCCAGCATCACCACCCAGGAGAACCAGTCGTGGAAGCCAGCCAACGACGCGGCCAACATGCTCGAAGCTGCACTCACCTGAACAAGTCAGTGGCGAAGTCGCCGGTGCGCGGTGGTCCGGGAGCCACAAACCACTCGGTGCCGAACGCATCGGCGAACTGCTCGTCGGTCATGCTGCCAAAGAAGGAGTCAGCGGTGATCTGGCTGGCGTGGGCGAGCATGGCGGCCCGCTTGCGCTCCAGATAAGCGCTCACATCCACTGCGTGGGTGATATCCGCCTCCTCAGTCCCGAATTCCTCCTCCCTGAACCGCTCGGCCCGCTCGACGTCTATTTCCTCCATTGCCTCGGCAAAGGCCTCAACCTCTGCCATCTGCCGCAGGATCTGGGTGCGGTTCATGGTGACGTAGAACACTCTCTCCACTCCGGCCCGGCGGGCAGCGTCCACCCCTACTCGGTGAACCTGGATGTGGTCGGGATGGCCGTAGCCGCCGTGGTCGTCGTACACGGTAAGCACGTCGGCGGACTCCTCAGCCAGGATGCGGGCCAACCGCTCCACTGCTTCGTCAAAGTCGGCTTGCCAGAAGCTGGCGGGATTGTTGTTGGACTCCTCGCCAGCCATGCCGGAGTCCTCGTAGCCCAAGAACTCCACCCGGTGGGCGCCAATGATCTTGGCCGCGTCCAGAGTCTCTGCCGCTCGACGCTCTCCCAGCGTCTCGCCGGGGCTAAGCGCATCGGGGTCCACCTCGCCCTGCTCCCCTTTGGTGGCTACCACCAGAACCACACGATGGCCCTCATCGGCCGCTTTCATCATGGTGCCCGAGGTGGCGATGGCCTCATCGTCGGGATGGGCGTGGAAGTTCACCATGGTGGCCATTTACCTGACTGCCCCCGATGCTCTCAGGTGGGCCACCTCATCGGTATCGAAGCCCCAGTCGGACAACGCCTCGGCGGTGTGCTGGCCGGGATTGGGGGCAGGGCGCGCGACCTCCGCCGGGGTGCGGCTGAAACGGGGAGCGGGGCCGGGCTGGAGAGCGCCGCCCACTTCCACGAACGTACCCCGGGCGATGTTGTGGGGATGCTCCGGCGCCTCGGCCAGGCTGAGCACCGGCGCGAAGCAGACATCGGAGCCGTCGAGGATCTCGCACCATTCGTCCCGGGTCTTGGCCTTGATGGCCGCGGCGAGCCGGGCTCGCATCTCCGGCCAAGTGGCGCGGTCATTCTGGTCGATCCCGTCGGCGTCGATGCCCGTCTTCTCCACCATCTCGGCAAAGAACTGCGGCTCCAGCGAGCCCAGCGAGATGTACTCGCCGTCGGCGCACTCGTAAGCGTCGTAGAACCAGGCGCCGGTGTCCAACAGATTGGTGCCCCGGGGCCCCCATACTCCCATAGCGTGCATGCCGTAGATCATGGTGATGAGTAGGGCTGATCCCTCCACCATGGATGCATCCACGACCTGGCCCTCGCCCGAGGTCCGAGCCTCCAGCATTCCGGCCAACATTCCGAGCGCCAGCAACATTCCTCCCCCGCCGAAGTCGCCGGCCAGATTTACCGGGGGCACCGGAGCCTCCCCGTCCCGGCCGATGGCCCCGAGCACACCCGACAGTGCGATGTAGTTGATGTCGTGGCCAGCCATGGACGCGTAGGGGCCGTCCTGGCCCCACCCGGTCATGCGCCCGTACACCAGTTTGGGGTTACGGGCCAGACAGGCGTCGGGGCCGATGCCCAGTCGCTCGGCTACGCCGGGACGAAAGCCCTCGATCAGCCCGTCGGCGCTCTCCACCAGCTTGAGCACAGCTTCGGCTCCCTCGGGGTTCTTGAGGTCGACGCCCACACTGCGGCGACCCCGGTTCAACAAGTCGGGATGGGGGGAATCGGGTATCTCGTCTCGAACCCGGTCGGCTCGGTCGATCCGCACCACGTCGGCCCCCAGATCGGCCAGCATCATGGCCGCGAACGGCCCCGGCCCGATTCCGGCAATCTCCACCACACGAATGCCCTTCAGCGGTCCCATGCTGCCTCCTGAGGTCTTCACCGCTGGGACAGTACCCGCGTTTTCCCTGAGCCGGTCAGCCCGGAGCTTCGACAAACGCGACCTGCTCAGCCCCAGCCAAGCTCGTCGAGGCGATCGTCTTCGATGCCAAAATGATGGGCTATCTCGTGGATGACGGTGACGCGCACTTCCTCCACCACCTCGGCCTCGGTGTCGCACCCCTCGCAGATCGGCAGCCGGTAGATGTAGATGCGATCGGGCAGCACCATGGAGCCACCGCCGTAGTCGCCCCGGTCGGTGAGCGGCACACCGTCGTACAGACCCCAGATATCGGGATCCTCCCCCTCGTCCTCCACCAACACGGCCACGTTCTCCATGAACTCAGCCAGATCGTCGGGAACCTCATCCAGCGCCTGCGCCACCAATGCCTCGAACCGCTCCTGCGACACCGCAACCATCCCTGCCATCCTCCCACAAGAATGTGGCCTCTTGACCTGGCGCAATAGAAGTGTCACCGGCATCGGTACCGTGGTGGGGTGAGCAAGTTGGGCGAGCTCTTGGAGGGGC
Organism: bacterium; assembly: GCA_026705465.1. GTDB lineage: Bacteria > Actinomycetota > Acidimicrobiia > Acidimicrobiales > Bin134 > Poriferisocius. The sequence continues at coordinate 24,234 of JAPPAP010000023.1, read as the reverse complement.
TGAACGAACGACAGCGGGCTGCGGTGGAAACTCCGGGAACGCCGCTGTGCATCCGCGCCGGAGCAGGGACCGGCAAGACGAGAGTGCTCACCCGCCGGATCGCCTACCAGGCTGGCGCTGGCGCCATCGATCCCGCTCGAACGCTCGCTCTCACCTTCACGAGGAAGGCAGGCCATGAGCTGCGACACCGGCTAGCCAGCCTGGGGTTGCAACGGTCGGTAGACGCGGGCACGTTCCACCGCGCCGCCTTCGCCCAACTGCGCACTCGCTGGGCCGAGCGGGGGGTTCGGCCTCCCGAGTTGGTTCAGGATAAGCGCAGGCTGATGGACCGGGTGAACAAACAAGCGGGACTGCGTTTGGCCAAGACCGACCTAACCGACGCGATCACAGAAATCGAGTGGGCCAAGGCCCGGCGCATCACCCCCGACCGCTATGGCGAGGCCGCCAGCCGGCTGCGCCAGTGGTCGGCGCTGGATCCTTCCCTCATCAGCAATCTCTACCAGAGATACGAAGATGAGAAGACCAAACGCCGGGTGGTGGACTTCGACGACCTGCTGATTCTGGCGTTGCGCGACTTGAATGATGACCCCGACTACGCCGAGGCTCGACGCTGGAAGTACCAGCACTTGTTTGTGGACGAGTTCCAAGACGTGAACCAACTCCAGTTCGACTTGCTGCGAGCCTGGCTGGGAGACGGCAACGACCTGTGCGCGGTGGGCGACCCCAACCAGGCCATCTACTGTTGGAACGGCGCCGACTCCGACTACATCGAGCGGTTCGGCGACTGGTTCTCGGGGGCTTTGGTGCTCGACCTGGTGGACAACTACCGCTCCACCCCTCAGATTCTGGCCGCGGGCCGAGCCGTGCTTTCTGCGGGGGCAGCGCCCCTGGTTTCCCATCATTTGGACGGGCCTCGGCCATCGGTAACCACCCACGCCGATGACACCGACGAAGCCGCAGCCATTGCCCGGGCTCTGCGCGACGCCAAAGGTCCCGAGACGGCCTGGTCGTCGATGGCGGTGCTGGCTCGCACGAACGCCCAGGCCGCCAAACTGACTGCCGCCCTGCGCCGCGCCGCGATTCCCCATCGAGTCCGTATCGACGCCCACCGCAACGAGGAAGACGCCGGAGACAGCTCGCCGAACGGTTCCGATGCGGTGGACGTGGCCACTTTCCACGCCGCCAAGGGTTTGGAATGGCCCATCGTCCATTTAGCTGGCTTAGAGCAGGGCCTGGTTCCGATCAGCCGGGCCCGGACATCGGCTGAAATCGCCGAAGAGCAACGGCTGCTCTACGTGGCCATCACCCGGGCAGAGCGCGAATTGCACTGCCACTGGGCTGCTCAGCGAGCCTTCGGCGACCGGTCAGTGGCTCGCGCTCCCTCTCCCTACTTGAACAGCATCCTCAGCGCTGCCTGAGCTGAACTCCCCGCTCGCTAGAGATCGAATGGGATGAGCACCACCACCACGGTGGCGTCGCAGTCTCGGAGCACTTGCTCTACACGATGGCCCAGGAACGGTCGATCTCCAACCCGGCGGAGGTTTGCGCCCATGACAACCAGATCAGCCTCTATGTCCCGCGCCAGCTTCAGTATCTCATCGGCTGGCGAGGTGCCGTCCATGACTACCGTCTGGGTTGTTGCCCCCAGTTCAATGGCGAGGGTCTCGGCTTGGGCGACCACCTGCACGCCGACGATGGAGCCACTACGAGCAATCATCCGACGGCTGAACAGCGACGGCAGCCCTGCGGGATCGCTCCTAATGGTGTTGACGTGGGTGAGGTGCAGTTCGGTGCCGAGCTGGGCGCTGAGGTTGAAGGCCACCTCCTGAGCAGCCCGGGACACCGGGCTGCCGGTAACTGGCACCACCGCCCGGCTATACGCCCCCGGCAGAGGCCGGTCGAGGTTTCTCGCCCGACGAACCACTACCACTGGGATGGGGCTCTCGGATAAGACCCCGTCTACCAGAGGCGAGATCACCTGCATGGTGTCGGCGTAGTCCAGTGCACCCAGCCCAATGACGCCGAATCCCAGCCTGCTCTCGTCGATGATGGCCCGCACCGGGTCGTCTCCGCGCACCCGTCGGTGCTCCAAGGCCCGGTCGTGCAGCACGTTGCGCAGTGGCGTGATATCCACTTCGGCATCACGGTCGGCAACCGTGAGCACGGTGGCGCCGGCCTCAATCGGCCAGGCGAAATGCAGAACCTGGGCCGCGGCAATCGACTCGGGACCGCCCCGGCTAGGCAGCAGGAGCCGGGAGGTTCGCACTACCAGATTGCGGCTCAGCGCCTGCTCTCGGCCCAACCGCTCCTGCTCATCGGGGGTTCCCTGCCAGTTGTTCACCACTCCCCGCAGGGTGGCCGAAGCGAACAGCGAGGTGAGCACCGGCACCAGCACAATTACCGAGAACGCGGTGGGGCTGAATACCCCGACGCTCAACCCCACTGTGGCAATGACGATCTCCAGCGTCCCCCTAGCGTTCAGCCCAGCACCCAAGGCCAGTCCCGCCCGGTGGGTACGGCCGGCGAGACGGGCGCCTCCGTAGGCCCCGGCAAACTTGAAGACGATGGCCACTGCGAGCACGATCAAGGCCCACCACAAGGCCTCGGCGTTGTTCAACAAGCGGAGGTCTACCTGCAAACCGGCGGTGGCGAAGAACACCGGCGCAAACAGGGCGTTGGTCAGACCCTCCAGGTGGTGGAGAACGTCGTCGTGCTGGAAGCGTGACCGGTGGAGCACCACCCCGGCCACAAATGCCCCCAACACCGCTTCCACCTTCAGCCACTCAGTGGCCACCCCGAAGCCCAGCATGGTCACCATGGCTACGCCCAGAGCCGCAGCCAGACTGCCTCCGGTGCGCCGCACTTGACGCAGCAGCAGGTCCACCAGACGCTGGCCCACGGTCAGCGCCAGCACCCCGAAGGCCGCAATCCCCCCCAGTGTGGCCAACACTTGCCCCGCCGACACTCCCCCTGAGGTGGCCAAGCCGGTGAACACGCCAAGCAAGATCCAGCCGATCACGTCGTTGGCCATGCCCGCGGCCACGGTGATCTGGCCAAAGTCCCGCCGCATCAGCCCCAGCTCGCTGAGAATCTTGGCCACCACCGCCAGAGACGACACCGCGAGCGCCAAGGCCACGAACAGCGTGAACGTGAGCCGCTCGGCATCCTCGCCCAAGAACAGGGAGGGCAGCAACAGGCCAACTACAACACCACCGATCAGCGGCACCACCAGGCTGCCCGCGGTGACCAATAGCGCAGGCCGTCCCAACTTGGTGATGAGGCCCAAATCGGTCTCGAACCCGGTCACCACCAAGAGCAGAGCCACCCCCATCCAACTGACCGCGGCCAGCAGGGTCCATTGCGCGCCTTGACCGATCTCAGGCAAGAACCATTCGAAGCCCGACTCCCACACCACCCCGAACACCGACGGCCCCAGCACGAGCCCGGCCAAGAGCGCTCCCACCACCGAGGGCATCCCCACCCTTCTCATCACCAGCCCGAAGAGATGGGAGACGGCCACCAGCACAAGGATGTTCACCCAAAAGACCAGGAGGTCGAACTCTCCTGTCTCGGCGGCAAATACCATTGCGGCTTCAACCGCCCCTGGCGGCTTCATCCCAGTCGAAATCCACCACCACCGGGGCGTGGTCCGACGGCTTCTCTCCCTTGCGGGCATTGCGGTCCATGAGCACGGTGCTCGCCCGCTGGGCCAGCGGCTCAGAGGCCATCACCATGTCGATACGCATGCCCTGGCGCTTGTGGAACCGGCCCGCCTGATAGTCCCAGAAGGTATACAAGCCGTCTTCGGGCCATCGCTGGCGAAACACGTCTACCAGCCCCCAGTCGGCCACCGAGGCAAACGCCTTGCGTTCAGGCTCACTCACGTGGGTAAGCCCGTCGAAAGCGGCAATGTCCCATACATCGTTGTCGGCCGGGGCTACGTTGAAATCCCCGGCCACCACTACCGGCGCATCGGCTTCGGCGTTGGCCTCCAGATGGGACCGGAGCCGGCCCAGCCAATCCAGCTTGTAGTGGTAGTGGTCGTGGCCCAATTCCCGGCCGTTGGGGATATAGGCGCTGGCCACCCGCACTCCGGCGCAGGTGGCCCACACGATGCGGGCATCGGGATCGGCCTCGCGTCCGTCGGCGAACCCATTGCCGGGGTCGGAGAGCCCAATCCGGCTCAATATGGCCACCCCGTTCCACCTTCCCTCACCGTGGTGGGCCCACTCGTAGCCCATCGCTTCAAAGGCCAAGCCGGGAAAGGCGTCGTCGGCCATCTTGGTCTCCTGCATGCACAGCACATCAGGATCGGCCAGCTCCAGCCACTCTTGAACTCGGGGCATGCGGGCGTTCAGCGAGTTCACATTCCACGTGGCCAACCGCACCCGCAGAACCTTAGTGGTCCGCGAGTTCCTAGACTCTCCCCATGGCCCCGGACGCAGAGTCGATGGTCGGCCAGAACGCCTGGTTGGTGGATGAGATGCACCGCCAGTACTTGGCCGATCCAATGTCGGTGAGCGAGAGCTGGCAGGACTTCTTCTCCGACTATCGCCCCGACCGCGTACGCCCCGAAGCGTCTGCCCCGGAGGCCCGACTCCGGCCGGTGCTCGACCCTGTCGAGGCTGAGGAACCCCTGCCGGGAGATCCCCTGCGAGGGGCAGCAGCCCGCATCGCCCAAAACATGGAGGCCAGCCTGGCCATCCCCACCGCCACCAGCTTCCGGGAGATCCCGGCCAAGCTGCTCGACGTCAACCGCCGGATCGTCAACGGGTACCTGGGCCGAACCGACGGGCGCAAAGTGTCGTACACCCATCTGATCGCCTACGCCGTTGTGCAGGCCATCGCCCGTCACATGCCGGTGATGAATTCCACATTCATCGACACCGACAATGGCCCCCGGGTGGTGCGCCATCCCCACATCGGGCTGGGGATCGCCGTGGATGTGGAGAAGACCGACGGATCCCGCACGCTTCTGGTGCCGTGCATCCCCAAGGCCGACACGCTGGACTTTCCCACCTTCGTCGAGCTCTACGACACCATGATCCGCAAGGTGCGCAGCAACGATCTGTCCCCCGACGACTTCGTCGGCGTTACCGTCAGCATCACCAACCCCGGCACCCTGGGCACGGTGCAGTCAGTGCCCCGGCTCATGCCCGGCCAAGGAGTCATCGTCGGCGTGGGCACCATCGACTATCCCACCGCCTACCAAGCCGCTGATTCCCGCACGCTGGCCGATCTGGGGGTGTCGAAGGTAATCACTTTGTCGTCCACCTACGACCACCGCATCATCCAAGGCGCCGAGTCGGGGATGTTCCTGGGTGCAGTCCACGAGCTGTTATTGGGCAAACACAACTTCTACGAAGACATCTTCCGCGCGGTGGGCGTGCCCTACGAGGCCGTGCGCTGGCGGCCCGACATTTTGCCTCTCGACCGGGAGCAGGCCGTTATCACCAAACAGGTGCAGGTTAACGCGCTTATCAACATGCACCGGGTGCGGGGCCACCTCATCGCCGATCTCGACCCGCTTTCGGGCAGCGAGCCTGAAATGCACTCCGAGCTCGACCCGGCCACTTATGGCCTCACCATCTGGGACCTCGACCGGGAGTTTCTCACCACCGGACTGGGCGGCATTGAGCTGGGCCAGCCCGACGGCAAGATGCCTCTGGGCGAGATCTTGCACGTGCTCCGCAATGCCTACTGCCGCACTGTCGGTGTGGAATACATGCACATCCAGGATCCCGACGAGAAGCTGTGGATCCAGGAGCATGTCGAGGGGACGGGCCCTCCAGTGGGACTGGACGAGAAGCTGCACATTTTGGATCGGCTGAATGCGGCCGAGGCACTGGAGCGGTTCTTGGACACCAAGTATGTGGGGCAGAAGCGATTCGGGATCGAGGGGGCCGAAAGCGCCATCGTGGTGTTGGACACCGTGCTGGGAAAGGCCGCCGATCTGGGGATGGACTCGGCAATCATGGGCATGGCCCATCGGGGCCGGCTCAACGTGCTGGTGAACATCGTGGGCAAGGACTACGGCCAGCTGTTCGGCGAGTTCGAAGGGAATCTGGACGAGTCGTCCACGCAGGGATCGGGCGACGTGAAGTATCACCTGGGCATGACCTCGGAGTTCGAGAGCATGGCCGGCAACCGCATCCCGGTGGAGCTGGCCGCCAACCCGTCACATCTGGAGGCGGTGAACCCGGTGGTCGAGGGTATGGTCCGGGCCCACTTGGATCGCATCAGCAACGAGGAGAGCGAGCACAGCCCGGTCAGCGGTCTGGTCAGAGGCCAGGCCGCAAGCGAGGACGACCTGTTCCCGGTCCTGCCTGTGCTCGTACACGGCGACGCTGCCTTCGCCGGCCAGGGGGTTGTGAGCGAGACGTTAAACCTCTCGCTGATCCAGGGCTATCGCACCGGAGGCACCGTCCATTTGGTGATCAACAACCAGGTGGGGTTCACCACTACCGCGGAATCAGCCCGCTCCAGCTACTACTGCACCGACGTGGCCAAGATGATCCAAGCCCCCATCTTCCACGTCAACGGCGACGATCCCGAGGCCTGTGCCCGAGTGGCCCGTCTTGCCCTGGCCTACCGCAATCACTTCCACAAAGACGTGGTGATCGACCTGTGGTGCTACCGCCGCCAAGGGCACAACGAGGCCGACGATCCCAGCTACACCCAGCCGGAGATGTACCGGCGGATCGAGAGCCACCGCTCGGTGCGCAAACGGTACGTAGAGTCGCTGGTGAAGCGGGGCGACATCACTCTGGAAGAGGCCGAACAGGCCATGGACGAGTTCAGGGCCAAACTTCAACAGGCGTTGGAGGAGACCCGGGATGAAGCCACGAGCCAGACCGGAGAAGCAGCCATAACCACTAGCAGGCCGCTCGAGTTGTCGATCTCGGGGGCGCTGAGCCACTCCACTCCCCATGTCGCGCCACCGGTGGACACCGGCGTATCGGAAAGGCAGATCAAGCGGGTGCTCGACGCGCTGACCTCGATGCCCGATGGGTTCATGCTCCACCCCAAGCTGGCCCGCCAGTTCGAAGCCCGCGATTCCATGATGGCCCAGGGCATGGTGGACTGGGGCCTGGCCGAGGCCCTGGCTTTCGGCTCCCTCCTCGATGAGGGGACGTCGATTCGCCTGGCCGGCCAAGATTCCCGCCGGGGGACGTTCTCCCATCGCCACAGCACCTTGGTGTGCAACCAGACGGCTCGCGAGCACTGCCCTCTGGCCGGACTGGCCCGGGGAGGAGCCAAGCTGTGGGTGTACGACTCGCTGCTCTCGGAATATGCGGCGTTGGGCTTCGAATACGGCTATTCAGTGGGCGATGCCAACGCCCTGGTTCTGTGGGAGGCCCAATTCGGCGATTTTGTCAACGGCGCGCAGATCATCATCGATCAGTTCGTCATGTCGGCGGCGGACAAATGGGACCAGCAATCAGGGCTGGTCATGCTGTTGCCCCACGGATTCGAGGGCCAAGGGCCGGAGCACTCGTCGGGACGGATCGAACGGTTCTTGCAGTCGGTGGCCGAGAACAACATCCGGGTGGCCAACCTCTCGACTGCGGCACAGTACTTCCACCTGCTCCGCGACCAAGCCAAGCGCTCCCCCCGCAGGCCATTGGTGCTGTTCACCCCCAAGTCGCTACTGCGCCACCGAGACGCGAGATCTCCAGTGGCGGATTTGACCGATGGCTGGTTCTCCCCGTTGCTTACCGACCCGGCCGGACCTGAGCCCAGCCAGGCCACCAGTGTCGTGCTGGCCAGCGGCAAGATCAGCCACGAGGCTATTGCCGAGCGAGACCGGATAGGCGCTCCCGCGGCAGTGCTGCGGGTCGAGCAGCTCTATCCCTGGCCAGCCAGCGCCTTGGCTGAAGCCCTCGACCACTACCCCAAGGTTGACAAGATTGTCTGGCTCCAAGAGGAACCCCAGAACATGGGGCCGTGGAACTACGTGAAGGGGCATCTCCACGACGCCTTCGGCGACCGATGCGAAATCGTCCGAGCTAGTCGCAACGAATCGTCCAGCCCGGCTACCGGCAGCGCCGCCGTACACGCCCGGGAGCAGTCCGAGCTCATCGCCCAGGCCTTTGCGCTTCTAGGCGCCGAGTAGTCGTCTGGCAACATCCCGGGCCTCGTCCAGGGATCCTACGATCCGATCCTCGGGAACCCGCTGGAGGATGTCGAGAGACTGCAAAGTGCGGGCGGGTAAGCCGGAAAGGGCCATCACGATGCACTCGGTGGCCTGGTCGATGGCGGCGTCGATGAGCTGCTCGAGAACCAGTGCCGCGCTGTCATCCACGTAAATGGTCTCGGAGAAGTCAAAGATCACTACCTCGTGGTCCCGGATGTCCACGGTGACGGTGTTGATGATCTTGTTGGACGATGCCACCGAGAAGCTCCCCCGGAAGGCGACCATACCGACCCGGGCGGCGTGGGGGTCTGCCCCTTCGTCTGAGAGGGTTGCCTCTCCCTTGAAGAACAACTGGTCCAAGATCGGCACTGACACCACGTTGTCCATCTCCAGACGCTCGAACTGTCGAGAACGGGTCATGCCTGCGATGATCAGCCCGATAGCCACTGCGGTGATCAAGTCCACGAACACCGTCAGGCCGAACGTGGCGAACATGATGAACAAGTGCTCTCGGTGCAGGCGGGTGACCTTGGTCAAGAACCGCCAGTCCATGATGTCCCAGCCCACCTTCATCAAGATGCCGGCCAGCGCAGCATGGGGAATCTCTTCCACGTACTTTCCCAGGCCGAGAACCAGGGCCAGCAAGATCAGGGCTCGCAAGACGCCAGACACCCGGCTGTGACCACCAGCCCGGATGTTGACCACCGTGCCCATGGTGGCCCCCGCTCCCGGTGTCCCACCGATGAATCCGACCATCATGTTGCCGATGCCCTGGCCGATCAGCTCCCGGTTGGGCTGATGGCTGGTGCGGGTCATTGAATCGGCCACCAGCGAGGTCAGCAGGCTGTCGATGGAACCCAGCAGCGCGATGGTCAATGCCGGCTGCACAGCCCCGGCCAACACATCGCCGGACAGCTCGGGCAGCTCGAAGTCCGGCAACCCGGTGGGCACGTCGCCGATAACTGGAGTGTTGTCCAGCCACAGCAGACTGAGCAGCGTCCCGATGACCAGCGCCATCAGCATTGAGGGAACGAAGGTTCGGAGGCGGGGGGGCCAGAATATGCAGACGCCCAGAGAGACAGCGGCGATGCCCAGCGAGCTGAAGTTGACGTCGCCGAAAACATCGGGCCAGGAGCGGACGGCGTCGATGGGCCCGCCCAACTCCACGTCCGCTCCCAAAAACGGCAGGGTCTGCACCAAGATGATGATCACACCGATGCCGGACATGAACCCCGACACCACCGAATACGGCGTGTACACGACGAAGCGGCCGATTCGCAGCAATCCCAGGCAGATCTGCAACAGTCCCGCCATGATGACAATGGTGAATGCCTCTTCGAGGCTGTCGGCATGGCTGGTGACCACCACCGCCATGGCCAGCGCCATCGGGCCAGTGGGCCCGGAGATCTGGGCTCGGGTGCCGCCGAAAACAGCGGCGAACAGGCCCAGGGCGATTGCCCCGTACATGCCGGCCACCGCCCCTAAACCGGACGCCACGCCAAACGCCAGTGCGGTGGGCAGCCCGACTACCGCAGCAGTTATGCCCCCGAACGCGTCTTCGCGAAAACTGTGCAAGTTGTAGCTCATAGCACCAGGCCATTGTGGCCTGGCCCAGCTTAGGCTTTTTCAGTCAATGTCAAGACTGAGGAGGCGGGCGGCGTTGCCCCGCACCAGCTTGTGGACTACGTCGGGGGGCAGGTGGCCCATCATGTCCTCGGCCACCTTCTTGGTGTGGGGCCAGGTGGTGTCGGTGTGGGGATAGTCGGTCTCGAAGGTCACGTTGTCCACCCCCACCTCATCCAGCGACTTCAAACCGTGGTTGTCCCGAAAGAAGCAGCCGTAGATCTGCCGGTAGTAATAGGTGGACGGCGGCTCGGGGACGATGTCTCGAACCCCGCCCCAGGCCCGGTGCTCTGACCAGACATCGTCGCAGCGCTCCAAGATGTAGGGGATCCACCCGATCTGACCTTCGGAGTAGGCCAACTTGAGCTGGGGAAATCTCACCAGCACCCCGGAGAACAGAAAGTCGCTCATCGACGCGATGGCGTTGTTGAAGCTCAGCGACGCCGCCACCGCGGGCGGGGCGTCGGGCGAGGCCGCCGGCATCACCGACGAGGATCCAATGTGCATGCACACTGCGGTAGCGGTGTCCTGGCAAGCAGCGAAGAATGGATCCCAGTAGTCGGTGTGGATGCTGGGTAGGCCCAGATTGGGGGCGATCTCACTGAAACACACCGCATGGCAGCCCCGAGCTGCGTTGCGCTCCACTTCGGCCTTAGCCAACTCCACATCCCATAGCGGGATGATGGCCAGGGGAATGAGCGCTCCGTTGGAATCCCCGCACCACTCCTCGATCATGAAGTCGTTGTAGGCCTGCACACAGGCCAAGGCCAGTTCTTTGTCGTCGGCTTCCAAGAAGGTCTGGCCGCAGAACCGGGGAAACGTGGGGAACGACAGCGATGCCTCCACATGGTTCATCTCCATGTCCTCCACCCGGGCCTTGGGGTCATAGCACCCTGGGCGCATCTCGTCGAAGGTGATGGGCACAGCCTCCATGTCGTCGCGGTCGAAGCCCACTGCGGCCACATGGCGCTTGTTGGGATACACAAGATCCTCATAAAACCAGACGTCGCCCCATGGCCCGTCTTCTACGTCCAACTCGTAGGTGTACATCTTGGCCCCGCCGATATAGGTGATAGGACCCACCCGGCGGCGTTCCACCCGCGGTCCTTGCTCCTTGAACCGCTCCGGCAGCCAGCTCTGCCACAGGTGGGCGGGCTCAACAAGGTGGTCGTCGACGCTGATGATCTTGGGAATCTCGGTGCGCACGCCGAAAAGCCTACCGGCTCGCCGATTAATCGGCAGCAGCCAAAGCGTCGGCCACACTAGGGGGAAGGGAGGATTCCTGGGAGGAACGGTGGTGTTCTGCGGACCACACAACGGTGAGTTCAGCGCTGCCTGCGTTCCGCAGCATTTGGGCACCGAGACGGGGGTGATCCCGGTAGTCGGCCCACCGACCTCTCAAAAGACCAGGTAAGACGGCCCCGGCCACGGTGGCGCCCACCCGGGCCCAAGTCCCCAGACCAGCCTCTATCTTCCCCACATCGTGGAGGGCGGCGGCCACCCGCTGGGCATCGCCGGCCAGCGCAGGGCATCGGGCCGAGCGCAGGGCATGGCTCCGGTCGGCCGCACTCATCTGCCGATACAGATTGGCCTCAGCGCTGCTGAGCATTCCGAGCAGCCAGGCCTCGTCTGAGGGATCTGGGCCCTTGTCGAATAGCGACTGGAAGAAGCGCCGAACTAGGTGGGGGCTGAAGCTCACCGGGAGAGCTGGGCCCGCGGGTGTGCGGCCCGGTAGGCCTCCCACAGCTTCTCCTTGGCCACCATGGTGTAGACCTGCGTGGTGCTGATGGAGGCATGGCCCAGGAGTTCCTGCACCGCCCGTATGTCGGCACCATGGTCGAGCATGTGAGTGGCACAAGAGTGGCGGAATACGTGGGGGGACACTTTGGCACCCAGCCCCACTTGCTGGGCCCTCTTCTTCACCACACCCCAAGCCCCCTGACGCGACAGGCGGCGTCCCCGCTGGTTGAGCCACACCGCTTCTTGGTCATGTTGGGATGCCCATCGCTCGGGCTCCATCTCTCCCCGTCCCGCGGGAACCATCCAGGCAGTGAGCGCTTCGTGGGCGCACCGGCCCACTGGTAAGGCCCGCTCTTTTTGGCCCTTTCCCAGAACCCGAACGGTGGCGGCGCCCATGTCCAAATCAGTCAGCGACATCCCGACCAACTCGCTGATGCGCATTCCCGTGCCATAGAGCACTTCCAACAGGGCCCGATCCCGGCGGGACACCGGGTCGACGTCGACCACAACATCCATGATGGCGTCTACTTCGGCCTCGCTCAGTGCCTTAGGAACGGCCTTTGGCACCGAAGGAAGTTCCAGATGGGCACCGGGATCGTCGGCTCGTCGGCCGTCGAATACCAAGAATTGGTGAAAATTGCGCACTGCGGTCACCGACCGCCGTACCGATGCCGGGGCCATTCCCTGAGCTTGTTGGCTGCGCATGAACGCCAAGATGTCCTCTTCACCGGCCGTTTCGGTGCTGCGGCCTCGGGAGGCCAAGATCTCGCAGTAGCCGCTCAGATCTCGACGGTAGGCCTCACAAGTACGGGGGGCGCGGCCTCGCTCCAGCAGAAGCCAATCCAAGAATTCCTCAACTCCACTCCCTGCACTCACCGCTGGTGGCACAGAGAATTCACCCCAGCCGCTCGCGAGCCAGCATCAGACCGACGATGGACTTGGCATCGCGCAGCTCGCCAGCGGCCACCAGGTCGGGCACATCGGCGAGCTTGATGCGCTCGATGGCCATGTGCTGTTCCTCAATGCCGTGAGGATGGCGGTCGGTGTCAGTCAGGTCGGTGGCGAGATAACAGTGGGTGACCTCATCACAGAATCCCGGAGAGTTGTGGAATACGGCCAACAGCTCCAGATGTCCAGCCCGCTTGCCGATCTCCTCCTCCAACTCCCGCTGGGCCGTCATTTCTGGGGGTTCGTCTTTGCTGTCCAGCTTCCCCGCCGGGATTTCCAGCAGTTCCCGATCCACAGCAGGCCGATACTGGCGCACCATGATCACCTCTTGGCCGTCGAGAGGAACGATCACGGCCGCACCGGGATGGCGAACAATCTCCCGCTCGTAGATCGAGCCGTCGGGCCCCCTGATCTCGGCAATGGTCAGTGACACCACCCGTCCCTGCCACGCCTGGCGTTCTCCTACCGGGGTGAAGGCATCCCCGTTGTTCACCGTCGCGCCGCCTCTCAACGACGGGCTGCGGCCGAGGCATCAGCCACTGGCTCGGCCCGTTCTGGGGACTGACCGTCGTCGGCCTGAGGCCCCGACAGTTCCCCTAGATCAGCACTCTCGCTGCCTTCCCGACGGTCCAGCGCGGCTTTGACCAATCCATAGAAGAGCGGAGCGGGCCGATCCGGGCGGCTCTTGAATTCGGGGTGGGCTTGGGTGCCCACCCACCAGGGGTGGCCGTCCAGTTCGATGAATTCCACCAAGAGCCCGTCGGGCGACTCCCCAGCGAGTACAAGGTCGGTGCCCTCGAAACGGCCGCGGAGCTTGGGGTTGAACTCGTAGCGGTGGCGGTGGCGCTCCGACACCACCTCGGCGCCGTAGACCTCGGCCACCTTGGTACCCGGTCGAAGCTTGGCCAGACACGCTCCCAGCCGCATCGTGCCGCCCTTGTCGGTAATGCCTCGCTGGGAATCCATCAAGTCGATGACCGGCCACGGCGTGCTCGGGTCGAATTCGCTGGAATGGGCATTGGCCAGACCCAATACGTTGCGGGCATAGTCAATGGTCATCACCTGGAGACCCAGGCACAGGCCCAGACAAGGAATGCTGTTTTCCCGAGCGTAGGAGGCGGCATTGATCTTGCCCTCAATACCCCGCTCGCCGAAGCCACCCGGGATCACGATGCCATCCAGCCCGTCCAGCAAGCTCTCGACCATTAGACCTTCGACGCTCTCGGCTTGAATCCACTCGATCTCCACTGACGCACCCTGATGAATGGCGGCATGATTGAGCGCCTCGACCACCGACAGGTAGGCGTCTTGGAGGGTCACATATTTCCCGATCAAGCCGATGCGCACGCTGCGCTGGGCCATTTCGATTCGCTGGTTCAGCCACTGCCAATCTGACAGATCGGGCTCGGGGGAGCTCAAGCGCAAGATGTCGCACACCACCTGGTCGAGACCTTCGTCATGGAGCACCAAGGGGATCTCGTAGATGCTCTCGGCATCGGCGGCGTTGACCACTGCCGACACATCAACGTCGCAGAGGCTGGAGATCTTTCGCTTCAACTCGTCGGAGATGGGCGACTCGCTGCGGCACACGATGGCATCGGGCTGGACGCCCCGGCTGCGCAGCTCAGTTACCGAGTGCTGGGTGGGCTTCGTCTTCTGCTCGCCGGTCGGGCCGATGAAGGGCACCAGGGTGACATGGACATAGCACACGTTCCCACGTCCCACATCCAGACGAACCTGGCGGATGGCCTCCAAGAAGGGAAGAATCTCGATGTCACCGACCGTCCCGCCGATCTCGGTGATAACCACATCCACATCGTCGGATACCAGGCTGGAGATGCGGTTCTTGATCTCGTTGGTGACGTGAGGGATCACCTGCACGGTCTTGCCCAAATACTCGCCTTGGCGCTCAGCGGCGATGACCGAGGAATAGATGGAGCCGGTGGTGGCGTTGGAGAGCTTGGTGAGGTTCTCGTCGATGAACCGCTCGTAGTGGCCGAGGTCCAGGTCGGTCTCCCCGCCGTCATCAGTGACGAACACCTCGCCGTGCTCGAAGGGGTTCATGGTGCCAGGGTCCACATTGATGTACGGGTCCAGCTTCTGCATGGTCACCCGCAGACCCCGCTGCTTGAGCAAACGCCCTAGTGATGCGGCCGTAAGTCCTTTGCCCAGCGAACTCGCCACACCGCCGGTCACAAAGATGTGTTTGGTCACGCCTGCCAATCCTAGCGGGAAGGAGCGACGACTGGTGGACCGTCAGCCACCGCGGGACATCTCAAGGAGTTCAGAAGCGTGGCGGCGGGCACTATCGCTATCAGGCGAACCGGAGAGCATCCGTGAAAGCTCCACAATCCGGTCTTCGCCTTCCAAGGGTTCTGCAGTTACCGACGTAGTTGAGCCATCGTCGTGTTTGATAATGCTCACCTGGTGGTCGGCGCACGCCGCCACCTGGGGCAAGTGGGTGACCACTAGTACCTGGTGATCGGCGGTCAGCCGGGACAGCGCTCGTCCCACAATCTGAGCCACTTGGCCGCCGATGCCGGCGTCCACCTCGTCGAACACGAGCACCGGAGGTCCAGCACTGACCACCAGACGCAAGGCCAGCATGACCCGGGCCAACTCCCCCCCTGACGCAGCCGACGCCAGTGGCAAGCCCGGGGCGCCGCTGTTGGCGGCCAGCAATATGTCCACGTCGTCTCCAGGATCGTCGCCAATCTCCACCTGCACCTCGGCTCGGGGCATGGCCAGCTCCCGCAGGTTGTCGGTCACCTCATCGCCCAGCGCCTGAGCCGCCTGTCGTCGAGCCGCACCCACAGCAGCACCGGCTTCAGCTACCACAGCGGTGCGGCGATCGAGTTCCCCATCCAAGTCTTTGGCCAAGCGGTCGAAGTCCTCCAGCTCAGCGAGGCGGACAGATAGATCACGGTGGAACTCCATGACTTCAGCCATGGTCTCCCCATACTTGCGGCGAAGATCAACCAGCAGCTCCCGACGTTGGCGGACCTCGGCCAGTCGGGCTGGATTCTCGTCAATGGACTCGGCGGCACGGCGCAGCTCGGTTGACAGGTCACCGGCCTCGGCGGCCAAGTTGACCAGCCGCTCATGCTGGCTCTCCAGCGGCGGACGGCCCTCTAGGGCAGCGGCTATCTGGGCCAGACCTGTCCCCACAGCACCATCGGCACCCAGAGATATTGTGGCCTGTCGGGCCGCGTCCCGGCTGGCCGCGGCGTCGGCCAGCACTGACTCCTCGGCCTTGAGCGCCTCCTCCTCCTCGGGGTTCTCCAAGCCAGCCTCGTCCAGCTCGGCCAACTGGAATCGGCAGAGCTCGATCTCCCGGGCTCGAGATCGCTCGTCGCCACCTAGTTCGGCTCGCCTTCGATTCAGATCGGCCAACCCGGTTCGCGCCTCCACCAGGGGCGCCAGGTCCACGTCTCCAAAGCGATCCAACGCGGCCCGTTGGTGAACCCGGCGCAACAGCGACTGGTGCTCGTGCTGGCCGTGGAGATCTACCATCTCCTGGCCCAGCTCCGACAGGGCTGCCGCAGATGCCAGCCGACCATCGATGTAGGCCCGGGCCCGACCATCCGCGGGCACCACCCGGCGAAGCACGACTTCCTCCCCATGATGTTCGAAACGACCCTCCACGGTGGCCTCGCTAGCGCCGAACCGCACCAACGCAGGATCGGTCCGACCGCCGAGGAGCAGGTCCACTGCCGTCACCACCAGGGTCTTCCCCGCCCCCGTCTCCCCGGTCAGCACGGTCATGCCCGGTTCCAGCACCAGATTGAGCCGCTCGATCACCCCCAAGTTCTCAACCGCCAGCTCAGTCAGCACTGTCTCAGGCCACCGTCAGCGATCGGACAGACCAAAGGACGACTTGAGGGCTTGGTGGAATCCTCGCTGCCCGAGGGTCACAAGGCGGGCCGGCCGATCCGAAACCGAAACCGTTAGCGAGCCGCCATCCCCAAGCTCTCCCAGCGAGCGGCCGTCCACCGCCACTGCGGCCGGACGGTCGCCCAGCACCTCCACCACCAGTTCACTTGACGGCAGGAGCACCAGACTGCGGTCGAACAGCGTGTGGGGGGCCACCGGGGTCAGAATCACCGCATTCATTGTTGGGGCCAAGATGGGTCCTCCCGCCGACAAGGAGTAGGCCGTAGAACCGGTAGGGGTGGCGGCAATCAGCCCATCGGCGGCGTAGCTAGTGAAGTACTCCCCATCGATGTGAACGGCCAGATTGACAGTTCGCCCGCTGTCAACCTTCTCCACGATGGCCTCATTGAGGGCACTCACCTCCGTACCATCGTCGAGTCGGCAAGACAGTCGAATGCGCTCCTCGATGACGTAGTCGCCAGTCAGAAATTGCTCTATTGCTTCCAGGGCGACCTCTGGCTCGATGTCAGTGAGATAGCCCAGCGAGCCGTAATTGACTCCCAGCACGGGCACTCCGTCATCGGCCACTGCGGTTACCGCCCGCAGCATGGAACCGTCGCCTCCCAGACTCACCGCCAAGTCCAGCTTCTCGCCGATGTGATCGTCGAGATGAGCGATGTCGGTGCGATTCACTGCCTCAGCGGACTCGGGCGGCAGGCGGATTTCGTGGCCGTCACCGTCCAAGCGGCCGATCAGGTCGGCCGCCAGCTTCAGGGCTTCCGGCCGGTCAGCGTGAACGAAAAGGGCGATAGCTGCCACGGGATCAGGCTATTCCTCTTCGGTGACAACTTGGGAGACCACACGAGTGGAATCCACCGATGCGGGAGTGCCGCCCTTCTCCATGTGCAAGAAGAACTCAACATTTCCCTGCGTGCCTCTCAGCGGCGACGGAACGGCCGCTTGCGGGGCGAGACCGACGGCCGCTGCGGATTCCAGCACCCGGTCGAGCGCGCCCTGCCACTGCTCAGGGTCGCGGATAACGCCTCGGCCTCGGCTGGCCTCCTTCCGACCCACCTCGAACTGGGGTTTGACCAACACCACGACCGGGCCGCCTGGGGCAGCTAGCCCGTCCAGGCACCCCATAACCGAAGTCAGAGAGATGAAGGACACATCGGCGGTCACCAACTCGAACGGTCCCCCTAGCCCTGCTGGATCGACGTCGCGGACGTCGGTTCGCTCGTAGAGAGTCACACGGGGGTCGGCGGCCAAGAGCTCGTGCATCTGGGCTCGGCCTACGTCAACAGCCACCACTTCGGCTGCGCCTCGCTGCAACAGGCAGTCGGTGAATCCGCCGGTTGACGCGCCCACGTCACAGCACCGCCAACCGGCGACATCCATTCCGAAAGCAGTCAGAGCCCCCTCCAATTTCTCGCCGCCCCTGCTCACATACCGTGCCGGCGGTCCCACCAACTCCAGTGCGTCTCCCGGAAGCACCAACCGAGCGGCCTTGTGGGCTACTGCTCCGTTGACGGTCACACGACCGGAGGCCACCGCCTCGCGGGCCCGATCTCGGCTCGTGACCATCCCTCGGCGAACCAGCTCTGAGTCCAGCCTCCGGCGCGATCGGTTCATCCCACCTATTCAAGCCCCATCTGGTCGACTAGCGCAGCTAGATCTGTGGCGCAGTACTGAGGTGTCGGCGTCACCGGCAGGTCCTCGGGGCCGGTCACCCCGCTCAGCACCAGCGCAAACTCGTAGCCCAGTGCCTGGGCGAACTGGCCGTCGGAGTCGGGCCTGTCCCCTACCACCACACCGGCGTCGCCGATCCGGCTACGCACGCAATCGACGATCGGCTGGTTGGGCTTGCCGGCCATGATGGGCACTGCCTCCGCGGCAGCAGCCACCGCGGCGAGAAGCGACCCGCCTCCCGGCTCTAGTCCGCGCTCGGTGGGGTAGCTGGGGTCGTGATTGGTGCCGATCAGCCGGGCGCCGCCCCTCACTGCTCGCATGGCTCGGCCGAGGGTGGCGTAGTTGAATCCGGGGTCCATGCCCACGATCACCGCGTCGGCAGAGTCCGAAGTGCACACCTCGGCACCGGCCAACTCCACTGCCTCGTCGATGCCGGGACCGCCCACCACCAGAACCCGCTCACCGGGGCGGATGAGTTGGCCCGCGGCGGTGGCCGAGGTAACGACCAACCCGGAAGCGTCGATCCCGCAGGCGGCCAACTTGGCCTCCTGCTCAGCCACGGTGAGCATTGACATGTTGGTGACGAACGCTAGGTCTGCGTCCGCTCGGCGCAATTGCTCGACCGCTTCGGCGGCACCGGGAATCGCCGTTCCACCTACCCAGATCACTCCGTCCAGGTCCAGCACCCAGCCGTTGGGTGCGGGACGAGAGGTTGATGCAGAGGCGTCGCTCAGGAGACGTCCCAGGTGGGCCGGGAGTGGAGCAGAGCTTCGAGGTCGCCGGGTCCAGACTGCTCTTGGGCCATGGCCAGCTGCTTGCTGGCCTCGCCGGCGTACTCAGCCCGCTCAACTGCCCGGTACACCCCAATCGGGGTGGGCTCGAACGGGCCGGCCGAGAGCCGGGACAGGGCAAAGGCCAGGCTGGGGTCTTGGCGAGTCTCATCGTGAACCAGCAGGGCCGACTCACCGACGTCGGCCACATTGACTACCTCCGCGCTGCCCTGGGGGTTGATCACGACGCCCTTCTCGTTGTCTTCGCCGAAGCGGATGGGCTGACCGTGCTCGAGGTGGATGAGCATTGAGGCCCGCTTGTCCTTCTTGGTGATGGCCCCAAACGCCCCGTCGTTGAACACGTTGCAGTTCTGGAACACTTCGACGAAAGAGGCACCGGGGAAATCGTGGGCCCGCCGGAACATGTCCATCATGTGCTGGCGGTCCATGTCGTGGGTGCGGGCCACGAAGCTGGCCTCGGCGCCAATGGCCACGGAGACGGGGTTGAATGGCTCGTCGATGCTGCCCGCCGGAGTCGATTTTGTGACCTTGCCGATCTCGCTGGTGGGCGAGTACTGGCCCTTGGTCAGGCCGTAGATCTGGTTGTTGAACAGCAGGATGTTGAGGTTCACGTTGCGGCGCAGAGCGTGCAGCAGGTGATTGCCACCGATGGACAGCATGTCGCCGTCGCCACCGACCACCCATACATGCAGCTCGGGACGGGCCATGGCCAGACCGGTGGCCAGCGCCGGGGCCCGCCCATGGATGCCGTGCATCCCATAGGTGTTCATGTAGTACGGGAAGCGGGCCGCACAGCCGATGCCCGAGATGAACACGGTGTCCTCCCGGCGAACATCAAGCTCGGGCATGAGGAGCTGCACCGCGGTCAAAATCGAGTAGTCCCCGCAGCCGGGACACCAGCGCACCTCTTGATCGCTGGTCCAATCGGCTTTGGTGGTAGTGGGCACGTCAGTCATCAAGGGCTCCGGTGATGTGAGAATGAAGTTCTGCGGCGGTGAAGGGAACCCCCTCCACCTTGGCCACCGATAGGGCATCGACCAGGAACTCGGCCCGGATGATGCGGCAGAACTGGCCCAGGTTCATCTCCGGCACCAGCACCTTGGGATACCGGCGGACGATGTCCCCCAAGTCCTTAGGCAGCGGGTTCAGATGGGTGACGTGGGCGTGGGCCACCTTGCGGCCTTCCGACCGGGCCCGCATGACCGCGCTGGTGATGGCCCCCCATGTTGACCCCCACCCCAGCACCAGCAGGTCGGCATCGTCGGTATCGCCTTCCAGCATGGTCGGTGGGATGTCATTGGCGATGTGAGCGATCCGGTCCTCACGCAGCTTCACCATGTAGCCGTGGTTGTCGGCCTCGTAGTTGATGTTGCCCGTGCCGTCTTCCTTTTCGATGCCTCCAATGCGGTGGGTGAGGCCGGGCGTGCCTGGCACTGCCCACGGACGGGCCATGGTCTCGGTGTCGCGCAGGTAGGGCCAGAACACTTCGGTGCCATCGTCCTCGGTGTGGTTCGGCCCGGTGGCAAACTCCACAGTCAAGTCGGGCAGCGCCGACACGTCGGGCAGGCGCCAGGGCTCGCTGCCGTTGGCCAGATAGCCATCGGACAGCAGGATCACCGGCGTGCGGTACTTGAGGGCAATGCGGGCCGCCTCAATGGCGGCGAAGAAGCACTGCGACGGTGAGTAGGCGGCCACAATCGGCACCGGCGACTCGCCGTGGCGTCCGTACATGGCCTGCATGAGGTCGGCGCTCTCGGTCTTGGTGGGCAGCCCGGTGGACGGGCCGCCCCGCTGGATGTTGATCACCAAGAGCGGCAGCTCGAGGCTGACCGCCAGGCCGATGGTCTCACCCTTGAGGGCGATGCCCGGACCGCTGGTGGTGGTAACCCCCAAATTCCCGCCGAACGACGCTCCCAGCGCGGCGCACACTGCGGCGATCTCGTCCTCGGCCTGGAAGGTGCGGACCCCGAAGTTCTTGCGCTGGCTCAGCTCATGCAAAACGTCGCTGGCCGGGGTGATGGGGTACGAGCCCAAGAACAGGGGGACCTTGGCCAACTGGCTGGAGGCCACCAGGCCCCAAGACAGCGCAGTGTTCCCGTTGACATTGGTATAGGTCCCCGGTTCCAGCGCGGCCGGCTTCACCTCATAGGTGAAGTCGAACAGCTCGGCGGTCTCCCCGAAGGCCATACCGGCTTTGAAGGCGGCGGTGTTGGCGTCGGCGATGAGCTGTTGGCGCTTGAACTTGGCCGAGATCCAGTCCAGGGTGGGCTGGGCGGGCCGGCTATAAAGCCATGACAGCAGACCCAGGGCGAAAAAGTTCTTGGATCGCTCTGCGTCGCGGGGCTTCACCCCTAAGTCCTTGCAGACCTCCTTGGTGATGGTGGTCATGGGCACCTTGAACAGGGTGTAGTTGTCCAGGCTGCCGTCTTCTAGCGGGTCACTCTCGTAGCCGGCTTTGGTCAGGTTGCGCTCCACAAACGCGTCCTGATTGACGATGACCGTTCCGCCCATCTCCAGGTGGGCCAGCTCCTTGCGCAAGGCAGCCGGATTCATGGCCACCAGCACGTTGGGAGCGTCGCCCGGAGTAGTGATGTCATGGTCGGAAACCTGCACCTGGAAGGCTGACACACCGGCCAGCGTCCCCTGGGGCGCCCGGATCTCCGCGGGGAACTCCGGCAGTGTGGCCAGGTCGTTTCCGAACAGCGCGCTTGCGCTGGTGAAGCGGTCGCCGGTGAGCTGCATCCCATCGCCGGAGTCACCCGCAAATCGAACCACCAGGCGGTTCAGCTCGCGCGTCCCGACGGTACGCGGCACGGTGTCAGTCACGGAATCCTCCTTGATCCCAGATGGCCCCTCGCTTAAGCGACGCCGAAATACGAGGTTACCCAGTGGGCCGGCACAAGTGGCACATCCTCGGGCCAAGCGACTCTATTTGAACGTCTCAGGCGACGGTGATCGAGTCGGAGAGGTAGACGTCTTGGATGGCGTTGAGGAGTTCCACACCCTCGGCGACGGGGCGCTGGAAGGCCTTGCGGCCGCTGATGAGGCCCAGACCGCCAGCCCGCTTGTTGATCACCGCGGTGCGCACTGCTTCGGCCAGATCGCTGGCCCCCGACGAGGCGCCGCCGGAGTTGATCAGCCCGATACGGCCCATGTAGCAGTTGGCCACCTGCCAGCGGGTGAGGTCGATGGGGTGGTCGGTGGTGAGCTCGTCGTAGACCAGCGGGTGGGTCTTGCCGAACCCGAGGGCGGTGTAGCCGCCGTTGTTCTCCGGGAGCTTCTGCTTGATGATGTCGGCCTCGATGGTCACGCCGATGTGGTTGGCCTGTGCGGTGAGGTCGGCAGCCGCGTGGTAGTCGGTACCGTCCACCTTGAAATCGGAGTTCCGCAGGTAGCACCACAGCACGGTGAACATTCCGAGCTCATGGGCCCGGTGGAAGGCCTGGGCCACCTCCTGGATCTGGCGAGTAGCCTCCTCCGAGCCGAAGTAAATGGTGGCCCCCACGCCAGCCGCTCCCAGGTCGTAGGCCTGATCCACCGACCCGAACATCACCTGGTCAAACTTGTTGGGATAGGTGAGCAGCTCGTTGTGGTTGAGCTTGACGATGTAGGGGATGCGATGGGCGAAGCGGCGGGATGTGGCTCCCAACACCCCGAAGGTGGAGGCGACTGCGTTGCAGCCCCCTTCGATGGCCAGCTCCACGATGCCCGCGGGGTCGAAGTACCGGGGGTTCGGGGCGAATGACGCCGCTCCCGAGTGCTCGATGCCTTGGTCCACCGGCAGGATGGACACGTAGCCGGTGCCGCCCAGCCGACCGTGGTCGAACAGCGACTGGAGGTTGCGCAGCACCTGGGGAGACCGGTCGGTGCTGGTCATTACCCGGTCCACGAAATCGGGACCGGGCAGGCTCAAATCCTCCCGGGGGATGGTCTTGGATTCGTGCAATAAGAGCGACTCAGCCTCGTCGCCCAATAGTCCTTGGATGTCCACGGTCGCCTACTCCTTCGAACCAACTGCTGACTGTTCTCACATTACCGGCGCGCTGAAACCCTCGGGCGTATTCCCGGGGCGTAATTCCTTATCGAAGAGCATCCAACCGCTCAGCCACGTCCACGTAGAGCTCGTCCTGGTCGCGGAGCCAGCCGAACAGCTCCCGGGCCCGGGGGATTTCGCCAGCCCGCTCGTACAGATCGGCCAGCGCGTAGGCCTGGCGGAGGTGGTGCTCTTTAGCCCGGCGAGGCAGCTGGAAATCAGCGGACAGCAGGCGAACCGCCTCGGTCAGCTCACCCCGGTCTCCCAGCGCGCCGGCGGCTACGATTCGGCCCTCGGCCAGCACTGCGAAACTCTCCCCCGAGGCCCGCAGCTCGGCCCAAATCAGCTCTACATCGGTCCACCGGTGCAGGGCCCGGTAGCAATCGGCCAACACCGGATGGAGATCGGTTCGCCCGGTGAGCTCTCGGTTGGCTTCCAGCTCTCGAGCGGCCAGATCCCACCGGCCCAACCGGTAAAGGGTCAAACCAGCCAGCTCCCTTATCTCGGGAACCTTGGGAGCCTCTTTGGCCATGCCGTCCAATGACCGCCAGGCCCTTCGGTAGTCCTCTTGCTCATAGGCCCCCTCGGCCCGCTCAAGTCGCTGTCGGAGCGTCACCGCCATCCGTTGGCCGACTGCCTCCTCCAACTTCTGGGGCTGAGAGGGCGAGCCGCTCTCCGACAGCGGAGTGCGCCGACGGCCCCGCTGTTGCTTGTCTGGCTTGGCGGCTGGAGCCTCGGTGAGATTGCCCCGCTCGACCGCCTCCCGGGCCTCTGATCTGAGCTGCTGGGTGCGGGCTTGTCGGGCCGCCCGCCGCTCAGCTCTCAGACGGGCTTCCTCGGCCTCTTCGGGTGTCAGATCTGCGTCTGGTGGGGTTTCGTCGGGGACGGGCAGAGGCTCTTCGTGGAGCTTGGCCGCACCCTTGCGGGCCACCGAGCCCATGTGGCGCGGCCCTTTGGGTGGAGGTGGTTTGTCGTTCCGCCGGTCTCGGGGCGATGGCGGACCCCCCTTGCGGCGATCCTGTTCCGAGGGAGGCTTCCCTCTACTGCGATCCTGGTCCGATGGCGGACCCCCCTTGCGGCGATCCTGCTCCGAGGGAGGCTTCCCTCTACGCCGATCTTGCCCCGATGGCGGACCCCCCTTGCGGCGATCCTGCTCCGAGGGAGGCTTCCCTCTACGCCGATCTTGCCCCGATGGCGGACCCCCCTTGCGGCGGTTCTGGGACGCCTGCTGCCGGGGTGGCCTCCGGCGATTGGGAGGCTTGCGGGCAGAACCTCCACCGGAAGACACCGTCAAAGTGTAGTGGCCTGCCCATGAACTGCGGGTTAACGAAAGCGGGGAGCCGATTGGCTCCCCGCTGTTTGCGAAATCCGGCGGCGACCTACTCTCCCAGGGCGTCTCC
>JAPPAP010000011.1 GCA_026705465.1 bacterium | reverse complement strand
AGTATGCAAGATAATGCATAATCTTGTGTATGGGAGAGAAAACCCCTGTTGGGATCATTGGTGCGTCGGGGTATGTGGGCGCGGAGTTGATGCGGCTGCTGGCCGGCCATCCCAAGTTCGACCTTCGCTTTGTGACTGCTCACACGCAGGCCGACAATGCTGTCGTCGGCCTATACCCACATCTCGGATCATTCATCGCAGAGCAATTTCCGAATATCGGCGATGCTGCTGGTGACCACTGGTTTGAGGAGTACAGCCCGGATTTGTTGGACGATGAGGGGCTGGTGTTTCTGGCCCTTCCTCACGGTGCATCTCAAGAGATTGTCGCTGACATACTGAGCAGCGGCACGAAGGTCGTTGACTTGGCGGCAGACTTCCGGCTGACCGATCCGGCTCAGTATGAGAAGTGGTACGGAGAGCCTCATAAAGCCCCCGACTTGCTCGACAAATTTGTCTACGGTCTCCCCGAACTCTTCAAGGAACAGCTGACTGAACAAACAGCAGCGGTTGCTGTTCCGGGCTGCTATCCAACAGCCGCCGCACTGGCGCTGGCACCCCTGATCCGCGGGGGATGGATTCAGGAGGACGGGTCAAGCAAAAGTCTTATCCAATCCGAGGGGATCATCGTGGACGCGGCCAGTGGTGTATCTGGAGCCGGACGGCCACCGAAGGACCACACCACGTTTTGCGCAGTGGACGAGAATTTCTCCGCCTATGGATTGCTGAATCATCGGCACACTCCAGAGATCGAGCAGGCGGTAGGCGGCCAGGTTCTGTTTACTCCGCATCTTGCGCCCATGAACCGGGGCATCTTGGCCACTTGCTATGCCCGTCCTGCACAAGGCCTGCAAACTGCGGACTTCAGTCGGGAGCAGCTAGACACCGCTGGGGTCAGCTTCAAGGACAATCCAGTGCCCAGCGATGAGTGGGACTTCGGGCGGGCACTCACTGACAGGCTTCACTATTTCTATAAGGGCAATCCGTTCGTCCGGGTGTCACTAGAACTACCTTCAACTAAGGACACCTTGGGCTCCAACGCTGCCCACCTCACCGCTCGCTATGACGACCGCACCAACACGGTGGTGGTGCTCTGCGCCATTGACAATCTCGGCAAGGGCGCAGCGGGGCAGGCCATCCAGTGCGCCAACCTGATTTGCGGGCTGGAAGAAGCCGAAGGGCTGACCGCAGTGGGGGTGTACCCATGAGCGTCACCGACGTCCCCGGATTCACCGCCGCAGGGGTGACCTGCGGCATCAAGCCCAGCGGCAAGCCCGACCTCGCCCTGGTGGCCACCGCCGACGGCGGTTCCGTCAGCGCAGCTGGGGTGTTCACCTCCAACAAGATGACTGCCGCCCCGGTGCTGGTGTGCCAAGAGCATCTAGCCGCCACGGGTGGGAAGACCGCCGCGGTGGTGCTCAACAGTGGCAACGCCAACGCGGCCACCGGGGCGCAAGGCATGGCCGACGCCCGCCAGATGTGCCAGGAGACCGCTGCTGCCCTGAGTGTGGCGGCCGAGGAAGTGCTGGTGTGCTCCACCGGCCTGATCGGCTACGCCCTTCCTATGGATGCAGTGTCGGCCGGAATCACTGCCGCGGCCAGTGCACTCAATCCCAACGGGGGGCCGCAGGCAGCCGAGGCCATCATGACCACCGACACCGTCCCCAAGCAGGTGGTAGTCGCGGGCGACGGCTTCACCGTGGGAGGCATCGCCAAGGGCGCCGCAATGCTGGAGCCCAACATGGCCACAATGCTGGCGGTGCTGGTCACCGACGCGGCCGCCGATCCCGACACCCTCCAGCAGGCCCTCAGGGCCGGAGTGGCCAGCACGTTCAACACCCTCACCGTGGACGGCGCCGAGTCCACCAACGACACGGTGTTGGTCTTGGCCAATGGTCAGGCCGGCCCGGTCGATCCCGACACCCTCGCCCAGGCCATCGCCGATGCCTGCGAGAGCCTGGCCCTTCAGATGGCCGACGACGCCGAAGGCTCCACCAAGACGGTGTTCCTGCGGGTCACCGGGGCGGCCTCCGACGCCGAGGCGGCCAAGGCGGCCCGGGACACCGCCAACTGCCAGCTGGTGAAGTGCTCGTGGTACGGCCAAGACCCCTATTGGGGCCGCATTGCCTCGGAGATGGGCGCCGCGGGGGTGGCCTTCGACCACACCAAGTTGACCATCGCCTACGGCCCCCACGTGGTGTACCAGTACGGCGAGCCCGCCCATCCCCCCGAACTGGCCCAGTACATGACCGGCCGGCGCCTCGACCTCCTCGTGGATCTCGGCATGGGCGACGGCTCGGCCCGGATCATCACCACTGACCTCACCCACGCCTACATCGACGAGAACATGGGGACGTCATGAGCTTCAAAGCCGAGGACACCGCCGCGGTCCTTACCCAGGCCTTGCCCTACATCCAGCGGTTCTCGGGCTCGACCGTGGTGGTGAAGTACGGCGGCAGCGCCATGGACAGCGACCACTTGGCCGGATTCGCGGCCGACATCGTGCTGATGCAATCGGTGGGCATCCGTCCCGTAGTGGTCCACGGCGGTGGCCCACAGATCGGCGAGATGATGGCGCGGCTCGGCTTGGAGCCCCGCTTTGTCGACGGGCTGCGGGTCACCGACGCCGAGACACTGGACATCGCCCGCATGGTGCTGGTGGGCCGGGTCAACCGCGACATCGTCTCGGCCATCAACGTCCACGGCCCCCTCGCAGTGGGCGTGTCGGGAGAAGATGCCGGCCTGATCCAGGCCCGGGCCGAGAACCCGGAGCTGGGCTATGTGGGCACGGTGGACACGGTCAACACCGCCATCATCGACCGGCTGCTGGACGAGAGCCTGATTCCGGTGGTGTCCACAATAGGCGCCGACGCCACCGGCCAAGCGCTCAACATCAACGCCGACACCGTGGCCGGGATCCTGGCCGGCGCCCTGGGCGCGGCCAAGGCCGTGTTCCTCACCGACGTGGAGGGCCTGTACGCCGATCCCGGTGATCCGTCCACCCTCATCAGCGTGACCACCGCCTCCGATCTCGACGCCATGATCGCCTCCGGAGAATTGACCGGCGGCATGATCCCCAAGGCCGCCGCGGCCATCCACGCCGTGCGCCACGGGGTGGCCTCGGCCCACATGGTGAACGGCGCCACCCCCCACGTGCTGCTGCTGGAGCTGTTCACCGACTCCGGGGTGGGCACCATGGTCTACCCCGACTCCCAACCCAACTCGCCAGGTCAGGAGGCCACCCCATGAGCACCCACACCGATGCAGTGGGCACAGACACCGGCTCTTGCCCGCTCATGCCCACCTACGGCCCGCCCCCGGTCATGTTCGTGCGGGGCGAGGGCTGCTGGCTCTGGGACCGCAACGACACCCGCTACCTGGACTTTCTCAGCGGCATCGCGGTGGTCAGCCTGGGCCACGCCCACCCCCGGGTGGCCGAAGCAGTTGCCGAACAGGCCCGCACCCTGTGCCACGTGTCCAACCTGTACGCCACCGAGCCCCAGATGCACGTGGCCCGCACCATCGACCGCCTGGTCGGCGGGCCTCCTGGCCAGGTGTTCTTCGCCAACAGCGGGGCGGAGTCCAACGAGTGCGCCATCAAGCTGGCCCGCAAATGGGCTGGGCATGGCCGCTACACCGTGATCAGCGCGGGCCGGTCGTTCCATGGGCGGACGCTGGCCACTCTGCACGCCACCGGCCAGGCCGAAAAGCACGAGGCCTTCCAGCCCCTGCCCGAGGGCTTCCGCCATGTTCCCTGGGACGACCTCGCCGAGCTGGAGAAGGCCATCGATGACACTGCCGCGGCGGTGCTATTGGAGCCCATCCAGGGCGAGGGCGGCATCAATGTTCCGTCTGAGGGCTACCTCCAAGCGGTGCGCGAGCTGTGCGACGACCGGGGCCTGCTGTTCATGCTCGATGAGGTGCAGACCGGACTGGCCCGCACCGGGCGCTGGTTCGCCCACCACCACGACGGCATCGAGCCCGACGTGGTGACCATGGCCAAGGCACTGGGCAACGGCATGCCCATCGGGGCCTGCTGGGCCCGAGAAGAAGTGGCCGCGGCCTTCGAACCGGGCGATCACGCCACCACCTTTGGCGGCCAGCCTCTGGCGGCATCGGCGGCCAAGGCCACCCTCGAGGTGATGCAAGAGCTAGATCTGCCCGCCCGGGCCGCCGCGGCCGGAGAGACAATGCGCGCCGCCGTGGAGGCGCTCGACGGCGTGACCAGCGTTCGGGGCCGGGGCCTGCTACTCGGCGTGGAATTGGCCGGAGAACGGCCCGCCGCCGAAGTGGTGACCGCGGGGATGGCCGCCGGCCTGGTGCTGGGCACCGCCGGGACCACCTCTTTGCGGATCGCCCCGCCCCTGATCATCAGCGACGACGAGATTGCCCACGGCGTGGCCCTGCTCGACAAGGTGTTGAAGTCATGACGTCGGTCCGCCACTTCCTTGAGGTCGATGATCTCACTGCGGCTGAACTGGCCACGGTGCTGGAGCTTTCCGCCGACCCCTCGCCCACACCAGCGTTGGGCGGCAAGGGCATGGCCTTGTTGTTCGAGAAGCCCTCGGCCCGCACCCGGCACTCCATGGAGATGGCCGTGGTGCAACTGGGTGGCCACCCGGTGTCCATCGCCGGAGGCGAGGTGGGCATTGACCAGCGGGAGTCGGCTGAAGACATCGCCCGCACCCTGGCCTGCTTCCACGCCGCCATCGGCGCCCGGGTGTTCGACCACGGCCAGGTGGAGCGAATGGCCGCGGTCAGCCCGGTCCCGGTGGTCAACATGTTGAGCGATCAGGCCCACCCCTTGCAGGCCTTGGCCGACTTATTGACCGTGAAACAGGAGTTCGGCCAGATCAGCGGCCGCCGCATCGCCTTCGTGGGCGACGCCAACAACATGTCCCGGTCGCTGGCCATCGGCGCCGCCATGGCCGGTGCCGAGTTCGTTCTGTCCGGCCCTGCTGGCTACCACTTCAGCGGCGCCGACATCGATCGCATATCGGCCGCAGGCGGTACGGCAGAGATCGTCGACAATCCGATTGAGGCGGTTGCCGATGCCCACGTGGTGTACACCGACGTGTGGGTGTCCATGGGCGAAGAGGATCAAGCCCCCGAGAAGATGGAGGCCTTTGCCGGCTACACCGTCGACGAGGCGCTTATGGGCCATGCCGCCCCCGACGCCATCTTCCTGCACTGTTTGCCCGCCCGCCCCGGCCTCGAGGCCACCGAAGGCGTTCTCTACGGCCCCCAGAGCCGCATCTGGCAGCAGGCCGAGAACCGGATGCACGCCGCCCGCGGCCTGCTTGCTTTCTTGTTGGGGGCGACATGAGGCTGGGCAAGAACCAGCGCCAGCACCGGATCGCGCAGATGCTGAGGCAGGAGTCGGTGTCCAGCCAGGATCACCTGGTGGAGCTTTTGGCTGCTCAGGGAGTGGCCGTCACCCAGGCCACCGTGTCGCGCGACCTAGACGACCTTGGCGCAGTCAAAGTCCCCACCGGGGGCGGCTCGGTCTACGCCATCCCCGAGCTGCCCTCCGAGCAGGTCGCCCCCGATGATCACCTCAAGCGGGTGCTGGGGGAGTGGGTGGTGGCCGTGGGCTGCTCCCACAACCTGGTGGTATTGAACACCCCGCCGGGATCGGCCCACGTGGTCGGCTCGGCCATCGACCGGTCCGCGGTAAACGGCGTGCTGGGCACTGTCGCCGGCGACGACACGGTGCTGGTGGTGGCCACCGAAGATGTCGGGGGTCATCGAGTGGCTGCATTCTTCCGCTCACAGGCCGGACTCATTTTGGAGGAGAGCTCGTGAACCAGAACCTGAACAAGATCGTGCTGGCCTACTCCGGCGGTTTGGACACTTCGGTCATCTTGCGTTGGTTGCAGGACACCTACGGGTGCGAGGTGGTCACCTTCACTGCCGATCTGGGCCAAGGCGAGGAGTTGGAGCCAGCCAGAGCCAAAGCTGAGGCAATGGGCGTGAAGGAGATCTACATCGAGGATCTGCGGGAGGAGTTCACCGCCGACTTCGTCTTCCCCATGTTCCGGGCCAATGCCATCTACGAGGGTGAATACCTGCTGGGCACCTCCATCGCTCGCCCGCTCATCGCCAAGCGGCTGGTGGAGATCGCCGCCGAGGTCGGCGCCGACGCGGTGTCCCACGGCGCCACCGGCAAAGGCAATGACCAGGTCCGCTTCGAGCTGGGGGCCTACGCCCTGAACCCCGACATCTCGGTGGTTGCCCCGTGGCGCATCTGGGACCTGGGCTCTAGGGAGAAGCTGGTGGCCTACGCCGGCGAGCACGGAATTCCGATCGAAGCCGAGCGGGAGGGTGGATCGCCGTTCTCTATGGATGCCAACCTGCTCCACATCTCCTACGAGGGCGGGCCGCTGGAGGATCCGTGGTTCGAGCCTCCCGAAGAGATGTGGCGCTGGTCGGTCGCCCCCGAGAATGCCCCCAACATTCCCACCGAGATCGAGCTCACCTTCCAAGGCGGTGACATCACCGCCATCGACGGCCAGTCCCTCAGCCCAGCCTCGGTCCTGGCCGAGTTGAACCGCGTCGGAGGGGCCAACGGCATCGGGCGCCTGGATCTGGTGGAGAACCGCTACGTGGGCATGAAGTCGCGGGGCTGTTATGAGACCCCCGGCGGCACCATCATGCTCAAGGCCCACCGGGCCATGGAGAGCCTCACCCTCGACCGGGAGGTGGCCCACCTCAAGGACGAGCTCATGCCCCGCTACGCCCAGCTGATCTACAACGGCTACTGGTGGAGTCCCGAGCGCCAGATGCTCCAGACCGCCATCGACCATTCCCAGGCCCGGGTGAACGGCACCGTGCGGCTCAAGCTCTACCGGGGCAACGTGATCGTGACCGGGCGGCAATCCGACGACAGCCTGTTCGACGAGGCGGTGGTCACCTTCGAAGAGGATCAGGGTGCCTACCAGCAGGCCGACGCCGAGGGGTTCATCAAGCTCCACGCTCTGCGGCTGCGCACTCTGGCCCAGAGAGCAGGCCCGTCATGAGCACGCTCTGGCAGGGAAGGTTCGACGGCGACCCCGCCGACGATCTGATGGCCTACACCGCCAGCATCGGCTTCGACGTCCGCCTTGCGCCCGACGACATCGCCGGTTCGCGGGCCCACGTCCGCATGCTGGGCCGCGTCGGCTTACTCGCCGACGAGGAACTGGCCCAGGTGCTGGCCGCCCTCGACCAGACCGAACAGGAGCTGGCCTCTGGCGACTTTGAACTCGCACCCGGCGACGAGGACATTCACACCGCCATCGAGCGCCGGGTCACTGAGCTGGCTGGTCCTGCTGGGGCAAAGCTGCACACCGGCCGCAGCCGCAACGACCAGGTGGCCACCGATCTGCGGTTGTTCTGCAAGCGGGAGCTGGCCGCCATCGCCGCCGACGTGGTCGCCCTCCAGAGCGTGCTATTGGAGCGGGCTGCTGACGCGGGCGATGCCTATCTGCCGGGCTACACCCACCTCCAGCGGGCCCAGCCGGTGCTGTTGGCCCACCATCTGCTGGCCCACGGCTGGGCGCTGGCCCGGGATGTGGATCGATTGGCCGACGCCCGCGCCCGCCTGGATGTCAGCCCGCTGGGGGCGGGCGCGGTGGCCGGCTCGTCGCTGCCCTTGAATCCTGACATGACTGCTGCCGATCTGGGCTTTGCCGCCCGATTCGAGAACTCCATGGACGCGGTGTCTGACCGGGATTTCGTGGCTGAAGCCCTGTTCGCGCTGACCATGGTGGCCATCCACTTGTCCCGGCTCGGCGAGGAGATCGTGCTCTGGACCTCCGAAGAGGTCGGCTTCGCCACCCTCGACGACGCATACGCCACCGGCAGCTCCATGCTGCCCCAGAAGAAGAACCCCGACATCGCCGAGCTGGCCCGGGCCAAGGCCGGCCGGCTCATTGGCAACCTCACCGGCATGCTGGCCACCCTCAAAGGTTTGCCGCTGGCCTACAACCGCGACCTGCAAGAGGACAAGGAGCCTTTGTTCGACGCGCTCGATCAGGTGCGTCTTGGGGTGCGGGCCATGGCCGGGCTGATGACATCGATCGCATTCAATACCGACACCATGGCCGCAGCCGCCGATGCTCCCGCTTCAGCGGCCACCGACCTGGCCGAGCATCTGGTGGCCGGCGGCATGCCATTTAGGGATGCCCACGCCGTGATCGGCGATCTGGTGCGCCGCAGTCTGGACGGCGAGGGATCTTTAGCCGACTTGGTGCAGGCCGACCCTCGGTTGGGAGAAGACGCCGCCGAACTGTTGACCCCCGGCGTCCCCGTCACCCGCCGCACCACTTCCGGCGGGGCGGGACTCCAGTCGGTGAGGGCCCAGATCGAGCGTTTCCGCGCCCGACTGAACACCGACGCGGCTCGCTTCGACCGAGGCAGCTGACAACTACTCGGCGGCGAGCTCCAGCATCCGGTCGTATATCTCCCGGGCGGGGAAGTCCGAGGCGTGCCTGCCGATCCAGCTGTCCACCACCGATTGCGTGGCCTCCCGCCAAGCGGCTAACTCTGCATCGTCGAGCACGATCTTGTTGATCCCTGCTTGGGGATAGCGCTCGGCTACCGCGCTTGAGGCGGCGTCATAGGCCTCCGCCGCGGCCAGGGAGACCTCCCGGCCCGACAACCGCTCGATGGCTCGCTGCTGGGAAACCGACAGGCTGTCCCACAGGTCTTGGTTCATAACCAAGAAGCTGGCCGATACGTAGCAGTTGCACTGCACGCCGCTGCCCAGCACGCCGTAGAGGTCATAGCTGGACAAGCCCGAGTTAGCGATCATCACGCCATCGATGTCGCCCTGGCCCAGTGCAGTTCGTATTTCCTGAACGGGCAGGTTTACCGGACTCCCCCCCAGCGTTTCGACCACCTCGACCTGGAGCTGAGTGGGGGCCCGCACCGTCAGCCCGGAAAGATCGGGAGCGTCAGAGGCCTGATCGGCGGTCAGCCACAAGTCGGCCACATCATGAGTCCACAGCCCGAGGAGCTTCACGTCGGCGTACTCATTGCGGAAGGCCTCGAATTCATCGTGGAGCGTCCACAGCACTTCGGTCGCTTCCACCGCACTGCCGAATATGAACGGCATAGCCACCACCTCCGCGGCCGGGAAGCGGCCCAAGGAGTAGCCCTGGAGAGCCCAGCCGATGCCCTGGCCCCCATCAGCGGTGTTCTGGTACACCTCACTGCGAGGGCTCAGCCCCTGACTGGGATAGAACTCGATGGTCACGGTGCCGCCGGTGGCTTGGAGCACTTCGTTGGCCCACGGCTCGAAAACCTGCACATGAACCGGATGGGTTGGTGGGAAGGGATGGCCGAAGCTGATGGTCACCGACTGCGAGGTCTCCACGTTGTCGCTACATCCGATGGGCCCGGCCAACAGGCCGAAAACCAACGTCACTCCCAACAGCGAGGTCCACACTCTTCTTCTCGGCATCAGCACTCCCTTTGCCATAGCCAGCAAAAGCCACACCAGTATGGGCAGAGAGCCACCGAGCCTGCCTTATCCTGACGGCGATGATTCTGGAACGGGAGTTCTACGCCCGAGATCCTCGGGAAGTGGCCCCCGACCTGTTGAACAAGGTGTTGGTGTCCGGAGGATGCCGAGGTCGAATCGTGGAAGTAGAGGCTTACGCCGGTGCTGATGACCCCGGCAGCCACGGCTACCGGGGGATGACTCCCCGCACTGAAGTCATGTTCGGCCCGCCCGGGCGGCTGTATGTGTATTTCACCTATGGCATGCACTGGTGCGCCAACGTGGTGTGCGGGGCCGACGGGGAATGCGCCGCGGTGCTACTGCGAGCGTTGACCCCGCTGTCTGGCCTGGAGGAGATGCGCGAGCGGCGGCCGAAGGCCCGCCGAAACCAAGACTTGTGCAGCGGACCGGCCAAGCTCTCCGCCGCCTTGGGCATCTACGGCGCGGCCAACGGCGCAGATCTGGTGACTGCCGATTTGGGGATCGAGGTGATTGACGATGGGACGGCGCCTCCCGGAGAGCCGGGCCGCTCGGTTCGCATCGGGCTCAGCGCGGGGACCGACCTGCCATGGCGCTGGTACGTTCCCAACTGTCCCGATCTATCCCGTAGGGGCTGAGAGAGATGACCTGGTTGAGCAATGGTGACAGGGAGCTGGCCTCCTCCGAAGACCTGACTGTGGCCCGAGAACTGCTGGTTGGGTTCGATGATGATCTGGGCGACCGCTATAGGGCGCTGATCGATGCCCACTCCGACGTCTGTCGGAGAACGTGCCGACCCGGCCACCTCACCGGTTCTGCCTTGGTGGTGGACAGCGTTGGGGTCAACACCCTGTTGCTACTCCACGCCAAGTTCGGTCGATGGTTGCAGCCCGGGGGGCATGCTGACGGTGACGCCAATCTGGCCGCGGTGGCGCTGCGAGAGGCCACCGAGGAGACCGGTATCGACGGTCTGCGCATCTGGCCCCAGCCCTTGCACCTCGACATCCACGAAGTGGATCCCCCTGGCGAAGATCCCCATCTGCACTACGACGTGCGGTTTCTGGTGCAGGCTCCAGCTGGCGCCCAGCCCCAGGGCAATCACGAATCTCGAGATCTGCGCTGGGTGCCGCTAGACGGGGTGGCTGATTTTGGCTGCGACCCCGGTCTGGTCCGCCTGGCCCAACTGGGTGCCGGGGCCATGAAAGAGCTGCCGAATACCTAACCGATATCCAGCGGATCGCCGCAGGATGGCATCCGGTTGCGGTCGGCGAAGGCGTCCAACAGGGCGTCAACCCCGTCGCCCCGGTCCGGGTCCACGGTCACCCGGAACTGGCGGTCCTCGCCGGCTCGAAGTGCTTCAGCATGGGCTAGACGGTCGCCGAGGTACACCCTCCAGCTCTCGAGCCACAGCGCCACCAACTCGCCATCGTCGCCCCCAGGGGCGGAGGCGGCCAGATCGGCTGTCATCTCGGCCAGCACCGCGGTAGCAGCTTCGATCTGGGCGGCCCGGTCGGCCATGTCCCCTGCATCGCGGGCCTGCGGCAGCCGGTCCAGCTCGTCGCGGGTCTGGGCGCATCGGGCCTCGGCTTCGGCCACCCACTCCCGATCTTCGAGGCGATCGGGGTTCTCATCCCCGAAGAACCAGACGGTGGCCCCGATCCAGAACACCGCGAACAGCACGATCGCCGCGATGCCAATCGTCAAACCGATCTGCCTGCCCTTCACCTATTCATTCTCTCTCTGCCCTCGGCTCTCGTAGCATTCGCATGGTGCTTGAAGAACTCGAATCCCGCGGCTTGGTGCAAGACACCACCGATCGGGATCTGCTGGCCCGAAGGCTGAGCAGCGGACCGATCAGCGTGTACCACGGCATCGACCCTACGGCCAGCTCCCTGCACCTGGGCAACCTGATCGGGGTTCTGGTGCTGCGGCGGTTTCAAGAGGCTGGCCACCGGCCCATCGCCTTGGTGGGTGGGGCCACCGGCATGGTGGGCGATCCCAGCGGGCGCTCAGATGAGCGCAACCTGCTGGATGACAACACTCTGGTCGTCAACCTGTCGGGCATTCGGTCACAGCTTGAGAACCTGCTGGATCTCGATGGAGAAGCCCAGTTGGTCAACAACTACGACTGGACCCGCGACCTCACCCTCATTGAATTTCTCCGAGACACCGGCAAGCACGCCACCGTGAACCAGATGGCGGCCAAGCACTCCGTGCGCAGCCGCATGCAGAGCGAGACGGGAATCTCGTTCACAGAGTTCACCTACATGCTGTTGCAGGCCTACGACTTCTGGTGGCTGCACACCCACCACCAGTGCGAACTCCAGATCGGCGGTTCAGACCAGTGGGGCAACATCACCGCGGGAGTGGACCTCATCCGCCGCCGCTCCGGTGCCCAGGCCCACGGCCTCACCTGGCCGCTGCTCACCCGGTCCGACGGGGCCAAGTTCGGCAAGACCGCCGAAGGAGCAATCTGGCTGGATCCCAACCTCACCAGCACCTACCGCTTCCATCAGTACTTCGTGCAGACCCCCGACGAGGATGTGGAGCGGAGCCTGCTCCAATTCACCATGCTCCCGGTAGGGGAGATCATTGAGGCGGTCGAGGCCCACCAACGCGATCCCGGGCGACGGGAGGCCCAGAGCATTCTGGCCAACGAGGTCACTTCCCTGGTCCATGGCCCTGGCGCGGCCGTCGCCGCCGAGAAGGCAGCCCGAATCCTGTTCGGTTCTCCGGTCGAGGACATCGACGAGGCCGCCCTAGAGGCTGTTGCCGCCGAAGTGCCAAGTTCCGAGATCCCCGACGGCGGGTTCGATGCTGCCGCAGACCGCTTCGACCTGGTGGAATTGCTGGCCTCTACGGGGCTGGCCAAATCCAAGGGGGATGCCCGCCGGGGGCTGTCCGAGGGGTCGGTATATGTGAACAACGAGCGGGTCTCCGGGGACGAAACCGCGGTGGGGGTCGATCGCCTGCTACACGGTCGTTACCTGCTGCTTCGCCGGGGCAAACGCCGGTACCACTTGCTGCGGGTTAAATCACAGCAAAACCCCTGATTGAGTTGACGTTGCTGGCCAAGGCCGGTAGCGTTACAGCCCGCCTCTGAAACGGGTAGCTTTCGGGCTGCCCGCAGTGGCAGAGCAAGGTCTGGCTAGTCCGGGCCGACGCGGTTCTCCCGTTTGGGTCACCGCCTCACGCTCCTTGAAAACGGAAGAGAGGACGGAAAAGCCAGTGCGGGCGACGGCTCGGTGCACCTCGCATCGATGTCGTCGACCTGACACAATTCCAAGGAAACCAAGTCAGGAAGGGCTTCGGCTCTTTTGACTTTCCGAAATCGCTTTGTCTTGCCGAGGCAAATTAGTAAGACGAGCACTTGATCGAAGGCAGCAACTCCCCTCGGGGAGGATCTGCTGGAGATGTTGACGGAGAGTTTGATCCTGGCTCAGGACGAACGCTGGCGGCGTGCCTAACACATGCAAGTCGAACGAGGTCGCCTTCGGGCAATGACCTAGTGGCGAACGGGTGCGTAACACGTGAGGAACCTGCCCCGAAGACTGGGACAACCACGGGAAACTGTGGCTAATACCAGATGCCCTCCGCTGATCGCATGATCGGCAGAGGAAATGCTCCGGCGCTTCGGGAGGGCCTCGCGGCCTATCAGCTAGTTGGTGAGGTAACGGCTCACCAAGGCATCGACGGGTAGCTGGTCTGAGAGGACGATCAGCCACACTGGGACTGAGACACGGCCCAGACTCCTGCGGGAGGCAGCAGTGGGGAATCTTGCGCAATGGGCGAAAGCCTGACGCAGCAACGCCGCGTGGGGGATGAAGGCTCTCGGGTTGTAAACCCCTTTCAGCAGGGACGAAATTGACGGTACCTGCAGAAGAAGCCCCGGCCAACTACGTGCCAGCAGCCGCGGTAACACGTAGGGGGCGAGCGTTGTCCGGAATTATTGGGCGTAAAGAGCTCGTAGGCGGTTTAGTAAGTCAGATGTGAAAGGTTGGGGCTCAACCCTAAGACTGCATCCGATACTGCTATGACTAGAGTCCGGTAGAGGAGTGTGGAATTCCTGGTGTAGCGGTGAAATGCGCAGATATCAGGAGGAACACCGACGGCGAAGGCAGCACTCTGGGCCGGTACTGACGCTCAGGAGCGAAAGCGTGGGTAGCAAACAGGATTAGATACCCTGGTAGTCCACGCCGTAAACGTTGGGCACTAGGTGTGGGTCCCATCCAACGGGATCCGTGCCGTAGCTAACGCATTAAGTGCCCCGCCTGGGGAGTACGGCCGCAAGGCTAAAACTCAAAGGAATTGACGGGGGCCCGCACAAGCAGCGGAGCGTGTGGTTTAATTCGATGCAACGCGAAGAACCTTACCTGGGCTTGACATGTACGTAGTAGTGAAGGGAAACCGGAACGAGCCTTCGGGCAGCGTAGACAGGTGCTGCATGGCTGTCGTCAGCTCGTGTCGTGAGATGTTGGGTTAAGTCCCGCAACGAGCGCAACCCTTGTCCTATGTTGCCAGCGGGTAATGCCGGGGACTCGTAGGAGACTGCCGGGGTCAACTCGGAGGAAGGTGGGGACGACGTCAAGTCATCATGCCCCTTATGCCCAGGGCTGCAAACATGCTACAATGGCCGGTACAAAGGGCTGCTATACCGCGAGGTTGAGCGAATCCCATAAAGCCGGTCTCAGTTCGGATTGGAGTCTGCAACTCGACTCCATGAAGTCGGAGTCGCTAGTAATCCCGGATCAGCAACGCCGGGGTGAATACGTTCCCGGGCCTTGTACACACCGCCCGTCACACCACGAAAGTTGGCAACACCCGAAGCCAGTGGCCCAACCCGCAAGGGAGGGAGCTGTCGAAGGTGGGGTTAGCGATTGGGGTGAAGTCGTAACAAGGTAGCCGTACCGGAAGGTGCGGCTGGATCACCTCCTTTCTAAGGAGTTCCGTTTCCACTTGATACCGCTAAATGGTGGAATCAAGTTCGGACACTCCCAGTTGATGCACTGGTTTCTTTTGTCCTCTCTTCCGTTTTGAGGGAGCGTGTTTTCACGCTCGAGGCTCTGTCGAGCAATTTGATCAATTGCCCACATCCTCCTGCGCTCTTTGAGAACTGCATAGCGAGCACGAGCATCTGATCGAAATTAGAGTTCTTCGATGTACGAATCTTCCAAGCTACGAAGAGCCAACGGTGGATGCCTAGGTGCCTACGACCGATGAAGGACGTGAGAGGCTGCGATAAGCCTCGGGGAGCTGCCGACTGAGCTTTGATCCGGGGATGTCCGAATGGGGAAACCTGATACCTGTAAAGGGGTATCACTCCGGTGTGAACACATAGCGCCGGTAGAGGGAACCAGGTGAACTGAAACATCTAAGTAACCTGTAGGAAAGGAAAGCAACCGCGACTCCCTTAGTAGCGGCGAGCGAAAAGGGAAGAGCCTAAACCGTGCCGGTGGAATAGCCTGGTGGCGTTGCCGGTCCGGTGTTGTGGGGCCTCAGAGGAGGAGCGCCAGATCCTCCACGAAGTTACAAACGTGCGTGGTAGTGGAATCGTTCTGGAAAGGCGAGCCGCAGGGGGTAAGAGCCCCGTACACGAAACTGCTGCACACTTCGCTGAGTGTCCCCGAGTAGCGCCGTTGCCGTGTAATTCGGCGTGAATCTGCGAGGACCACCTCGTAAGGCTAAGTATATGTAGGCAACCGATAGTGAACTAGTACCGTGAGGGAAAGGTGAAAAGTACCCCGGGAGGGGAGTGAAATAGTACCTGAAACCGTTGGTTTACAAGCAGTCAGAGCGTCGTCTCAACCGATGATCTTCGGATCGTCAATCTGAGATCGCGATGGCGTGCCTTTTGAAGAATGAGCCAACGAGTTACGGTATGTGGCGAGATTAACCTGTGAAGGGAAGTCGGAGCGAAAGCGAGTCATAACTGGGCGTACAGTCGCATGCCGTAGACCCGAAGCCGGGTGATCTATCCATGGGCAGTGTGAAGCGGGGGTAAGACTCCGTGGAGGCGCGAACCGACCTAGGTTGAAAACTGGGCGGATGACCTGTGGATAGGGGTGAAAGGCCAATCAAACACGGTGATATCTGGTTCTCCCCGAAATGCATTTTGGTGCAGCGTCGCACGTTCAGCCATGGAGGTAGAGCACTGATTGGGCTAGGGGGCCCACAAGCTTACCGACCCCAGTCAAACTCCGAATGCCATGGCTCCAGAGTGCGGCAGTGAGTCCACGGGGGATGAGCTTCGTTGGACGAGAGGGAAACAGCCCAGAGCGCCGGCTAAGGCCCCTAAGTGTGTATTAAGTGGCAAACGATGTGGGATTGCCCAGACAGCCAGGAGGTTGGCTTAGAAGCAGCCACCCTTGAAAGAGTGCGTAACAGCTCACTGGTCGAGTGATCCTGCGCGGACAATGTAACGGGGCTAAAGCTAGAAACCGAAGTTGCGGATTTCTGCCATTAGGCAGGAGTGGTAGCGGAGCGTCGGGCTTGGAGTGAAGCGGCAGCGCAAGCTGACGTGGACCGAGTCCGAGTGAGAATGTTGGTATGAGTAGCGAGAGAGGGGTGAGAAACCTTTCCGCCGAAAGCCCAAGGGTTCCTGGGGAAGGCTAATCCTCCCAGGGTGAGTCGGGAGCTAAGGCGAGGCCGACAGGCGTAGTCGATGCACAACCGGTTGATATTCCGGTACCGCTGTGAACGCGTCCAGGCTTAACCGGTGTTGCTAAGGGGATGTCTGCCCCGCAAAGGGGCAGAAGAAACCGACCCACACCGGAGCGGCCAGCAACGCGGGGACGCAGAGAGGTAGGTGAACCCAGGCGACGGTAGTTCCTGGGGTAAGCGTGTAGGGCGGGGCCTAGGTAAGTCCGGTCTCCATAAAGCCTGAGGCGTGATACCGAACCGCATGAGGTGAAGTCACTGATCCTGTACTGCCAAGAAAAGCCGCTAGCGAGCTTTCACAGCGCCCGTACCCCAAACCAACACAGGTGGGCAGGTAGAGAATACCAAGGCGATTGGGAGAACTATGGTTAAGGAACTCGGCAAATTACATCCGTAACTTTGGGATAAGGATGACCCTAGTAAAGTGAAGGACTTCGCGTCTGGAGCTTGATCGGGTGGCACAAACCAGGGGAAAGCGACTGTTTACTAAAAACACAGCAGCGTGCGAAGTCGTAAGACGCTGTATACGCTGTGACGCCTGCCCGGTGCTGGAAGGTTACGGGGAGGGGTTAGCCGTAAGGCGAAGCTCTGAACCTAAGCCCCAGTAAACGGCGGCCGTAACTATAACGGTCCTAAGGTAGCGAAATTCCTTGTCGGGT
>JAPPAP010000020.1 GCA_026705465.1 bacterium | reverse complement strand
GCCACAGGGTGAGCGCGCCGGTGGCCGCCGAGGTGGCCACCGCCACCGGCTTGAGCACCATGGAGCGGGACGGTGCGATGAACGCGATGGCCGCCGCCCCTACCAAGGGAAGGAAGATGATGACCGGCAGAACGGTGGAGCTGCCCATTACCGCCCCATCCCATCAAGAGCCTTGCTCGACGATGCCACTGGAATTGCAATCGCAGGCATCAGAACCCCGCCCTTGAGATGAACCACGCCAGCAGCGCCACCGCGCCGATGGCGATGCCCAGGGCATAGCTGCGCACCAGGCCGGACTGCGACACCCGCAACCGAGAACCGGCCCGGCGGATCAGGGTGCCGGTGGCATTGACCGCTCCGTCCACCACCTGCTCATCGAACTGGGTGGTGCGCTCGAACGCCCGGCGGCCGGGACCGCCCATGAAGTTGGTGACAATCTCGTCGATGCGCCACGCCCGAGCCAAGAAGGGGTGCTCGATGCGGGCCGGGTCGATCCGGCGGCGGATGTAAACCGCGGCCCCGGCCGACACCCCGCCCAAGCTGCCGACGATAGCTACTAAAGCCAGCACCCACTGGGTGCCCCCACCGAAGGGTAGATGGCCTTCGTTGCCGAACAGGGAGGGCTTCAGCCAGTTGCCCAAGAAGTGGACATCAGAGGTGAACGGCAAATTGAACACCCCAGCCACCATGGCCAAGCCAGCCAGCACCACGAGTGGAATGGTCATGGTCCACGGCGACTCGTGGGGGTGCCGGTGAGGTGGAGCAGCCTTGTCAGGGGCGGCCGTGCCAACGGCATCGCCAGCCTCGACGTCTCCAGCGGCGTCGCCGGAAATCCAGCGGGGCGGGCCGAAGAAGGTCATCAGCACCAGCCGGGTCATGTAGAAGGCGGTGAGGATGGCGGTGGCCAACAACAGCACCCACAGCACTTTGTTCTCGCCATAGGCGTAGGCCAGGATCTCGTCCTTCGACCAGAAGCCCGAGAACGGCGGCACTCCGGCGATGGCCAGCCAGCCAGCCACAAAGGTCATCGAGGTGATGGGCAGCAGTCGGGCCAGGCCCCCATAGCGGCGGATGTCCTGGTCGCCGTCCATGCCGTGGATCACCGACCCGGCCCCCAAGAACAACAGCGCCTTGAAGAAGGCGTGGGTCACCATGTGGAAGATGGCGGCGACGTAGGCCCCCGAGCCCACGGCCACGAACATGAACCCGAGTTGGCTGACGGTGGAGTAGGCCAGCACCTTCTTGATGTCATTTTGGGCCACCGCGATGGTGGCGGCCATCAGCGCGGTGCCCAGGCCCACCCACATGATGAGGTCGGGCACCCAGCCGTGGGCCTCGGCGATGATGGGGTTCATCCGGGTTAGCAGGTACACCCCGGCGGTAACCATGGTGGCAGCGTGGATGAGGGCCGATACCGGAGTGGGGCCGGCCATGGCGTCGGGCAGCCAGATGTGCAGCGGGAACTGGGCCGACTTGCCCGCCGCCCCCACCAGCAGCAGCACCACGATGGCCGAGGCCGTACCCGCGGCCACGCCATTGGACTCCACGTCGAAGAAGATCTCCCCGTACTGGAGCGATCCGAAGGTCAAAAAGGCCAGGAACATGGCCACCAGAAAGCCCCAGTCGCCCACCCGGTTGGTGACGAATGCCTTCTTGCCCGCTGAGGCGTTGGCCTCGTCGGTGAACCAGAACGAGATAAGCAGGTAGGAGCAGGCCCCCACTCCCTCCCAGCCCAAGAAGGTGAGCAGCAGGTTGTCGCCCAGCACCAGCATGAGCATGGAGAAGGCGAACAGGTTGAGGTAGATGAAGAACCGGGAGAAGTCGGCGTCTCCGTGCATGTAGCCGATGGAGTACAGGTGGATGAGGGCGCCCACCCCGGTCACGAACAGGGCCATGGTGATGGACAGCGGATCGGCCAGAAAGCCGATGTCCACGGCCAGCTTCCCGGCCGGCACCCACTCGAACAGGGTAAGCACCGTCTCCCGCTCGTCGCCCTCGTGGCCCACCAGCCCGATGAACACCAGCAGGGTGGCGATGAACGACCCGCCCATCATGGCGGTGGCCAGCCAGCCGGCCCGAGGCTCGCCCAGACGGCGGCCCAGCGCCATCAGGATCAGTACCCCGGCCAGCGGGAACGCAGGGATCAACCAAACTAGGTCGACAAGCGTGCTCATGACCCCGCTATCCCCTCAACACCGATAGGTCGTCGGCGGTGGCCTGGGGTCGACGGCGGTTGATGGCCACCACGATGGCCAATCCCACCACCACCTCAGCGGCGGCCACCACCAGCACGAAGAACACCGATACCTGCCCGCCGATGTCGCCCAGCTCCCGCCCGAAGGTAATGAAGGTGAGGTTGACCGCGTTGAGCATCAGCTCCACGCACATGAACATGATCAGCGGGTTGCGCCGCACCAGCAGGCCCACCGCGCCGATGGTGAACAGCCCGGCGGCCAGGATCAGATACCAGGAGGCGGTGACCATCAGTCGTCCCCTGCGGCTTCCTGGGATTCGGGGGCTTCCTGGGCTTGGTCGGCGCGGGCTATGCGGCGGGACATGACCACCGCGCCCACCACCGAGATGGTGAGCAGGGCGGCTGTGGCCTCAAAGGCGTACACATATTTGGTGAACAAGACGTCGGCAATCTGACGCAGGTTGGAGTATTGATATTGATCGGTGATGGGCCCCGTCAGGGCCTCTTGGCCCGGCAAGCCGATGTCGCTGGTCACCAGAAAGGCCACGGCCAGCCCGAAGGTGCCCAAGCCAACGATGGCGGCCAGAACCCGCTGGCCGGTGATGGGCTCCACCGAGAGGTCTTCGAGCCGGTCGACGCCCAACAGCATGATCACGAACAAGAACAGCACCACGATGGCGCCGGCGTAGACGATGATCTGCACCGCGGCCAGGAAGTGGGCCTCCAAGTTCAGGAACAGCACGGCCATGCCGAACAGCGTCCCCACCAGGCTCAACGCGGCGTGAACCGGGTTGCGGGCCAGAACCACACCCAGCGCCCCGGCCAGCACGATGGCCGCACAGACGATGAAGACCGCGGTCTCCATCAGTGGTGGCCCCCATGGTCGCCGTGGCGGTGATCGTGGTCGTCGACGTCGGCCTCTTCAACCTCGTCGTCGGCCGCCTGTCCCCGCTCGGGAGAGCGGATGCCGTAACCCAGCTCGCCCGACCAGGCCACCTTGCCCTCGTAGGCGACCATGCCCGACGGCGACGTGGCTCGCACCCAAGCCGAGGTGTGCTCATCGTCGCCTGGTTCCCAGTGTTCCCAGGGAAGCTGCTGGGGCCGGCCGTCGTCGCCCACCACCAGCTCGTCTTTGGTGTAGATGGCGTCGGATCGGTTGGTGAACGAGAACTCAAACAGCTTTGACTCGGTGATGGCCTCAGTGGGACAGGCCTCCACGCACAAATCGCAGTGGATACAACGCAGGTAATTGATTTCGTAGACGTAGCCGAAGCGCTCGCCGGGCGACACCGGATGGTCGGGCGAGTTGTCGGCGCCCCGCACATAGATGCAGCGGGCTGGGCAGACCCCGGCACACAGCTCGCACCCGATGCACTTCTCCATGCCGTCCTCGTAGCGGTTGAGCACGTGGCGACCGTGGAAGCGCTCAGGCTTGGGGCGCTTCTCATCGGGGTACTGGGTGGTGACCACCCGGCCGGTGGCGGTGCCCTTGAGCAGCTTGCGCAGCGTGACGGCAAATCCCTGGAGGTATCCCATCTACCGACCTCCTCCCGCGACAGACGCAATTCCAG
The DNA here is from genome assembly GCA_026705465.1 of bacterium. GTDB lineage: Bacteria > Actinomycetota > Acidimicrobiia > Acidimicrobiales > Bin134 > Poriferisocius. Next base: position 13,232 of record JAPPAP010000020.1, on the reverse strand, counting down.
GCTTGGCGGTGATGCAACTGCTCATGCAAAGCCTCCTTGCGGATCGAGTTCTCGGCGGTGGCGGGCGGCCCGCAAGGCCAAGACCAGCATTCCGGCCAGCGCAGCCATGATGGCCAGCATCACGATCACCGCCACGCCCCGGTTCCAGCCCCGGTCGCCGGCCACGTCGTAGGAGGCCAGCACCAGCAGCCACCCAAGCGACAGGGGAATGAGCAGCTTCCAGCCCAGGTCCATGAGCTGGTCGTAGCGGAAGCGGGGCAGAGTGGCGCGCAGCCACACGAAGGCGAACAAGAACAGCATCAGCTTGGCGAAGAACCACAGCACGCCCGACAGCCAACCCACGGTGGTGAAGTCGGGCCCGTTGGGGCCGCCCAAGAACAGCGTCACCACGATGGCCGACATGGTGATGGTGTTCATGAATTCAGCCAGATAGAACAGGGCGAAGCGGATGGAGCTGTACTCGGTGTGGAAGCCGCCTACCAGCTCCTGCTCGGCCTCCACCAGGTCGAACGGCGGCCGGTTCAACTCGGCGGTGGCCGCGATCAAGAAGATCACCATGGGCACCACCCAAGTGACCCACAGGTTCCAGTTCCACACCGACTGCTCGGACACGATGGTGTGGGTGGACAGGCTGCCCGACTTCAACAGCACTGCGGCCAGCGACAGGCCCAGCGCGGCCTCATAAGACACCATCTGGGCCGATGCCCGCACCGACGCCAGCAGCGGATACTTGGAGCCCGACGACCAGCCGGCCAGCATCACCCCGTACACGGCCACCGATGACATGGCCAGCACCAACAGGATGCCCACCGGCGGGTCGGACACCTGGAGGAAGGTCTCATGGCCAAACAGGGTGACGCGGCCGTTGCCGCCGCTGAAGTCTCCCCCCACCGGAACTACGGCGAACACCAAGAAGGCCGGGACCAGCGACAGGTAGGGGGCCAGCTTGAATACGAAGCGATCGGACTGTTCGGGGATGAGGTCTTCCTTAAAGAACAGCTTGATGCCGTCGGCCAGGGTCTGGAAGATGCCGAATGGTCCAGCCAGGTTGGGCCCGATGCGGTTCTGCATGTCCCCGATGACCTTGCGCTCGAACCAGATCATCAGCATGACCGCCACCAACAGCAGGGCGAAGGCCACCCCCACCTTAAGCAGCGTGATGAGAACCTCGGCCAGGCCGACCCCGCCGTCATACAACGGGTCGAGGCCGAGTACCGATGGTCCGAGGCCAGCCATCATCAGGTTTGAATCCTCAGGTCGGTGACCACGGAGTCGTTATCGATCAGGGCTCGCACGTCCAGGTCGGGATGGTTGTAGCCGAAGGCCGCGGTGCCTCGGGGGACACCGGGGTCGGCCACCACCGGCATGTCCAGCTCGCCCACATTTGAAATCACCTGCACTTCGGTGCCCGAATCAACCCCGACCCGGTCGAAGTCGTAGGGGTTCAGGGCCAAAACAGCGTTAGGAGCCAGTTTGGCCAGCGAGGGAACGTGCTGGAACAACGTGCCCCGGTCGTACATGCGCCGCGTCGACACCAGGCGAAGGCTGTAGGCATCCACATGGGGCACTGAGGTGGGGCCTTCGGGCGGGGAGAACGCGATAGAGCTGTCGGCAACCACGGCACCGTCGGCGGCGGCGTCGATGGCCTCTTGGGAGACGTCTCGGTGCGATGGCGCCACTCGGGTGATCTCCTCCCACACGTCCTCGGGAGAGCCGAAGCCGAAATCTGCCCCCAGCATCCGGGCCAACTCGGTGGCGATGGCCCAGTCGGCCCGCGCCGTGCCCGGTGAGGTAACGATCTGGCGCTCCCGGGTGACCCGGCCCTCCATGTTGGTGTGGGTGCCTTGGCGCTCACCGAATCCAGCAGCGGGGAACACGATGTGGGCCCGGGCTGAAGAGGGGTTCAAGAACAGGTCGGAGGCGATGATGGTGCCCACCGCTTCGAGGGCCGCGTTGGCCAGGTCTTGGTCGGGGAAATCGCCCAGCGGATCGGCCCCCAGCAGCACCAGCACGTCGATGTGGCCATTGGCGGCGGCCTTCAGGATGCCGCGGGCATCAGCACCAGGGGCGGCGGGCACTGCGCCCCACAACTGGGCCAGCGCCGATCCACCGTCGTCCAGCGACACTCGGCCGGGCAGCAGGCCGGGGGCCAGCCCCATGTCCAGCGCCCCGAGCACGTTGCCCCGGTGCAGAGCGGGCAAAAAGGCGATGCCCGGTCGTCCTCCGGCGGCCAGCAGCTTGGCGAATCGGGCCAACTCGGCAACGGCATCCACGGTGGGGCCGTCCGTCTCAGCCAGCGAGGGGCGGCCCACGATCACAGTTATGGGCTTGTCGGCTCGGTCTGCCAGCGCAGCCGCGGCGGCGGCCAAGGCGTCGCCGGGCACGCCGCCGATCTCCCCGTCGGGTCCAGCGTCGATGTCGCCACCCACCAGGGCGGCGGCAACGGCGGCTGCTTCGGCGGGCCGGTGGTGCAGTCGGTGGGCAGCTAGATGGCTCAAACCGGTGGCCCGGGGCGTGAGCTCGATGAGCTGCACGCCGTCGTTGACAACGGCGTGGCGGAGCCGCAAATAGAGGGTGCCCTGCTCCTCTTTGGGGTCGGGCGCCATCAAGATGACGGTTCCGCCCGGAGTGCAGGACCGGTTGATGGTGGCCCGGGGCAGGCCCAGCACCACATCGGCGGGCAGGCCGTCGTCGAGCTGGGCGTCAACGTTGTCGGTACCGATGACCCCTTTGACCAGTCGAGCCCAGGCGTACTGGTCTTCGTTGGTCAAACGGGCCCCGCCCAACACGGCCACCGACTGAGGACCCTTGTCTTCGACGGCGCCACGAATGGCGTCGGCGGCCAAAGTGAGGGCCTGGCGCCAGGAGGTCTCCACCAGCTCGCTGCCGCCGGGATCGGGTCGGCCCAGCGGGGTCCCCCGAATTAGCGGCGACCCCAGTCGCAGCTCACTGGCGGTGGCCTCGAAGGAGAACCGGTCTTTGTCGGTGAGCCACCCCCAGTTGACCGCGTCGCTGTCCACCCCCTGATAGCGCAGCACCTGATCGCGGGAGGCCTGCACCACCACCCGGTCGCCCATCGGGTTGGGATAAGTGGACTCCACTTCGGTGAGGTCCCACGGGCGGGCCTTGAACCGATAGGGCACCGCGGTGAGTGCGCCCACCGGGCAGATCTGCACGGTGTTGCCGCTGAAATAGGAGGAGAAGGGGAGGTCGGGAAAGGTGTTCACCTGAGTCTGGTCGCCCCGGTCTTGGAAGGTGATGAGCGGGTCGCCCGCTACCTCGTCGGCGAACCGGGTGCAGCGGTCGCACAGAATGCAGCGCTCCCGATCCAAGTACACCAGGCTGTTCACCGGGATGGGCTTCTCGAAGTGGCGCTTCTCCTCGATGAACCGGCTCTCACCGGGGCCGTAAGCCATGGTTTGGTCTTGGAGGGGACACTCGCCACCCTTATCGCACACCGGGCAGTCGAGCGGGTGGTTCAGCAGCAGAAACTCCAGCACCCCGTCTTGGGCCTTGCGGGTTTGCTCCGAGGTGGTGTCCACCACCATGCCCTCGCTCACCTCCACCATGCAGGAGGGTTGCAAGGCGGGGCCGCGCCCGGCGTCGATGTCCACGATGCACATGCGGCACATGCCCACCGAGCTCATGCGGGGGTGGTAGCAGAAGTGGGGGATGTACACGCCAGCCCGCTCGGCGGCGGCGATGACCCATTCGCCGGGTTGGGCCTCCACCGGCTGGCCGTTGACGGTGATGTTGACCACGGTTTCCCGATCGCTCACGACGCCACCCCCGAACTCGTGGTGACCGCGACCGCGGTGGCGGGCAGGTAGGCCTCGAACTCATCTCGGAACCGCTCCAGAGCGGAGGCGATGGGCGAGACGGCCGACGGCCCCAGTGGGCAGATGGTGGTTTGGCGGGGCGGCCAGTTGATGCCGGGGCTGATGTTGTCGCAAACGTCCATCAGCAGATCCAGGTCTTGGGGGCGGCCCTGGCCGGCCAGGATGCGTCCGAGGATCTTCTCCAGCCAGGAGGTGCCCTCCCGACACGGCGTGCACTTGCCGCAGGATTCCCGGGCGAAGAACCGCACCACGTTGTGGCAGGCCTTCACCACGTCGGTGGTGTCGTCCATCACCACGATGGCGCCCGAGCCGAGCATGGAGCCGGCCTGGTCCACGGTGGTCTTTTCCAGTGGCAGGTCGAGGTGCTCCTCGAAGAACCAAGGGGCCGACGCCCCACCGGGGATGAAGGTCTTGAGGGTGCGGCCTGGACGCATACCGCCGGCGTATTGAGGATCGAAGATGATCTCGCGGAAGGTGGTGGTGCCGAATGGCACCTCGAACACGCCGGGGGTGGCCACATGGCCCGACACCGCGAACACCCGGGTGCCGGTGGAGCTGTCCGACCCCATGGCGGCAAAGGCGTCCCCGCCGTTGGACACGATCCAGGGCAGGTTGGCCAGGGTCTCCACGTTGTTGACGATGGTGGGCTTGCCGTAGAGGCCAATGGAGGCCGGGAAATAGGGGGGCTTTAGCCGGGGCATCCCCCGGTCGCCCTCCAGGCTCTCGATGAGGGCAGTTTCCTCCCCCACGATGTAGGCCCCGGCCCCCCAGTGCAGGGTGATATCCACCGAGAAGTCCTCGGCGCCCAGCACGTTGGCGCCCACATAGCCGGCCTCATAGGCCTCGTTGAGGGCGGCGGCCAGCCGCTCCTGGGCGTGGGCCATTTCGCCCCGTACATACAGGAAGCACTGGGAGAGTCCGAGGGCGTAGCAGGCGATGAGGCAGCCCTCGATGAGCTGGTGGGGATCGCGCTCCATGAGCAGGCGGTCTTTGTAGGTGCCGGGTTCGGACTCGTCGCCGTTCACCACCAAATAGCGGGGCCACACCCCCGGGGGGCAGAACCCCCACTTGACCCCGGCGGGGAACCCGGCGCCGCCTCGGCCCAGCAGGCTGGCGGTGCGGACCTCGCCGTGAACGTCGGCAGGGGCCATCTCCAGCGCCCGCCGCAACCCGGCATAGCCCCCGGTGCGCTCGTAGCCGGCCAAGGTGTGGCCGTCTTCGACGTCGAAGCGGGAGGTGATGATCCTCAGGTCGGAGGGGGCGGGCGCACTCACGAGCCGTCTCCGTTATCAGAGGGGTTGCGGGCCATCCAGGCCGGCTCACCTTGGCCGTGGGGGGGCGACACGCCAGCCCAGCGGTCTTCGCTGACGTGCTGGCGAACCTTGGCCAACTGCCCGTGGGGTGCCACCCCGGCGGCATCGGCCCGCAGATCGGCCACCAGCTGGTCGAAGTCCTCGGTGGTGACCTGGTTGCGATAGCGATAGTTGACCTGGAGACAGGGGGCCTCGGTGCACGCGGCAATGCACTCCACCGCTTCCAAGGTGATCTTCCCGTCATCGGTGGTCCCGCCAGGTTTCACTCCCAAGGTGTCCTCGGCGTGGTGGATCAGGGCCGAAGCGCCCAGGAGATGGCAGGAGATGCCGTTGCAGATGTTGACCATGTAGTCGCCCACCGGCTCTCGCTTAAGCATCTCGTAGAAGCTGCACGTGCCCATGACCTCTGCTGGGGTGACCTCCACCAACTCGGCGATGTGGGCCATGGCATCTTCGGCGACATAGCCGTCTTGTTCTTGGGCCAAGTGCAGCAGCGGGATGAGTGCGGAGCGGGGAACCGGATACCGGCCGATGATCTCCTGGGCGATAGCGAGGCTGTTGGAGTTCAGGCGGGCCATTAGCGGTCCACCTCCCCCATGATGGGGTCGACCGAGGAGATGATGGCCACCGCGTCGGCCACCATGCCCCCTCGCATCAGATGGGGCAGGGTTTGCAGGTTCACAAAGCTGGGGCCGCGGATGTGCATGCGATAGGGCACCGCCGAGCCGTCCGACACCATGTAGCAGCCCAGCTCCCCTCGAGGAGACTCCACCGCGGCGTACACCTCTCCGGCGGGCACCTTGAATCCCTCGGTGAAGATCTTGAAGTGGTGGATGAGGGCCTCCATCGACTCGTCGATGCGGGCCCGGGGCGGCGGGGTGACCTTTTTGTCCTGCACCCGGTAATCGCCCGACGGCATCTGGTCGAGGATCTGGGCCAGGATGCCGATCGACTCCCTGATCTCGTTCAGGCGGATGGCGTAGCGGTCGAAGCAGTCGCCATAGGTGCCCACCACCACGTCGAATTCCACCTGGTCGTAGGCCAGATAGGGCATGTCCCGGCGCAGGTCCCAGGCGTAGCCGGTGGAGCGCAGTATGGGTCCGGTGACCCCCAAGGCCAGGCACTCGGCGGTGTTGATCACCCCCACTCCTTGGAGCCGCTCCCGATAGATGGGCTGGCCGGTGAGCAGGGTGTCGAATTCGTTGAGCCGGGCGGGCAGTGTGTCGATCAGGGTGAGCACCTCATCTCGCCAACCGTCGGGCAAGTCGGCGGCTACCCCGCCGGGCCGGATGTAGTTGTGGTTCATCCGCAAACCGGTGATGGTCTCCAGCAGCCGCAGGGCCTCCTCCCGCTCCCGCCAGCCGTAGAGCATCATCGACACCGCGCCGATGTCCATGCCGTTGGTGGCCTGGAACAGCAGGTGGGAGCTGATGCGGTTCAGCTCGCACATCAGCATCCTGATCCAGGTGGCCCGCGGGGGGAGTTCTAGGCCCAGCAGCGCCTCGGTGGCCATGGAAAACGCCAACTCGCTAAACAGCGGGGCGGCGTAGTCCATGCGGGTGACGTTGGTGGGGCCCTGGAGGTAGGTCAGGGTCTCGGCAGTCTTCTCCATGCCGGTGTGGAGGTAGCCGATGACCGGCTTGGACCGCATCACGGTCTCCCCCTCCATCTCCAGCATGAGCCGCAGCACGCCGTGGGTGCTGGGGTGCTGTGGCCCCATGTTCATGATCATGCTGGTATCGCTGGCGCTGGATTCGGCCTCAAGACGCTCGCCGTCGTCTTCGCCAATGCGGAGCACGGCGCTGTCCTCCCGGCGGCGAACGGCCTCGGCTGTGGCCTCGTCGGTGACGCTTGGATCGGTGGCGGCCTCGGCTGTGGTCTCGGGAGCGCTCATCGGGTGGCCTTGAATTGAACAGGGATGCGACCAACCGCGAAATCCTTCCGCAGCGGGTGGCCTTCCCAATCGGGGGGCATGAGGATGCGGGTGGGGTCGGGATGGCCCTCGAAGGCGATGCCGAACATATCGGCCACCTCTCGCTCCAAAGCTTCGGTGCCGGGGAATAGGTCGAACAGCGTGGGCACCACCGGGTCATCAGCGGGCACTTGAACCCGCAACCGTGTGCGGCCCGGCGCGGCATGGGAGATGAGCGTGACCACCAACTCGAAGCGCTCCGGTTCCACCTCGGGGGGCAGATCGTGGCGGCCGGGGTGCTCCAAGTAATCCACCGCGGTCACGTCCAGAACCGACACATAGCCCTCGTCGCGCAGCCCGACCACTGTCTCGATGAGCTGGTCGCGGGATACGTGCAATACCGGCGTTTCGAAGACGTCGTTCATGTACGAATCGCCACGCCGGTTGCGCTCTGGCCGTCCTGCTGGGCGACGGTGAGGTTGGCCCCGGCCCCGGTCTCGTCTCGACGGCGGGTGATCTCGCCGCTAGTGATCTTGTCGTGAAGGGTCAAGATGGCGTGCATCAACGTCTCCGGACCCGGTGGACAGCCAGGAGCGTAGACGTCCACCGGCACAATCTGGTCTACTCCCTGCACGATGGCGTAGTTGTTGAACATGCCGCCGCTCGAGGCACACACCCCCATGGAGATCACCCACTTGGGTTCCATCATTTGGTCGTAGATACGGCGCAGGATAGGGGCCATCTTCTGGGACACCCGGCCAGCCACGATCATCAGGTCGGCTTGGCGGGGCGAGGCCCGAAACACCTCCATGCCGTAGCGGGCCAAGTCGTAGTGGGCACCGCCGGTGGCCATCATCTCGATGGCGCAGCAGGCCAAGCCGAAGGTGGCCGGCCAGCAGCTGCGGGCTCGAGACCACTTGACCAGGTCTTCGAGTTTTCCGGTAACGAAGTTGTGGTCGACTCCCTCCAGCCCGCGGTCCAAGATCACCTCGGTATCACCAAGCAGCGGGAGCTTCATGCCGCCTCCTCCGGGGCCTTTCGTCCGTCCAGGCCTACCCGGCGGATAGTGGTGTCGCTGGTGCGGCGGGCCGACACCCGGGGATCACGCCGCCACATGGGGCGAGACGGCCCCCAGTCGAGGGCACCGTTGCCGATGAGGTAGACGAACGACTCGAACACGGCCAAGGCGAATATCCCCATGGCCACGAGGCCGAACAGGCCGAGTCCCTGGTACGACACTGCCCAGGGGTACAAGAAGATGATCTCGATGTCGAAGACGATGAAGATCATTGCGATGAGGAAGAACCGAACTCCGAACCGCTCGGGGGCATCGGTGCTCTCTCCCACACCGCACTCGTAGGGGGCCAGTTTGGCCTTGGTCTGACGCCGGGGTGCCAGAAGTCGGGAAGCGCCAAAACTCAAGGCGGCGAACAGCACGGCCAAAACCCCGAGGGCGAAGATCGGCAGGTATTGGCCGGTCATCGCGGTCTACCCCGAACCCTCGCCTTCCAGGCGACGGCGGACTTCCAGATCGCGGGTGTGGAGCATCAAGAGAGAGGCCAAGAACAACAGACCGGAGCCGATGGTCACCAGAATACCGGGCAGGCGGAACCGGCCCAGGTTGCGGCGAAGGAGCACCGAGATGACCGGTTCTTCGGTATCCGCTTCCGCGGGGGATGGCGCTTGGCCCGCCACCGGCGGGTGATAAATCGACCGCTGGACCTGCACCACTGTGTAGTTGGTGGGATGGCGAGGCATGGCGCTGGTGATGACCTTGTTGCTGACCCGTTCCCACACCCCGTTGTTGAGCCGATCCGGCTTGCCCCCCTGCTGATAGGCATTCAGCACCACGAAGGTGTTGCTCTGGTCGTCGCTCTCGCCAAAGCCCAAATCGGCTTGGACGAGATAGTCGCTGGCCGCGGTGATGGCCTCCCCCGCGGCTTGGGTGGTTTCCAGGTTCCAGTCGCCCAGAGCCAGCCAGCCTAGGCGCTCGGCGTCATCGGTGAGCTCGGGGGCTACGCCCTTCAGCTCGCTCAGGGTGAGATCTTCGTTGCGGATGCGCTGCTCCTCGGCCAGACGCTGCACTTCGCACTCCAGATACTGCTCTTTGACCGAGGTTCCGTTCGGGCTCTTCTCAAACTCGCACTCCTGAGCTTCCTCGGAGCCACCTGTCATGAGCTTGCGGGGGTCGCCATCAGCTAAAGCGTCGTTGAATGCGGTGACGTCAGCGCTGATGGCCTCCACGTCGATGTAATCCAACTCGTCATTGTGCTGGCTGTTGCCCAAAACGCGGACGACCTCGATGGCCTTGGGGAGGCAGTCCTGATCTTGATCGCCCAAAGTCTCGCAGGGAATCGGGTTGGGCAGATCGTCGAGAATGGCGGGAGGCGGGTCGGCCTCGTTGTCCGAGATCGACGGGTTGCCGATGTGGATGGCTTGCACCTCCCAGGTGGGCCGCGCCCCTTGGAGCCCGATGCCGTACAAGGACCAGATGAAGGCCATCATCACCGTCCAGCCGAAGATGGCTGAGATGGCGATAAGAGTGCCGAGGCGGAAGCCGGTGTTAGTGGAAATGATGAGCCACACCGACCCCATGAGGATGGCCGCGCCCAAAAGCACTGTCAGCAGGCCGCGAATCTCGTTGTCGAACGAGATGGCGGCCATGGTGTTCACCGCCGCGAGAACCGAGCCCATGCTCACAACCCCCGCTCGTAGGCCACGATGTCGGCAATCTGGTCTGCGGTCAACATGCCCGGCCGACTGTTGTCGTCTTCCAGCGTGCAGAACCCGAAAATGGCGCTTCGCTCACTGGAGTCCCGGTCGCCCACGCACTCCCCGAAGGCCGGCATCTGACCGCCGCCGTCGCCCTGGCCGAAGTTGCCGTAACCCACTCCCTCTTGGGAGCCGATGGTGACAAAGCCCGCGTGGCCCTCGGCGGTGTCGAACTGCCGGAGGGTAGCCCCGTTGGTGAGGTTGGGCCCGAACGCCCCGCCACCGGGTATATCGGCAGGGATCAGGTTGCCCAAGGCGGCAATGGCCGCGGCTTCTTCGGGAGTGCCTTCGGCCAAGATCACCGGGCCTCCGCCGGGGGTGGTCTCGGGCCCGGTGAACTGCCACGAGTCCCTCGGGGTGTGGCACCGAGCACAGCCGTACACCCCGTTGTTGAACAGCAGTTCACCCCGATCGGGCGATCTCAGATCGCGGATGTACTGCTCGCGTATCTCCCGATCTATATCTTCAAGGTCCTGAGCGGCCATAGCTTTCGCTTCTTGGCCTTCCTCATCGTCGTTAGCCACATGTCGCACCGCTACGTAGGCTTCGTAAGCTTGATCCAGTCGGTTCCTAAGCTGGGGGTTTGGCGATTCGAAGGCACTCAGATACAGCCCGCGGATCTCTTGCTCTAATGCGTCAAGCTCATTCTGCGCCGACAAGAACTGAGCGTCAGCCTCTTGCATTCCTTGAGTAGTGCTCGCACTTGCCTGCGCCTCTGTGGCCTGTCTTAGCCGTTGCTGAGCCGATTCCACCCGGGCTTTCATGTCGGGGTTGCCATTCAGCACGTAACTGCGTACTTGGAGGACAAGGCCATCGAGCACTTCGCCCTGCACTTCGTCGGGGTCCAATTGGATGCTCTGGATGTACTGGATGAGCTCGTCTACCTGCTGGGTGGTGAGAGGACCGCCGCCGGGGCCCCCCCAAGCCTGCATGGGGGTGGGAGGTCGGCCGTAGTTGAGAATGTGGCGCACTTCCTCTTCGGAGAAGCGGTACAACACGGTGGTGAGGGCGGGGACATCCCACTCGATAGCAGCGACAAAGTTGCCGGAGTCGTCGGAAACCGAGGTGGCGGTGGTGCCGCCGAGGCCGCCGCCGCCGTGGCAGCTTGAGCACGACTCTTCAAACAGACCGGCCCCCCGACTGGTGAATTGCTCTCGGGAGTACTCCAGGTAGCCCTGCTGGCGTCCGGGCTCTCCCAGCCAGTACAGGGGCAGGGCCACACCGATGATGACCAGGGTGACCAGGCCGCTAACCAAGGCGAGATCCAGCTTCTTGGTCTCCAGCTCCTCGTCGCTGAGGTAGGGCTTGCGGTTGGGGGCCAGTTCTACCTCCGAGCCCTTCTCCCCGCGGCCCGCCCACAACACGTTGTAGATGAGGTAGATGGCGAAGCCCACGATGGCGACCACCGCGATGGCCATGCCCAGGTTGCGCTGGGTTGAGGCGGCAAGCAGATGCATCAGTGCGATGCTCCCCCAAGACAGCTCGGACCCTCAGGCTCCTGCCCGGTGGTGTTCACCCCGATGGCCGGCCCCTGGATGACGGTGCCGGTGCTGATGATGAACTCCCCTTTGGCATTCACCGACATGGCGAACCGGTCCATACCCCGGGGGGCGGGTCCACCCCGCTTCTCCCCCACCTGGTTGTAGCGGGAACCGTGGCAAGGGCACTCGAACCACTGCGAGGTCAAACAGCTCGGCACCCGGCAGCCCAAGTGAGGGCACTTCTGGAAGAGGGCGACCAGCCCCGTCTCCATTCCGGCCAACTCCGGGGCGCTATAGGTGGCCTGGGCTTTGGGCAGGGCAGCGGCGGGATATTCGGTGACCCACGCCCGGGCATTGGGCAGGTACAAAAAGCCGTTCTCGTCTCTGATTCTTTGCTTTATGTCGTCGACCAAGCCCTCGTTTACGTCGGCGCCAAATCCGGTGACAAACGGCGGCCACAGAAACGCCACGCAGGCGGCCCCGAAACCGGTGAGGCCAAAGCCCATCATGGCCACCGTGCTGCGGTTGAGGAACTGACGGCGGCTCACTCCGACGGCGTCGGGATCGGGGGCGACCCACTCCTCTACCGACGCATCGGCCGCCTCCACGAGATCGGTGCTAGCGCTGCGGCGAGCCTGCACCGCGGCTCGTTCCACCTCGCGGCCAGTGGGAGCGTCAGTCGCTCCGGCAGGGTCGTCGATGTCCATCCGGCCCCGATCCCGACGGCGGGTCTCCCGGGATAGGCGTCCTTCGGCCGCCATGGTCTCGCGACGCCGGGCCGCGCCGACCAGCACGATCACCGCGGCTACCACGATGATCGGTATGGCGATGGAGAGTGCGACACCCATAGTCAAGCCCTACAGATCGAAGAAGAGCCCGGCTTCCCACGGGAAGACGAAGTTGAAGCCGGGGCCTCGGAAGAACGAGCCGATTAGAACCAGGATCGCCCAGAACATCAGGTGGATGGTCATGAGCGAGATTGCGAATTTGCGATCCTCGGGCTTCTTGTTGGGATTGCGGTCGACGTAGGGAGCCAGGATCAGCAGGAACAGCGCAATGCCGGGGATGGTCACGCCGGCCACCATCGGGTGGAACATGGTGAGCAGCTCCTGGAGGCCGAGGAAGTACCACGGGGCCTTCGACGGGTTGGGCGTCTCGTTGAAGTTGGCCAGCTCCAGCAGCGGGGCGTTCACGAAGATGGAGAAGATCAGGGTGAAGGCGGTGAAGATCAGCGCAGCAACGAACTCCACCACCAGTAGATGAGGCCACACGTGGACCTTGTCGGTGGGGGTGGCCTTGACGTCCTGGATGGAGCCCGACTTGACCACGGTGAGCAGTCGCTGGGTGGCCCCGCCTGGACCGGTGGGCTCGGGCTGGGCCGGACCGGCGGGTATGGGTGCGGTGGCCACCGCGGCAGCCGCCGGGGCGGCTCCGCCGGAGGCGGCCTGGTCGCGGGCCGACTTCGACCGGTCCAGCAGGTGATCGGGGATCTTCGGCCCGCCCGCCGACTCCTCGGCCGGCGCATCAGAAGACTCGGCGCCCGAGGATTCAGGCGCGGCGCCGCCACCGCCGCCCTGTTGGGCCTCGGCGCGCTCACGAGCCTCTTGGGCTCGCTTCAGGAGGTGTTCGGGGACTTCCGCCATGGGCTTTCAGTTCGGGCCAGGAGCGTCGTGGCAACGTCGCTTCTATAGCGGCCCGGAAATACCTCCGTCCTTTCGTACTCGCCAGAAGTGGATGGCCATGAATATGACGATCACAAAGGGCAGCATCAGCACGTGCAGCACATACCATCGCAGCAGCGTGTCGGTGCCGATCTCCACGCTGCCCAGCAACACGAAGCGCACTTGATCGCCGAATACAGGGGTGAACCCCATCATGTTGGTTCCCACCGTCACCGCCCATAGGGCGAGCTGGT
>JAPPAP010000036.1 GCA_026705465.1 bacterium | reverse complement strand
CACCCCGACGGCCCAGTCGAAGGGTTGACGGATCCCGCCGGCCGAGATGTTGAAGTAGGCCGCCGGCTCCAGGCCGAAGGCCAGGGCGTTCATGGGCAGAATGCCGAGCACGGCCACGCCCCGCACAGCGTCCAGCGACAAGATCCGTTCGGTCGCCGAGACCGGACCCGACAGGTGCCTGCGCCCCGATCGCGAGGTGGACCGCCCAAGCCTCCCGGATCCAGCCATTCAGCCCAGCCTTCAGCCTTCAGACCACGGCAGTCGTTGGCGAGCGCAACGTCCGCACGTGTCGTCAGCCATCCTCAGACCGGTGCTTACAGGATCAGGTCGGTGAGCAGGCCAGCGACAACGGCCACGGCGAACACGTAGGCGAAGAACGCTGCGACCACTCGGCCCCGGGCGATCTTCGTGAGCAGCGCGAACTCGGGGATGTTGGCTCCGGCGCCCGCGATCACCAGGGCCACGATGGCTCCGGTGCCGGCGCCCTTGGCGTGGAGGGCGTCGCCGATGGGGATGAAGAGCTCGGTGCCGAAGTAGAGCGGGATGCCGGCGGCAGCTGCGGCGGGAACGGCCAGCGGGTTGTCGGCGCCGGCGATGCCGGCCAGGGCGTCGGTGGGGACGAGCAGGCCGATGGCCAGCCCTACGCCCACTCCGGCGGCGATCAGCCAGGCCATGCTCCTCAGCAGCGCCACCGCGCGGCGCCACGCGGCCCGAGACTCCTCCCGCCATCCGGACCACGGGACTTCCTCCGGGGACGAGCAGCTCGCTGGCGGCGACGAGGGTCCCGGCCTCGCGAGACTGGATGCCGGGGCGGGTGACCCGACCAGCGCCGGGACCGGCTTGAGGTGGCGTGCGATGTCGACGGTGTCGACGATGAGCGCCAGCAGGAAGGCCGCCGCGAACGCGGTGGTGACGTACACCGCTGCGCCCGTGGGGCCGATGATGATGGCCAGAACGCCGATCATCACCGGGTCGACCACGGGTGCGGCGAAGATGAACGCGGCGTATCCCGCGGGCCGCACACCGGCCTGGCGCATACCGAGGAGGACCGGTATGGCCGAGTAGGTGCAGAACGGCGTGATGAACCCCACCGCGATGCCCTTGAGCGCGGCCCGCCGGGGAGGCCCTCCCATCCACCGCCGGATGGCGGCGTCGCCCAGCCGGCGCTGCAGCAGCGCCACGCCGAAGGTGACGGCCAGCAGCAGCGCGACCATCTCCGCGATCAGCAGCGCCGCGCCGGGCAGTGAGGTCATGAGAGTTCGAAGCCCATTATCCGGGCGGCCGCCTCGGGGAACTCCTTGAGGCAGTCGCGGTTCACGGTGACGAGCGTCCGCGTCCCTTCGGACTGCATGTGGACGAAGCACTCCTCGGCCAGCACACGAAGATGGTGCGACACCGTCGACTGGCCCACGCCGGCACGGTCGACGATCTCGCCGACCGTCATGGCCCGCCCGGTGGTGGCAACGATGTTGAGCACGAGCAGCCGGGTGCCGTCGGCCAGGCACCGGAACCAACTCGCGTACTCGTCGGCGTCCTCGTGCGAGAGCGCCGGTCGGGTGGGGGTCTGCGTTGAGGTATCCATCTATCATCGACGATAGTCGATTATTGACGCGCCGGCAACCTGGCTGTGCAGTACCCTCACCGAATGCCCTGTTCGTCGACGCCAAAGGAATCCGTTCGGCTGATGCCGGTTCTTGGGCGCCGGCCGCGGCCCCGGTGAGGACGGTGGTGAGATGACCGACTCCGTGGCGATCGAGGTCGGCGACGACTATGTGGCCACCGTCGAGCTGCGCCGCCCGCCCAACAACTTCTTCTCGCTGGAGATGGTGGCCGGGATCGCTGACGCGCTCGAGTCGCTGGACGACGACCCCCGGTGCCGGGCCGCGGTGCTGTGCGCCCAAGGCAAGCACTTCTGCGCCGGCGCCGACTTCTCGGGCGAGGGGGTCGGCTACACCACCGCGGACCTGTACGCGGCCGCGGTCCGGATCTTCCGCACCCACACCCCGGTGGTGGCCGCGGTGCAGGGCGCCGCGGTGGGCGGCGGGCTGGGCCTGGCGCTGGCGGCCGACTTCCGGATCGCTGCGCCCGAGGCCCGCTTCAGCGCCAACTTCGCCCGCCTCGGGTTCCACCAGGGCTTCGGCCTGAGCGTGACCCTGCCGAGGCTGGTCGGCCCGCAGGTGGCGGCCGACCTGCTGTACACGGGCCGGCGGGTCCCGGGCGAGGAGGCCGCCAACCTCGGCCTGGCTGACGGGCTAGCGGACCTCGACGACCTCCGGCACGCGGCCCACGGCATCGCCCGCGAGATCGCGATGTCGGCGCCGCTGGCCGTGCGGTCCATCCGGGCCACCCTGCGCGGCGATCTGGCCGACCAGGTGGAGGCGGCCGTGGCCCACGAGCACCGCGAGCAGGACCGCCTCCAGCGCACCGCCGACTTCGCCGAGGGCAGCCGGGCCATGCTTGAGCGCAGGACTCCCGAGTTCCGAGGCGAGTGACGCCGACCTAGCCCTGCGACCGGCTCGGTGTGATTCGGGAGAATCAACTATCCATATCGTGGATAGTCCATTAGCCATTTGTGCGGGCCAGATCCGCGCCGCGGCCTATCAGACCATCATTCTGGGGGTCCGGCTAAGCGGCCGGGTCGACAAGCCGGCCCACGAACAGCAGCGTGCCCGTGGGCGGGTGGACGATGGCCCACAGGAAGGGGCGGTCGGCGACGATGGTGAGATCGGCTGGGGGAGGCCCGGACTCGGCGAAGCTCAGGGCGGTGGCGGCGGCCGCCTCGGTGCCCTTCTCGTCGACGATCACCTTGGCGCCGTGCAGGGCGGCCGAGATGAAGATGCCGGGCGCGATTCCGTCGAATCGGGCCCCGGCGCAGAATCCCTGGGGGCACAGCCATTCGAACAGGTCGGTGGGCGGCAGCGTCTGCTTCCACTTGGGCATGGTGAGGTCGACCAGACCCGTCTGCGCGGCACCCGGCAGGGCGGTCAGGCTCTCGGCGTCGAGCGATGCCTCGACGGCAGTGAGGCCAGCGGGGTCGTGGGGGACGATGAGCCACATGGCCAGCTGGCCGCCCCGGTAGGGGAGCTCGACCGCGTCGGCGGTGCCGAGCTGAACGAAGCGACGGCGTACCGGTTCCCTGTCGCGCATGAACGGCACCGTCACCGACCGGTCGTCGGCGGTGGTGAACTGGCCGTCGCTGGTCCGCTCGGCCAGGAACGGCTCGGCCCAGTCGGCCTTGAGGTACACGGTGTTCACCAGGACGAGCTTCTGGTCCTGGACGACGCTGTCGTTGACGATGACGGGGATGAGCCCGCGGGTGCGCTCGGACACCCACTCGTTGATGGCCCGGGCCGCGGCGGCGCCGTCGGCGGTGTCGACCGGCTGCAGCGCAGCGCCGTATTGAGCGGCGGCGGTGCGCAGGAACTCCGGCAGTAGCGAGAATCCGTCGTCGGGGAAGAGCCGGTTGGCCACCTCCAGGGTGGTGAGCCCGGTCGAGGCTCTCGCCAGCCTGAGATCCACGGCGTTGGCGGCGTCGTGGAGGCCGGCCTCGGGGAATCCGAAGATCTGGTCGAGCGAGGCTCCGGAGTCGGCCGATGCGCCGGCCCGGCTCAGGCTGAAGGCCATGCCGATGCTCACCGGGCTGGAGACTGCGTTGCCCTTCAGGTGCCGATGGAAGTCCCACCCGGCCGCATTGACACCGGCAGCCCATTCACCTACCGGAGCCTCAGGATCAGCCGGCAGCCGATCCGCCACCGGCTCGAGGACTGCCGCAGTGGTCGTGGCCGTGTCGCCCGGGTCCGCCGCCGGATCCTCGACGGATCCGGGATCGGCCACCGGCTCCGGGACCGCCGTGGTCGTGTCCGAAGAGCTGCAGGACGCCGCCATTGAGCACAGAACGACCAGGATTCCGAGCAGTTTGGTCACGGCAGTTTGGACGTTACAGCCACGCCCCAGGTTCCCGAGGCCATCGACAACCGGGGATCAGTGGGCGGCCATGGCCCGCTGGCACCAGGAGGATCCCGAGCAACCGACCGCCGATCGTGACGAGGAATGACGGACCGTGGCGAAAGGACTCCCAAGTTCCGAGGCGCGTGACGCCTGCTACCCTGCGTGGCTCGGGGCCGTTAGCTCAGCCTGGTTAGAGCGCCTGCTCGACACGCAGGAGGTCAGAGGTTCAAATCCCCTACGGCCCACTGATACTGACTGACTGACTGAACTGACTGACTCTGATTGACCGATACCGATGACGCCGGGGGTGTTCGCGCGATAGCGGGGGTGAGCGTTCACGTGCTGACCGTTGACCTAACGGAGACGCGTTGACGTCGTCGCTGTTACTCGACGAGACCTCGGTACGCGAGCCGTGCCCTGTCGGCAGCCTCTTCGGTCAGGTCCTCCCACACACGATGGTCAGGGTCAGCAAGCTCAGCGATGGCTCGTAGTCGCTCACGGTCTTTGGGCTTCATCTCCTTGGCAAGGGCGATGGGATCGGCAACAAGGCTCAGCAGCAGAGCGACATCACGTTGCTGCGCCGCCGTGGTGCCAGCAACGGCCACCGCTGCTGCCTTGCACACGATTGCTCCAAGCAGCGACGGACGGGGGACGAATCCGTGCTGATCATCGAACTGCACGGGAAGCAACTCGGTGCGGTCTAGGGCTTGCGTGCCGCCGGGAACCTCAAGTGTCCTACCGGGCCGTGTGGTGGTCAGGTCTGCACGGGCTCCGAGTCCTTCTGGTGCCAACACATCGATACTCGCTCTGTCGCGCCGATAGCGGTGCGCGATGTTGTCGGGTGAGGCTCCTGCGAGGGAGAACCCAAGCGACTCGAGGGACTCAACGAAGCTCTTGATGCCGCTTGTGCCGCTCGCAACGACACGGGCGTTGACCAATACATCGATGTCGTGGGAGACGCGGGTCGGTTCTACACCGTGCTCTAGGGCGTGCAAGAGCACCATCTGCCCGCCGATCAGCGTCCATTCCTGCAACTCCGCGTTCGCCAACTCCAGCAGCGTTTCCCAGAGGGCGTCGTTGTAGCCGGGATAGTTGGGCAGCACCACCGGCGGGCGCTGCAGCTTGGGTCGCTTGCTCACAGGCGTTGCAGCAATTCAGCGCCGGCGCGTCTAGAACGCTCGTCCTCAGACTCCAGCAGGTCCACCGCAACCACCGCGGGTGGTGCCGCAACGGCACCGTCGGGGAAGGGCCACAGATGGTCGTCCACAACCCGAAACACGACGTTGGCCCGCTCTGAGCGTTCCTCCATGACAAACGCATCGCGGATTGCTTGAAGGTCGCCGCGTTTCAGGTAGGCATCGAGAGGTCCAGAGCCCACGATGCCGAGGTCATGCTCGGGCGAGGCGCTCGCGGAGGTGCGGACAACGCCGGGCTGAACGGCTATCCGGTCTCGTGTTGCTGGGTGTGCGTAGAAGGTGAGCCTGTGAGCCCTGGAGCCAAGGCGACCCAGGAGGTTGGGCAGGCCCACCGCCAAGCGGCGCTCGGCGCGGCTGCGCTCGTATGAGTTGCAGCGTGGCTCCATGCCGTCTGCCAGCGCAAGAACGGACCAGGCGGAGCGCGCAGTCCACGGTCTATGCGGTGGACGGCGACGTGCGGCAGCGGCCCGAATGGAGCGTTCTTCGATAACCCATCCACGGCCGACACGAAGACCTTCTAGCGTTCCGTCAGAGAGCATTTGGCGGATGCGTCGAGGGCTAACGCTGAGGTATTCGGCTGCTTCGGGCACACTCAGCAACCTCATAGTGCATAACTATACCGCTACCAGAAGTGTTTTGCACACTAGACGCAAGAACGGTTGAACTCGAGGATGGTCAGGACCGCTTGCTCAACGGGGACAGCAATCTGCGGTCTGCGTCCTTGGCTACTGCGGCGGCCGAGTCGACCACGAAGCTGCCGACGTCGGTGATGCTTACAGCTGCTGTTGCCTTGTGGGCCAGCATCCCGGCGGTGATTCCCACCAGCAGCGCGGCCCCGGCGGAACCTCCAACAGCTCCAACGGCGCCCACCGCGGCGATAGTCGCGGCCGAGCCGACAGCGCCCCTAAATCCGCCATCGGCCAAGTCGCCGTAGTCCCCGTCGCTGCGGGCCTTGTGGAACGATCTCGCCAGCGCGACGATCGCCACCATCATTCCCAGCGGGTTCGCCGCCGCGGCGGCCGACACTCCGCAGCTGGCGGCAACCGCGGCGAACGCCTCGGTGTCGGCGCGGTTCCAACCGAACACGACGGCGACGGTGCCTGCAGTCGCGGCGGCAACATCTGCGACGTTGTAGGTGTTCACCTCGTAGAGCCAGTTGGTTGGGATGCCGAACCGGTCCTGTAGCCCCGCAGCGACCGCGTCGAAGCGGGCCTTGTCCCACGTAGTCAGCGGTAGGCCGCGCACTGTGGCGGCGTCCTTCAGTAGTGCTGTTGCGGTGCCGGCGGCGTCGGCCACGATGGTCTCGCCGGTGTCTGCGGCATGCACGGCTTTTGCTGCACCAACGAGTGTGTGGCCACCATCGAAGAGCCGGTGGTAGCTGCCGCCTAGCCCACCGCGCAGTACCGGATCGAGATAGTTGGCGTCGAGGGCCTTGTCGTAGACGGTCGCAGGGCCAGACAGCGCCGCGGCGGTGAGCCGGTTCAGCGCTTCGGACAGGTCGCTTGACAGCAGCGTTTGCGCTGCGGCTGAGACCTTTGCACCAGCGGCCGCCGCGGTCTCACGGCCCTTCTGTGCTCCGCGGCCAGCTGTCTTTGCTGCGCTGCTCGCCGCCGAGGCAGTACCTCTCGCAGCGGCTGCCACGGTTTCGCGGCCCTTGTGTGCTCCGCGGCCAGCTGTCTTTGCTGCGCTGGTCACCGCCGACGCAGTACCTCTCGCAGCAGCTACAGCCGTGTACTTCGAGGCCATCCGCCGCCGAGGACGCGGTGCTGGCGGCTTGCTGTCCTCCGAAGGGGTAGAGGCATCGGATGATCCCGTGTCTGCCTGCACGGGCCGACACGGTACCCGCGCGCCGCGCGCCAAAGCCGGCCCACATGAGCATGTGCGGATGTCCCGGCGTTGGCGCTAGGCGATGAGACGGTCCACTGCCGCCTTCATCTGGCTCCATTCGATAGGTGGACGCCCCTTCTGACCTCGGGAGAAAACTAACTCCGTCAACCACTACCGGACTGACTGAGGGGTGTTTGCGATTTTGCGCCGCTCGCGTTTGCGAGTCATGCGCGATACGGCCGATACGGGCCGAAGCCTCGGTGTTGCGCGGCAGCAGAGCCGGTGGCAGGCAGACGTCAGCGACGTTCAAGCTCCCTCGGCAGCCCGCCCACACCGTCCCGCAGCCGCCCCCTTGATCCCCGGTGCCATCCCCCTAGAGCGGTGAGAAATCCCCGGCGGCATCCCCCGGAGTGGCCCGCTGCTGTCAGAGCCTGTCGATAGGTTGGCCCGAGTGACCTTCTCACACCGTGCGACCACCGACCGAGGAGACCAACCGTGGTCTTAGCCGACCCCGAGACCGCACTGGCGAGGGTGAGAGAGTTCCGTGACCTGCTGAACGCCGACAAGAAGGAAGTATTGGAGGGTGGTCAAACCGTATGGGAGCGATTGAGCGGGATGCGGCACCTGGTAGAGGCCATTGCAGGGGCGATTGACCCCGACAACGTCAAGCGCTTGTCTACAGAGGACCGATACGGCGGCTGGATTACCGGGGATGCTTACGGGGAGGCGCTTCGTCTCATCGGCATTCTGGAACGCCAAGCCGACTACCAACAGATTTTCGGCCCCGAGGGGCCGACGCTCGCGGCAGACCGGCTCCATTCGTGGGTTTGGAGCGCAGCGGCGAACCTCTGGGATGACGGTCACCACATCGCGGCCGTTGACGCAGCGTTCAAGAAGGTGGAGCTTCAGACCCAACAGAAGCTCCGTGCTTCTAAGCGTCGCTCTGGCGCAGACCTGTACGCCCAAGCGTTCTCCCTGGATGACCCCAAGCCCGATACGCCGCGGCTTCGGATTCCTCATATTGACCGAGCCGAGGCGCAGGAAACCTGGAACTCTGCCCACGAGGGCGCGATGCATGTCGGGATGGGTTGCGCTAAGGGCATCCGCAACCCGCTGGCGCACCCGTCCGAGGACACCAGCGAGACTGGGGAGGATGAGAAGCAGGAGGCGCTCGAGCAGTTGGCCGCTCTGAGTGTGCTGGCCCGGTGGGTGGACGAGTGCGATGTGGACCGCGCAGACGGAGACGCTGCAGGGCAGTAGCTAGCGTTCACGGAGCGTCGGATTCATCGCCAGGTGCGGTCAATCCAAGCGGTGCCTCATCTTTGCGAACGCTTGATGGCGCTCAGCATCTGCTCCACGATGTCTTGCAGGTCATCGTAAGCATCCATGGCCCGCCCGCCGGTAGCTAGCTGCATGGCTTCAGGGCTTAGTCCCTGAAACGCAGCCATCGCATCGTCAACCAATTGAACCGTCCTGGGATTCCTGGAGGGTTTGCGGGTTAGCGCGACTTGTCCCTGCCGCTTGTCTCCATAACGGCCCTTGTCGGGCTGTCTCGGGGCTCTTGGAGTCTGCGCAATACGCTAGCGCGTCGATCACTTTGCCTTCGGTGGTCGCCCGGTCCTTCGGGAGGACGAAGTCCCTGGCACCGCCGCGACGGGCTCAGAGGAGCACAGTGTGCCGAGCGCATCCGCATGTACAGCAGCTATCAATGCCGCCTGCGCAGAAATTGCCGCGTCTGGCGGCCTTGTGAGGCTCCATGATGTGCACGATCATCTGAACAAGCTCGCCCACGCGTCATCGGAGGACGCTGGATGGAAGCATCTAGCCGAGGCGTGCGCCTACAGGCTCGGGGTGCCGGTTACCTCGGATGCTGGCGGCCCCTACACCCCCGATGTGGAACTACGCGACGACGAGCAGTGGCTGATCTATCCACCGCATCTTGAGACACGCGACGACGATGTGCTGGCCACCTGGCGGCTATGCGCCGTAGACGATGACTTGCACCCGCTGGTGCGGGCCCGTCTCGCCGATCTGTTGTGGGCCCGCGGCGTCGCCCGGCCACCGCTTTGGCACAAGATCGCCGTCGACAGCTACCTCGCTTCAGCCAGCGATCGGCAGTTGGAGATGGCGGACCGAGAAGCAGGCCTGTGCCGCGCCGTTCAGATCGCCACCGAAACGAACCAGGACACCGCTGATGCCCTGACCGCGTTGGTGCACCTCGCAGGCGAGGCGCTGGCCGCGCCCAAGCAACGGCCTGCGGTCGTCATCCGAAGCATCAAGACGCTCGCCGCCAACGGCTATGACTGCGATCCGCTCATCGAGGTCGCAGCGCAGGCATACGGCGGTGACCCCCACCTGCGTGCCGCTGTCGCCTCAGTTGGGGCGCTAGTCGCCGGCGACCCTGCCGAGCGTGAGCGACATCAACGCGAACAGATCGCAGCATTCGAGACCGAAGCGGACCGGGCGGAGGGGCTCAGGCGTGTGCACTTCCTCAACGAGGCACGCGAGGTGGCCGTTGACGCGAAGCTGGGTGACGAGGCGCGGCGGTTGACGGCGCTGATCGAGAGCACCGACACCGCCGCTGACTGGCGCACCATAGGAGTCTCAGCGGAGATCGACTCCGCTGAGTTGGATGAATGGGTGCAGCATGTCGTCGGCGATGACAGCCTCACCGCGGCGCTGAGCCGCTTCGGGTACGCGACCCCTATCAGGGGAATCGACGCTTCGGAGTCGTTGGCGGTTGCATTGGGCTCGCTGTCGTGGTTCGACGAGCATGGCGGTGTCAGCACTTACCCGGCCGGTGACAAGCAACGAGCAGAGATCGCAGCAGGCCAGGCAGACGCGGGCGACATCGACGCGTTCGTGCATTGCCTCGGTTCGCGGACGTTGCGCAGCCTGCATGAGCGTTACAGTCCTGACGAGGCTCAGATCACGGCAGCGTTCTCGTGCAGGGCGGTGCCAGAGCAGCTGGCGCAACGCATCGCAGTCTCATACGGCCGGTGGGCTGCTGGTGACTACATCAGCGCCGTGGCTGTCGGCTTCCCTACCGTGGAAGCGCTAGCCCGCGCGGTCTGTGTTGCCGCCGGTAGCCCTGCCACAATCCCAACACGCGACACCGGCAACTTGCGGCGACTGCCCGATCTGCTCGCCGAGATCGCTCCCTGGGTGGGGGAGACCCGCAGCCGTTACCTGCGGTCAGCGCTCACCAACCGGTTTTCGCTCCAGTTGCGCCACAAACTGGCGCACGGACTCGGGGCCTACAGCGAGGCTGAGTACGTTGTTCTGTTTCACATCGTGTGCTTGCTCGCTCTCACATGCGCCACCGGACCGTGGTGCTCGTGCACGCAGCCATAGCCAAGCAACTCCGGACGCTTGGGAAGTCCCCCCACCTGAATCTGGGAAGTCCCCTGTTGTGGTAGCTGCAGGCACCCTCCTCGACCTCCGCAAACCGCTAACCCACAAAGAGCCCACTGACTGAGGGATGATCGCGACATAGGGCGTCGTCTGTTCGCGACTTAGCTCAGCGTCACTCGTTCTAGGCGCTCTTGAGGAGTTGACCCCGGCGCTCAAAGACGCCAACGACACGTTCGCCGTCGTCGGCTGTCCCCCGCGGGCTTGGCAGATCGTGCCGCTAGTTCCGTCAGCCGTCGAGTGCGTAGCTGAACTCTCTGTCAAACTCGTCGAACTGATCCTCGCGACGCATCCTCTTGTTGTAGACGGCGATGCCCCTCTCTACGACACGCTCCAGATACGAGCGTGCCTCTTCGTGGTCGTCGCTGATCGCGATAGCGGCGAGGGTGCAGTTCAGGAATCGAAGTTCTCTAGCGATGTGATGAGAGAACCTCTCCAACGTGATGTCGCGGTCTCTGGCTGTCTGCCTGATCGCCTTGCCAAGGAACGTCGCGGCGCTTGAAATCCGCTTGGATAGGCCCCTACGGAACAGGCTCTTGGTGGAAGCCGCCACTGTCATCGCCTCGCCCATGCCGCTCACGACGGGACTCCGCTCCATGTAGTCGTCACGCCGCTGTCCTCCGCGTCGCGCTTGGACACCCGCCAGCATGACGAACACCGAGCAGGGGGTCGTTTCGCGCGGTTACCGCAGCTCCGGCGCTTGTCGAACTGCGAGCCGATCCAAGGTCGGAACAGGCTTCTGGTCATGGTCGCCTCCTAGACGATTGGGGGTCTCGCACGGTATGTCGGCCACCACGAACCATACGCAGATGTTGCGACACGTCGAGTGAACTGGCTCTTTGCGCCCAGCAACACAACGCCAGCCCTGCCGCTGGTGGGGGCTGTCACATGGCCTCAATAAGTTACAACCATGTCATATCGCATCGAGCATCCCCCATCCGCCTGGCGGCGCATCGACTTCCCATCGGTGGCCGGATTCGTGTCGGCCTCGGCGGGACTCATTGCAGTCATCGTGGAGGTCAACCTCCGCGGCTGGTGGGGGTTCGCCACCTCATGGGTGGACCTGCTCGTCATACTCGGGTGGCTTGGCTTGTCGGGCTGGCTCTCGTGGTGGGCGTTCGAGGGTGCTGAAGGCTGGTGGCGGGCGCTCGCGTTGGTGGGCGTCGTCGTTTCGGTCCTCGCAGGGCTGGTGGTGGTGGCGTTGCTCGTTCTTCGGTTGGTGTTCGAGTACCCGGACCTTCTTGACGATGACTCCAAGCGGAGGCGGAAGGGCAGCAGGAACAAGCGACGACGAACAAGTAGCTCGCGGCGACATACCAACGCCCGAGGAGCGCTCACAGGAGTCGGGCTATACGTTCTGCCGGCAACAGCGGCGGCAGGCATGGTGTTGACCGGGCGGTTCGTTGATTGGTCAGGAGCGGTGCTGCTGCTGATCGGGTGGGGCGTTGACTTCGGCGCGTGGGCGGTTGAGGGTCTGGGCGAACGAGTCCTGGGATGGTTCGAGCAGCAAATTCAATGACCGACTCGCGAGCGGTCCTAACCTGCCCGACCTTGAGAGCTGGGGGCCGGACCTCAGACCGGCATAGGTCGGTCCCGTTAGGTTCGCTCAGGAGCCGACCTGATTGAGCGCCTACAACCCTCACTCATCTGGTTCATTAGCGAGCATGTCCGCATAAGGGTGGTGCTCTGAGCAGTAGTACCGGGTGCGGTCGGTCTGCACGCTGCCTGTGCCGACCTCCTCGCAGTTCGGATGGATGCACCATCGGAGGTTTGTGGGGTCGTAGCAGCCGTGCGGGTGGTGATTCCATCCCCGCCGCTCGTGGCGGGCTGTGATGCGCTTCCAACTCTCCCAAACCTTGAACCACTCACCCTGTTTGTGATCCAACTGAGCCTTGACCCCTTCCGACTCTGGCGGCGGCTGAACCTTCAACAAGAAGAAAGAAGCTAGAACGCGGCAAACGGGCTTCGGCAGCACACGAGTCCAGCACGACAGCGTGACAACGAGATCGTGTGATCGCGCGCTCCCCATGTTTGGGCGTTGAACCAGTACCCGAGCGTCAGCCACCACTTGAAGGGCTTCCATCGCCGTATGGCGTAGACCACTCCGCCTATCACCACAAGGTCTGCCAGGAACGCCGTCCACTCAAACATCATCAACCACCACAGTTGATTCCGCTGCTGGGCTGCGGGCTAGACGTCAAGACTTCCAGCCGCCGCTTCTGGTCTTGTTGTAGGTCGGGTTGCGGCCCCTGTTGCTCTTGCGGAACCGGGCGAGCCTGGCCCCTTCCCAGTGTCGAGCCTTCCCTCTGGACATGCCGCCCGTCTCCACCTGGAGCCGACCACGTTTGCCTGCACGCCGATGCTGAGCGGCTCGACGGCTGGGGTTGTTCGTGATCCCCACGTACTTCACCCTGCCGCCCCTGCCGCGGATCGTGTAACCGCGCACCGGTCGTCCTCGGCTTGAACCACTCCGGGATGGACTCCCGCGGCGTGAACCCCTCCTGC
Organism: bacterium; assembly: GCA_026705465.1. Lineage (GTDB taxonomy): Bacteria > Actinomycetota > Acidimicrobiia > Acidimicrobiales > Bin134 > Poriferisocius. The sequence continues at coordinate 4,232 of JAPPAP010000036.1, read as the reverse complement.
TTCTGCTGCTTGATCGTCGGTAGCGTGCCATTGCCAGCAAGCTAGTTTGATGGTGCGACAGCAGCGCAACCCTCGCGATCAGCCCGCAAGCACCTCGGCACGGCGGACCATCTTGTGCTGTGGGGCGTCACCCGTCTTGAACAGGCGCAGCACGATGTCGGCTCTCTCATGGAATGCTCTGCCGGTGATCCACAACTCATCGGAATGGTCGAACGTGAGAGTGTCCAGTACATGGTACGGGGATGGTCTGGCTGCATCTGACAACTCGGCGCTCTGTCGGCGGCCATGAGATCCTGCCCAGGCAGCGGCCACCGCTTGGACAGCGGCCAACCCCGAATGGCATGGTCTCGACTCCGTCGATTACGTGCCTAGGAGGCAGCTGTGCCGAGCGATGCTCGAAGCGAGATTTAAGCCGAGGTGCTGCGGCCCCGCGAAGCCACCCGATACGCCGGGCTGAGCCGTCCGACGATTGACCGCTGGCGCACGGTCGGCAAGTTCCCCAAGGCGCTGCAGCTCGGCTCCTAGGCCATCGGCTGGCGCCGCTCAGACCTAGACGAGTGGCTGAATGACCCGGCCCCCGGTGTAACGAGGCTTCGAACCACAGTTGCGGACTGCCGCGCTGAAGAAGTAGGTGTCATATGCCTGCGTATGCTGAAGATGCAGGTAGGACCGGCCTGGGAAGGGAGGCGACATGAGTGACGGCACCGGGATCGAGTGGACCGAGGCCACGTGGAACCCAACCACCGGCTGCGATCGCGTCTCCGCTGGCTGCGACAACTGCTACGCCCTGACGTTGGCCAGGCGTCTCAGGGCGATGGGCAATCCCAAGTACCAAAACGACGGCAACCCGAGAACTTCCGGCCCCGGCTTCGCACTCACGCCTCACGTTGACCAGCTCTCGCTCCCGCACCGGTGGAAGTCTCCGCGGGTCATCTTCGTCAACTCCATGAGCGACCTGTTCCACCCCGAAGTCCCGGCGGAGTTCATCGAGGACGTGTTCCAAGTGATGGCCGACACGCCTCGCCACACCTACCAAGTGCTCACCAAGCGATCGAAGCGCCTCGCCGCGCTCGCCGAGCGGCTGCCATGGCCCGACAACGTCTGGATGGGGGTGAGCGTCGAGAGCGATCAGTACTGCTTCCGTGTGAGGCACTTGCGGTCTGTTCCCGCAGCCGTGCGATTCGTTTCGGCAGAGCCGCTGCTGGGGCCGCTGGATTCCATCGACCTTGACGGCATCGACTGGCTCATCGCAGGAGGCGAATCGGGGCACCATGCCCGGCCAATGCACCCTCGCTGGGTGCTTGAGCTCCGGGACAAGTGCGTCGGAGCCGATGTCCCGTTCTTCTTCAAGCAGTGGGGGGCGTGGACGCCCAGCGACGACCTCGGAGCGGTCCCCGTCGCCGTGGACGGGGCAGTGCTGCAAGACGACCACACCGACACCGATCTGGTCGCTGCGGTTCCAGGCTCGCCGGTGCCGATGCGCCGAGTCGGAAAGAAGTCAGCCGGCCGAGTCCTCGACGGCGAGACCTGGGATCAGATGCCGAGGCCCCTGTTGAAGCGCACCTGAGTTCCTTCCGGAAACCCGCGACGGCTGCCAGCCGGCCTGGTGACGACAATCCTTCCTGAGCTCTCCATTGACTTCAATGCGCTGCGAAGGTGTGGCTTCCGAAATGGGGTGTCGACAAGCGTGAACTCCTCGAGGCGTTCGATGGACACATCCTGTCCACCGAACTCGTCACCGAGCCGCTGCTGCAACTGACTGAGTTCAACGTTGGATCCGGTGAGTAGCGATCCCTGGTTCCAGTTCCGATCGGAGAAATATGAGCCCGTGCTCGGATCCACCTTCCACATGGCATCCTTGAACTTCTCGACTCCGGTGAGGCTGCGGGTGGCGTAGACCACGTAGTAGGCGACGGTCCCATTGACTCGCCTCATCTCGAAGTCAAGCGCATATTGGAACCTGGCGACATCGCGAAGCTGTGCCTTATACAGATCAACCAGCAGGGGCTCTCGCTCGCCTGACGGCGCAGATTCGATCTCTGAGAAGTCGTTCGTGCCGAACAGACTGTCTCGGCTGCTCCTCATGTGCTCCGCGCTGAGGAACCTGTTCAGATGATTGGCCATCAGGATCAGGAAGAGTTCGCACTTGTTTGAATCCAGGAATCTTGAGATGAGATTCATAGGCACGCCCGACACCCCGAATGGGTCGACGAACGCAAGGGTTGGAGCGAGTCTCCTGTTGCGAGAGCTCAACGAGGTGGACACCTCCTCGATCACGTCCTGGAACTCGCCAGGATGCGTAGCCACCTTGACGTTCGATGGAACCGGGTCGAACTGCTGTAGCTCGGTCTGCAGCCTGTCGAGCCGCGACGGGTCCTTCTCGATGAAGTGGAAGATGAACTCACACCTGCGGTAGCGAGGAAAGGCACTGTGATTCAGGAGTGTCCTCAGCGCAATGACGGGCGAACCTGGACTGCCGTCGCTGTAGATTCCCGGTCCCGCGAAGCCGTCAAGGAAGATGATTCTCGCCTCGCGGCTTGCCAATATGGGGAACCAGGCAGCTAGGTAGTGCCTCAGAAGTTCGTGTTTAGCCGCAGTATGTGGCTCGATGGGCCAAACCGTCTGAACCGGAACTGTCATCGGCGAGGACTGTAGCGCTCATGTCCGCGTCTGCTGCCGTAGCCGCGGTGAAACCAAATCCCGCTTGCCGGACAACTAGTAGCTGGAGCTATAACTAGTAGGTGGAGCTACTAGGACGCATAAAGAGGTGTATAAGTTGCGTTATGCATCTCTTGTTGACTCGCGCCTCTAGTTCATCCAGTTGATGCCCCGCAAGAATAACACTGGGCGGAGAGTTATTCTATAGCGGGACGCGCCTTGGGTCCTCACATTGGGCCTGTAGCACTGGGCGTCCCGTCGGTTGGCGCCGCGCCCTCGGGCAGCCCTTTCGTGTGAGCGGCGGACGCGGCAGCTCTCAACGGGGTGAGTCGTGGGCGTTGTAGAACTGGGCTACGGCGCCGTTGCTTGCGGCCTCGTTCCGGGCGTAGTGCGCCGGCATGGCAGGGCTGCGCCAGCGTCCGGCGTTCATCAGCGCGGGCAACTCGATGCCCACTCGCATGAGGTCGCGCGCCATCCCGACGCGCGGGGAGTGCCCGCTGAAGCCGTCTCCGAGCCCCGCAGTTCTCGCTGCCAGCTTGATGCGCCTGGAGATCTGGTTGGGCTTGAGGTCGAACACGCTGTCGGCGCCGGTGCGGCTGTCTCTGACGAGTTCGAGCGCTGCCATGGTCGGGGTGGACAGGAACGCGACCGCGCCCCGGCCCTCGGGATCCGTCTTGGAGCGTCGGATTAGCAGCCGCCCGCTGCCGTCGGCCTCGGCGTGGATGTCGGCCCAGGTGAGCGCAGCGGCTTCGGAGATCCGCAGCATTGCGTCGCGCATGACCCTGATGAGTGCGATGTCGACGTTGCCTCTGGCCTCGGCGGTTTCAGTTCTCTCAAGCCTGCCTCCGCGTCCGGGCCGCCGTCGGTGCGCAGACGAGATGATGAACTCGAGCGCCTCCGCGGTTAGGCCCTCCGCCTGCTTCTGGGCGGTGCCTGCCTTTCGGGTGGCGCCCTTCAGTGTTCGCTTCACCTCATCGCTGGCGCAAGGGTCCTCGCGCCCCGCGACCCGGTGCGCGTAGGCGATGGCGGCGGCAGCCACTCGAAGCGTGGAAGGCCGGTGCCCACGGCGCTCCATGCGCTCAGCGAGGTAGGCCGCGACCTGCGCCGTCTCAGCGGGAAGGGTGGTGACTCCTCTGGCGGCGGCCCACCGGCGGAAGATGTTCCACTGGATCAAGTAGTTCTTCAGCGTGTTGTCGGCGATCTCGTGCGTGAGGATCGCGTCGAGGTTGACCAGGTCGGAGTCGGTCAGGCTCTCCTGGCCGTGTGTGTGTTCAACCGCTGGCGGATCGCCGACCGCAGCTTCGTGACTCCCGCCCCGGAAAGCGATCCCCTGGGAGCCACGAGCCGAACCCCGCGCCTTCGTGGGCGGCTCCTTGAAGGTGGGGGAGGCATCGCTCGGGGGCATCTCCGCCTAGGCCTTGACTGAGGGGCTTCGACTCGTTCCGGGGCGGCCGGAATGGTGAACGAGATTGGCGACGGCATGGAGGGAAACTGAGATCTGACCGCATTTAAATCCAATATAACGCAACTTATATGTTCTTTGATTTAAATAATAGCTAATATAACGCAACTTA
>JAPPAP010000034.1 GCA_026705465.1 bacterium | reverse complement strand
CACCTGGAGGGGCAGTTGGGCGGCCAGCAACTCGGCGGCGTCGCCCCCGCCCTCGGCAACAAACCCCTCCACCAGATCACCAGCGATGCGATGAGCGCTCTCCTCCAGCTTGCGGATGGCCCGGGGAGTGAAGCCCCGGTTCACCAACAGACGCAGCGCGGTGTGGTCCGGCGGGTCGAACTCCAGCAAAGTGATGGCCCCTTGGCCGCGGTGTTCCCCTTCGCCCCCGGAAACCGCTAGCTGGGAGGAGGAGAACTGCCGCCAGTCCCGGTTGAACTCCCGCACATACCGGTAGCTGGTAACCACATAGCGCCCTCCGCCTCGCCGGTTGGGGAGCCAGTGCACTGGTTCCTCTTCTCGAAGCTGGGCCAGGAGTTCCAGCGGGAGGCCAGCGACAAACGTGTCGGGATTGTCCAGCGGTGCCGCGTCAATCATCGGCGCAGAACTCTAGGCGGTTGCCGAACGGATCGTATATGTACACCCGCTCGGTGCCATCAGCGGTGTCGCTGATCACCTCGTAACCCCGGGATCGAGCCATATCTGCCAGCTCGGCGACATCGAAAGCCGAAAATGCCACGTGGGCCTTTTTAGCCGGACGGAAGTCGGGGTCGGCTCCCAAGTGCAATTGCCCGCACGTCCCCTCCGGCAGTTCGAACCAGCATCCGCCCCGCTTGGCCAGTTCGGGCGGCTTGGCGACTTCAACCAACCCCAGCAGCCCGCCATAGAACTCCCGCGCCGTATCTTCTCCGCCAACGGGAATCGCGACCTGCACATGGATCATCGACCTGACCAGCGGTTTCATGCCCTCGCTCACGGCTCAGTCTTCGAGGGGGATGTTGTGGTGGGCGATGTAGCCGGCGAATTGGTCGCGGATGGCGGATTCGTCGAGGCCGAGGGCAACGGGGTCGTAGACGTGCTTGCCGAACTTGTCCTTGGGCTTATCGGCCAGATAGGCGGGGATGGCGGTAGCCAGTTCGTCGGAGAACTCCAGGGCCAGGCGGTCGTACACAGCCCGTACCGCGGGCACCGGGTCGCTCACCAAGTCTCGGAACAGGAGGTCCGCGATCTGGTTGTCGGGAACTTCTCCGGACGCCCGCTGGCCCATGACCATGTCCATCATCATCTGGTAGATAAACAGCATCACCGGCCCGTTTTCGCTGGGGACTACCGCATCGCTTCGCATCCAATGGAGGGTGGTGGTGAGATTGACCACCGAGCCCAGGAACCTGACTGGGTCGCGGTGGGTGAGGATCACCCGGGCATCGGGGTAAGCGGCGAAGAGGTCCGGGAGCGTTCCCATGTGGGCTGGCGACTTCAACAGGAACTGGGCTGGAGTGCCGTCGACGTGCTGCAAGGTCCGAAGAAAATTCTTGTGCCACCGGTACACCGCGCCGAAGTCAAGGGGTGCCCCCCGTTCGGCCAGATCGCCGATGCCGTGCATCATCGGCCAGTGCCAGCTGCGGAACTCGGGCTGGCAGAAGTGGATGCACTCCACGGGCAGGTCGCTGCGCAACTCGTGCATGGTCATGAACTCGGGCTGGATGTCGGCCCAGAACTCCTGTTCAGGCTCGCTGCACGCCAATGGGTCCGCCCCGCTGTCCGGCAGCGTGCCCAGTGGGAAGTGGGCCTCGTATCCCCGCACCCCCCGCAGATTGGGGTCCAGCGCCAGCAGTTCCAGCAAGATGGTGGTCCCAGTGCGGGGCGGCCCGGAGACGAATACCGGCGCGGTGACATCAGCCGCGAGGGTTTCGGGATTGGCCCGCCAGTAGTCCACCATCCGCAGCCGGTTTTGCAGGTTGCGAATGATCTCCCCCCGGGTACTGAGACGTCCCACCACATTCAGGTGGGCAGCCTCATTAAGCGCGCCGCACAGAGCCCGGTAGCCAGCCTCCCAGCCGGGTTCGTCGCCGAAGTCCGACAACCCAACCGATTCGACAGCCACCGCCAGCATCTCGTCGGCGTCCAGACTCACCATGCGAGCGGGATCCCCCACCGCGGTCCCAAATAAATTGACCCGTCGGACCCAGTCCGGTCGCGGCAGGTGGCCGGTGTGCTCCATGTTGAGATTCCTCGCTTGACTACCCCTTCAAGCGTGCCGCTCTTGAGCCGTTTCGCCCAAACCGAGCTCTTCGATCGACTGCTCTCGCATGAGGTACTTCTGGATCTTGCCGGTGATGGTCATGGGGAACTCGTCGGTGAGCTTGATGTAGCGGGGGATCTTGTAGTGGGCGATCTGGTCCCGGCAGAACTCCTTGATGTCGTCGGCCTCTATTGAGGCCCCGTCCCGCAGATGCACCCAGGCCATGATCTCCTCGCCGTATCGGGCATCAGGCACGCCGATCACCTGCACCTCAACCACGTCGGGGTGGCGGTAGAGGTACTCCTCGATTTCTCGGGGGTACACGTTTTCTCCACCTCGGATGATCATGTCTTTGATGCGCCCGACGATGTTGATGTAGCCGTCGTCGTCCATGGTGGCGAGGTCGCCGGTATGCATCCAGCCGTCGTTGTCGATGGCCTCGGCGGTGCGGGCTTCGTCGTCCCAGTAACCCAGCATCACCGAGTAGCCCCGGGTCATGAATTCGCCGGCCTGGCCCCGGGGAACGGTGTCACCGTTCTCGGGATCGACGATGCGGACTTCCACGTGGGGGTGGACCCGGCCCACGGTGGCCACCCGCTTCTCGAGTGTGTCGTCGGCGGAGGTCTGAGTGGACACCGGTGAGGTCTCAGTCATGCCGTAGGCGATGGTCACCTGGTCCATGTTCATGCGGTCCACCACCTGCTTCATTACCTCCACGGGACACGGCGAACCGGCCATGATCCCCGTGCGCAGCGACGATAGGTCGTAGTTGTCGAGGTCGGGTTCGCCCAGTTCGGCGATGAACATGGTCGGCACCCCATACAGGCTGGTGCAACGCTCCTGCTCGCAGGCCCGCAGCGCGGCCGCAGCGTCGAACCCCGCGGAGGGAACCACTAAGGCCGCCCCGTGGGTGGTGCAGGCCAAGTTGCCCAGCACCATGCCGAAGCAGTGGTAAAACGGCACCGGGATGCACACCCGGTCGGCGGGGGTGTAGCCGCAGGCCTCGCCCACGAAGAAGCCGTTGTTCAGGATGTTGCCGTGGCTGAGCGTGGCCCCCTTGGGAAACCCGGTGGTGCCGCTGGTGTACTGGATATTGATCGGATCATCCGGTTGTAGCGCTGCGGCACGCTCCAAGAGCTGATCTGCGGATACCGCGGCCCCTCCAGCCAGCAGATCATCCCAGTCCGAGGTCTGAAGATAGACGACCTGTCGGACCGACACCCGGTCCCAGACTTCTTCGATCATGCCTCGGTAGTCACTGTGGGAGAACGACTCCGCGGCCACTAGCACGCTGATGCCCGACTGGTTCAGCACATACTCCAACTCGGATGTCCGGTACGCCGGATTGATCGTTACCAAGATGGCTCCGATTCGGGCCGTGGCGTACTGCACCAACACCCACTCGGCGCAGTTCGGACTCCAGATCCCCACGCGGTCGCCCACCTGCACTTCCAGCGCCATCAACCCCGCGGCTACCTCATCCACCGCGTCCGCGAACTCCCGGTAGGAGTAGCGCAAACCCTGCTGCACCGAAATAAGAGCGTCTCGGTCGCCATGAGCAGCCACCGTGCGGGCCAAGTTTTCCGAAATGGTTTCCTTGAGCAGTGGGATATCAGTGGGCCCGGAAGCCGATGACAGCATTGCCCCCTCCATGTCGGAACGCCACCTCAGTCGTGGCTGGTGACGCCGCCGTCGACGATGAGGGTGGTGCCGGTGACGAATCCGGCCTCGTCGGACATGAGGAAGCGGACGGCCTTGGCGATGTCGGTGGGAGTGCCCACCCGGCCCAATGGGGCCTTATCCACACAGGCGGCCTTGCTCGGGGGATCGTCCATCATCGCCGCCGTCATAGGCGTCTCGATGTAGCCGGGGCACACGGCGTTCACTCGGATGCCGTCGGGGCCGAGGTGGTTGGCCAGCGACTTGGTGAGGCCCACCACGCCGTGCTTGGACGCGGTGTACGACGGGATCGCGGCGTTGCCCACCACCGACATGATGGAGCCGATACCTACTATGGCCGCTCCTTCTTGGCTGCGAAGGTCGCCCAGCAGAGCCTGAACAACGAACACCTCGGCCCGCAGGTTCACCCCCAATACCGAATCCCAGATCTCTTCGGTGAGATTGTCGATGTCCATCGCGGTCACAATCCCAGCGGCATGGACCAACCCGCCAATGGTGCCTAGCGCCTCCCGAGCGGCACCCACCGCGTCGTTGACGCTGGCACGATCAGTCACGTCCAGACCGACCGAGTGGGTCACCACCCCGCAGTCGGCGGCAATCGAGGCCGCTGCCTCGGCCGCGCCCTCGCCGTTGAGGTCCCACAACGACACCGGTCGCCCCACCTCGGCCAACGCTCGGGCACACGCCCGCCCAATTCCCGATCCTCCACCAGTTACGACCACACCGGTGGTCGGCGACATCTCTAATGCAGACATGCGGGCCACCCTATGCGTTGGCAGCTGAGAAGATGACTTCGGTCAACAGGCCGAAAGCGCCTAGTCGTGCAGGCCGCACTCGGTCTTGTCGGTGCCGGACCAGCGCCCGGAGCGGGGGTCGTTGCCGGGTGCCACTGGTTTGGTGCAGGGCATGCAGCCGATGGAGGGGTAGCCCCGCTCCTGCAGGGGGTTGAACGGAACCTTATGCTCGGCGATGTAGTCGGACACTTGCTCGTCGGACCAGGTGGCGATGGGGTTTAGCTTCACCAGACCCCGCAGGTCGCGCACCACGATGGGGGCCGACACTCGGGTGATGGCCTCGGCCCGGCGCAGACCGCTCATCCATGCCGCTTTGCCGGCCAGTGCCCGGTCGAGCTGGCCTGCCTTTACCGCCGAGCAGCAGTTCTCCGGGTCCATGTTCCACAGTTCGGGATCGTGGCGGGCCACAGTCATCAACCGGAGGTTCAGACCGTAGTGGCGCCTCACCCGCTCCACCGTCTCCAGCGTCTCGGGGAAGTGGAAGCCGGTGTCGATGAACACCACTTCGATGGCCGGGTCGACCCTTACGGCCAAGTCGATCATCACCGCATCGGTCATCGACGCGGCCAGCGCCAGATGGGGCGAGAAGTTGTCCACCCCCCATTGGATGACCTTCTCCGCGGGGAGATCCTCGAACTCCTCGTTGAGAGCGGCCAGTTCAGCGTCGGTGAATGACGGAACGGTCAGGTTGCGCATTCAGAGTCGCCGATCACCGCTTCGTAGGGACCAGTCTCGTCGTAGTCGACGTAGTACTCGGGGCCGTCGTCGGGCAAGGGGAACTCGTCCAAGTCGGCCAGCGCCTTGCCCACCTCTCGGGATCCGCCCTTGCGCTCCAGCCAGTGGCGGAACTCCTCGCCGGCCTCCCGCTCGGCGGTGAACTGGCGCACCACCCGCACCACCGCCTCGGGGGCATTGCGGGCCGGCAGGCGCAGGGCCTTGGTGCCGAAGTGGATCTGGGAGTCGCCCACATAGCCGCCCAGTAGCATCTGGTAACCCGGGGCCGACCGGCCGTGGGCCCGGCGTTCAGCCCCGAAGAAGCCGATGTCGGAGGCGTGGTGCTGACCGCACGAATTGGTGCAGCCCGAGATGTTGATCCGCAAGCCGCCAACCTCGGCTAAGCCCTCCTCGTCCAAGCGGTTGCCGATGGCGTCGGCCAAACCCCGCGACTGGGTGACAGCCAGGTTGCAAGTGTCGGCGCCGGGGCAGGCCACCACATCGCGCAGCAGCTCCGCGCCGGGCTCGGCCATGCCGATGGCCGACAGAGCCTCGAACAGGCGGGGCAACTGATGCTCGTCCAGGTCGCGGAAGACGATGTTCTGACGATTGGTGATCCGGCATTCCGCTCCCAGCTCCCGCTGGATGTCGGCTAGGGAATCGAATTGATCGGCGGTGATGTCGCCTAGTCGGGCCCAGGCGTAGGCCGACACCGTGCCCTTGGCCGCGCCCCGCACCACATTGGCCTGATCCCACCGCTCGTAGGGGGCCCGGCCGCCAATGGACACCGCCACCCCTTGGCCCACCGGCGTGACCTCGACGTCGGCATGGCGCCCGGCGGGGGCGTCGCCGTGGATTTTCACCAGGTCGGGGATGCCGCCGGGCCAGCTGGAGGAGGCCAGCAAGAACTTGCGCTCTCGGAAAATGCGGCGCTGGAGCTCTTCGAAGCCCAGCTTCTCCACCAGCCACTTCATCCGGGCCCGGAGCTTGTTGTCCCGATAACCGTCGTGGTCGAACACCCGCAGGCAGGCCTCGATCGTGGGCAGCAAGTCCTCTCGGGAGGTGAAGTCCTCCAGGGCCAGCGCCGGGTGGGGATTGGCCCCCAGGCCGCCAGCCACGAACACTCGGAATCCGGCCTCGACCCCGCCGTCCACCTCACGAGTGGCGGCGATGATGCCCACGTCGTTGAACATGGCCTGGCCGCAGTCGGTTGCGCACCCCGAGAAGTTGATCTTGAACTTGCGGGGCAGGCGCTGGGCGTAGGGGTGGCGCAAGAAGTGCAGCGCGGTGGCTCGGGCCCAGGCGGTGATATCGAGCACCTCGTGGGGGCAGGCACCGGCCAGGTGGCAGCCCTGCACATTGCGGACGGTGTCGCCGCAGGCCTCGCGGGTGGTAAGCCCCACGGAGGCCAGGATGCGCATCACATCGGGGACATCATCGATCTGCACATAGTGGAATTGGATGTTCTGGCGGGTGGTGATGTGGCCCCAGCCCCGGGAGTGGGTGCGGGCGATGTGGGCCAGGGCCTCGAAGTGCTCGGGGTGGGCGATGCCGGCGGGGATCTTGACTCGCACCATCTGGTTGGTGCCACCCTGGCGCTGGCCGTAGATGCCGTTGTTCAGGCGGAACACCCGCATCACGTCCTCAGGGATCTCCCCGGCCTTGTAGCGGACCAGCATCCGCTCGAACTTGTCGATGTCGGCTTGCTGTGCGGGGTCGATCACCGCGGTGTTGTCGATTTGGACCGTGACCATCGGACTCTCTTCTGGGGTATGGCTTTGGGGTGTTGGGGATCGGGGTGGGGTTCAGCTAAATCGGACTAGTTTGATCCGATTAGTTGTTTATCAGGATAGCGACCTGAAATCAAATCCCGAGTGTTTTGGTCCGAATTATCTGAAAAGGAGAATTGTCCCAGCGTCAGTCGCTGAGGCGCTCGGCCAGTCGGAAGGCCAACTCCAGGCTCTGAGGGCCGTTGAGGCGGGGATCGCACATGGTCTCGTAGCGGAGCTCCAAGTCATCGTCGCTGATGGCTTCGGCCCCGCCTACGCATTCGGTCACATCATCGCCGGTGATCTCCACATGGATACCGCCCGGCCAGGTGCCAGCCTCGGCGTGGGCGGTGAAGTAGCGGTCGATCTCAGCCATCACATCCTCAAAGTGACGGGTCTTGCGCCCACCGGCGGTGGTGTAGGTGTTGCCGTGCATGGGATCGCATTCCCACAGCACCGGGTGACCGGCATCGCGCACCGCACTCAACAGCGCCGGCAGGACATCGGACACCTTGTCGGCGCCCATGCGGCTGATGAGGGTAAGCCGGCCAGGTATGCGGTCGGGGTTGAGAACCTCGCACAGTTCGAGAATCTCAGCCGGCGTTGCGGTGGGCCCGAGCTTGCAGCCCAGCGGATTCTTGATGCCCCGCATGAACTCCACATGGGCACCGTCGAGCTGGCGAGTCCGCTCGCCGATCCACAGCATGTGGGCCGAACAGTCGTACCATTGGCCGGTGATGGAGTCCTGGCGGGTTAGGGCCTCCTCGTAGTCCAGCACCAGCGCCTCGTGGCTGGTGTAGAAGTCCACCTGGTGCAATTCCGGCGCATCGGTGGAAACTCCGCAAGCGGCCATGAACCGCAAGGCGGCGTCGATGCCGTCGGCCACCCGCTCATAGCGCCGCCCCTCGGGGCTGGCGGCGATGAACTCCTGATTCCACACGTGGACCTGGCGGAGATCGGCGTAGCCCCCCTTGGTGAAGGCCCGCAGGAGGTTGAGTGTGGACGCCGACTGGTGGTATGCCCGCACCAGGCGCTCGGCATTGGCGGCACGAGAGTCTTCGGAGAAGCTGAAGTCGTTGACCATGTGGCCGCGGAACGAGGGCAGCTCCACGTCGTCCACCACTTCGGTGGACGACGACCGGGGCTTGGCGAACTGCCCGGCGATCCGGCCGATCTTCACGGTGGGCACGCCGGCTGAAAAGGCCAGAACAACCGCCATCTGCAAGATGACCTTCAGCTTGTCCCGGATGCTGTCAGCGGTCATGTCGTCGAACGACTCTGCGCAGTCCCCGGCTTGGAGGACAAATGCTCTGCCCGCGCACGCCTCACCGAGTTGGTCTTGGAGCTGGCGAGCCTCCCCGGCAAAAACCAGCGGGGGCAGACCGGCCAGGGTCTTGCGCACCTGATTCAGCGAGGTTTGGTCGGGCCACTGTGGCTGCTGGGCGGCGGGCCGATCGCGCCAAGACGCGGGATGCCAGGCGGTGCCAGGTGTGCTTGCCGCTTCGACCGGGGCCGAACTCATAGCAAAATCGTCGCTTGTCACCGGGTGTGGGGCAAAACCAATTACGCAGATGGATTATTGAGGGCGACTACGCGGCGTCGATATCCAACAGCTCGGCTCGAGCCCGCACCAAGTCCAGCGACCGGCCGATGATGCGGCGGACTGCCTCAGAGGTGAGACCAAGGACTTGGCCGATCTCCCGGTAGCTGTGCCGTTGGCCGTCGGTGAGCCCATAGCGCATTTCCAGGGCGAAGCGAGATCGGTTGTCCAATGTGTCCAGCAGCTCAGCCAGGGTTTCCATCTGGTCGGCGGCCAGCACCAGGTCTTCAGGGCCGGGACTGGCGTCGGGCTGGAGATCCACTAACTCACTGTTGTTGTCATCGCCCACCGTTGTGTTCAACGAGGTCAGCGAGGTGAGCCGATGGAGTAGGGCGTGTTCGGAGTCCAGTTCTTCACCACCCCCGGTGGCCTGGCGTACCGCAGCCCGCAGGCTGGCCGCCCGCTCTCCGGGCAGTCGGATCAGGTTGGCCTTCTGGTCCAGCGCCCGACCGATGGACTGGCGGATCCAGAAGGTGGCGTAGGTGGAGAACTTGAATCCCTTGCGCCAGTCAAACTTTTCCACCGCTCGATCCAAGCCCAGGTTGCCCTCTTGGACCAGGTCCAGCAGCTCCATGCCGGTGGGCAGGGGGTATTTCTTGGCCACGCTCACCACCAAGCGAAGGTTGGCTCGAATGAAGCGCTCCTTGGCTTTGGCTGCTTCCCGTACTTGGGTGTGCAGCCGCGGATTGCTCTCTCCGGCGTCCAATCGGGCCTGGGCCTCGCGGCCCCGCTCGATCGTCTGGGCAAGTTGTACTTCGTCTTCTTTGGTGAGGAGCGGCACTAAGCCGATTGCGTTGAGATACTGGCCTGTTGAATCGTCCATTTATACCTGTCTTGTTGTCTTCGTGAATTGCAACCGATCCGCCCCCTGATTTGTTCCCGGTTGCTTTCACTATTGACTCGCGAAATTACCGTTGGGTTGCGTCGAATCCGGCACGAATTATTTGGCTTGACGGGTGGGAAGGATGCAGTCCCGCTGTTTCGTGCGTCATATCTGGTTACCTTCAACGGCCGTTGCGGGGTGGCGTAGAATCGGAGGTTTCATTTCGTACACTGCAAACCGTGAGCCGTATCGGGATCTTCGGGGGCACGTTCGATCCAGTGCATGTCGGCCACATCGCGGTTGCCGTTCGGGTGCGGGCGGCGCTGGAGCTGGATCGAGTTGAGCTGGTGGTGGCCAACGAACCCTGGCAGAAGCTGGACCGACCCCAGCTCAGCCCCGCTCAGGATCGACTGGCCATGGCGGAGGCCGCCGTAGAAGGCATCGATGGGGTAGTGGCCTCATCGATGGAGATCGACCGGGGCGGCCTCACCTATACGGTGGACACCCTAGAGGCGTACCGAAGTGATGACCCCGATGGCTCGCTGTTCCTGATTCTGGGCAGCGATGCCGCCGGCGGCCTCGACACCTGGCACCGCTATGAGGAGATCGCCAAGATGGCGGAGGTCGTAGTGGTTGACCGGCCTGGCGCCGTAGGGCAACGCCCGCCGGTAGCACACCAGGTGGTGGACTGTCCGCTGCTTGATCTGTCCAGCACCCAGGTGCGGGAGTGGGCTGATACCGGCCAGCCGCTCGACGGCCTGATTCCTCCGGCCGCGCTGGCCTACTGCCGCCAAAAGGGCTTGTATGGGTGATTCCGCGCCAGATGTTGGGGGTAACGCCCCGAGGAAGAAATCGCCTCGGTGGTGGCGATGGGGTTGGCCGCTGCTTCTGCTGGGTCTGGCCGCCGCGATACCGCTGCTGGTGTGGTTGGGGTGGTCGGCCATCTCCAGCAGCAGCGACGGCACTGAAGTGGGTGCTCCGGTCGACCCTTCAGTGCCGGGATACCGGGCGTTTGTAGAACCGACGCCAACGCTGTTGCTGATCCATGCCGAAGGCGATCATCTTTTCGGAGTCACCCTCTTGGCGCTAACCGATCCTGGAGTGGAAGGGGGGGTGCTGTTCATTCCCCCTGAGATGATGGCCTCCGATGGCCTGCTCAGCGAACGATGGGTTGAGTCGGGCAGTGCCGGTATAGCCGATTCGATTGCCGAGTTGTTGGGCGTGCGAACCAACGAGACACAAGCAGTGGCTGATGATGGCTGGGCCGCGATGGTGGCAGCAACAGCCCCGGTGATCGTTGACAACCCTGATGTGCTGGTGACCATCCCCGGCGAGATCGGGTTCGATTCCGGGATGCTCAGCCTGGCCGCTGTTGATGTCGGGCCCTATTTGGGGTGGCGCAATCCGGGCGAGTCGCCGTTGACAGCCATGTCTCGCCAGTTGCTGTTCTGGGACGCTTGGCTGGCGCAGGTGGCTGAATCAACCGCCCCCGACGTAATCCCTGGGGAGGTCGACCGGGGGATGGGCCGATTCGGGCGGGAGCTGGCCGCGGGACAAGTGTTCATGAGCACAATCGTCGGGCAGGTGGACGACAACGGAGCGGTGGTCTTGAATTCGGCTCAGACGGCCAAACTGGTGAACGAGATTATCCCGTTTCCTATTTCTGCCACGGGCGAGAACTTGCCCAGGATCCGGCTGTTGAACGGCAGCGGCGACTTTGATCTCACTCAAATCGCAGCTCGGGTGCTTAGCCGGGCCGGAGCCCAAATCACCGTTGTCGGGAATGCCGATGAATTCGGTTGGGAGACCACCAAGGTCGCATACCACGACACCGGTTTCGCTCCCCATGCCGAGACCTATAGAGACGCCCTGGGCACCGGCTCGGTGATCGCCGAAGAACAGCCCAATGCCTCCATCGACATCACGGTGACCTTCGGCGCAGATTTCTCCCAACTGATGGCGGGAGGTGGGTAGAGCAGATTTCTCCCATCTGATGGCGAGGGGTGGATAGAGTGAGGACGTGATGGCTGCATGAGCGAAATACCCGACCCACGACAGTTGCGGACGACGACGTGATCCTCACATGAGCGTCAGCACCGCTGACGAAACGGTCGTGTGGGATTGGGTAAGAGCCGCAGCGGCCGCGGCTGAAGAGGGTCCCGGCGCTGACACCGTCATCATCGATGTGGGCGACGTGCTGGTTATTACCGATCAATTTGTGATTACCAGCGGTGCCAACACCCGGGCGGTACGGGCACTGGCCGAGCGAATTGAAGAAGCAGTGGACCTCTGCGGCGGCCCCAAGCCCATCTGCATCGAGGGTCTTTCCGACTACGAGTGGGTGCTGATGGACTACGGCGACTTCGTGGTCCACATATTCACCGCATCAGCCCGGGACTACTACGCCCTCGACCTCCTCTGGAAAGACTGCCCGACTCTGGCCGCAAACCCGTTGCCGTCGTAGAGTCGCGTTGATACAGTGGCCACGGGTCCCCAGCCCGGTTTCTGGTCAGAGCATTGGTCCCGTACGACACCGGGTGGGGACCCGCAGCGCGTCTGAACTCTACTGGGAAAACTGACGTTTCAAATATTGTCAGTAAGTTTCAGTCAACTACTGTTCGCGTAATAGTCGGCCGGGGGAGGTGCCGGTTTCCTTGTCCTCTTGGATGGTGACCTCGCCGTTGACCAGCACGTAGTGGTAGCCCGAGGCCCGCTGCACTCGGCGCCACTCGCCGGCAGGCATGTCGTGGACCTTCTCGCTCGGCCCGATGGCCAGGCTGTCGAGGTCGTAGACGATCACGTCGGCGGCCTGGCCCGGTGTCAGAGTTCCCCGGTCGGTGAACCCAGCGCACTGGGCGGGAAGCCCGGCCATCCGCCAGTGGGCGTCCTCCAGGGTGATGATGTCGCGGTCGCGCACCCCGTTGATGAGCAACTCGGTGGGCCACCGTCCCGCGGTCAAGAAGCGAGTGTGGGCCCCGCCGTCTGACACACCGGGCAG
This sequence comes from bacterium, assembly GCA_026705465.1. GTDB lineage: Bacteria > Actinomycetota > Acidimicrobiia > Acidimicrobiales > Bin134 > Poriferisocius. The sequence goes on along the minus strand of JAPPAP010000034.1, from coordinate 5,498 downwards.
CGCCCACTGGTAATTCAACAGGTCCACCAGATGGTCCGGGTTGTTGAAGGAGCCGCTGGCGTAGAAGGTGGCGGCCAGGTTGTCGGCTACCGCGATGTCCAGCATGGCGTCCACCGGGTGGACTCCCAGGTCGGCGGCGATGTCGCCCACCCGGGTCTCGGCGTAGCGCTGGTACTGCGGGCTGGCGGTCTCTAATAACACGATGTCGGCGATGGGGCAGGTGACCGCGATCGACTCCGAATCCCGCAGGGCGGGACGGCGGGCGGGGTCGGCCAGCTTGGCCAGACGCTCCTCAACGGTGCCCAGCGTGGCCTCCCGCCAGGCCTCCATATCGTCCCAGAGGTTCCACTCTTCGAAAGTGAAGGCCAGACCGACGTCGGTGGTCACCGCTTGGCCGTAGATCGGCAGGCCCCGCAGCCGGCAGCTCTCCACCCAGTCGATCTGCTTGAGGTGCTGCTCGGGCCGCTGGGCGTTGGGGGTGATCACGTTGAACAGCACCGGTCGGCCGCTGATGTCAGCCAAACGCTCGTAGGTGCGGCGATGCTCGGTCCGGGTCTCGTCGGCCGGGTCGGGGGCGAAGGTCGCCTGAATGAACCCCTGGTTGCGCTCGGCTAATACCTCGGCCAACTGGAATAGCGTCTCGTTGGGCATCACGTCGGTGTTCATGGGGTTGCCGTCGTGGTCGCGCTGCACGTTGGAGTCCCGCAGCCGCTGCACCGACCAGCCGCCCGCGCCGACATCCATGGCCTCGTGCAGCAGCGACCGGAGCTGGGCGTGCTCCTCGTCGGTGGGCATCTCGCCGGCCTTGGCCCGCTCGTAGCCCAACACCCAGTTGAGCGCCGGATTCAGCGGGAAGAACGACCGCATGTTGACCGCCTTGGGCGTACGGTCCACCGCATCCAAGAACTCCGGATAGGTCACCCAGTCCCAGGGCATTCCCGCAGCCATGGCGTCGAACGGGATGGCCTCGGTGCGAGTCATGGTCAACATGGCCCGCTCCCGGTCCTCGGGGGCAACGGGGGCGAATCCGAAGCCGCAGTTGCCGATGACAATCGAGGTCACCCCATGCCATCCCGACAGCGTGCAGTACGGGTCCCAGAACAGTTGGGCGTCGTAGTGGGTGTGGAGGTCGATATGGCCGGGGGCGACAATCATCCCGTCGGCGTCCAGCACCTCGTCGGCATCAGCAGCGCGCAGCCGACCGATCTTGGCGATCTTCCCGTCTTTGATCCCAACATCGGCCCGGAGCCGCTGAGCCCGGGTGCCGTCAATCACCATGCCGCCGGCAATGATCGTGTCGTACGTCGCCATCTCGCCCCCTTGGTGTGCGGTAGTCCTCAGCATACCGAAGCGGGATAAGCCGACTTCATCCGGTGCCGGCCCTAAGACCGTTGGAGGAGGCAGGCCGCTCTAGTGTGGCTGCGATGGAGGTCGCCAATGGTTGAGCCGGTCGAGCGCCGCTCCTGGCTGGCCCTAGGGGCCGCCACGGCCGCGGCGTTCATGGTGGTGGTGGACGTCTCCATCGTCAACGTGGCCTTCCCGTCGATCCAGCGGTCCCTGGATGCATCGAACGCCGCGCTGTCGTGGATTGTGAGCGGCTACTCCATCACGGTGGGGTCGTTTCTACTGCTCTCAGGGCGCCTGGCCGACCGCCATGGCCGACGGCGGATGTTCAATCTCGGGTTGGTGATCTTCGCTGTCGGGTCGCTGTTCAGCGGGGTGGCCCCAGAGGTGGACGTGCTTATCGCAGCCCGGGTGGTACAGGCGATAGGCGGCTCGCTGATTATGCCGTCGTCGTTGGCCATGGTGCTGCCAGAGTTCCCGGTTTCTCGCCGGTCGGCGGCAATTGGCATGTGGGGAGCGATGGGGGCGCTGGGGGCTGCGTTCGGCCCCTCGATCGGCGCGCTGTTGATCAACGGCCTGGGCTGGCGGTGGATCTTCTACGTCAACCTGCCCATCGCGGCGCTGGTGTTCATCGCCTCCCAGCGCTTAGTGAGGGAGTCGCGCGACGAAGACACCGAGGGCCGTCTCGACGTGGTGGGGGTGCCCATGGGCACGGTGGCTCTCGCGCTGATCATGGTGGCCATTGTTCAGGGCGAGGGGTGGGGCTACGGCGATTACCGCATAATCGTCTTCATTGTGGTGGGGGTGGTGCTGTTGCCCTTTGTGGTCTGGCGGTCGCGGTCACACCCCAACCCGCTGCTCGATCTGAATCTGTTCAGCTACCGGTCGTTCTCGGCGGCAACGGCCTCCTTCGGCTTGTACGCACTGGGGTTCGTCCCCGGGTTCTTGATGAGCTCGCTGTTGCTGCAAGATCTGTGGGGGCTCACTGTGCTGGAAGCCGGGCTCGGGCTCACGCCGGGGCCGATCATGGCATCGGCGCTGTCTGTTCCCATTGGGCGGATGGCCGACCGCTGGGGCCATCGCTGGCTGCTGACGTCTGGAGTAGCGCTGTGCGGGCTGTCGTATCTGTGGCTGCTGGTGCTGGCCGATGAGACGTCGGCATATTTTGCGGTGTTCTTGCCAGCCAACGTGGTCTTGGGGATCGGCGTGGGACTGTCCATCGCCACTTTTGTCAGCGCGGCCATGAGCGATGTCCCTCCGTCTCGCTTCGCCATCGCCAACGCCACCACCCGCACCGTTCAGCAGGTGTGCTTCGCCTTGGGCATAGCGGTAATCGTCGCGCTGTACAACTCCGCGCCCAGCGGTGACCCGCTGGGGGGATTTCAGCGAGCCTGGATCTGGGTCACCGTCACATTCGGAGCCTCAGCGGCGATGATCATGGTTGCCTTTCCCTCGGGAGCAGCCAGCCGCCGAGCCCGGTAGGGGACTTGGACTGACTATCAGTCGATTGGGTGTGGAACTCTAGGGACATGCCCGACTCAATTGAGACACGGTTGGCTGCGCTGAGCACCGAGGAGAAGGCCGACCTTGTGGCCGGCGACGGCATCTGGACCACCAAGAGCTTCCCGGCCGCGGGCGTTCCCGCCATCGGCGTTACCGACGGCCCCAATGGATCCCGAGGCGGCGGGCTGCTGGGCACCGGAACGGCCACGGCGTGTATACCGGCTGGGGCAGCTCTAGGGGCTACATGGGATCCCGAGTTGGTGGAGAAGCTGGGCGGGCTGCTGGGCGACGAGGCTCGGGCCAAGGGGTGTCGGGTGCTGCTGGCCCCCACCATCAACCTGCACCGCAACCCTCTGGGCGGGCGCAACTTCGAGTGCTACAGCGAGGACCCGATTCTGTCGGGGCTGATTGCGGCCGCCTTCATCAGGGGAGTGCAGTCGCGAGATGTGGCTACCACGCCAAAGCACTTCGCGGCCAACGACTCGGAGTTTGAGCGCAACACCATCGACTCACAGGTGGACGAGCGAACCCTGCGGGAGTTGTACCTGGTGCCGTTCGAATACGCGGTGCTCGAAGGCGGGACCTGGGGGATCATGAGCGCCTACAACCGCCTTAATGGGACCTTTTGCTCCGAGAACGAATGGCTGCTCAGTCAGGTGCTGCGCCAGGAGTGGGGCTTCGACGGTTTTGTGGTCTCCGACTGGTTCGCGGCCCGGTCCACCGCGGCATCGGCTCGGGCTGGATTGAGCTTGGAGATGCCGGGCCCGGGCCAGTGGTACAACCGCGGCCCGATTGGCGAGGCTCTCGAAGCGGGGGAGATGGACGAGGGTCATCTCGACCGAATCGCTAGCGATGTGCTGCGCCTCTTGGAGCGCACCGGGGCCTTCGACGGGCCTGACGGCTGCGAGCCCGGGCAAGAGCACGAGCTGGATCGTCCTGAGGATCGAGCACTGGTGCGGCGAGCAGCGGCGGCTGGGATGGTGCTGGTGGCCAACAACGGGGTGCTGCCGCTGGATTCGGCCATGGCGGAGTCGGTGGCGGTGATCGGCCCCAATGCCCGCAAGGCCCAGATCATGGGCGGGGGATCGGCCACCGTGCAGGCGTACCGAAATGTGAGCCTGATGGATGCATTGGGCGACGAGTACGGCCATCTCGAAATCCGCTATGCCCAAGGCTGCGACATCGAGCGCTCACTGGTACCGCTGTCGGCGCCGATATTGAAGGGCAGGCTCCAGCTGGAGTACTTCAATGGCCACGACTGGTCGGGCCCAGTGGTGCACACCAGAGAGTCGGCTTCGGCGGAGCTGGTGTTCTTCGGCGAGCCGGGACCGGGGGTGAACCCCGAGGCGTTCTCGGTTCGGGCTTCGGGCGTGCTAGTGGCCGAGTACACCGGGGAGTACACCCTGGGACTGGTGCAGCTCGGACGCTGTCGGGTTCTGCTCGACGGCCAAGTGGTAGTGGACGCCACCGAGGGCGACTACGAGCGGGGCGACGACTTTTTCGGGATGGGCTCAGAGGTGATCTCCGCTTCGGTGCAGCTCACCGCAGGCCAGGAAGTGGCTATCGACATCGAGTACACAAGCCGGGACAGCTTCATGCTGTGTGGATCCCGGGTAGGCCTGAAATCGCAGGTTGACCGGGATCTCATCGCCGAGGCCGTGGAGGCGGCTGCCGCCGCCGATGTGGCCATAGTGGTGGTGGGGACCAATGCCGACTGGGAGACCGAGGGGCGCGACCGGGACTCCTTCGATCTGCCCGGCGACCAGCCCGAGTTGATCCGGCGGGTGGCGGCGGCCAACCCCAACACCGTGGTGGTGGTGAACACCGGGGGAGCGTGCAACCTAGATTGGGCCGATGAGGCCGCCGGGGTGCTGGTGGCTGGCTTCGGCGGCCAGGAGATGGGCTACGCGGTGGCCGACGTGCTGTTCGGCCAGTCCGACCCCGGCGGGCGGATGGCTATGACCGTTCCGGCCCGCTACGAGCACAGCCCCGCGTATCTGAACTATCCCGGCGAAAACGGTGTCGTCCGCTATGGGGAGGGCCTCTACATCGGCCATCGCTGGTTCGATGCCCGGGCCATCGAGCCAGCCGTGCCCTTGGGCCACGGTCTGTCGTATGCCTCTTTCGAATGGTCCGAGCCTCGGGTGTCTGGAGGGGGCGGCATAGAGGTGGCCGACCCGGTGATCGTGGAAGTGGACGTGGTCAACACCAGCGCCCGGCGGGGCAGTGACGTGGTGCAGGTGTACGTAGAGCCGCCTGAGTCGTTGCTGCATCGCCCTTTGCGGGAGTTGAAGGGGTTTTCCAAGGTCCACCTGGCCCCCGGTGAGCGCACCACCGCCCGCATCGTGCTCAACCGCCGAGCCTTCGCCTACTACGACCCCGGCGACCAGTCCCCGCAGGGACTTGCCATCGGCAGCCCGGTTCCCGCCGGGGAGTCCCACAAGCGTACCGAGCCCGGCTGGTACGTCGATTCCGGCACCTACACCATCTGGACCGCCCGCTCCAGCGCCGATCTCGTCCACGCCGCCGAGGTCCACCTGTAGATAGATCTCAACGAAGGGGCGACAGCAGGTGGTGGAGCTGATGGGACTCGAACCCACGACCTCTTGCATGCCATGCAAGCGCTCTAGCCAACTGAGCTACAGCCCCGC
>JAPPAP010000024.1 GCA_026705465.1 bacterium | reverse complement strand
AGAGGGGCATCTGGCGACCAGGCCAGCGCCGTCGCCCACTCAGACCCAGCGACGACCCCCGATGGGGCCCCTGCGTGGTCGTAGATGCGGACATGTCCGTCCTGGCCTCCGACCGCGAAGCGGTCCCCATTAGAAGACCACGCCGCGCTCAGAGCACCCATTTCATGGCGTCCCAACGCCGCGGCCGAGCCGTCAGCTGTGTCGATAAGGACCACATCGCCGCCCAAGGATCCAGCTACAGCCTGGCAGCGGGACGGCGAGACTTCGAGCACGCTCAAATAGTCTTCGAGGTCCACCTGCCATTGCGCGGCGGGCGACGTGTCGGTCATACGAGGCAGGACCGGAAGCTTGCCTCAAGCGACGCCCGGTCGAGGTTGCGCCCGATGAACACGAGGCGATTGCGCCGCTCTTCGCCACCCCATGTCCCGTATGGCTGGCCATCGAGGAGCATGTGCACGCCCTGGAACACATACCTCTCCTCCCACCCGGCGATGGACAAGATGCCCTTCGAGCGGAATATGTCAGTGCCCTTCGTTTGCAGGAGTTCGCCCAGCCATTCGTTGAGCCGGTCGATGTCGAGGTCGCCATCCACCTCGATGCCAACCGATGTGACCGTCAGGTCGTGCTGGTGCTCGGCATCGGGATCCAGGAACTCCGGATCTTCTGCCAACACTCGGTCGAGCGAAAAGGCGCCGACCTCGAGGATCGCATCCAGGTCCACCTTTCCGTGCTGGGTTCGGATGATCGGAGCAAGCGCATTGACCTCACGGATCCGGGACTCGACCTCGTCAAGCTCGCTATCGTCGGCGAGGTCAATCTTGTTGAGCACAATCCGATCGGCAAAGGCCAGTTGCTCGACAGCTTCGTTCTCCACGCCTTCGGGCTTCTCTTCGTCCAGATGGGGAAGCAGGTGCTTGGCGTCAACCACGGTGACGATGGCGTCGAGCCGCAACTGGTCAGCCATCTCGTCGTCAACGAAGAACGTCTGGGCCACCGGCGCAGGGTCAGCGAGCCCGGTCGTCTCAATGAGGATCTGGTCGAACCGGTCTTTGCGTCGCATCAGATTGCCGAGGATGCGGATTAGATCGCCTCGCACGGTGCAGCAGATGCAGCCGTTGTTCATCTCGAAGATTTCTTCCTCGGCATCGAGCACGATCGCATCGTCGATGCCGACCTCGCCGAACTCGTTCTCGATTACCGCAATCCGCTTCCCGTGCTGCTCGGTGAGAATGTGGTTCAACAACGTGGTCTTACCCGCACCCAAAAACCCCGTCAGCACCGTTACAGGAACTCGCTCATCAACCATAACGGAATGGTAATGGTTCCCATTCCCGATGCCAATGCAGCCCCGTTATCGCAGAGGCGGGGTTCCGGGGCGGGGAAGCCTCCCCAGCAGAACTTGCATCATCCTGCCGCCCACTTCGAGGTTCTGGCCGTTGACGTAGCTCGACGCGTCGCTCGGAAGCCAGGCCACAGCGGCCGCCACCTCGCGGGGATCCGCGAAGCGTCGGCTGGCCACCATCGACTGGCCCTAATGAGCGCGGTGGGAGGAGCGAGCGTGCCGCCTGCTCCCCGGCCCGCGTATCGCGGTGAGCGTGCAAGACTGAGCAACTCGGGGAGCCCGGTTGGCGGGTTGGCCGACAGTTGCCGTTCGAGGTGCAGGGGCGGAAGTGAGTCAGATGGAAGCAAGGACAGTCGAATCGTTTCGGGTCGAAGTTCCCCAGGCCTCTCTCGACGATCTCGATCGACGGTTGGCATCGATTCGATGGCCGGGGGACGTGGACAACGACGCCTGGCGCTACGGCACGCCCCGGGCCTATCTCGAAGAGCTCGTCGACCACTGGCGTCACCAGTACGACTGGCGATCCCACGAAGCGGCGATGAACGAGTTGCCGCACTTCCGGACCGAGATCGACGGCTTTCCCATCCATTTCATTCACGTACGGGGCAAGGGGCCCAACCCCTTGCCCATCGTGTGCACTCACGGATGGCCATGGAGCTTCTGGGATCTCCGCGGCCTCATCGGACCGCTGACCGATCCAGTAGCCCATGGATTCGACAGCACCGATTCCTTCGACGTGGTGATTCCGTCGCTCCCCGGCTTCACATTCTCGACCCCTTTGCCGGTCGGACACTTCAGCACCCGTGACGTCGCCGGCCTGTGGGTCAAGCTGATGCAGGACGTCCTCGGCTACGGCACGTTCTGTGCCCAAGGTGGCGACTGGGGTGCACACGTCTGTACCGAGCTCGCCCACGCGTTCGCCGATCGCATCCATGGCATCCAGGTCACCATGCCAGCGTTCAACGGCATCGACCGCGAGAACATCGATCCTGCCGATTGCGGACCCGGCGAAGAGGATTACGAGGCCCGGACTCGAGCTCGGCTGGCGCATGCCAAGGCCCACTCCGCGGTGCAAGGCACCGATCCGCAATCACTGGCATACGCGATGCACGACTCCCCTTCAGGATTGCTGGCATGGCTGGTCGAGCGGAGGCGGAACTGGAGCGATTGCGAAGACGCCGAGGGCAACCGCGATGTCGAGCGACGGTTCAGCAAGGACGAATTGCTGACTCTGACCTCGCTGTATTGGCACACCGACAGCTTCTGGAGCTGCCTGCGCATCTACTACGGCCGTTTTTCGGTGCCGTGGCAGCCGGCCCACCGTCGCTCACCGATCGTCGAGGCGCCGACGGCGCTGGCCGTCTTTCCAGGCGATCTGATTTTCACTCCAAGGCGAACGTGCGAACGAGTAGCCAACATCGCCCGTTGGACGTTGCAACCGGCTGGCGGTCACTTCGCCGCCGCGGAGGAGCCGGGGCTCGTCGCGAGCGAGGTTCGCGAGTTTTTCCGTCAATTCCGAACGTGACCCTCGGCGCCGGAATGCTCAGCTGAACATCCGCCGCAAGACGCCTATGGCCGCTTCCCCGTGTTGTTGACCAACCTTTGACGCCTAGTAAGAACTCGCGGCTGCCTGTCCGGCCGTTTGTCTAAGCAGCTTTATAGATGTTCCACAGGTCGTGGAACAGGCGGCTGGTCTCGACCGTGCAGTCGAAAACCTGCTTGCGAGCGTCGGGTGTCAATGCGTATTCGCTGACCATCTCGATGCCCTCATCGCCGTGCTCCTCGTCGGCGATGATGTGCATCGTCCAGAAGATCAGCTGTTCGTCGGTCATGTCGTAGTTCTCGCGCATCGCGGCAACGATCCTCGTGAACGTCTCGGGTACGAACGACTCGAGACCGATGCCGATTGCGGAGAGGGGCACGAACCATTCGCGGCACAGACCCATGAACTCGAAGTAGTCGGTGACGCGCCGACCTTCGGGAAGCTGCTCGGCCTGGACGATCTGATCGGTGTCAGAGCCGAGCGCCTTTGCGAACTCGAGCAACAGGGTGGGGTGGGCATCGGTGTCGGTGTAGCTGCCGGTGCATTCCTCGGCGAGGTTCTTCACGAGCGTTGTCCGGACGTCTTCGTGAGGACAGCGCACGTAGATGGCGCCGATCCACGGCAGCATCCGTGAGATGTGGAGATAGAACTGCTCCGTGAACAGATGGAGCTGGGGGATCGTGACGGTCCCTGCTTCCATCTCGTTCACTATCGGGTGGTCATACATGCCCATCCCGGGCCGGGAGCACTCGGCTCGGATGAGGTTGACTAACTCTGCTGGAGTCATCTCCCCGAGCTCAGCCTTCGGTGGTGCAAGATCAGTGACGGCCATGCAGGAACTCCTCTGTGCGAGTTCTCAAATGATAATAGGCAGGAAACGCCCAAAGCCGCCACCATCCTGGAATGCCGGCTCCAGCGCCCAGCGCCCCCCGTGTGGTCGTGCGGTCACCGCTTCCTCCGGCGGGGCTGCGGGCCGCGGTCGGCCGTGTCGGCATCGAAGCCGTGCTCGCGGAGCTCGATCTTTCGCACTTTCTCCGACGGGGTCTTCGGCAGCTCGTCGATGATGCGCACATAGCGCGGAACTGCGAAGGCCGGCAGCTGCCTGTCCGCGTACGCCCACAGCTGCTCGGCCGACACGCTGTGACCAGGCTCGGGTACGACGAAGACCATCACCTCGTCCTCTCCGGCTTCCTGGTCGGCAGGCACGCCGATGGCGGCAACCTCGGCAACCTCGACGTGCGACACCAGTCCCTGCTCGACCTCGTAGGACGAGATGTTCTCGCCGCGCCGTCGTATGGCGTCCTTGAGCCGATCGACGAAGTAATACCAGCCGTCCTCATCGCGACGGAGTCCATCGCCCGTGTGGAACCACAGGTTCCGAAACGCCTCAGCCGTCTTGTCCGGCATTGCGAAGTACCCCTGGCAAGTAGTCCATGGATAGCGGGCGCGAACGACGAGTTCCCCTACCTCGCCGACGGGTACCTCCTCGTCGGTTTCGGAGTCCACAAGCCGGATGTCGAACCAGTCGCGGTTCAAGAGGCCGGCTGCACCCGGCGGCCGCGCTACGCCATAGGGCGTGAGGATGGGCATGCACGTCTCGGTGAGGCCGAACACCTCGACGAACGCGTCGACGCCGAATCGCTCTTTGAAGCCGTCGAGGATCGAGCTGGCGGTGGGAGCGGCGAAGACGCAGCGCAGCTGGTTGTCGGCATCGTCGGGGCGCACGTCCTGCTGCCAGACGAAGTCCATCATGACGCCGACGAAGTTCGTGACCGTGGCGCGGGCAGCCCGGATCTGGTCGATCCACTCCGACGCGCTGAACCGCTCGTGGAGCACATATCGACTGCCGGCAATGAGCGCCGGGTAGGCGGCCAGGAACTGCGAGTTGCCGTGGAAGAGCGGGCCGACGGACATGTACGTGTCCTCGCCGGTCAGCCGGGTCAGCGATACGCACTCGTCCGCGAACAAGTACATGTGCGCGTGCGGCATCATGACGCCCTTCGACAGGCCGGTGGTTCCCGATGTGAAGAAGATCGAGCCGAGGTCTCGCGCAGCGACCGTCGGCAGGGGCGCCGGCGCCGAGCCGAGCAGATCCACCCAGGAAGAGGCCGCATGCCCGGCGTCGCGGAGAGTGGCCAAGGCGTCGGCGACCGCGTCGGTGTTGCCAACGACGAAGAAATGCCGTATCGACCCGATGGCGTCGGGTACGTCGAGGATCCGTTCGACGTAGCCGGGATCGATGACGGCCAAGGTGGGCTCCGTCGTGGCCACCTGGTGGGCCAGGAACGTGCCCCGGTATGCGGTATTGATGGGCACCTCGACGAGACCGGCCATGGAGGAACCGAGCCAACCGAAGATGTATGCGGAGCAGTTCGGGATCATGATCAACACGCGGTCGCCGGGCTCGGCGCCGGCCCCGAGCATCCCCGACCCCACGCGCTCGGCAATCGCCAGGGTCTCTGCGTACGTGTACGCCTCGTCGGCCCAGGGAACCTCCAGATAGACCTTTTCGGGGTGCAGGGCGGCTCGAGCGCGGAGAACTGCTGGCGAGCTCCACTCGTTGCGGTCAGCGAACGTGGGTCGGTACTCGTCGTAGTACAGCGTCATGCAGACTCCTTTGATCGTTGGCCGTGACTGGGTCGGCTAGCTGCGCGGAAGATTTGAGATCGCGGTCCGGATGATGCCGCCATCGACGGCGATGTCGAGCACACCGACCCGGAACCCGTCGCGGGCCGCCCGCTCGACGATTGCCCGACCGATGCCTCGGGCTCCCCCCGTGACCAGAATGGAACGACTCATGGTGCCCAAAGGCTACTCATGTCCACGTGGTCTCGGTCGCCGGACCCTTCGGAGCTCTCGGAAGGTGGCTCGACTCGCGCGAGCAGGACTCGGGTACCGTGGAGCCCGAGATCTGACACGGGGTGTACGTATGGCTCACATCGACATACCACCGGGCGATGAGCCCGAACGAATTCGGATGTGGCAGATGGTGCCCCCGATGAATGAGGCCATAGGCGCCTTTCGCGAAGCCATGTATACCCACCGCACTCTGACCATTCGTGAGGTCGAGGCAGCGCGGATGCGGGTGGCTCAGATCAACGAGTGCGACATTTGACTCGATACTCGGGCTGCGTCGGGAACGCAGCGAGGGCTCACTGAGGACGAATACGCGCACGTCGACCGATACGACGAGTGCGACGAGTTCTCGGCCCGGGAGAAGCTGGCCATCGAGTTCGCCGAGCGATTCGCGCTCGAGCACCGCGAGATGGACGCGGGGCTGTTCGACCGGATGAGGAGCGAGTTCAAAGACGCCGAGATCGTCGAGCTCGCTGGCATCGTTGCGTTCTCAATGGGCGTCGGCCGGGTTTCATCAGTCCTCGACATCGCCAACGAGTGCCCCGTGGTCCACTGACCCAGCTTGTGCTGCCGAGGCGGGGCGTCGACGACATCGTATTTCTCCACGTTTGCTCCTCGATTGGCGGTTGGGACTCTCTCACTCATCTGGACCTCCGCACCGTCTGGATGCCCAGCGCGCTGATGACCAAGGCCATACCGATCACCTGGAACGCTCTGACAGATTGGTCGAGGAACAAGAACGCCATAAGGGTCGCGTTGACAGGAACCAGGAGCTGGATCACGCCCATCAGGTTCAGCGACGCCTTGTTCTGCGCATAGTTGAGCAGGTAATGCCCGAAGCCTGAGCCGAAGGCGACGGCAAGAACTCGGACCCAGTCGCCCTGCGTCGACGCCACGATCGACTCGCCCGAGATCAACACCGCGAAGCCGAGCAGCACCCCCGCCCATATGAACATGCCGGCCATGAACGAAGTGATTCCGACCGTTACGAGCACCCGTTTGCCGAAGATGAAGTAACCGGCACCGATGATGACCGACGCCGTCGCGAGCACATCGCCTTTGAGGTCACCCGTACCCTCGGAGCCGCCGGCCAGGACCAACACGATGGCGCCGGCGATTGCGAGACCGGCCCAGAAGAGGTCCGTCCCGTTGACCCGTTCGGCGAAGATGATCACGCCGGCGATCAGTAGCACGACGGGTTGCAGCGTCGTGAGCAGGCTCGCGTTCGCAATGCTCGTCAGCTGGGACGCCCAGAAGAACAGCCCGACGCTCGCGCCGAAACAGATGCCGGCCGGAGCGCAACGCCAGACCACCGACCAGCTCAACTGCCGCCGAGCAACGACCACAGCACCGAACATCAAGAAACCGATCCACGATCTCCAGAATGCGATGACGACCCCGTGCAGCTCCGCGCTGGCCACGATGACCGGCGCCAACGACACGAACCAGAAGCCCAGTGCGGTAGCTGCAGCACCGGCTCGAACCACCTTCGCATCAGGCTGTTCGCCCACCAATGCGCGAGCCATTAGGGCAGGTCCGAACCGAGGATCATCACGTTGTGGTACTGCGCTGCCGCTCCGCTGGTCACGGCGCGGGATTCAGCCGAGGTCAGACCCGAGCGACGCATCCGCCCGAGGCCTGCCCGGCCACCGGACCCGATCGCGTTGAGCGAGCCCGGCCCCGAGATCATCGACAGAGAGCACGTACAGCAGCTTCACATGACGGACGTGGAACCTCCACGCGCCGTCCTCGTGCCGGTAAGTGTCCTCGTAGCGCAGCGCGACGACGTGGGTCTCGCCGTCGATCGACAGCTCCGCATGCGCGCAGACCACGCCGTGGGCATCGGTGGGTCCGTCGAGGTAGAGCTCGATGCTGTGTGGAAAGTGATAAGTGGCGCCGAACTCGGCGGCGCGGAAGCGGTAGTAGTCGATGACCCCGTCGCGCCCCACGATTCGCCCGCCGACAGTGTCGAACACCGCGTCCGACGTGTACAGGTCTGCAAGCGCCTCGTAATCGTGATCGTCCACGGCCGGTCCATAGCGGGCCACCAACCGCGCAATCTCGTCGCGGACCTCCAAAGCCCTAATGCGCTGTGCCAACTCGCTGTCCATGTCGCCTCCTCGCCGGCCCCGAACATAGTGCTTCGCTTGGGCCGAGGTCCGGAGGTGTTGGGCTTGCCGGGGGAAGCGACGGCCTGACGACAGGGAAGGCCCGGACGCCGCCGCCTCACCGGAGGATTGGCAACGCGTCTGCAAAGCTGTCGATCTCGAGATCCTCCGCGACCCTGAGAGCCCCCGAGCGCAACTCCTGGTCGCATCGAAGGTCAGCGGTGGTGTCGGAGGGGGGACTTGAACCCCCACGCCCGTATTGGGCACTAGCCCCTCAAGCTAGCGCGTCTGCCAATTCCGCCACTCCGACGTGGGCGCCGCATTCCGGCGCAGAGGGCACCCTATCGCGCCAAGTTCCCGGATCACTATGAGATAGGCGGCCTCCCAGCCCTCAGGGGCTCCGAGTGAAGAACAGTTGGAGTTCGACGGTGCCGTGGTCTTCGGCTGACAACACGATGGGGACTTCGGGGACCGAGACGTCGTAATCGGCAAAGACCACTTCGGTGGCGCCGACCTCAGCAGATCCTGGAGAGTCAACGACCTCGCCGCGGCACTCCATCTGTCCGCACACGCAAGCTCCGCGACGAAGCGACGTCCTTCTCACGACTCCACACAGGCCTCCGTATCGACGAGGCTCGACACCTTGTCCGCACCACGTCGATGACGGTCGGAGACATCGGGTACGCCACCGGGTTCGCCGACACCGCCCACTTCAGCCGAACGTTCCGAGACGCAACAGGGATGACCCCAACCGACTGGCGCGCGGACGAGTGACGATCACGGCGCACGCCCCGCACCCGCCCTCTCCACACGCCCGGCGTCCCGCCTTGCCGACCTGGTCATGCAGCAACTCGGCCAGTGTGTGCGCAAGCGACAGATCGCCCGCCGTGACTTGATACTCCTTGCCGTCTGGTCTGATCTCGCAACGACCGACCGACGGGCGCATCGAGTCCTTGCCAGCGATCAGAGCGTCTGGTGACGACGCGCCACGCCGGAGACCGCGAGCGCAACGATCAGGATGCCTCCGGTAGCGAGGATCTGGCCGTAGCCGGGAACACCGATGATGATGAGCCCCGACGTCGTCGTCGTCATCAGCAGGGCACCTACACCTGTACCAACGATATGGAATTCTCCTTCGCGGAGGGTTACGGCCCCGAGGAAACAGGCTGTATACGCTTGGAGCAGGAACGAGCCCTGATTGGCCGCCAGGGTCGAGGCGAAGCCAGACCGGCCCCCAGCAAGCGCCAGGCCAGCCACGGCAGCCGTGGCGCCCGTGATGACGAAAGCCAACATGCGATAGCGAGAGACGTTGATTCCGGCAAGCCGTGCCGCTTCGGCGTTGCCGCCCACGGCATCAATTCGCCGGCCCGCCTCGGTAAGGTTCAGGAAAACCCACAAAGCGCTGAGAACTCCAACCGCGAGCACGGCGATGAGGGGCACGGTGAGCCCCGCTAGGTCGAGCGGGCCGATCTCCCAGTGGTCTCCGGACTCCCATCCGAACAGCGAGCCGCGAGCGAAGTCAACAACGTCAGACCGAACCGGAATCGACACCCCTCCCCCACCCAGTCGGAGCAGGTAGCCCTCGATGAGGCCCGCCATCCCCAAGGTGCCGATGAAGGCTGAGACCCTCAGGTGCGCGACAACGAAACCGTTGAGCAGCCCGACGACGATTCCGAACACGATCCCGAGCAAAATCGCGAAGCCCACACTCGCCTGAAGTGAGTCTGGAAGGATGGCTCCGCCACCGACGTCGGTCCCTGGGATCGTCGGCCACGTGAGCACGTAGCTCCCCTCGAGTGCCAGTGCGAAGATCGCCCCACCGAGGGTAAGCCCGCCCGTGATCGAGAGATCGAACTCACCCATGACGAGCACGACGGTCACACCACCTGCCAGGATGCTCAGCACCGCCGCCTGACGGAGGATCAGGGTGAGGTTCGTACCCGTAAGGAACCGCTGCTCACCGAGCTCGACCAGGCTCAGGATGGAGAATAGGATCAACAAACCAACGAGAACGATGAGGGTCCCATAGCGGGCGACAACTGGCAGCAGTCGCGCTGTCAGCCGAACGGGCGATGATGTGTCCGATTTGCCTGCGATTCGGGAGCCCCCCGAGGGGGGTAGCGTGCCGCCGTGGCCCGCCGGGGCAGCTGGGCCTGATTTCACTGTCGAGAACCTCCCGCATTCGCGCTACGACCGGTGCCGACCGTACTAACTCGGGTGTGAGGTGTGTCTGACTCTTCGCGACTTTTTGGGCTGGGTTTCAAGCAGCATCGGGTGGTCGCTGCCGGGTTGTGGTTGTCGAGTGTAGCTGCCGGGGTCATTTCTGGCTCCGGTGCCAGGCCCGTCGTTTTTGATCGGCGTCGCCGACAAGGCCCAACAGCACGGCTTTGGCGACCCCGTCGACGCGGGCGAGGACCAGGCCGCTCATCCCCAACGCGATTTTCTCCGCAGCACCGCCAGCTCCACCGCCTGCTCGACCACCGTCGCCTGGAGCCGCCCCGCCTCGACCCGCAAAGCCGCCGCCTCCGACGCCTCCTGACGAGACTGACCCTGCCGCCCCGGGTTCGAAGCCTGCAACGCGGCGATGGCCCCGTCGCGGGCCACCGCCCTCAACCGCGAGATCACCGACCGATCCACCCCGGCCTCCGCCGCATCCTGCGCCTGGGTGACCTGCCCAGACAGCATCCTCATCCACAAGTCGTACACCTGCTCCGCAGACAGATCCCTCTTCGGTCTTCGCTCGCCAGAACTCGTCGCTGAAGGCCTCCAATGTCAAGGCCAGCAACCCTTCCACATGCGATCTGAAAGAGCCGGGAAAACGTCGCGCGAGATCAGACGCAACACAGGTGGCGACGCGGCCGCTACGCCTATTATTGCTGCTGCAGGACTGGGCAAGGCAGGATCATTGGAGACAATGGGAGAACCGATCGTCGAGATCGTCGGCTTGGACAAGCGATACCCGGGGGTCCAGGCACTCGATCAGGCAGCGCTAACAGTGCTGCGGGGAGAGGTCCATGGGCTCGTCGGCGAGAATGGCGCTGGCAAGTCGACAATGATCAAGATTCTCGCCGGAGCCGAGCGCCGCCATCGCGGGGTGATTCGAGTTGGCGGCGAAGAGGTAGAGATCGCCACCGAGCACGAAGCTGACGAACTCGGGCTCCACTTCATTCACCAGGACGTCGCACTTATTCCCAGGATGACCGTGGCCGAAAACATGTTCCTGGGTCGAAAGCTCCCTCGCCGGGCCGGCTTCTTTGTCTCCAGACGTCGAGCGGTTAAAGAAACCCGGGCTCGTCTCGAGGGCTACGTAGACGTCGACCCAGAGCGGAAGGTCGGTAGCTTAACCATTGCTGAGCGCTGGATGGTGGCAATAGCACGGGCGTGTACAGCAGACCCACAGCTTGTGGTCATGGATGAGCCGACTGTCGCGCTCTCCGACGCCGAGGTGGAACACGTCCTCAGCGTTGTTCGAAGGCTCCGTGAGCAGGGCATTGCGGTGCTGTTCGTCTCCCATCGGCTCAACGAGGTGCTGGACATCGCCGACCGTGTCACGGTCATGAAAGACGGGCGAACGGTAACGGTCCTCGAGGTCAAAGAAACAGACAAATCCACGCTCGCCACCCACATCATCGGAGTGGAGGGAGGATCAACCAACGTATCTCCCCCACGTCTCAGTGCGGCCCAGCAACCAGTCCTTGAGATACAAGGGCTGACCTCGGGTCCGGTCAAGGATGTGAACCTCAGTGTGCGCCCCGGCGAGATCCTCGGGCTCGGTGGCCTGGTCGGGTCGGGTCGCAGCTCATTGCTCCTGACGATCTTCGGGCACCACCAAGCGTCGTCGGGCACTGTGGCGGTCAACGGGCGCATGTTGAAGTTGCGCTCGCCTGCCGATGCGATCCGCGCAGGCATCGCGCTCGTGCCGGAGGACCGGCGCGACCAGGGCCTCTTGTCGAGACGGACGGTTCGCGAAAACATTGTGCTGGCACACTTGGACAACTTCCGCCGGAAGCCACGGCTCCCCTTTCCCGACCGGTCCTCCGAGCGATCAGCGACGAGGAGCGAAATCGACCGTTTGCACATTGCTACGAATAGCACCGAACAGACGATCGCTACATTGTCTGGTGGAAATCAACAGAAATGTTTGGTATCCCGCTGGCTGATCGGCAAGCAGTCGAAAGTCTTGCTGCTCGACGAACCGACCAAGGGCGTCGATGTCGGCGCAAAGGCAGAGATCCTGAATCTCGTAGCTCAGCTCGCGGCGACGGGTGTCGCAGTCATCCTCGCTTCTTCGGATCTTGAGGAAGTGGCTGCAGTATCACACCGAGTGCTCGTGCTTCAGGAGGGCCGTATTGTCGCAGAGCTCGACGGCCCGGTGACGGAGGCCGAGGTCCTCGAGCATTGTTATGCAACCCCTGGCGCTGCAGGGCCGGATCTTCGGTTGTGACCGTATCTGGACGCAAATATCTGGATAGCGGGCGCTTCGGAGCCGAGCGGGCAGGCGGGACCCGGCTGCGGTGATGGGGTTTATGGAACTGGTGTCAGCTGACGGGACAATGTCGGCATCAATGCGGCCGAGCATTACCCACTGAGTTGATACCAGGTACGGGGGGTCGATTCCAAGAAGTCGCCCTCGGCCGGAACCTCGTCGTTAGTGACCAGAATAGAGCTGCCGATTATAGGTATACCAGGCGCTCCAGGGGGCGGGTTGCCGGCAAGCATGCTCGCTGCGACGGTACAGGCAGCCGGATCGGCGACGTAGCGGTGGGGGTCATCCATGGTGGCGAGGAAGTTGTCCGTCGCTTGCATCTGATCGTACTCTTCGTCCGACCCATCGGCCGTAACGACGAAGGCGTCGGTGTCGAGAGTGTCGAGCGCCAACGATACGCCGATACCGTAATTGGAAAAGCCACCGATCACTGCTGCATAACCGGGGTTGGCTTGGAATGCAGTCTCAGTCACGGCTTGGGCGGTCTCGATCGTGAAGTCCTGTGGATCGACCGTGGTCGTCGTGATATCTGGGAAGTTGGCGAACACTTCCTCCATGCCAGTTTCCCGATCAGCCAGCGCTCCATTGAGCGGGCCGGAGTTTACGATAAGCACGTCACCGCTTCCGCCGATCTCCTTCGCGACGAGGCTGGCAAGAATGCGTCCATTCTCTTTTTGGTTGGCATCGAAGGCCACGACCTCGGGAATAGCCACTGCGCCGAACATGAGGAACGGGACCCCAGCATTCGCGAATTCGTTAGCAATAGCCTCACGGCCGACCATGTCGATGCCGAGGTTGAACACCACGTCGACGCCAGCAGCTTGGAAGCCCTCGAGTATCGGCTGGACCTGGTCAAAGTTGATTCCGCCAATGTCCTGATAGTCGACGGAGCCGCCGTTCGACTCCACGCATGCGGTAAGCCGGTCGGTCAGCCGCAGGGTCCCCGGCGTCGTTACGACACTAATGATGCCGAGCGTCGTCCCCTCGAACACCGAGAAGTCGGGATCGGGAAGCTCGACCACCGTGGCGCCCTCAGGCACTGCACCGAACGCCGTATCGGGCAGTCCATCGGCTTGCTCATCTTCGGGCGCCCCAGGCGGCTCTTCGGTCGACTCCTCCGCTGGTTGCTCTGCAGCGGGCTCCGGGACGGCGGTGTCATCCGAGTCGTCACCGCAGGCGGCGGCGATCAAAGCGATCATCAACAGGATTCCCAATACCCTTACCAGACCCACGCGTCGCATCAACGTTTTCCTCCCTGGCGTTTGGTGATTCAGACCACTTTCACCTTGTGTAAGGGCATCGGAACCCTTCGGGTGAATTGATGACCACCATGATCATGAATATGTCAGACCTTAGGCGCCCGGTGGGATGATCGCAAAGGCGGTGCAGATCGACGACACCGACCAGCCACCGCCCGCGCCGAGAACTCCCTCCGGACTCCTCCTCATTCGCCGCTACATCCGGATCTGGTTGCCACACCGCGAATTCCTGCGTATTGTCTTGTCCGACTGATTGGCTGCGAGCGCCGCTCGCTGTGGGCCACCAAGGGAGAACGGCGTTGAGCGCACCGGACATCATGTCACCCGAGTACGAGGCCGATCCGAACCCCATTCTCGACGATCTGCGCGAGAACTACCCGATCACATTCCATGAGGGATTGGACAGTTGGATCATCTCGCGGCACGAGGACGTCGAGCTGGCGTTGAAGTCCCCGGCGTTCACGACGGAGAACTACGCCTGGCAGCTCGAGCCCGTGCACGGCCCCACTATCCTGCAGAAAGAGGGCTCCGATCATCGACGCACTCGGAGGATCATCACACCGGCGCTACGCGGCGATCTGTTGCGGGCGAACTTCGAGTCCGTCGTCGTGAACAACACCATCTCGCTCATCGACGAGTGGCGTCGCGACGGTCACGTCGATCTAGTGAAGCAGTTCACGCAGAAGCTGCCGCTGAGCGTGATTC
Organism: bacterium; assembly: GCA_026705465.1. Lineage (GTDB taxonomy): Bacteria > Actinomycetota > Acidimicrobiia > Acidimicrobiales > Bin134 > Poriferisocius. The sequence continues at coordinate 95,595 of JAPPAP010000024.1, read as the reverse complement.
TCGACATTCTGGGGCTCGATCCGGCCGACAAGCCGATGTTCCACGTCTGGTACAACGCCATCCACGACTACTTCACCAACATCTCGGGTGACGAAGAGGTCGCCGCGGCCGGGCTACGGGTCAAGGGCGAGCTGCAGGAGTACATGCTGCCGTTGATCGCCGAGCGACGGGAGCACCCCGGCGAGGACCTGATCAGCCAGATCCTGCACGCCGAGATCAACGGCGAGCAGATGAGCGACATGGAGATCAAGTCGTTCGTCAGCTTCTTGTTGGTGGCCGGGAGCGAGTCGACCGACCTGCAGATGGCCAACATGTGGCTGCGGCTGCTGGAGAACCCCGATCAGCTGCAGGCGGTCCGTGAGGACCGCAGCCTGATCAACTCCGCGTTCGCTGAAGCACTGCGTCACACACCGGCGGTACTGATGATCATGCGCCAGGCCGGCGAGGACGTCGAGTTCCACGGCACCGTCGTGCCTGCGGGGTCGACGGTCACGTTGATGTTGGCCGCAGCCAACCGCGACCCCCGCAAGTTCAAGGATCCCGAGAGGTTCGACATCTTCCGCGACGAGCTCGACGCCGAGAGGGAGCTCACCGGCGCGGCCAGCCACACAACGTTCGCGCTCGGCCGTCATTTCTGTATCGGCACCCGGTTGGCGGCACTCGAGGCCGAAACCGCCGCCAACCATCTGTTGGATGCGATGGACGACATCGCTTTTGCTGATGGTGTGCCACCCAAGCAGGAGGGCAGCTTCGTTCGGGCCCCCAGGACATTCCCGTTGACCTTCACGCCCACCAGCTAGTGGAACAGTCAGAGAAGAGGCCCACAATGACCGCAACGACCGGCTATTCACCAGACATCGTTCCCACTGGTATCGAGGGTGGTGCAGACACCAACGCGCTGCCCTGGATCGAGTCGCCACAGGCGCCGGGGTGGCGCATCAAGCCGTTGCGGGCCTCGAACGAATCCGGCGTGTTCTCGATGATCCTGGGGCTCGACGCCGGGGTGGCGTTGCGGATGACCGTGCACCTGGGCGCCGCCGACCTCTTCGTGCTTTCAGGGCGTATGCGCTACACCCAGGAACCGTTGGCGGCCACGATCGAGACCGGGACCTGGGGCTACATCCCGGCCAACTCCCGCGTCGAGGGGCTCGAGGTCGACGAGGACGTAGAGATTCTGCTGAACTCCCATGGCCCGGTTGCGTTCTTGGACACGGACGGCCACAGCATCACGAGCATCCTGACTGCGCTCGACATCGAGGCTGCGGCTCACGCGAATGGGCTGTCCTTGGTCCCCAACAGCTTGGCCGAGTGCATGGTGCCCCGGCCCGAGGTGGCCACTGCCGAACCCACCCCGCTGGCCATCGCCGAGCAGGCAGCGTCACAAACCCTGGTGGCCGCCAAGTCCGTGGCGTCCGACGCGCCGACACATCCGCACTTCGTCGACACCACTGCCTTCGACTTCTTCGTCGACCCGGAGGTGCCCGAGTTCGGCTACAAGATCCTGCGCGTGAGTGAGGAGACCGGCCACGTGTCGATGATCTTCAAGCACAACGGCGTTGCCGGGCCCCACTATCACCTCGGTGCCGCCGACTTCTTGGTGATCTCCGGCCGCATCGGCTACCGGGCCGGCCCACCCGAGGGCTTCGGAGCCGGGATGTGGTTCTACGAGCCCGCCGGGGCCCGTCACGAGGCCACCCAGCAGCTCGGCGACGAAGACCTCATCTACACCGCCTGCGTCTATGGGCCGGTGCAGTTCGACGAAGGCGCTGGCACCCCCATCGCCATGGTGCTGTCGTGGATGCAGTACAAGGCAATCGCTGAGGCCGCGGGCACTCCGCTGGTGGCGAATGTGTTCGAGGGTGACGCATCGCTGCTTGCGTGGGCTCCGCTGGGCAGCGACGCAACGGGCTGACCCGTGATCCTCATCGTCGTCAAGTTCAAGACCAAGCCCGAGTGGTCCGATCGCTGGCTGGGCATGGTCGCAGACTTCACTGCGGCCACTCGCGCCGAGCCCAAGAACCTCTGGTTCGACTGGTCCCGCAGCGTCGAGGATCCCAACGAGTTCGTCCTCTGCGAGGCGTTCGAGGACGACGGCGCAGGGCCGCACGTCGAGAGCGACCACTTCAAACAAGCCATGCAGGACATGCCTCATGCTCTGGCCGAGACCCCTCACATCATCAACACTGTGATCGAAGGCGAGAACGACTGGAGCCGAATGGGTGAGCTGACCATCGACTGATCAAACAAGGCCGCCACCAGACCGGGAGAAGCACGATGAACAGATTCGGGGGCCGCTGACCTCCGCCTCGCGCTCTGATGGTCTTTAATGTCGTTGCGTCGGCTGCCGTGCCGGAGCTCACCAGCGTGCCAGCTTCACCATGATCAGATCTATACTCAGAACTACACCCCTGGGAGCCTCGGCACACGCTCTGACCAGGGAGTTCGATGGTGTCGGAGGGGGGACTTGAACCCCCACGCCCGTATTGGGCACTAGCCCCTCAAGCTAGCGCGTCTGCCAATTCCGCCACTCCGACGTGGGCGCCGCATTCCGGCGCAGAGGGCACCCTATCGCGCCAAGTTCCCGGATCACTATGAGATAGGCGGCCTCCCAGCCCTCAGGGGCTCCGAGTGAAGAACAGTTGGAGTTCGACGGTGCCGTGGTCTTCGGCTGACAACACGATGGGGACTTGGGGGACAGATACGTCATAGTCGGCAAAGACCACCTCGGTGGAGCCGACGACAACGACGGTGTCATCCACCAGTTGGGCCTCTAACGCGATCTCGACGATGCGAGTGATGTCTTTGACGGTGAGCTCGCCAACGGCGGTCGTGGTGATGGGGTCGCCGGAGCCAGGGTCATCACCCAGGTCGATGGGCTCGGTGAGCGAGAAGACTGCCGTGGGGAAATTGCGGGTGCTGAGCGCGGACTGGATGGCGCGATCACGGCGGCTGTCATCAGTTATGACCCCGGTCATGTCCGCTTCGACCGTCACCGAGGTCACCGTTTCACCATCAATGGTGATCGATCCGCTGACCAGCGGGGTGCGGCCCACCGCGGTAGTCGAGCCGATGCTGGCCAGCTCTTCTTCGACACGGAAGCCGACGAAAGTGCCGGTTGACTCGTCGTAGTCGAACCCGGCCACGGACGTGTCGATGACCCACTTACCATCCACCCCCTGGGCGTCGATGTCTTCGGTGAGCTGAGCCTCAGGTTCAGCTGCGGTTTGCGCCGCGGTTGGAGTTGGCTCCGTGGTGGAGTCGTCGGCCGCTTCGGGAGGAGTTGGAATTGCCGTAGGAGCCGCTGTGGGCGTCTCGGTTGCTTCGACCAAATCTTCTTCCACCGTGGAAACGGCCGCACCAAGGTTGACTCTTGCCGGAGCATCATCCCTCAGCCACCACCACAGCCCGATGGCCAGCAATACGAGCAAGACAAGGGCGACCGCCACCACCGACCAGAGGATCGGCCGACGCTTGATCCGCTGGAGCATTGCGCCAGCGTAACCAGAACTTCACTCGAATCTTGAGGTCGCGGCAGGCAACAACGCTGGAGTGGAATCCTTACCAGCATCTGCTCTCAGCCGACCAGCGCGTCGGTCTGAGAGAAGTCGTCACCCACAAACAACAGGGGCTGGCCCAGGCGCCGGGCGAGGGCGTACGAGAAGACGTCTCCATAGTTGAGAGCTGCGGGATGCCGTCCTCGGCCGAACCGGCGCCAGCAAGCCAGTGCTTCTTCGGCCAGACCGGCATCTACCGGTTCAATCTGAATCTCGATGCGGGCCAAGAGCTCTTCGAGGAGCAGTACGCCGGCCGCCCCGGTCTTGGCCTCCACCACGATTCCGAGCTCAACTCGGGTGGCGGCCGACATCACGCACGGGGCGCCCATCAACTTGCGCTCGACATCTTCGCTGCCCGGCTCACCGAACAGAACCGCAACGATGGCCGAGGTGTCGACCACATTCATGCGGGTTGACCGTGCTCGCCAAATCCGATGATCTCTTCGGACGAACGCTCGTCAAGTACGGGCAACTCACGAAACCTCTCCACAATGTCGCCCAGAGCCGGACGGCGCCGGCGTCGTCTCTCCAGTTCCAATTGGGCCTCAAGCGACGCAGTAACCGCATCGGTGATGGACGTTCCCGTCAACTCCGCCAGATCGCGGGCCAATTGGTCGGCTTTCTCACTCTTGATGCTCAGCACCATAGGTACCAATATATCAAAATAGGTAGACAGCTACTATCGACTAAGGGCCCTACCTGCCGAGCAGGGTTTCCATGGTGATCGGAGCCACCAGGTGATCCACAAACCAGCTGGCTGCCGCTTTGGCCGCCATCTCCAGCCGGTTTAGGTCGCTGTAGAGCCTCATGTGGGTTGTCTCCGGGAGCCTCACGAGTCTTTTGGTCGGGCACCTGATCGCATGGAAGGCCTCAACCTCCCAATCCTCAGGCGTGATGTCGTCGCCTGATGCCGTGATCATCATGAACGGCGTGTCGACGATCCGGGATGCATACGGCAATGCGTTGTACTGCATCAGAAGGTCCACCGAAGCCATCGTCGACCAGTGTTCGTGGGCCGGGGCCTCTGTCCTCTGTAACTCCTCGAAAACCGTCCGGACTTCCTCGAACGGCCATGCGGCGAGGCCTTCCGACGGAGGGCCAGACATTGCGATGGGGCCGAATTCGCCCGTCTGGATTCGCTTCTGACGATCTTCGTCCACCGCTTGCTTGAGAACTCTGAAGCGTTCGGAGCCGTGCACCCTCCACATGTTCTGCCAACCGTCGATCACCGGGACGTTCGAGACCGCTGCCTTCACCCGGTGGTCTACAGCGGAGAGGATGACCACGTGTCCGCCGCTATATGAGATTCCCCACACGCCAATCCGCTCCTCGTCGAGGTCGGGGCGAGATGCCGCATAGCTGATGGCACTCCGGTAATCCTCGATCTGTCGCCACGGGTCGAGGTGCTGGCGCGGCTCGCCGTCACTGGCGCCAAAGTTCCGATAGTCAATGATCAACGCGGCCAAACCGTTGGCGACGAACTCCTTGGCGTAGTCCGGTTGGCGGAGTTCCTTCACATAGCACCAGCCCCCAGCCATCACAACCACCGGTCATGCATCCGCTTCCCCGACCGGCGTATACAAATCGCCTCGGACAGTGGTTCCCTCGACTTGGAAGGAGACCTCTTCGATGTTCAGGTTCTCAGACATCTTGGCCACCTCTCACTCACTTCGCCGACATGGCACCACAGGCGCTCAGCCTACCGCCCTCCGGCATCGGCCACTCCCCTGCCAAGCGGCCCTACCGCCCTCCGGAATCCGATTAGCGGGGCTCACGGGGCAGGCCGAGCACCCTTTCCCCCAGGATGTTGCGCATGACGTTGGAGGTGCCGCCGGCGATGGTGTACGAGGAGGCGTAGCAGATCCCCTTGGTCCACTGATCGTCGATCAGGGCTGCTGGCCCAAGACTCGCAGCTGCGAATTGGGCCACTCGCTGCTCGTGCTCAGTGCAGAACGCCTTGGTGGCTGCGCTGAACCCGGCAGGGGCCTGACCGAGGACCTCCCGATACACCAGCAACCGCCCCACCTGGTACTCGGTCTCCAGCCGCGCGATCTCTTGGCGAACCCGGGGATCGGCACGGTTGGCTTGCGTGCGGGCGTGCACGAATAGTGCTCGGTTGGACACCAGGCGGTCGATCCCGCCGCGCTCGTGGGCCAGTTGCGCCATGGTCTGCTTGAAGGCGTCGCCCTCGGTGCCGACCAGGTTGGCGGCCGGCACTCGAACTCCGGTGAAATAGATCTCGCAGAAGTGCCGATTGGCGATCATGTCTGTTATCGGGCGCACTTCGATGCCCGGCGTGTCCATGGGCACAATGATCTCGCTGACTCCCCGATGAGGCGGGCCCTCGTCGCTGGTTCGGCAGATCAGATAGCAGTAGTCGGCCACATGCCCGAAGCTGGTCCAGATCTTTTGGCCGTCGATCACAAATTGGTTGCCGTCCCTATCCGCCCGTGTGGAGATAGAGGCCAAATCCGAGCCGGCGTCAGGCTCGCTCATTCCGATGCACCAAGTGCTCTCCCCCGATAGCATCCGGGGCAAGAACTCCGCTCTTTGCTGCTCGGTGCCGTAGGCGATCAGCGTCGGACCCATCTGGCGGTCGGCGAACCACATGGCCGCCACCGGGGCTCCTGCGCTGATCATCTCCTCGGCCACGATCAGCCGCTCGATGGGCGGCCGACCCCTGCCCCCGTACTCAGTGGGCCATCCCATGCCGATCCAGCCTTCGTCGGCCATCACCCGGGCGAACTCCTTGGAGTACCCGTTGATCCATGAGTCGTTGTGCCGCCCGAATCGGGCTACCCCATCAGCAGCGACCGCCCGCGCCCGGTCGCGCAGTGCCAGCAACTCTGGGCTGAGCGCGAAGTCCAACTGACGGCTAGCGGCCCGCCGCTAGCTGGAGTCCAGCAGCAGAGCCAGCGCCAGAGTAGAGAAGGCGAAGACCAGCGCAGCCACGATGGTGAGCCGGTCGAGGTTCTTCTCAATGACCGTCGACCCCGCGGCCTGAGTTCCGAGGCCGCCGCCGAACATGTCGGACAGGCCGCCGCCTCGGCCACTGTGCAGCAGCACCAAGAACAGCAATGCCAACGCAGAAAACACGTCGATCACCACGAGCGCAATGGTCACAGCGGCCAATTCTACCCGGTAACCTGCCCCGCTGACCCACCCGACACCCCGATGATGGCGGGGTCCGCAAATCCTGCTTCCCTACCCATTACCCTCCTGAAACACCGGCTGCTCTGCATGAACGTGCTGGGTCTGGAGTTTCCGGCACCAGGGGAGAACACTTGTCCGCAGCTTTGATTGCCGCACGGAAACGGACATGAGGCCGCTTCGGAGTGCCGCCGCGGCCTGCCGCTGGTGTGGAAGGACAACAGCGAAGGCGCTGAAGAGCCTCGGGCGCGGCGTCAACACGCCTCTCCGCTGGTGCTGGCAAAATGCCAGCAAGGCCGCCAAGGGCCTCGGGCGCGGTACCACTTCCGTCATCCGCTGGTGCTGGAAGTGGATCGGCCAAGGCCTGCGGAGCCTCAAATCGGGCCGAGTCCTGGTCTCCATTGCCGCCGTGGCCGTGGCCTTTGTGATCGGAATCGTGGTTTCCCAGACATGGTCATCGGACGGTTCCGACGATGCCCCAGCGTCGTCCGCTGGCACTTTCGATGGCGACTCTGAACCGACTTCCCCCCCCTCAGAGCCGGTTGACGAGCCATCCTCCAACGATCCGCCGACAATCCCGGAGGCAACTGCCGCCGTCTCAGACCCGAGCGGTGGAACATCGCCCAGCGATCCTCCAGGCGGCGACGCCGACCCTGTGCCCGCCCCCACCCCCGTCTTCATAGTCCTGGACCAAGAGCCGCAGACATACCAAGAAGCGCTGGATGACGCCGCCCGATTGTCGGTTGACATTGTCTGGCCCAGCGGCTGCATGTCGCCCCTGTCCCACCCCGACCTGCTTCCCAACGCGCCCCGTGCCTACCGTTCGGGAATACACCAGGGCGTTGACTTTCGATGTTTTGCCCGGGGCCACTCAGCAGTGGCCGCGATGGACGGGCGAACAGTCCTGGTCATCGGCAATTATGAAGACCCGAAATCCGACAATCGGGACCGCCTATTAGATGTCGCCGCGGAGCTCGATGCCACGCCGCCCTACACCCTTTTGACGCTGTACGGGAACTATGTAGTGATAGACCATGGCATCATCCCCGAAGTCGGCCACGTGGTGACCATCTATGCCCACTTGGAAAATGTCGACCCCGACATCCAAGTGGGTGAGATAGTTCAGGCTGGTCAGCACGTGGGTGAAATCGGCAACCGGGGAACCCACGCCGCTGCCAACGGCGACTTCTACACCGACCCCCATCTTCACTGGGAACTCCACATCGACAATCAATATCTGGGCGCTGGTCTGTCGGCTGAGGAAACCCGCAACGTGTACACGGTTCTGTTCTCCGCAGCTTCTTGACCTGACAGCTACCGCGACTCGGGCTAGAACATCGACATGAGCTCGATCGACTACAACCCGTTCGATTACGACATCGACATTCGAGCCCATGACGTGTGGCGGCGGATGCGCGACGAGGCTCCGCTCTATCACAACGACCAGCACAACTTCTGGGCACTGACCCGATACGACGACGTGCTCACCGGACTGCTGGACGTGGAGACCTACTCGTCTCGATATGCCACATCGCTCGATCTCATGGGCGACGAGGAGTGGACCGCGCCGCTGTTCATCTTCCGCGACCCACCAGAGCAGACGCTGTTGCGCAAACTGGTGAGCCGGGCCTTCACTCCCAAGGCCATCAACGGCTTGGAGAGCCGGATCGAGTCCATCTGCAACAGCCTGCTGGACCCGCTCGAGGGCCTGACCGTGTTCGACTTCGTCGACCGTTTCTCCGCATTGATGCCTCCCACGGTGATCTTGGCGCTGTTGGGATTTCCCGAAGGACTCGAACAGGGTCTGCGGCAGTCCATGGATCGGGGACTGCACATCGAGGAGTCGGCCACCGCGGGCAGCAAGCGCGAGCTCGTCGACCAAACCGGCAACCTCTCCCATGAGGTCTACGCCCTGGTTCCCGAACTGTGCGAGCAGAAGCGGAAGGAGCCGACCGACGACTTGTTGACCATCCTGGCCACTCACGAGCGAGAGCTCTTGGATGGATCCACCCGTCCTCTCACCCTCGAGGAGATCACCTCCTATGTGGCTCTGATCGGCGGGGCCGGAGCCGAGACGGTAGCCCGCTTTCTGGCCTGGGCTGTGGTGCTGCTGGCCGAACACCCCGACCAGCGGGCCGAACTCTGGGAGGACCCCTCCCTCGTACCCGATGCCCTGGAGGAGATCCTCCGCTACGAGGCTCCATCTCCAGTGCAGGGGCGGCGGGTCATGCAAGACGTCGTGCTGCACGGCCAAGTGGTCCCCGCCGGGGCCAACATGCTGCTCATCAATGGCAGCGGAAACCGCGATGAGCGTCACTTCCCCGAGGCCGACCGCTTTGACATCCACAGAAACATCGACCGCCATCTCTCTTTTGGATACGGCGCCCATTTCTGCATCGGCGCGGCGCTGGCCCGACTGGAGGGCCGCATCGGGCTTGAACAGATGCTCCGCCGCTACCGCGACTGGGAAGTCGACGACGATCATCTCGAATGGATCCACACTTCGACGGTGCGGGGCTACAGATCGGTCCCCCTCACCGTCGACCCAGCGGCCTGAACGGCGCGGGCCTGTTTCGGCGTTGTGCCACTAGAACTCAGCACTGCCCCGCTGATTCTGAGAACCTTTAGGGCGTGACTGTCGCATCTTCCCCTGAGACGACCGCGGAATCGGTGAGCCCGGAATTCATCCGCCGCGCCGTGGAGCTGGCTGATTTGGACGCGGTACGAGTGGCGCTGTTCCACCACACCGATGACCCTGAGATCGAGGCCCTGCCCCGAATGCTCGAACTCGACGACGATCAGCGTGAATTGCTGGTTGCCAAGACTGTGGCTTGGCTCATGGACAACGCCGGGCCCGGGATGCCCGAGGAGCCGCCGCAACCCCGCCTCCGTCAACTGATGAACTTCGCCACCAAGGAGGAGATGGGCGACTTGGAGTTCGAGTCGCGGCGCGAGCTGATGGCCTTCAAGCCCTTTCCCTGGACAGTGGACTGGACCGACGGCAAACCCGAGCTGCCCGAGGGATTCCAGGTGGCGATTATCGGCAGCGGCTTCAGCGGGCTGGCTGCGGGCATCCAAATGGAACTTCTGGGGCTCCCCTACGTGATTCTGGAGCGCCGATCCGAGCCCGGCGGAACTTGGAGCCGGCACCGCTACCCCGATATCCGGGTGGACACGATCTCGATCACCTATGAGTTCGCTTTCGAGAAGAACTACCCGTGGCCCGAGTACTTCGGGAAGGGCCAGTACGTGCGGGAATACCTGCTCCACATCTCGCGCAAGTACGGCATGTACGACAACACCCGTTTCGACCACGACCTGGCGCGGGCCACTTTCGACGAGGACCGCGACGTCTGGGTCCTCGAAGCCGAAACCCCCAACGGCATCGAGACGATCGAGGCCAACGTAGTGATCAACGCGGTGGGTTCCTTCGCCAACCAGAGAACCCCGAATTTCGAGGGCTTGGAGGACTTCCCCGGTCCGGTCATCCATCCTTCGCAATGGCCGGAGGACTACGACTACCGCGGTCAGCGGATCGCAGTCATCGGCAACGGCTCGACCGGCGTGCAGCTGCTTTCCCCCATCGCCGAGGAATCAGAGCAGGTCTACGTCTTCCAGCGTTCCAAACAGTGGATCAGCCCCCGGCCCAAATACGGCCAGCCCATCGAACCAGAGGTTCGCTGGCTGCTCGACAACTTCCCGGGCTATTGGAATTGGTGGCGCTACATGGCCATCGCGGCATTGTTTGCCACTCACAACTACCTCTACGCCGACGAGGAGTGGCAGGCGGCCGGTGGCCACTGGAATGAGATGAACGACCAGCTGCGCGACTTCCTCACCAACTACATCCACGAGCAAACCGACAACGACCCGGATCTCGTCGATCGGCTGGTCCCCGACTACGCCCCGTTCTCCCGGCGTCCCGTGGTGGACAACGGCTGGTATCGGGCCCTTACCCGCGACAACGTCGAGCTGGTGACCGACCCGATCGCCCGAATGACGCCAGCTGGCGTCGAAACCGCCGATGGAACCGTTCGAGAGGTGGACGCCATCGTCACCGCGATCGGTTTCGACATCGTCCAATACCTGTGGCCGGCTGAGTGGATCGGCCGAGATGGCCAGAGTGTGCACGACTTCTGGTCGAAAGACGGACCCCGCGCCTACCTGAGCATGATGGTGCCGAACTATCCGAACATGTTCATGCTCTACGGCCCGAACTCCCAGCCACTGTCGGGTGGCACGGGCCTCCCCATCTGGTACCAGGTGTGGTCGGGATACGCAGGCCAGTTGATCGTGCGAATGATTGAGGAGGGCAAGACCAGCGTCGAGGTGACCATGGACGCCTACGAGCGCTACAACGAGGCGCTGGACAAGGAGGCCTCCAAGCTCCTGCTCATGCACGACGAAGGGGCCCCGGACAAGAACTACTACCTCAACCAGACCCACAAACGGCTTCAGATGAGCGCCCCCTGGTACGGCCCGGAGTACCACCGCCTCTGCACCGAAGTCGAATGGGACGACCTGGAGATCACCTAGACGTTCGTTGCGCCTCTACTGGAGGCGGAAGCGGACGATGCGGGAGAAGCTGTCGACTTCGAGTGAGGCGCCGCCGACGAGGGCGCCGTCGATATCGGTCTGGGCCATGAGCTCGGCGACGTTCACAGGTTTGACCGAACCGCCGTACTGGACGCGGACGCTTGCGGCGGCATCGGCCCCAAAGTTGGCCCGCACCCGATCTCGGATCAGAGCGCAGCCCGCTTGGGCATCGGCGGGGGTAGCGGTGTGGCCGGTGCCGATGGCCCAAACCGGCTCGTAGGCGATAACCATGGCCCCAACTTGATCCCGTTTCAAACCGGCCAGACCGGCATCGACCTGGGTGGTGATGCGGGTCTCGGTCTGATCGGCCTCCCGCTCATCCAGGGTCTCTCCGCAGCACATGATCGGGATCATGCCCGCGGCCAATATGGCCTTGAGCCGCCGGTTCACATTCTCGTCGGTTTCGCCGAAGAGCTGACGGCGCTCGGAGTGGCCCGCGATCACATAGCTCACCGCCAGCTTGGCCAACATGGCTGGCGATACCTCGCCGGTGAACGCCCCGCTCTCCTCCCAATGGCAGTGCTGGGCTCCTAGGGCGATGGGAATGCTGTCGGCATCAATCACCGTCTGGGCCGAGCGCAGGTTGGTGAACGGCGGGTGGATGGATACATCGGTAGCGGCGTAATCAGCATGGTCGAGCGCATACGAGAGCTTCTGGATGAGCTGAATGGCCTCCAGATGGTTCATGTGCATCTTCCAGTTGCCGCTGATCAGCGGCTTGCGCTCAGGCATTGCGGTTCTCCTCTTGGGTGCCAACGGATTCTCTCAGTGCTTTTAGGCCAGGCAGGTCGCCTTGTTCGATCAGCTCCAACGACGCCCCACCGCCGGTGGACACGTGATCCATCTCCCGATCGAGCCCGAATTGGCGAACCGCCGCCGCGCTGTCGCCCCCGCCCACCACGGTGAATGCCCGACTCTCGGCCAGAGCTTGGGCCACCACCTTGGTCCCCGCCGCGAATCTTGGGTCTTCAAACAGCCCCATGGGACCGTTCCACAGCACGGTCCCGGCCTCGGCGATGAGGTCGCTGAACTCGGCTGCGGTGCCGGGGCCGATGTCCAGTCCCCGCCAATCGGGTCGCAGATCCACGCCGGCCTGCACCACCCTCTCCCCCGGCGCCAGCGCGGTGATGTCGGAGGGCAGCCGGATGGGCGCCCCCGATTGCAGCAGCCGACCGCAGGCCTCGATCTGATCGGGTTGGAGCAGTGAGTCGCCAACGCCGTGGCCTCGGGCGGCCAAAAACGTAAAGCACATCCCCCCGCCGATCATCACTTCATCGGCGGTTTCCAGCAGCGCGTCGATAACCCCCAGCTTGTCGCTGACCTTGGCTCCACCCAACACAGCCACAAACGGCCGCTTGGGCTTGGTCCGCAGCCCAAGCAGTACTTCCACTTCCTTGGCCAACAGGCGCCCAGCGGCGCTGGGCCGATACTGAGGCGGTCCCACGATGGAAGCATGGGCTCGGTGCGATGCCCCAAAGGCGTCGTTCACATACCCGTGGCAGCCGTCGACTAGTTGCTGTACTAGGCGGTCGTCGTTTCCAGTTTCACCCGAATCGAAGCGCAGGTTCTCCAGCAGTTCGACGCCGGGGGCCAGTTCCCGCAGCCGGGCCTGAATTGGAGCCAATGAATATCGAGGGTCGGCCTGGCCGTCTGGGCGGCCCAGATGGCTGCACGCCACCACCTCGGCCCCCTGGCCTGTCAGCCAACGGATGGTGGGCAGTGCGGCTTTGATGCGGAAATCATCGGCAATCTGGCCATCGTCACCGAGCGGGACGTTGAAGTCGGCTCGCAGCAGGATTCGGCAGCTGTTCAGCCCGCCGAGGGCCTCGCTCAGCGATTCGAGTGTGGGAAGCACCCCGGTGCTCAGCCGCCCGCCGCGCCCACGATGGACACCAGGTCGACCAGGCGGTTGGAGTATCCCCACTCGTTGTCGTACCAGCCGGAGACCTTGACCAGGTTGCCTAGGGCCATGGTCAACCCGGAGTCAAGGGTGCAGGAGGCAGGAGAGCCGAGGATGTCGGCCGACACCAACGGGGCTTCGCTGTAGTCCAGCACCCCGGACAGCGGTCCGTTTGCGGCCGCAGCAGCAAAGGCGGCGTTGACGTCGTCAGCCGACGGCTCGCCCTGCACCACAGCGGTGAAGTCGGTGAGGGAACCGTTGGGGATAGGCACCCGCAGAGCAATGCCGTCCAGTAGGCCGTTCATGGCCTGAAGGACCAATCCGGTAGCCCGAGCGGCCCCGGTGGAGGTGGGCACGATGTTCGCCGCCGCGGCCCGAGCCCGCCGCAGGTCGGAGTGCGGACCATCCACCAGCGCCTGGTCGCCGGTATAGGCGTGGACAGTAGTCATCAGACCCCGCTCTACCCCGAACGCGTCGTCGAGCACCTTCACCATGGGCACGAAGCAGTTGGTGGTACACGAGGCGTTGGACACCACCAGGTGGTTGGCGGGATCGAAGTCGCCGTCGTTCACCCCCACCACAAAGGTGGCATCGGCCCCCGATGCGGGGGCTGACACGATCACTCTTGGGGCACCGGCATCAAGATGGGCTGCCGCCTTGTCCCGGGCGGTGAAGAACCCGGTGGACTCCACCACGACGTCCACGCCCAAGTCCTTCCAGGGCAAATCGGCCGGGTTGCGCTCTGAGAGCACTTGCAGGATGCTGCCGCCGATGTCCAACCCGCCGTCGACCACCGCAACCGGGTCGGTGAACCGACCCATCACCGAGTCGTACTGCAGTAGATGGGCCATGGTCTCCAGGCTGCCCAAGTCGTTGACGGCCACGAATTCCAGATCGGCGCCAGCCTGTCGGGCCGCTCTGAAGAAGTTCCGCCCGATGCGTCCGAAGCCGTTGATGCCCACGCGAATGCTCATGCGGCTGAGACTAACGTAGGCCCGCTGTGACAATGCGCACCTATAGGGACATCCGTCCCACGTTTCCCGACCGCAGCACTTGGACGACGCCGCAGGTACTAGCCCATCGGGCAACCAGCCATGGCGAAGCCGTGTATCTGGACTGCCCTGAAGAGGGCTTGACCTGGACTTATGCGGAGATATACGAATCGGCCCGCCGGGTGGCAGGAACCCTGATCGAATCCGGCGGCGCTCCCGGTGATCGACTGCTGGTGATGCTGCCAAACTCGTCGATGTTCATCCGGACCTGGCTCGGCTCTCAGGTAGCCGGGATGGTCGAAGTCCCCATCAACACCGCCTACCGAGGCCAGTTCCTGGAGCATCAAGCCTCAACCGTTCAACCGAAACTGGCGGTTATCGACGGTTCCTACGCCGAGCGCTTTGTGGAGTCGAAATCGGCCTGTGAGTCGATTGAGCAATTCTGGGTGGCCGGCCCCGACGCCGACGCGGGGATCGACGTTTTGCGAGATGCCGGTTGGGAGGCTGAGCCGTGGGACACCCTCGAAGCCTCCGAGCCGGCCGAGCCTGTCGGGGTCGCTTCCCACGATCTCGCTTCGATCTTCTTCACCTCGGGCACCACTGGGCCATCGAAGGGGGTGATGATGCCCCAGGCGCAGATGTACTTCTTCGCCGACGAGTGCGTATCTCTCACCCGCCTCACCGACGCCGACACCTACATGGTGACCACGCCCCTGTTCCACGGCAACGCCCAATTCTTGGCCGCCTATCCCGCATTGGTGGCCGGAGCCCGGTTCGTGCTCCATAGCCACTTCTCGGCCAGCCGCTGGATCGACCAGATCCGCGACTCCAAGGCCACGGTCACCAACTTCTTGGGCGTGATGATGGACTTCGTGTGGAAACAGGAGACCCGCCCCGACGACGCCGACAATGACCTGCGCTGTATTTTCGCCGCCCCCACGGCCTATTCGATCCTCGATGAGTTCAAGGCTCGATTCGGCGTCGACGCCTTCGTCGAGGTGTTCGGCCTCACCGAAACGTCGATGCCGATCTTGTCGCCGTATGGTGAAGACCGCCCCGCGGGCGCTGCGGGTCTAGCGGCTTCCGACTGGTTCGATGTGCGACTGGTGGACCCCGAGACCGACGAAGAAGTGGGCGTCGGCGAGCTCGGGGAGCTGGCCATTCGGACCAAAGTCCCCTGGACGTGCTCCATGGGCTACTACGCCATGCCCGATAAGACGGCCGAAGCCTGGCGCAATCTCTGGTTTCACACCGGCGACGGCCTGCGCCGCGACGCCGAAGGCTGGTACTACTTCGTCGACCGCCTCAAGGACGCCCTGCGCCGACGGGGCGAGAACATCTCCTCCTACGAGGTGGAGCAGGCCCTGCTCGGCCACCCCGACATCACCGAGTGCGCAGTGGTGGCCGTCAAAGCCGATATCGAAGCCGGCGAAGACGAGGTGATGGCCTGGATCATCGTCTCGGCACCCATCGATCTGAACAAGCTATGGGCCTGGGCCGAGACCCGCATGCCGGCGTTCGCCGTCCCTAGGTTCATCGAGATCGTCGACGATCTCCCCAAAACCCCCTCAGAACGGGTCCAGAAAATTAAGCTCCGCGAGCAGGGCGTGACCGCCACCACCCACGACCGAGCGGAATACACCTCCTGATGCGGATTGTTGACTTATTGGAGCGGGATGCGGCGCTCTATCCCCGGCGGATTGCGGTAGCGGTCGACGGAGGACCGTCGGTTACCTTCGCTGAGTTGCGGGACCGGGTTCGCCGGCTGGCGACCGGGCTCGAAATCGCCGGGGTGGGACCGGGCGACCGGGTGGCGCTCATGGCCGACAACGGTCTTGTCTATTTCGACGTCTACCTGGCGGTGGCCTATCTGGGCGCGGCGGCTGTGCCGCTGAACACCCAGCTTGCCGATCCTGAGCTGGCCTTTATCCTGTCGAACGCCGAGCCCTCCCTCACCGTGGCCACAAGCGAATTCACCGAACGTCTAGAGGCCTTCGGCTCCACGGGCCCGGTGGTCGATGCCGACGGCGATGCCTACGCAGAGATGCTTGCGTCGGAGCCGTTCACCGATCTGGATCGCGCCTTTGAAGATGACACCGCGTTGATCATCTACACCAGCGGCACCACCGGGCGACCCAAAGGGGCATGCCTCACCCAGCGGGGGCTGGCCTTCAACGGGATGACCATGGCAGTGGTGCAGCGGTTTCGACCCGACGACGTGTACTTGTCGACCACGCCGCTGTACCACGTGGCCAGCGGAACTCGGGTGTGCTCCATGCTGGCCGACGGCCAGACCCACGTTGTGTTGCGCTCCTTCTCGCCCGAATCGTTCTTCGCCGCGGTCGCCGAGCACCGGGTGACCATCTCGATATTGGTCCCCACCCAGATTCGTCGTCTCCTCAACCATCCCGGCTTCGAGGAGGCCGACCTCACCAACCTTCGCCTCATCGTCTACGGCGCGGCGCCCACCGCCGGGCCACTCATCCGACAGGCCCATGAGCGCTTCGGGTGCGGCCTGTACCAGGCCTACGGCATTACCGAAGGCGTTTCCAACATCGCCGGCTTGTTGCCCGAAGACCACGATCTGGCCATGGCCGGCCGCCCCGAGTTGTTGGACTCGTGTGGACGGGTCGTACCTGGCGTCAGGATCGAACTCCACGACGAGACTGGCGCTCTCGCGGCTCCGGGAGAGATAGGCGAGATCTGGGTGAAGAGCGAGAAGGTGATGGCCGGCTACTGGCGCGACCCCGACCAAACCGCTGAGGCCATCGTCGAAGGATGGCTGCGAACTGGCGACCTGGGCCGATTTGATGACGACGGCTACCTCTACATCGTGGGCCGGTCCAAGGACATGCTGATCAGCGGCGGGGTCAACATCTACCCCAGCGAGATCGAGGCCGTGCTCTATGACCACCCGGCTGTTGCCGAGGTGGCGGTGGTGGGGCGCCCAAACCCCGAATGGGGCGAGCGCCCGGTGGCATTCGTCGAACTCCAACCAGATGAGTCGCTCGACGGACTCCTTGATTGGTGCCGACAGCGCCTGGCCAAGATCAAGGTCCCCGACGAGTTCATCGCTGTCGACAGCTTCCCCCGCACCGCCACCGGCAAAATTCGCAAGGTCGAGCTCCGAGAGCACCTCGCCTCAGGCTGACCGGATCAGGAGGTCAGCCCGCAGTGCTGGCCGAGGGCTACGGCCGCTTCCCGGGTCTCGGCGGGGTCATAGGACACGACCACCACATTGACCACATCGGCCCCAGCTTCGCTCAGGGTCTCCAACATGCTCCGCGTGGCGTCGCCGTCGGTGAGATCGAGCACGCCAGGGGCACCGGCACCGACCGCCGCTGGACAGTTTGTGGCCACGGTGAATGGCTGGTCAGCTCGCGGCGATCGTTTGCGCTCCTCCCGCAAGAAGTCCACATGATCTCGCAGGTCGTCCGGAGTCATGCGAGCGGCCAACCAACCGTCTCCCATCGCCGCAGCCCGGCGGAGCGCAGGTCGGGAGTGGCCACCCAGGTAGATCGGCAGAGGCGATTGGACTGGTTTGGGAAACATGTTGAGGGGCAAGAACGAGTAGGTCTCCCCCTCATAGGAGGGCTGGTCTTGCTCCCACAGCGTGCGCAGAATCTCGATACCGTCCTCTAACGCCTGCCGACGGCGGGGGTAGTCGGCACCAAGGGCATCGAACTCTTCTCGCAGCCACCCGAGGGTTGCCCCGAAGATCACCCTCCCTCCCGACAGGTAGTCGAGCGTGGCCACGGCTTTGCCGACGATCACCGGGTTGCGCTGGGGAAGCACGCAGGCATTGACCATAAGCCTGATAGCGGACGTTGCCCCGGCCACAAAAGCCAGGGTGGTGAGTGCCTCCATCCGGGGGTTGTCGGTGGGATACGGGTACTTCCCGTCAGCCATGGTCGGGTTCTGCGAGGTGAACTCCACCGGAAAAGCGATGTGGTCGCCGACCCACACCGAGTCCAATCCGGCCACTTCCGCTGCTTGGGCCACGTCGACAATGTCTTGTGCCGTCGCTGTGCCCTCGTAGGGCAGGCACAGGCCGATCAGCGGGACGCGATACGACGACATGTCCGAAACCATAGGCCCTGCTTCCTCCGATCAAGCTTTGAGCCGGACAATAGCGGGATCACCTCGGCGGCGAATCACTTGACTTGTGTTGCCGCCGGTCTGTGCCCATCGCTAGACAATCGCCATGCGACGGCTTGCCATACGACTACTTGGTGCATTTCGACGGATCTCCCTTTTGGTTCGGAAAATGCGGGGCAAGACGCTCGACGACGTGGCCGAGCAGCGGGTGGTCAGTGGCAAGGCCTGGGAAGAGTTCTGCGACTCCTTGAAGGCGGCGGGAGCGGCGATGAACTTTCCCGGCGCGCCGCGCGATCCGTTCAGCCAGGCGGAGGGCTACCGGCACTTGAGCCGTCTGGCCCGGGCCGGATTGATGGCATTCGTCGAGCACGCCGATCCAAAGGCGCCCGTCATGCACCGAGTGGCCAACGAGACCACCAAGCTGGGGGCCGACAACCCCGACAACTACTACTACACCGCCGCCTTGGACGGGAGTTACGACTACAAGATCACCGGGAGGCGCAACAACATCGCCTATCTGAGCATCGGGACCCAATCGGGCAACTACGGCCAAGGCGGCGGACTGCCCCCCACCGGTCACATTGAAGCCGATCAGATCGAGATGGACGCCGACGGCTGCTTCGAACTGATCCTCAGCAGCACTCCACAAGACGGAAACTGGCTCCCGATGACGCCCGAGACCGGCACGTTGGTGGTGCGGCAGACCTTCGCCGACCGCCAGACGGAAATCCCCGCCGAGCTGACCATCGAGCGCATCAACTGCACTCCCGAGGAGCGCCAGCCCTCGCACCTCACCGCGAGGGCCTTGGACGAGGGACTGAAAAACGTCGGAGCCCTGGTTATGGGCGCACCCCTGCTGTTCACCAAGTGGGCCCGAGACTTCTCCAAGCACAGCAACCAGCTGCCGCCGTTCGACCCAGACGTTTCACTGGCAGCCGGCGGCGACCCCAACATCACCTACTACCACAGCCATTGGGCCCTCGAGTCCGACGAGGCCCTGGTGATCGAAGCCACTCCCCCGGACTGCGAGTACTGGAACTTTCAGCTCAGCAACTACTGGTTGGAATCGCTCGACTACCGCCACTACACGATCCACACCAACAGCCATCTCGCCCACTACGAAGCCGATGGGTCAGTGCGTCTGATCGTGGCCCACGAGGATCCCGGCCTGCCCAACTGGATCCAAACCGCAGGCCATTCGCTCGGCACCATGTCGTTCCGCTGGGTACGGGCTGCTGAACACCCGCAGCCGCAGTGCCGCGTCGTGCCGCTGAGCAGTCTGCGGGATTAGCAATTTGACCTCTACGGACTACGAGAGACCCTATCGGCCGACTCCAGTTCGGGCCTTCAACCGGTTAGCCCGCGCTGGCCGCCTCGACGTCAACGCCCTCATCAAGCAGGCCAAGCGCAAGACCGGGCTCTCGGACTTCGGCCACGACGGGCACCTGGCGGCCCTGCACGTGCTTGTGGAGTCGATCAACGATGAAGCTCGACTGACTCCAACTGGCCTACTGATTCAGAAGTCCCGGCTTGCTGGCGCGCTGGTTCAGCGCTTGCGCATCCAGGATCTTCTCAAGCGACATCCTGAGATCGATGACATCGACCTCGGTACGGTCATCGCGATTACCGGGCTACAGCGCACTGGCACCACGCTCCTGCACCGCCTCCTCTATTCCCACCCGGAGATCCGGGGCATCTCCGGGGAAGAAGCACTGATGCCAGTGGCAGCGACCGATGCCGCCGACCGAGCGGAGCGATCTCGCAGGCGGCACGCGGTTCTGGCCGAGCGGACGATCTCCTACCTGGCCCCCGACTTCATGGCCGTCCACCCCATCGATCGCCAGCAACCCGAAGAAGACGTTCTGCTGCTCGACCTCAACTTCATGAGCCAGTCAGCCGAGGCCATCTTGCACGTTCCCAGCTATTCCCGCTGGCTGGAGAACCAGGACCACACCCAGACCTACCAGTACTTTCACCGGGTCTTGAAGGTGCTTACTTGGCAGCAACCAGGCCGCGCCTGGGTGCTCAAGACCCCGCACCACCTGGAATACCTCGACGTGTTGCTCAAAGTGTTCGATGGCGCGACGGTGGTGCAAACCCACCGCGATCCTCGCGTGGCTGTCACCTCCTTTTGCAGCATGGTGGCCCACGGCCGGGGCATGTTCAGCGATCATGTCGACCCCGTGGAAATCGGACGTCACTGGTGCGACAAGACGCGTCGGATGGTGGAGTGGGCGATGAAAATCCGAACAGAAACGCCGGAAGGTCGATTCGTCGACATTTCGTACTACGACCTGATCCGCGACCCGATTGCCCAGCTTTGGCGGATCTACGAGGTAGCGGGAATCGACTTCGGCGATGACGCCAAGAAACTGGCCGACCAGTACGTGGCCGCCAACCCGAAGAACCGCTTCGGCAAGCATCACTATCAGCTTGAACACTTCGGATTGAGCGAGCAGGTCATGGACGAGGCCTTCGCGGCGTACCGAGAGACCTATGCGATCCCGCTTGAATAGGCCGAGCACAACTCGCCGAGTTCCCATTCCTCAATGGACAGCGGGGTACTTTCTGCCATGAGCCAAAAAGCTCCAATGAGCAATGTTGTCGGTGCCCTGATTACCGCGGTGCGCGATCTCCGTAACTCGAAGACTCCCGATATCGAACCGGTTCCCGATGACGTGCGGATCGACGGCAAGACTTGTCTGGTAACCGGAGCCAACAGCGGCCTGGGCCGAGCCGCTGCGATCGATTTGGCCCGGCGGGGTGGCAACATGATCCTCGCCTGTCGCCCCGGCCGTGCTGAAGTCCGCGACGAGATCAAGCAGGCATCAGGATCCAACACCATCGAGATGGTGGAGGTAGACCTAGCTGATCTCCGCTCGGTACACCGCTGCTGCGATCAACTGAAGCAAAGCGGCGTCAGCATCGACGTCGCCCTGCTGAACGCCGGTCTTATGGCACCCACCTCCAGACAGTCGGCGCAGGGGTTCGACATCATGTTCTCGGTTCACTTTTTGGCCAACCGGGTGATGATCGACAGATGGCTGGCCGACGGAGTCATGCGCCCTACGACGTCAGACGGCGAGCTTCCCCGGATTGTGTTCGTCTCGTCGGAATCGCACCGATCCGCCGATGTCATCGATTTCGACCGCCTTGGTGAATACACCGAATACGGGATGAAGGAGAGCATGCAGCACTACGGACTCAGCAAGCTGGTGCTGTGTACGTACGCCACTGAGCTATCGCGCCGCCTGAATCCGAATGAAGACACTGAGGTGGCCGTGCACGCCTTGTGCCCCGGAGGCGTGGCCACAAACATTGCCCGTGATGCTCCGGCGCTGCTTAAGCCGATTGCCAACTCTGTGTTGCGATTGTTCTTCCGGTCACCCGAGAAGGCCATCGCACCGATCATCCACCTCTGCTGCGCCGAGGAGCCGGGCACATCCACCGGGATGTACCTCCACTTAATGAATCGCAAGCCGGTATCGGAGAGCGCGGCCGACCCCGTCAACGGCGCCAGGCTGTGGGACGCTAGCCAAGCCATGGTGACGAAATTTCGGGACCTCGCCTGAGCGCTGCTCAGCCACTTGTTTGACTAGCTGTCGAGATCCCGGTGGGTGATGAGGGGACGAACACCGAGATCGGGGTCTTCGATGAGGCGGCGGTTGATGTCCTCGGCCACAAACACCGAGCGATGGCGGCCCCCGGTGCAGCCGAAGGCGATGGTGAGGTATGACTTACCCTCCCTCACATAGGCGGGCACCAGCATTTTGAGCAGGTCCTCGGTCTTTTGCAGGAAGGCCTCGGCCACGGGCTGGCCGTTCAGCAAGAAGTCCTTCACCGCATCGTCTTGGCCGGTGAGAGGCCGAAGCTCCTCTACCCAGTGGGGATTGGGAAGAAAGCGGCAGTCCAGCACCAGGTCAGCATCGAGCGGGATACCGTGCTTGAAGCCGAACGACATGATCCGGGTGGTCACCGACTCCGGTCCGGCATCCAGCCCGAATACCTCATCGATGAACCGGTTGAGCTGGTAGATGCTGTATTCGGAAGTGTCCACTACCACATCGGCCTCACTCCGGAGATAGCCCAGCGCCTCCCGCTCGGCCTCGATGGCGTCGGACACCCCCATGGGCGGGATGCTGGCGAACGGATGGCGGCGCTTGGTGCTCTCAAACCTCTTCACCAGTTCTGGGGTGGAAGCGTCGAGGAAGAGTATGCGCACCGATCCTTCGGCTGATTCTTTGAGCTCGACCAGAGCGGGGGCTACCTCTTCCAGGTAATGGTTCAGGCCCAGCACCAGGCCTACTTGGGAGATGCTGCTGTCGGGAGCATCGGCGAACTCCCGGACTTTGGACACCAACGCCGGGGGCAGATTGTCCACCACGTACCAGCCCATATCCTCGAAGTGATTGGCAGCCTGGGACCGGCCCGCTCCTGACATCCCAGTGATCACCACGAACTCGGCCACGCCTTCAGGGTAATGGCCAGATGAAGCCGCTGTGCTCTTTAGCCGGGGCCGTGGAGCTTCTCGTAGATGGAATAGGCCACGGCATCAGGGAGCCAGCTGAGGGCCAGCAGGTCGTCGAGCGTGGCCCGCTCCACCGCCCGTACTCCGCCCAGCTCCTTCACCAGCCGGGCTCTCCGGGTGGGACCGAGGCCGGCTATGCCGTCCAACGAGGACCGGGTCATCCGCTTACCCCGAAGCTGTCGGTGGTAGTCGTTGGCGAACCGGTGGCTCTCGTCTCTGATGCGCTGGAGCAGGTACAGGCTCTCCGACGGTCTCGGGATCTCCACGGGGTCGGCTCGGCCCGGCACGTAGACCTGCTCGAACTCCTTGGCCAGACCAGCGGGGAAGATCTCTCCGTCGAGGCCCAGCTCGGCCAGCACCCGCTCGGCCACCCCCAGTTGGCCCTTTCCGCCGTCCACCACGAGCAACTGGGGCGGGTAGGCGAACTTCCCCCGCTCCTCCACCGGGCGGTCCCGCTCGTCCAGATAGTTGGTCAGGCGTCGGGTAAGCACCTCTTCCATGGCGGCGTAGTCGTCATTTCCACCCACGGTTCGCACTTTGAACCGGCGGTATTCCGACTTGCGGGGCAAGCCGTCCTCCATCACCACCATCGACCCCACGTAGTCCGATCCCTGAAGGTGGCTCATGTCGTAGCACTCGATGCGCAAGGGGGCCTCGGGCAGGCCCAAACATTCTTGGAGATCGTTGAGAGCCCGGGCTCGACTGTTGTGGTCGGTGCTGCGCTTGAGCCGGTGGCGGGCGAAGGCGTCGGCCGCGTTGCGGGCCACCGTCTCCTGGAGCTTGCGCTTGGCCCCCCGTTGGGGCACTGCAATGGCCACCTTCGACCCCCGCTGCTCCCTCAACCACTCCTCGTAGAGGCTTCGGTTGTCAGGCAGGTCGGGAACCAGCACCTGCTTGGGGCTGCCCAGCGGGTTCTCCTCGAAATACAGCCGCTCGAGCACCCGGCTCACCAGCTCGTCACGGCCAAGGTCGCCCGCTTTGTCGACGATGAACCCCCGGCGGCCCATCACTCGGCCTTTGCGGACGTAGAACACCTGGCAGGCCGCCTCCAGCTCGTCGTCCACGAGACCAACCACGTCGTAGTCCTCCGAGCGGGCCCCCACCATCTGCTGGCCCTCGATGGCCTTGCGCACGCTGGCCAGCCGGTCCCGGCAGCGGGCGGCCTGCTCGAACTCCAGGGCGGCAGAGGCGCGAGCCATGTCGTCGTCCAGCCTCTTCACCACTTCGTCGGTATCGCCGCCTAAAAAGGCCAGCAGGTCGTCCACCATCTCGTCGTAGCGCTCCCGCTCCACCTCGCCCACGCACGGTCCCGCGCACTTCTCGATGTGGTACAGCAGACATGGGCGTCCGAGACGGGC
Organism: bacterium; assembly: GCA_026705465.1. Classification (GTDB taxonomy): domain Bacteria; phylum Actinomycetota; class Acidimicrobiia; order Acidimicrobiales; family Bin134; genus Poriferisocius. Next base: position 71,419 of record JAPPAP010000024.1, on the reverse strand, counting down.
GTGGTGGTTGAACTTGTTGTCGCTGCATGTGCGGATGGGAAAAGTGCGCAGCAGTTGGTCGAGAGTCTCCCGGATGGCATAGGCGTGGCCGTAGGGGCCGAAATAGCGGTTGCCCTTCTTCTTGCGGCCCCGGATGACCATGGCCCGGGGCCACTCGTCCACCATGGTCACGCATAAGAACGGGTAGCTCTTGTCGTCCCGGTAGCGGACGTTGAACCGGGGCTGATGCTGCTGGATGAGGCTGTACTCCAGCATCAGCGCCTCCACCTCGTTGTCCACCTGGATCCACTCCACCGAGTCGGCCTCGGCCACCATCTGGGAGGTGCGGGGCGGCAGGTGGGCCGGGTTCTGGAAGTAGCTCCCCAGCCGAGACCGCAGGCTCTTGGCCTTGCCCACGTAGATGAGCCGTCCGTGGCGGTCTTTGAATTGGTATGAACCCGCGGCATCGGGAATGGTGCCGGCGGGCGGGCGCTTCAACATGCTCGTTCCATCCTAGGAGTCAAATGGCCGTCGGCTGCCTTCTCGCCGGGGGCTCGACTTCTCCTTTTCTTTGAGGGATTGGCGCGGATATGATTTCTAACCACGCCGGCCGGGTATCCGGCGACATATCGAACTCTGAGGCCGACATCCCCGTGGCGAGGCGACCCGGCTGTCCCCACCGGCTGCTAATCAGAGTTCCCGTACCTCCTGGAGGTTCCCAAAATATGTTGCGCGTTCAGCGGCCGCTCCCCGAGCGGTACACAACGGCATCGCCCCAGCAATTGGCGGGTTGGATCGGCGACGCGAAAAACGTCCTGGGCGACCGGCTGTTCATTCTCGGGCATCACTACCAACGCGACGAGGTCATGGAGTGGGCCGATGCGCGAGGTGATTCCTTCCGGCTCTCGGTGTTGGCCCAGCAGCGCCCCCAAGCCGAGTACATCGTGTTTTGCGGGGTGCACTTCATGGCCGAGTCGGCCGACATCTTGACCGGCGATCACCAGCAGGTGGTGCTCCCTGATTTGAACGCGGGCTGCTCGATGGCCGACATGGCCGACATCGACCAGGTGGAAGAGGCCTGGGAAGAGCTAGCCCGAGTGGTGGACATCGACCGGGTGGTGCCCATCACCTACATGAACTCGGCCGCCAACTTGAAGGCGTTCGTGGCCCGTCACGGCGGCGCGGTATGTACGTCGTCCAACGCCCGGGCCGTTTTGACCTGGGCGCTGGAGCGGGGCGACCAGGTGCTGTTCTTCCCCGACCAGCACCTGGGGCGCAATACCGGGTTCGACATGGGCTACGACGAGAGCGACATGGCGGTGTGGAACCCTCGCTTCGATTTGGGCGGGCTGACCGAGGCCGAGTGCAAGGAGTCGGTGCTGCTGCTGTGGAGGGGGCACTGCTCGGTGCACCAGAGGTTCCAGCCCGACCATGTGGCCGCCTTCCGGGCCGAGCACCCCGAGGGGATCGTGGTGGTCCACCCCGAGTGCAGCCGCGAGGTATGCGCTTTGGCCGACCAGGTGGGCTCCACCGACTTCATCATCAAGGCGGTGGCCGCCGCTCCAGCCGGCTCGGTCATCGGCGTGGGCACTGAGATCCATCTGGTGAACCGGCTGAACGACGAGACCCCGGACAAGACGGTGGTTTCTCTCGACCCGCTGATCTGCCCGTGTTCGACGATGTTCCGCATCGACGCCGCCCACCTGGCCTGGACGCTGGAGGGCCTGGTGGAGGGCAAGGTCCGCAACCGCATCACCGTTGAGCCTGATATTGCCGCCGACGCCCGCGTCGCCCTCGACCGGATGCTGAGTATTACCTAGCTGTCTCGGTCCACGCTCAGCTCGGCGTAGCGCTCCACTGCGTGGTGGTAGTGCTGCAAACTGGGCTCGTTGCGCCCGAACAGGACCTCTGAGGTGGCCCCGCTCTTGAGGGCGTTCTGGATCTGGAAGCCCACCCAGTAGTCCTCATCGCGCACCGCCTGAAGCACCAGGGCGCTGAACTGCTCGGCCACTTGCCGCTCCTCGTCGGTGATCGGCTCTTGGCGGCACAACACCGTTTGGATGGTGAGACTGGTGTCGACAGTTGGGCCCGGGAACAGCTGGCTGACCAGGCAGTAGTCGCCCAGGATCCCCGAGATCGAGACATTGGGGAAGATGGAGTGGATCAGCCGGATGTGCTCGTCGAGGTCCCACTCCTCCTCGGGCTGGTCGACCAGCTTGGGCAGCGACTTACGTCCGAACACGATGCGCTGGTGCGGCCCCCAGGTGTCGTGGGCCATGAGGTTGCCGATGGTGTTCAGTCCAACAGTCTTGGGGTGGAGCCGCTCCTGGTGGTACCCCTCCAGATAACCGTCCCATGCCACCTTCCAGCCCGGGCCGTCGAGGGTGCGCTGGTCGAAGATGTGCCACTGGTCGAGGTCGAGGGCGGCGACGTAGGGGGCGAAGTCGCCAAGGAAGGTGTCGATGTCGAAGGTGACCCCGGGGGTGAGGCAGGCGAACACGAGGCCGGCTTTCTCGGCGCAGGCCAGTGGGGTGAGCGAGAGGTGGTCGCGGTCGACGTCGCCGAACGTGTGGGCGCCGAACATGCCCACGAGGTCGCCTGCGGTGTCGTAGGACCAGGCGTGGTAGGGACAGGTCAGCCGCTGGGCCGACCCCGACCCGGCCTCGCACAGCGGTGACCCCCGGTGGCGGCAGACGTTCAGAAAGGCCCGGGCCGCTCCATCGGCGCCACGGGTGAGCAGCACCGGAACGCCCATGACGTCCATGGCCTTGTAGGTGTCCGGGGCGGGAAGCTCAGAGCTCAGGGCCAGCGCCAGAGGCAGATGCTTGAAGATCCGCTCGACCTCATATTCGAAGCGGGGCTGGTCGAGGTAGGCGTCGACCGTCTGGCGCATCACGTCGGGCGCCAGGTCGGTGGTGTTGTCCTGCCACAGATCGAAGACCCGGCGGGTCAAGTCCCGGATCGCGTCGTCGGTGTAGGCCATCGCTCAACTCTAACTTTCGGGGCAATTACGTCTGGAACCGGCGACGCGGTAGCTCCAAGAGGGCACCTACGACTGGCGGGCCAGATATTCCTCCCGCAAGGGCTTCTTATAGAGCTTGCCGGTGGGCAGGCGGGGAAAGTCGGCCCGAAAATCCACACTCCGAGGCACCTTGTAGCCAGCCAGGCGCTCACGGGCATAGGTCCGCAGTTCCTCAGCCAGGGAGTCGGTTGGCTCGATGCCACCCTCAAGCTGCACCACGGCGTGGACATACTCCCCCATCTCCTCGTCGGGCAGCCCGAACACGGCCACATCGGCCACCTTGGGGTGCAGGGCGAAGCAGGCCTCGATCTCCTGGGGGTAGATGTTGACCCCGCCGCTGATGATCATGAACGTGGCCCTATCGGTGAGGTGCAGGTAGCCCTCGTCGTCGACGTAACCGATGTCGCCCACCGTGGTCCAACTGCTGTTCTCGGGGTGGCGGGAATCCTTGGTCTTCTCCGGATCGCCGTGATACTCGAATGGCGGGGTCTCTTGGTCGAAATAGACGAGGCCTGGCTCCCCGGTAGGGAGTTCTTGGCCATCGTCATCGCAGATGTGGAGGGTTCCCACCATGGCCTTGCCCACCGACCCCTTGTGGGCCAGCCAATCCTCGGGGCCGATGAAGCACAGGCCGCTGCCCTCGGTGGCGGCGTAGTACTCCTGGATAATCGGGCCCCACCACTCGATCATCTGCTCTTTGACCGCCACCGGACAGGGCGCGGCGGCGTGGACCGCCATCTTCAATGACGACAGGTCGTAGCGATTGCGGACTTCTTCGGGCAGCTTGAGCATTCGGATGAACATGGTAGGCACTAGCTGCGAGTCGGTCACCGAATACTGCTCCACATAGGCCAAGAAGCGCTCGGGATCGAAGCGATCCATAATCACCAGAGTGCCCCCCAGCTCGTGCAGGCCGGCGCTCCACATCAATGGCGCCGAGTGGTAGAGGGGCGCCGGAGACAGATACACGGAGTTCTCGTCCATCCCCAGCAAGTGGCGTTCAAGCATGCTGATGCCCGAGAGGCTGTCATCGTGTACTTCGACGCCAGGTAGAGGCCGCAGGATCCCCTTGGGCTGGCCGGTGGTACCGGAGGAGTACAGCATCACCGCCCCCTTGGGCAGTCGAGGCAAGGGATCCGACGGCATGGGGGCGACCGCGTCCTCATAGCTCTCGAAGCCCTCCACGGCGCCGTCCGTCATCAGCCGGTGCCGACAGCCGGGGATGAGGTCGAGCATCTGGGCCGCGGTGTTTTCCATCGCCGAGGTGGTGATCAGCACGTTCGAGCCGCTGTCGTTCACCAGGTAGGCCGCCTCCTCGGGCGACAGGTACCGGTTGATGGCGGTGAAGTAGAGGCCCGAGGTCATCGCGGCCCAAAACGCCTCGAAGTAACGCTGGTTGTTCTCGGCGAGAATCGAGATGTGGTCGCCCTCCCGTAGCCCTCGGTCGTAGAGCAATTGGGCCAAGCGGTTGGCCCCCTCATCCAGCTCGCGGTAGGTGGTGACCTCCCCGGTGCTGGCCATGATCTGCGCCGCCTTGTCCGGCGTGGTGCGGGCGTGTTCCCCCGGGTACATGCGTGGCCTACTCCTCCGCGGTCTTTGCCGGAGGGAGATTAGCGGCCTGCTAGAGAAACAGGCCGGTCACATCTCGTTGCAGCCCCGAAACCCCGGATCGGGACCGGAGCGGCGAGGCGGGGCGAAGAAGTCATTCTCGTCATCGTCGAGCCGGTTGCACTTGCGCAGCATCGCCCGCCGCTCAGCCTCCAGAAACAGGTACCGGGCCACGTCTTCCGGCGTGTCGTCGTCGGCAAACAGGTCGGCCGCAACTGGATCCCGCATCAGCTCACGGCGGATGTCGTCCTTGGTCACCGCCGTCCCGTCTGGGCCAACCGCACGAACCTTCGCCAACTTCCGCCGGTACCACTTATTCCTAAGGATCGGGAAGCACAACCCCAGGTTGAGCATCATCAACCCGAAGCAGCCGATCGTCACCCCCGTCAATATCCCGCCCATCATGCGTCTTCCTCATTGTCTGAACTGCCTGGGCGCCCTAATCACCGGGTGCGATAGATTATATTCTTATAATATACATCCATATATTTCAATGCAACTGGTAACGTCAAAGTGGAGTAGGTAGCGCATTTGATGGTTCGGATAACCCAATCGGAATTTCTGCCTCGTAGGGTTCGACCATGCTGACGGCGGGGATTGATCATGTTGCGACGATCACGAAGGACTCGGATCGGCTTCAGCGGTTCTATGTGGAGAACTTTGGGGCGTCGATTGAGTTCGACGGGCCGGAGTTTCCCGGTGGGCCGCGGATGACGATCATCAACATCGGGCCGAGCTGCGAATTCAACGTCTTCGAGATCGAGGGGAACACCGAGGCCGACAACCAGACTCCGATGTATGGCCGGGGGCGGATCGATCACATCGGGCTGCTGGCCGCCAACCTGGAGGACTTTTCCGAGATCAGGACTCGGCTGATGGCAGCGGGGGCCACCGACGGCATCGTTACCGTGTTCGGGCGCAAGCTCAGCATGTTCTTCCGCGATCCCGACCGGATGGAGTGCGAAGTGCTGGTGGCCAACCCCGACTTCGATCCCGAGAACGTGGTCTTCGGCGAGCAGTCGGCCCGATTCCAGTAGCGGCGAGCCAGATTCGCGGTCAGATACCCAGCACGGGGCGGAGGAATTTGCCGGTGTAGCTGTGGTCGGAACGGGCCACTAGCTCGGGAGGGCCCTCGGCTACCACGGTGCCGCCATTGTCGCCCCCCTCAGGACCGAGGTCCACTATCCAGTCGGCAGTCTTGACCACATCCAGGTTGTGCTCGATCACCAGCACGGTGTTGCCCTGGTCAACTAACCGACTGAGCACGGCCAGCAGCTTGCGGACATCGTCAAAGTGCAGACCGGTGGTGGGCTCATCGAGGATGTAGATGGTGTGGCCGGTGGGGCGCTTGGCCAGCTCCGAGGCCAGCTTCACCCGCTGGGCCTCGCCCCCCGACAGCGTGGGCGCGGGCTGACCCAGGCGGATGTAGCCCAGGCCCACATCCACCAAGGTCTGCATGTGGCGGGTGATGGCCGGCTGATTGCCGAAGAACTCCAGGGCGTCGGCACACGACATGTCCAGCACTTCGGAGATGGTCTTGCCCTTGAACTCGATGTCGAGGGTGTCGCGGTTGTAGCGGGCCCCCTTGCACACCTCGCAGGGCACGTACACGTCGGGCAAGAAGTGCATCTCGATCTTGATGGTGCCGTCGCCCGAGCAGGCCTCGCAGCGTCCGCCCTTCACGTTGAAGGAGAACCGGCCCGGCATATAGCCCCGCACCCTGGACTCGGGAGTCTGGGCAAACAGCTTGCGAATGTGGTCGAACACGCTGGTGTAGGTGGCCGGGTTGGACCGCGGGGTGCGGCCGATGGGCTGCTGGTCGATGTTGATCACCTTGTCGAGGGCCTCGGTGCCGTCGATGCCCTTGTGCAGGCCGGGCGGGATCTTGGACTTGTAGATGCGCTGCATCAGCGACCGATACAAGATGTCGTTGACCAGGGTGGACTTGCCCGACCCCGACACCCCGGTCACGGTCACGAAGCAGCCCAGCGGGATGTCGATGTCGATGTCGGCCAGGTTGTGCTCCCGGGCTCCCCGGATGGTGAGCCAGTCATCTCCCGGATTCCGCCGCTGCTCGGGCACCGGGATGGACTTGCGGCCCGACAAGTAATCGCCGGTGAGCGACTGCTTGTTCTTCATCAGCCCGGCAACGGTGCCGGAGTGGACCACGGTGCCGCCGTGCTCCCCGGCGCCGGGGCCGATGTCCACCACGTGGTCGGCCACCCGCACCGTCTCCTCGTCGTGTTCCACCACCAGCACGGTGTTGCCCAGATCCCGCATTCGCTCCAGGGTGTCGATAAGGCGGCGGTTGTCCCGCTGGTGCAGGCCGATGGAGGGCTCGTCCAGCACGTAGAGCACGCCCACCAGGCCGCTGCCGATCTGTGACGCCAGCCGGATGCGCTGGGCCTCTCCCCCGCTGAGGGTGCCCGCCGAGCGGCCCAGGGTCAGATATTCGAGCCCGACGTCAAGCAGGAACTTGAGCCGGGCGTTGATCTCCTTGAGCACTTGTCCGGCGATCGCCTGGTCGCGCTCAGACAGCTCCAGCGAGGCCAGGGCAGCGGCCGAGTCCCGAATGGACAACCCGCACACCTCGTCGATGGTGCGGTTGTCCACGGTCACCGCCAGAGACAGCGGGTTGAGCCGGGCGCCGTGGCACGTCGAGCAGGGCACCTCCCGCATGTAACCCTCGATCTGGGTGCGCACCGCGTCGGAGTCCGACTCGCTGTGGCGGCGCTGGAGATAGGGGATAACACCCTCGTAGCGGGCGTTGTAGCGGCGGACCCGGCCGTAGCGGTTGCGGAATCGGACCTCGGTGCGCTGACCGGCGATGCCCCTGCCGTAAAGCAGCAGATCATGGTGCTTGCGGTCGAGGCTCCCCCACGGCTCGTCCATGGGGATGTCCCGGTCCTCGGCCACCGACTCCACCAAGCGCTTGAAGTACTGGTTGTGGCCCTTGGCCCACGGGGCAATCGCTCCATCCTCCAGGCTCAGGTCGGGGTCGGGAATCACCAGCTGGGGGTCGACTTCGAAAACGGACCCCAGCCCATCGCACGACTGACATGCCCCGTACGGCGAGTTGAAGGAGAAGTTGCGGGGGGCCAGTTCCTCGAACGACTTCCCGTCGGAAGGCCGGGACAGGTGCTGGGAAAACGTGATCGTCTGAGGCTCCTCGTCGGAGTCGGCGTCCTGGGGCATGATCATCAGCTCGGCCACGCCCTCGGCCAGGCCCAGCGCCGTCTCCATCGACTCGGTGAGCCGCCGCTCGATGCCCTCCCGCATCACCAGCCGGTCGACCACCACCGAGATGCTGTGCATCTCATAGCGGGCCAGATCCAGGTCGTCGATGCCGTTGTCCAGCTCGATCAGATCGCCGTCCACGATGGCCCGGGCAAACCCGTCGGAGGCCAACTCGGCCAGCAGCGTGTCGTAGGTGCCCTTGCGGCCCCGTACCACCGGGGCCAGCACCTGGAACCGGACTCCCTCCTCCATCTCCATCACCCGATCGACAATCTGCTGGGGGGTTTGGCGCACCAACCGCTCGCCGGTCTCAGGGTCGTGGGGAATGCCGATGCGGGCGAACAGCAGCCGCAGGTAGTCGTACACCTCGGTGATGGTCCCCACCGTGGAGCGGGGGTTGCGGGAGGCGCTCTTCTGGTCGATGGAGATGGCGGGAGATAGACCGTCGATGAAGTCCACGTCGGGCTTGTCCATCTGGCCTAAAAATTGCCGGGCGTAGGCCGAGAGCGACTCCACGTAGCGGCGCTGGCCCTCGGCGTAGATGGTGTCGAAGGCCAGCGATGACTTGCCCGACCCCGAGATGCCGGTGAATACGATGAGCCGGTCGCGGGGTATCGTCAGATGCACGTCGCGCAGGTTGTGCTCACGCGCTCCATGGATGACGATCTCGTCGGCCACGCAGTGAACTTATCGGCCCGCGCTGACAATTGAGACAGGAGAGATGGAAAGAGTCGGAGAAAAAGGGACCTGAATAGCCCCATGACCTACCCAAACGTGTTTCAGCCGCTCGACATCGGCGGCTGCACGCTGCCCAACCGCATCGTCCGGGCCGCTCACAGCACCGGCGCGGTGGGCGAAGACCTGATCGCCTATCACGAGGCCCGGGCCAGGGGAGGCGCGGCCCTCACCATCCTCCAGATCGCCGGCGTCCACCCGTCCTCGCCCACCGACATCCCGGTGTTCACCGACAAGGTGCTGCCGTTTTACGAGGAGATGTCCGCTCGCCTCCATGCCGCCGGGGGCAAGGTTTTCCAGCAGCTTTGGCATGGCGGGGCTGCCATCGAGCAGCGGTCACTTCAGAACTTCCAACAGCCCCTGGCCCCCAGCGCCATTCCCAGCCCGATGGTGGGCGTGGTCCCCCAGGAGCTGACCCAATCCATGATCGACGAGTTGGTAGGCGCGTTCGCCATCGCGGCCCGTCGGTGCGAAGAGGGCGGGCTCGACGGCGTGGAGCTCCACGGCGCTCACGGATATCTGATCGGCCAGTTCCTCTCCCCCGCCACCAACCTGCGAGATGACGGCTACGGCGGCATCCTGGAGAACCGCACCCGATTTCTGCGGGAGATCCTGGCCGCCATCCGGGCCGAGACCAGCCCCGGCTTCCCGGTGGGCCTGCGCATCTCGGCCGACGACCAGATCGAAGGCGGGGTCGAGCCGGAGGAATCCGCCGTCATCGCCAAGCTGGTGGAACCCGACATCGACTTCCTAGACGTGTCGCTCTCGTCGTACTGGCGCTTCCACCGCCTGCTGTCCACCCTGGACGAGGGACTGGGGTACGAGATACCCACCAGCGAGGTGGTGACCACCGCGGTGGATGTGCCCACGATCGTGACCGGCCGCATCACCACCCTCGACCACGCCGAGCACCTCATCAAGAGCGGGGTGGCCGATCTGGTGTCCATCGTGCGGGGGATGATCGCCGACCCCGATCTGGTGGCCAAGGCCCGCGATGGCCGCGAGAGCGAGATCCGCCCGTGCATCGGCACGTCGGTGGGCTGCGTAGCCCGGTTCATGGTGGCGGGAAAGATGCGCTGCGTGGTCAATGCCGCCGCGGGCCAGGAGACATCGGTACCGTTCGAGCCAATCGACCGGGTGGCCCACCCCAAGCGAGTGCTGGTGGCCGGGGGCGGTCCGGCGGGACTGGAGGCGGCTCGCACCGCGGCCCTGCGGGGCCACAAGGTGGTGCTCTATGAGATGACCGGCGAATTGGGCGGCCAGGTGCGCATGGCCGCCTCGGTGCCGCCCCGTTCCGACTTGGGGGCGATCACCGCGTTCCTGGCCGACGAGCTCGACCGCCTGGGGGTGACGGTGAAGCTCCGCTCCCCCGTCGATCCCGACGTGGTGGCCGATGAGCGGCCCGACGAGTTGATCATCGCTACCGGCACCACCCCCCGGCGAGGCTTTCAGATCTCCGCGCCGTCGATTCCGGTCCCCGGTGCCGACCTGCCCCACGTGTTCACCAGCTGGGAGGTGCTGGGGTACGGCGGTCGGGCCGCTATCGGCCAAAAGGCAGTGGTGTACGACGACACCGGCACCTTCGAGGCCATCGCGGTGTGCGACGCCCTGATGGCCGCAGGCGCGGAGGTGACATTTCTCAGCCGCCACGAGCAGCTGGGGGCGACGATCCTATATCCAGCCGCCACCGTCGAGGCCAGCCGGGAACGGCTGTTCGCCGGGCCGTTCTCGTTCACCCCCGCAGTGGCGCTGCGGGAGATCACCTCAGAATCGGTTGTGACCCGCGACCTGGGCACCTACACCGAGCGAAGCTTCGAGGCCGACACTGTGGTGATCGTCAGCTACCACGACTGCAACAGCGAACTGGCCGATTACCTGCGCACCGAGATGTCTGGTCAGCCCGACACTCCACCGTTCAACCTGCATTTGGTGGGCGACGTGAACGGCACCAACAGCATCATGGCCGCCATCCACGCCGGCACCCGGGTCGGCCGCGAGGTCTAACCCAGCAAATCAATCGGACAGCGTCAGCGTGAAGGAGATCTGGTCGTAGTAGAGCCTGGTGAGGCCCTCGAAACCCGAGTCGGTTCCCACGATCAGCCACGCCCGGCCCTCGCTGTCAGTCTCAACGCTGAGAAAATCCGGTCTGCTGGCCAGCGTCTTGATCCGGTATTCGTCGCCGACAACATCGGGGTTGGCCACGTCCCCGATCACCTTCATTGCCGAACCACCCCGGGACTGGTTGCCCTTGTCGATGTTCATTCGCCAGTGGTTGTTGGAACCGGTCGCTCCTGCGGGCTCAACGGTGGAAGCCCCCGCCTTCACAAACACGCTTTCACCAGGTGAACCACCGATACCGACCATTGCCAGCGGAACATTTGTGGCCAAGTCAATGGATGCCGAAACGGTGTAAATCGCTGACGGCTCCAAGCCCTCGATCTGTGTCTTGAGGTACATGAAGAGGTCGTCGCTGCGGTTGTGTCCCTGGATATAGATGCCTGAGCCCTCCAGGCCATCAGGAAGGGCTCGGTGCTCGCTGCCGAGTTCGTAGATCGCCTGGTCGTAGTCCACCGGCAAGTCGGCAAAGCCGGCCGCCCAGCCCTCGGCGTCGCTCCCGAAGGTGAAGACGAACTCCATGAGACGCACGGGCATCGCGGTGGGCCCAGGCGACGGCGAAGGATCAGCAGATGGGGTGGGCCCAGGCGACGGCGTCGGTGCGGCGGTTGCGGTCGCCGTAGGAGCCGGAGTTGCGGTCGGAGCAGGAGTGGGAGTTGCGGTCGCCGTAGGAGCCGGAGTTGTGGTCGGAGTCGGGGCGCTGGTCGGTACTGTCGTCGCGGTGGGCTCGACGACCGCCGTCGGCGCAGGCGCTGCGGAAGGCGAATCGCTCGAAGCACAGCCCACAGCCAGCACCACGGCTGCTGCCACGACCGCAACCCGTCGTAGCGAAGATTGCCTCCGGCAGCAAGCCCTATGGAATCCCATCGCGGTCAAACCCAGACGACCTCAGGCCATCGCCCGAAGGTCGCGCTGCAAGTCCTTGATCTCGTCGCGCAGACGGGCGGCATATTCAAACTTCAGGTCGGTGGCGGCCTCGTTCATCTCCTCGGTGAGGGTGTGGATAAGGCGCTCGATGCCTCCGGAGTCCAGGTCGATCACATCGGGGCGCCGCCGCGACTGATCCATCGAGCGAGAACGCTGGCCGCCCCCGGGGATGGGCACCCCGTCCTCAGCTGGACGCAGCTCAGCAAGGATGTCGCTGACCGCCTTGCGGATGGTCTGGGGGTTGATGCCGTGCTGCTCGTTGAACGCCTGCTGCAATCCCCGCCGCCGATGGGTCTCAGAGATGGCCCGTCTCATGGAGTCGGTCACCATGTCGGCGTACATGATCACCTGGCCGTCTACGTTGCGGGCGGCCCGGCCGATGGTCTGGATCAGCGAGGTCTCGCTGCGCAAGAACCCCTCCTTGTCGGCATCCAGAATCGCCACCAGCGACACTTCGGGCAGGTCGAGCCCCTCCCGCAGCAGATTGATGCCCACCAAGACGTCGAACTCGCCCAGCCGCAGGTCCCGCAGGATCTCGATCCGCTCGATGGTGTCCACCTCGCTGTGCAGGTAGCGGACCTGCACCCCCAGTTCCAGCAGATACTCGGTGAGGTCCTCGGCCATCTTCTTGGTCAAGGTGGTAACCAGCACCCGCTGCCCTCGCTCGGTGCGGTCTTCGATGAGCTTCATTAGGTCGTCGATCTGGCCCTTGGTGGGGCGCACTTGCACCTCGGGGTCCACCAAGCCGGTGGGCCGCACAATCTGCTCCACCACCTGGGCGGAAACGCCGATCTCATAATCGCTAGGAGTGGCCGACAGAAACACCACCTGGCCCACCCGCTCCATGACCTCTTCGAACCGCAGCGGCCGGTTGTCCACCGCGGAGGGAAGCCGGAAGCCGTGGTCCACCAGGGTGTTCTTGCGGCTCCGGTCGCCCTCGTACTGGCCGTGAAGCTGGGGCACGGCCACGTGGGACTCGTCGATCACGGTGATGAAGTCGTCGGGAAAGTAGTCCAACAGCGTGTACGGCCTTTCCCCAGGGGCTCGTCCGTCGATGTGGCGGGAGTAGTTCTCGATGCCGTTGCAGAACCCGATTTCCTGCATCATCTCCAAGTCGTAGGTGGTGCGCATCCGGAGCCGCTGGGCCTCAAGCAGCTTGCCCTCCTTCTCGAAGTAGGCCAGCCGCTCCTGGAGCTCGGCCTCGATGCCCTCCATGGCCTGCCGCATCCGCTCTTCTCCGGCCACATAGTGGGTGGCCGGGAACACCACGATCTCACTCAACGAGTGGAGACGCTCCCCGGTCACCGGGTCGATGGTGGTGATCTGCTCTACTTCGTCGCCGAACAGCTGGATGCGAACCACATACTCCTCGTAGGCGGGGTGGACTTCGATCACATCGCCCCGCACCCGGAACCGGCCCCGCACCAGGTTGGTGTCGTTGCGCTCGTACTGCATGTCCACCAGCCGCCGCAACAGGTCGCGTTGGTCGTAGCTTTGGCCCACCTTGGAGATGCACAGCAGGTTCTTGTACTCGTCGGGCCCGCCCAACCCGTAGATGCATGACACAGAGGCCACCACAATCACATCCCGGCGGGTCAACAGCGCTTCGGTGGTGGAGTGGCGCAGGCGGTCGATCTCGTCGTTGACCGACGAGTCCTTCTCGATGTAGGTGTCAGAGGCCGGCATGTAGGCCTCGGGCTGGTAGTAGTCGTAGTACGACACGAAGTACTCCACCCGGTTGTCGGGGAAGAACTCCCGCATCTCGTTGGCCAGCTGGGCGGCCAGCGACTTGTTGGGGGCCAGCACCAGCGTGGGCCGCTGCACCTGCTCGATAGTCCACGCCACCGTGGCACTCTTGCCCGACCCGGTGATGCCCAGCAGCGTCTGGAATCGGTCACCGCGATTCAACCCCTCGGAGAGCTGGCCGATGGCCTTGGGCTGGTCCCCCGCCGGATCGAACGACGACACCATCCGAAAGGCCGCGTCCCCCAAACTGCTCACCTATGGGATGCTACCGGCCGCTTTCCGGTGATCCGCTCCTAGGCCACCCTGAGTTCAGCTATCTTCCAGGACGGCCTCTTCTTGGGGCAGCCACAGTTCGGCGAACTCGCCGGCCGTCAGGGCTTCCAGGTCTTGGAGGAGTGCCTTGCCCGATCCCCAACCCACTTCCTTGAGGACCTCTCCCGACTCGACCATACGCACCTGGAACCTGCGACTCGCTGGCGCAGTTGCTGGATCTCCGACTACCAGGCCGAAGATGAGAGCGCCCGTGACTCGAAAGACATTCTTCAACCGGGGAACCCGAACGGCCTCGACCCGAAACACTGAGTTAGCGGGCGCGTCGGCATCGAATGTCACGGACCCACCCTATTCGGACCAAACCCCAGCCTTGGGGCCCTTAACCAAATCCTCATAATTCCGTGGGAGCATGGGCGGTGGTGACGGGAGCAGGAGATCCAGTCGTGGTGCTGGTGGAGGACGACCCCAATATCGCCAGCTTGGTGGACATGTATCTGCGTCAAGAGGGCTACCGCGTCTATCAGGCGGTGGACGGTGAAACCGGTTTAGATCGCATCACGCAGCATCGGCCCAAGCTGGTGATCCTCGATATTGGGCTGTCCGGCGAACTCGACGGCATCGAGATGTGCCGCCAGCTGCGGGCCGCCTCTGATATCCCGATCATCATGCTCACCGCCCGCGACAGCGAGATCGACCGGATCCTGGGGCTGGAGCTGGGGGCAGACGACTACGTGACCTAGCCGTTCTCCCCCCGCGAGCTGGTGGCCAGAATTCGGGCCGTCCTGCGGCGAACCGATAGCGCAGCCCATGTCGCTCTGCCCCCGGTCCTGGACATCGGAGACATCGAGGTTGACGTCGCCCGCCGCGAAGTCCGGCTGAGCGGCGACCCAGTGTCGATCACTGCTCGGGAGTTCGACCTGCTCCAATACCTGGCCGAGAACCAGGGGCTGGCCCTCAGTCGCCGACAGCTATTGGACGGCGTGTGGGGTTACGACTGGGTGGGCGACGAGCGCACCGTGGATGTCCATGTGCTCCAACTCCGCAAGAAACTGGGCGATGCCCTGAACCTCGCCACGGTGCGGGGCGTGGGCTACCGGCTGGACTGAGAGGAGCCAGTGTGCAGCGTCGGCTGACCATTGCCGTAGTGGGGACCGTGGCCGTGGCTCTGCTCCTGGCCAGCATCGTCACCCTGGTGCTCGTGCGGCGGGCCGATCACCAGGCCACCCGACAAGTGCTGGAGCAAGAAGCCGACGTGCTGGCCAGCCTGATGGCCACGGTCCACTTCGACGAAGACGGCGACAGTTCTCATCTCAACTCCCACCTCATTCAGGCAGCCGAAAACCTTGATCGGAAGGATGTCGTCGTCCTGGTTTTGGACAACGGAGCATTCACAGGCAGATTGCCGGAGCACGTACTGCCCCAAGACCTCCGGCCTCTGGCCTCAGGGGCAGAACAATCAATCAGCGGGATCCGAGGATCTACCGCGTGGGCAGCCGCCGCCGAACAAACGGGTTCGCTGACCATTGCCGTTGTCCTGACCGATACCGCCAATCAGCTCCTGGACGCGGTCTTGCTTTGGCTCGGAGTGTCGGCGGCGTTATCGCTGGCTCTGGGAGCAGGGGTAGCAGTAGTGCTGAGCCGTCGACTGGCCGGACCCCTCAGCCAGGCCCGCGACGCCACCCAGCAGATCGCCGGCGGCGACCTCAGCGCCCGAGTTCCGGTGGACGAGCGCCGCCAAGACGAGATCAAGGATCTGTCCACCTCTATCAACGAAATGGCCGCATCGCTGGAGCGCTCTCAGAACCTGGAGCGCCGGTTCCTGATGTCCATCTCCCATGACCTGCGCACGCCGCTTACTTCCATCAGGGGCTACGGCGAAGCCATCTCCGACGGCACCGCCGACAATCAAGAGCAGGCCGCCGATGTCATCGTCTCCGAGGCCATCCGACTGGAGCGTCTAGTGGGCGATCTGCTGGACCTAGCTCGACTAGACGCCAAGGAGTTCCCTCTGGAATACCGCCACACCGACGTGGGCATCGTGGGGCAAGAGGTTTGTGCGGGTTTCGCCCAGGGCACAGCCGACCGAGAGATCGACTTGCAGGTGATCTATGAAGAGCCGGTCGCAGCCCGGTGTGACCCCGGACGAGTAGCCCAAATCATCGCCAACCTGGTTCAGAACGCGATCAAGTTTGCTGACTCGCTCGTGCAGGTTGAATTCCAGCTGGAATACCGGGGAGATGGGGCCTGGGCCGTCATCACCGTGGAGGATGATGGACCGGGCATCAGCGAGGAAGACCAGCCCTATGTGTTCGAGCGCCTGTACGTAGCCCGGCACACTCCCCAACCCAAGGAGGCAGGCTCAGGATTGGGCTTGGCCATCGTGGCCGAGCTGACTGAGGCCATGGAGGGCAAGGTAAGTGTGACTGCCCGCCAGCCTTCAGGCACCCGGTTCACCGTGGAAATTCCTGCCTCTTCCTAGCGCGACGCTGACCTGGACTTAACGGTCTGCTCACACTCGTCCGAGATTCTGGCCGCGCTCAGATACCGACAACCCCCAGAAAGGCGGAACCAATGAGCGCTGCACAGATACGGAACCACCCGGAAGACGCTGGTCATGCCAGCACCAGACCGGCAACGAGCGGGCTGCGCAAATGGCTTGCAGTCATCTCTGCTACCGGAGCCATGGCCGCTATCTCGCTGGCCGTATCCCTGCTCTTGCCGGTGGGGCTGGCCAGCGGCCAAGACACTGTGACCCCGGTAGCCCAGAAGACGACCTCCTTGGCTCCGGTGGTTGAGGAAACTGCTACCGAAACAGCTGACGATCACACCAACGGCCAAATTCACGACCACCCCGAAGGCACCGAACACCACACCGCTGAAGGCCCAGCTCACGACGCCGACTGTGCTGCCAACCACAGCACCCCAGAAACCGACCACGACTCCGACTGCAACGGCGACGACGACGATCACGCCGAAGACGGCCACGACGACGATCACGACCACGGCGACGACGACCCCCATACCGATGGCCACAACCACATCGACGGCGACGACCACGGGCACCACAGCACTTCCTGACCAAACACTGCCAGGCCAACGTAGGAGTGACTCGTGAAGGGCTTTTGCGCCGTCCTTGGCGGACTCGTGCTCATCGCTGCGTGCGGAATCAATATTGACGGCCCGGAATCAACTCGGTTGACCCGCGAAGACGCGGTGGAGACCTCCGCTCCGACGATTTCACCGACGGCAGTGACTTCCCCAGAGGAGAAAGCACCGCCAGCGGGTGCCGATAGCGGCGTCCCGTCGGCGGTGCTTACCCCGTTGGGAATCCCGGTCGCAGTACTCGGAAGATCCGACGACGGATACGTGGTACGGACTCCGTGCGGCAACACCGCGGTGGTTTCTGCCGGTGTGTCGATTGACGGAGCACAGGTCGTCATCGATCCAGGACACGGTGGAAAATGGGACACTGGCGCCGTCGGACCCAACGGCCTGATTGAGCGCGACTTGAACCTGAAGCTCAGCCGCGCCGTGGTCGAGGAGCTTTCCCAACGCGGCATCCCCGCCATAACCACCCGCACAGGCGACTACGACGTCCTGCTTTCGGTCCGCGCCGCCTTTGCCGATGCCCTCGGTGCCGACGCATTGGTTTCGATCCACCACAACGCCCCTACCTGGAACCGCAGCAGCCACCCCGGCACGGAGGTGTTCGTGCAATCGGTCACGGCCCAGCAGGCCCATCCCGCCTCCGCCCGTCTCGGCGGGTTGCTCCATGAGGAGATCACCGCCGCGCTCGCCACCTTCGACGATGTCTCATGGAGCAGCCTGCCCGACGCTGGTGTGCTGCGGGTCTTGCTTCCCAGTGGCGAGGACACCTACGGAATGCTGCGCCGCCCGAATGTTCCTGCCGCGCTTATCGAGTACGGGTACCTCTCAAACCCTTCTGAGGCTGAGCTGTTTGCCACCGACGAGTACATCCGCGTCGCCGCCCAAGCCACCGCCGATGCCATCAACGCCTACTTGCACTCCGAACGTCCCGGTTCAGGATTCATCCAAATGCCGCGCACTTTCAACCCGCACCCAGCTTCCATTCCCTGCGACGAACCCGCCCTCGATTAGGGAAATTTTGAATTCACTCCTCGCAGAAGGCCAGACCGAGCGACTCCAAGTCGCTGCCCTTGAGGTTGGCTGTTTCCCAGGCCGCGGGTAGGCAACCGGTGAGCTGGTTGCCGCTGATGTACAGCCGGACGAGTTTGCCGAGGTTGCCCAGTTCGGCGGGCACTTCGCCGGTGAGCTGATTGTCGCCGATATATACATGCGTTAAGTTGCCCAGTTTGCCCAGCGCCGCGGGGATCTCCCCGCTCAGGAGGTTGTTGCCAATGTACAAATAGGTCAGCTCGCTGAGTTCGCCCAATTCGGCGGGAATCCCACCAGTCAACTGATTGCCATTCACCCACAGGCGCGTGAGGCTCCTGAGTTCGCCCAATTCGGCGGGAATCCCACCGGTCAACTGATTGCCGTCTAAGTACAGACGCCTCAAATTGATCATGCTGCTCAATTCGGCGGGAATCTCTCCACTTAGCAGATTGTCGTTCAGCCACAGCTCTCGCAGATTGATGAGCCTGCCTAACGCAGCAGGGATCTCTCCCGACAGTTCATTGTTGTCGAGGTCCAGCCTCGTCAGATTGGTGAGATTGCCCAACTCAACGGGAATCTCCCCTGACAATTGGTTCGCCCACAGGTTGAGCCGTTCCAAATTAACCAACTGGCCCAACTCGGCGGGGATCTCTCCCTCCAACTGGTTGCGGCGAATCATCAGGTGCTTCAGGTTCGCCAGCTCGCCTAACTCTGAGGGCAGCTTGCCGGTCAGGCCGTTGTAGCTCAGATAAAGCGCTTGAAGGTTTTCTAGCTGGCCTAGTTCCTCGGGGATCTCTCCCGACAAGAAGTTGATGCTCAGATCAAGCCATATCAGGTTGGCCAATCCACCAAGCTCGGCAGGGACCTCCCCGGACAATTGGTTGTCCCGCAGCAGCAGGTGGGTGAGCGCCTGGAGCTCAGCGAGGTGGGCGGGGATCTCTCCCGTGAGCCGGTTGCTGCGCAGGTCCAGGTACACAAGGCTCGACAGCTTGCCGATCTCCTCCGGTATCTCGCCCGACAGCCGGTTGTTGGAAAGATCCAACACCCCCAACTTGCTCAAACCGCCGATCTCCGTCGGGATATCCCCCGACAGCCGGTTGTTGGAGAGATCCAACACCCCCAACCGGCCCAACTCGCCAATCCCCGCCAGGATATCGCCGGACAACAGATTGTCGTGGAGCAACAGGCTCTTGAGTCCGGCCATCGACCCAATCCCCTCTGGAATGGTTCCCGAAAGCCAGTTGTTGCTGAGGTCGATGTGTTCCAGTTCGGCCAGATTGCCCAACTCGGCAGGAATCTCCCCCGACAATCCGTTGTCTTGGAGGGACAGCCGCGTCAACCCCCCCAGATTGCCCAACTCGGCAGGAATCTCCCCCGACAATCCGTTCTCGCTGAGATCCAGCTCCCTGAGCTGCGTCAACTTGCCCAACTGCGAGGGAATCGCCCCCGAGAGGTTGTTGTCCTCCAGCCACAGCAGGGTGAGCCGCCCCAGTCTGCCCAACTCGGTAGAAACTTGCCCCGAGAGCCTGTTGTGCCCAAGCCGAAGCACTTGGAGATTCTCGAGACGGCCCAGTTGATAGGGGATCCTCCCATCCAGGTCGTTGGCCGACAGCGACAAGTACCGGAGCTCAGTCAGACGACCGAGATCCGCGGGGATTCCCCCTGACAATCCGTTGCCCGTCAAGTTGAGGCGCCGCAACTGGGAAAGGCTGGAGAGCTCGGCCGGGATCTCCCCCGACAAACCGTTATTGTTGAAATCCAACCACACGAGCCTGCGCAGACCGCCCAACTCGGCCGGGATCTCCCCCGACAAACCGTTATTGCTGAGATCCAGCCACTCAAGGCGGTCCAACTCCCCCAGTTCCACTGGGATCTCCCCCGACAAACCGTTGAACCTCAGCATCAGGTGGGTCAGTTTTGACAGGCTGCCCAATTCGGCAGGAATCTCTCCCGATAACACGTTGCCCCGCAAATCCAAGATACGAAGCTCGCCGAGCTGGCCGAGCTCAGGGGGAATCGCCCCCCACAGGCCGTTGTACTTGAGATCGAGCACC
The DNA here is from genome assembly GCA_026705465.1 of bacterium. Taxonomy (GTDB): domain Bacteria; phylum Actinomycetota; class Acidimicrobiia; order Acidimicrobiales; family Bin134; genus Poriferisocius. The sequence goes on along the minus strand of JAPPAP010000024.1, from coordinate 51,586 downwards.
GTCAGCTGAGAAAGCTCTCCGAATTCAACGGGAATGCCGCGCTCCAAGCGGTTGTTCTGAAGATCCAGTTCGACGAGGCTGACAAGGCCTCCCATCTCAACGGGCAGCTCCCCCACGAGTTCGTTATTGCCCAAGTCCAGGTACTCCAGGTTCTCGAGGTTGCCGATCTCAGCGGGCAGCTCCCCCACCAAGCCGTTGGACGCCATTGACAGCCCGGTAACCCGATCTTCATCGTCCGCAGTCACGCCATACCAGTTGCCCAGAGGGGCATCGCTCAGCCATCCCCCGGAATTGCTCCAGTCGTCCCCACCGGCGGCCTCGTACAGGGCAACCAGCGCCCGTCGATCGCGGGCAGAGCCATCTTCGTCCCCGTGTTCGTCGGCACTCGCTGGCAAAGACCAGAGCGAGGCAAAAATGGATACGACCGCGACTACGGCGAGGCCGATTCGGCCAACGGCCGACCGCCCGAAGGAGCCACGACAGCTACGGCGAGAGCGAGCGGGCAACGAACGAGCAGGCGCTAGCAAGGGATCCTCCTGGCACTCTCCAGAAACATGACGAATCGAGGCTAAACAACAGTCGCGGGCAATTTGTGGATGCCCCGCGTAGACGCGCTGGGTTTCGACTCCGAGTCTCTCAGCCTGGTGTGCCGCGGAGCGGCCAGCAACTAGATCGGTTCTTCGACCGGCTCCTCGACGGCCGTTTCGAGAACCTCTGAACCGTTTTCGTCGGCACCCTCATGCTCGACGGCCGCTTCGAGAACTTCAGCGCCGTCGTCGGCACCCTCATGCTCGGCGGGAGCGGCTTCGAGGGCCTCGCCGGATTCGGAGTAGTACTCGGCCCACGCCTGGTCTTCGTCGGCGGCCACATCCTCGGTTGCCGCCCCGATGTAGTTGCCCTCAGCGTCGTAAGCGTGCTCGCCGAAGTGCTCTTGGAACTCGGCGGCTACCACGCCGCCCTCGGCGGCCTGCTTGATCGACAGGCTGATGCGACGACGGTTGATGTCGAGGTCGATGATCTTCACCCACAGCTCCTCGCCGGGGGTCACTACCTGCTCGGGCAGGTCGATGTGGTGGGAGGAAATCTCCGAGATGTGCACCAAGCCCTCGATGCTCTCGCCCACCTGCACAAAGGCGCCGAACGGCACCAGCTTGGTGACCCGGCCGTACACCAACTCGCCCACCTGGTGGCTGGTGGCGAACTCCTGCCAGGGGTCCTGCTGGGTGGCCTTGAGCGACAAGCTGATGCGCTCGCGGTCGAGGTCCACCTCCAGCACCTGCACCTCGATCTCGTCGCCCACCTGCACCACCGCGCTGGGGTGGTCGACGTGCTTCCACGACAGCTCGGACACGTGCACCAGGCCGTCCATGCCGCCTAGGTCGACGAACGCCCCGAAGTTCACCACCGACGACACCACACCGCTGCGGCGCTCGCCGGGCTTGAGATTGTCCAGGAACGCCTCGCGCTGCTCCTTCTCGGTCTCCTCCAGCCACGCTCGGCGCGACAGCACCACGTTGTTGCGGTTCTTGTCCAGCTCGATGATCTTGGCTTCCAGGGTCTGGCCGATATAGGGCTGGAGGTCGCGCACCCGACGCAGCTCCACCAGCGATGCGGGTAGAAAGCCCCGCAGGCCGATGTCCAGGATCAGGCCGCCTTTGACCACTTCGATTACCGGGCCCGAGACGGTGCCCTCGTTCTCCTTGACTTCTTCGATGTTGCCCCAGGCCCGCTCGTACTGGGCCCGCTTCTTGGACAGGATCAGGTGGCCGTCCTTGTCCTCCTTCTGGAGCACTAGGGCCTCGATCTCCTCGCCGAGGGCGACGATCTCGCCAGGGTCGATCACATTGCGGATGGACAACTCGCGGGCGGGGATGATCCCTTCGGACTTGTAGCCGATGTCCAGCAGCACCTCGTCGCGGTCAACTTTCACTACCTTGCCGGACACGATCTGTCCGTCTTCAACTTGGACCATGGTGGCGGTATAGGCGTCGTCCAAGAACTGGTCTTCGATGTCCTGGTCGGTGATTTGGCGGGGGATGTAGTTGCCCTCGGCATCGAATGTCCCCACTCCGTCGGGGGAGTCGAGCACCGCTGTTGCGGCTGGCGGGGAGGGTGGGGAAGATGGGGCGGTATCGGTTTCGGACACGTTGAGTTGAGCCTCACAGGAGGAAATGGATAGGACAATGGGCGCGGCGCAGCAGCCTGAACCGGCCCGTCGATGCTAACAGCCACCCCTGTTGTTGGCTATTTGCCCACGAGCTGTAAACCGTCCAGCTATTTGGCGTCGGCCCAAGTGCGGCCCGAGGAGAGGTGTACCTCAAGGGGAACCCTCAGGTCGTAGGCCTCGGCCATCGTGTCCGCGGTGAGCTCAGCTACGCCGTCATGTTCGCCCTCGGGCACTTCCAGGATCACCTCATCGTGCACTTGGAGGATGATGCGGCTGGCGAACCCCCGGTCTTCGAGTGCAGCATCCAACCGCACCAAAGCCACCTTGAAGATGTCGGCGGCCAATCCCTGAATGCCGGCATTCATGGCCTGGCGCTCGGCCGCCTGGCGAAGCCGGTAGTTGGAAGAGTTGATCTCGGGAATCCGACGCCTCCGCCCGAACAGGGTTTCGGTAAAGCCCCGGTCCCGGGCTTCGGCCACCGTTCGGTCCATGTACTCCCGCAGCGCGGGGAATGCCCCGAAATAGGCGTCGAGGATTACCGCCGCCTCTCCGGTGGGAATGTTCAGCCGCTGTCCCAGGCCGTAGGACTCCATGCCGTAGGCCAGGCCATACGAGACCATCTTGGCGGTGGACCGCTCCTCGATGCCGACCGCCCCGGGATCGATGCCGAATACCTGAGCGGCAACGGAGGTGTGGACGTCTTGGCCGGACTCGAAGGCCTGGATCAGCCCGGGGTCCTCGGCTAAGTGGGCGATGCAGCGCAGCTCGATCTGGTTGTAGTCGGCCACCAACAACTCGCAGCCCTCGGCGGCCACGAACACCTCTCGGAACACCCGGCCGGTCTCGGTGCGAACTGGGATGTTGTGCAGGTTGGGGGCGTCGGAACTGAGCCGCCCGGTGCGGGCCACCGTCTGGTTGAACGTGGCCCGGATGCGGTTGTCGGGCTCGAGCGCCACCGCGGCCACCAAGCCTTCCCCATAAGTGGATCGCAGCTTCTCCACCTCTCGGTAGTCCAGCAGCGCATCCACCACCGGATGCTCGCCCCGCAGCTTCTCCAAGGTGGCGGCGTCGGTGCTGTAGGCCCCGGTCCGGGTCTTCTTCTGGGGGGGAAGGCCCAGCTTGTCGAACAGCAGCTCCCCCACCTGCTTGGAGGAGTTCACGTTGAAGCTCCCCTCGCCCGCCGCTTCAAGCACCAGCGCCCGAAGCCGCTCGGCGTCGGCGGCCAACTGGTCGCGCAGGCCGGTCAGTCCCGCCACATCCACTCCGATGCCCATGTGCTCCATCCGGGCCAGCACCCGAACCAGGGGAACCTCCATGCCGTCGTTGAGATCCCGCAGGCCCTGGGCGTCCAACGCCTCCAGCAACGGATCAGCCAGATGGGCCACGGCCAAGGCACAGAGCCCAGCCTGCATCGATGGATCAATCGAATCACCGGAGTCGTCGTCGAACAAGCGGCCCTCGTCGGGCTGGTCGATACCCGGCATCTCCATCGAGGTGTGGGTCTTCATGAGGTCGTCTAGGTCATAGCGACCGCTGGCCGGGTCCAGCAGGTACGCCGCGATCTGGGCATCCAAGGTCAGGCCAGCAGCGTCGATCCCCTGCGAGAGGAGCCACAAGACCAGCGGCTTGACGTCGTGGGCCATAAACCGAGTGCCTGAGCCGAAGAACGCGGCCACGGCTTCGTGTGCCGACGATTCCAGCAGGTCGGCAGGCAGCCACACGGCTCGACCGGCGTCGAGGTCGGCAACCAGGGCCAAGCCCAGTAGCCGGCGACGATGAGGCTGGCGGGCATCGATTGGGTCGCCCCAGCCCGCGGCCAGGGCGACCGGCTCAGCGCTGTCGACCAGCCGGCTCAGCGCGTCGACCGCGGTGTCTGCGCTGGACACCGCCTCTACCGTTGCCTCCAAGACCCCAGCGCCGTGGCCAGCACCGCCCAAGTCCATATCCAGCACCTCGGCAGCAAAGTCCCGGAGGCTCCTGAACTCCAAGAAGTCGAACAGCTCCTCGATTTCGGCGGCCTTCGGCGGTGCCAAGTCCAGATCATCCACTCCCAAATCGAGGGGGACGTCTCGCAACAGCTCCATCAACTCCAAATTGAGCTTCACCCGGTCTTCGGCCTCCCCCAAGTTCTCTTGAAGCTTCGGGGTCTGGTCGGCTACGTGCTGGTACAGCTCCTCGATGGTGCCGTAGGCATTGATGAGCTTGGCCGCCGTCTTCTCCCCCACCCCATTGACGCCGGGCAGGTTGTCGGAGGGATCGCCACGCAGAGCGGCGTAGGACACGTAGTCGGACGGCTTCACCCCGGTGCGCTCCTCGATGCCGGCCTCGTCGTACAGGGCGTAGTCCGACACCCCCCGCTTGTTGTAGAGCACCCGGATATGGGGGTCTTCCACCAGCTGATAGGCGTCGCGGTCGCCGGTGACCACGATCACATTCTCACCCCGGTCGCGGGCTTGGGTGGCCAGCGTGGCGATGACGTCGTCAGCCTCCACTCCAACGTGGTCCACCGCAGCGATGCCCAGCGTGTCAATCAACTGGCGGACCAAGCCCATCTGCTGGCGCAGCGCCTCGGGAGTCTCCTCGCGGTTGGCCTTGTAGCTGGACACCCGTTCGTGGCGAAAGGTCGGCTCACGCCGGTCGAAAGCCACCCCCACCCGGTTGGGCTGGTGGTCCCTCAACAGGGTCAACAGCATCCTGGTGAAGCCGTACACGGCATTGGTCACTTGCCCGCTGGCGGTGGTCATGTCCTCGGGCACCGCGAAAAAGGCCCGATAGACCAGCGAGTTCCCGTCCACCAGCATCACGGTGCCGATGTCCTGCTGGGCGGCGCCCGAGTTAGCCATCGGCCCGGTCCCCACTCAGGGCCTTCAGCTGGTCGTCCTCCATCTCGATGATCTCAGCAGCCACCTCAGCCATAGACCGGCGATCGCTCATGGCCTGGTGCTGAATATGGCTGTAGGCGTCGGCCTCCGACATGGCGTTCACGTCCATGAGACGCCCTTTGGCCCGGTCGATGGCCTTGCGAGCCTCTAATCGGGCCTCGGCCCGCTCCACCTGGTGGTTAAGCGCCACCAGCTCCCGGAACCGCACCAGGGCCACTTCTACCGCGGGCACCAGTTCAGCCCGCTCAAACGGCTTGACCAGATAGGCCAGCGCCCCGGCGTCAGCGGCCCGGGCGATGAGGTCCCGCTGGCTGAAGGCGGTGAGCAGCAGCACCGCACACAGTCGCTCGTCGCGTATCTGGGCCGCGGCGGTGATCCCGTCGGTGCCCGGCATCTTCACGTCCAAGATGGCCACGTCGGGGCGCTTCTCCCGCACCAGTTCCAGCACCTGGTCGCCCCGACTGGTCTCCCCCACGACGAGGTAGCCCTCCTCCTCCAAGGTCTCCCGCAAGTCCAGGCGGATGATGGCCTCGTCCTCAGCCAGCACGATCCGCACCGGATCGGGCGATGGTGAGGCGTCCGGCCGCCCCGAGAGGTCAGACATCGGAGTAGAACCGGTCCAGCAGTTCGTCTTGTTGCTGCTCCAAGGAGTGGATCTCCTCCCGCAGCCGGGCTCGGTGCCGGGCCATGGTCTCAGCTTGGCGGGCGGCGTCGCGATGCTGGCGCTCAGAAGCAGGGGTCTCCGACACCAGCGCCCGCAGCCGGGCATCGTCGGCCAGATCCTCGAAGTGAAGGCACTGCTCCTCGGCCACCTCCAGGTCGGCTCGCAGCCGCTTCAGGCGGTCGGCCAGGTCAGCCAGTCGCCGCTCTACCCTGCTCTGGGTCACGAGCCGATGCTATTACCCCCGCTCCGCCAGACACTGCTTCGGCTGCTTCCCAAGGACGACGCCACCACTAGCCTTTCATCGGGCCAATCCGAAACGAGGAGGACACCGATGAGCGACGAGATCCGGGAGAACGCTGTCAACGGCAAGGCCTGGGCCGACTTTTGCGACAACCTGAAGGAAGCCGGCCAGATCATCCTCGACAACAGCACCGACGACCTCGACCGGCTGGAGGGATTCCGCTACTTGAGCCGCCTCACCCGAGGAGAGCTCGGGCGACTCGAAAACCACGGACCCGGGCACACCCAAGTCCTGCCCATCGCCCATAACGTGAAGATCGGCTGCGACAACCCCGACGCCCTCTACCAGGGCGTCGCCATAAACGGTGCTTTCGACTACCGCCTCCGCGGGCCGCGGGGCACGGTCAACTATCTGAGCCTGAACGCGCTCTCCGGCAGCTTCGGGATGGGAGGTGCGCCCCCCGATCGGCAGGGCAACCTGGCCTTCAACGACCCCCAGCCCGGCGAACAGGTCGATGTGATCGCCAGTGTCAACGAGCCTGAACAACTTGAGCCCGGACAGCGGTGGCTCCAGCTCGGGCCGGAGACCAATCAGATCGTCATCCGCAACTTCTACCTCGACCGCCACACCGAAAGGCCTTCCGAGCTTCAAATCGAGTGCCTCAACGGGCCCGAAGGGACTCCTCCCCCATTGAGCGCCCAGCGCTTGACCCACGGCCTGGCCCGGGCCGCTCTAGGGGTACACGGCATCGCCAGGCGGTTTGTCGAGTGGCTGGACATGTTCCAAGAGCGGCCCAACACGCTCGAGTTCCTCCCGCCCCGTGATGGTCCCGGCGGGTGGGGCGACCCCACCCAGAAGTTCCGCCACGGCTATTGGACGCTCGAGCCCGGCCAGGCCCTGGTGATCGACGTGCCGCCCATCGACGTGTACTACTGGAACTTCCAGCTCAACAACATCTGGGAGGAGTCGTTGGACTACGACTGGCTCCAGGTGACGGTCAACAAGCACAGCGCGGTGTATGAGCCCGACGGCACCGCCCGCATCATCGTGGCCGATGAGGATCCCGGCTTCGCCAACTGGATCGACACCGACCACCGCCGCCACGGCACCATGGGCATGCGCTACAACCAAGTGGTGGAGGACATCCCTCCGACATTGCGGGTGATGGACGTGGCCGACCTGCCCAGCCTGCGCTAGGCCCCTTCCGTGGGGTAGCCGTCGCGCTTCCACCAGTCGAGGCCGCCGATCAGCTCGCGCACTTCGAAGCCCAGCATGAGCAGCTTCATCGCGGTTTTGGTTGAGGCGTTGCACCCGATCCCGTCGCAATAGCAGACGTAGGTGACCGACCGGTCGAGCAGGGCCGTCGACTCCGCATCAATTGTCCGATGCGGCAAGCTGAGCGATCCGGGAATGCGCTCTTGGGCGTAGGCCTCAGCCGACCTGCCGTCCACCACCACGATTGGCTCGCCGTTGCCCAGGGCCTCGTTGACGTCCCACGAGTCCATCTCGAAGTCGAGCTTGTGTTTGTAGTAGTTCAGCTGATCGGCCGTCATGAGTTCCATTGTGACGGGCAGACCGGCACAAGGCCCCGTTGAACTGGCCCATTGTTGGACTCCAACGCCGGAATTACGCTTCGCGTATGGGTCCGGATCCAGATCACGACGTGTTCGGAGTCTCCGGAGTGGATACACCCAGTCCTAAAAAAAAGAAGCGGATCAAGACCATGGACTACGAGCGGGAACTGGCTCGACTCCAGGAGGAGTTGGTGCGGTTGCAGCGCTGGATTCGCCACAAGGGTCTCAAGGTGGTGGTGATCTTTGAAGGACGCGACGCGGCTGGCAAGGGCGGGGTGATCAAGCGCATCGCCGAGCGGACCAACCCCCGGGTGGTGCGGGTGGTGGCACTGGGCACGCCCAGCGACCGGGAAAAGACCCAGTGGTGGTTCCAGCGCTATGTGGCCGAGCTGCCTGCCGCCGGCGAGATGATCCTTTTCGACCGCAGTTGGTACAACCGAGGAGTGGTGGAGCCGGTAATGGGCTTCTGCACCGAGGAGGAGTACCAAGAGTTCCTTCGGTCGTGCCCGGAGTTCGAGCGCATGCTGGTGCGGTCGGGGATCATCCTGATCAAGTATTGGTTCTCAGTGAGCGATGAGGAGCAAGAACGGCGGTTCCACAACCGGATCAACGATCCGATGAGGCGCTGGAAGCTCTCGCCGATCGACATCGAGGGCCGAACACGGTGGGTGGAGTTCTCCAAGGCCAAAGACACGCTGTTTGCCCACACCGACATCAAGCAAGCACCGTGGTATGTGGTCAATGCCGACTCCAAGAAGGCGGCCCGGCTGAACTGCATCTCCCATCTGCTGTCGATGATCCCCTACGAGGAGGTGCCCTGGGAGGAAGTCGAGCTCCCCGAGCGCCAAGACCGAACCGGCTACGTGCGCCCGCCCTTGTCAGACCAGACCTTCGTCCCCGAGGTCTACTGAAAATCCATCTGGCCAGTAGGCCGCCACATGGACCGCTCCCATTGCAGGGGGTCGGACGCCGGGGCCGAGTGCGCATCCAGGATCATCGCCACGCGCTGGTCGAGCTCGTAGCCGGACCATGGGCCGAGCTCAGCGGTTGATGGGTCGCCGTTGCGGGCAAAGGCTGCCCAGGCGGACCGAATGCCTCGACCCAGCGCTTCGGCGGCTTCATCGGCACCGATGAACTCGCCCCAACCGTCCACGTGGAAGCTGTCGAGAACAAAGGGCAGATCAATGGCGTGGAATGCCCCTTTGTCGGGGTCGGCCTGTGAGCACCACCGGAAGTCGTAGAGATAAGTCCGCCCTCCAGCAGCGGCCCGCACCTGGGCAACTCTCTCGATGGGCTCCCTCATCGAGACGTCGGTATTGATGGCGGTGAGAACGTCACTGTCTGTGGTCCACGACGTGCCCTCGGCGGCTTGGCGATACTCCCCCACCACCGCCTCCACGTCGCTCGCCGACGGCTCGGTGCCAGTTCTCTCAGCCATGTGCCCGCTCACTATGTGATGCAGGATCTTTTCGGAGTTGTCAGCAGGCAGATCCTGTTTGAACAGCCGCAATTCATGGGCCGTTGCACCGATGAGCACTTCAATGTCGGCGGCGTCTGTCCGAAGCATCTCAGCCGGGGGCGCCGGGACCAGCGGTCCATCAACCACGGGATGAAACGGCATCGCCCCTGCTTCGGCGAACATCTCCATGGCGGTCTGGACTTGAGCGGCAACTATCTCCCCCGGCTCCAACTGACGGAGCCCCACCACATCGCTCACACCCACGTTGCCCAGGAAGCAGCGGGCGACTTTGGCGGCAACCTCGGGCGACTGGGTCATGTCCACGCCGGGGCTCTGCATGATGGCCCGTCGCATCACCGCTGAGATGCCCGGAGCGCCAAGCAGGTGGAGGATCGACCCGGCACCCGCCGACTCGCCGAACGCGGTCAGCGTGGCGGCATCTCCGCCGAAGTTGGCCGCGTTGGCGGCAATCCATTCCAGTCCAAGCCGCACATCGTGCAGGCCGCAATTCGCCGTGGTGCTCTCACCGCCCGGTACCGGGCGCAGGTCCATGAACCCGAGCGCCCCCACCCGATAGTTCACCGAGGCCACAACCACCTGCTGCTCAGCCGCCAACCTCGCCCCGTTGTAGAGCGGAAACGAGCTTCCCCCGGTCAAGAAGGCCCCGCCGTACACCCACACCATCACCGGCAACCCAGCCTCTTCCTCTGCCGGCACCCACACGTTGAGGGTCAAGCAGTCCTCCGACACCGAGTTTGTGCTCGTCCCCGGAATCACCCCGGTGTACGGGCCGTCGACGCTCTGAATCGGATCGGGCCCAAACACACCCGCATCCAGCACCCCTTCCCACGGCTCCGCTGCCTCAGGGGCACAGAACCTCCGCTCCCCCGCCGGCGGCTTCCCATACGGAATCCCCAAAAACTGCCGCACCGCTCCGTAGGGCGTATCGACGACTGTCCCCCGAATCGCCCCATGCGTCGTCTCAGCCACAGCCCCAGCGTCCCTCATGTGTCGCTGGCGGGGTTGACGTGGACGGTGACGATCTCAAGTTCGTGGTACTGCTGGTGGTGCACTGAAGTGGCGTAGTGCTGAAGTAGCCGCAAGGAGACGTCGCGCTCGACGGGCCGGTCTGCCGTCGGCTCGCCGAGCACAGCCAGCCGGTCCTCGATGTTCTCCCCCCGAGCCGCTGCTACAAACTCGAGCACGGCCCGCCCGTCCTGCTTGCTGGCCGTGACGCGCAGCGCCCGGTCGGTTGGAGCGTCTCCGGTCTGCTCGGCGTCAAGCAGCGTCACCAATGTCTCCTCGGCCACCGCGTCGAGCCTCTGGCCCATCGATGTCACCCAACCGTGGCGGGCTGCGAAAGCGTTGAGAAACTCCTGGATGCGGGGTAGCTCTGACATTTCCAGGTTGGTGCGCAGCCGATGGCGGCGGGATTGGGTGGCCTCGGTGAACAGCGTCAGCACAATGGCCACGAGGCCCCCCGATGTCATGCCGTTCTCCAGGAAGCCACCGGCGAAACCTTCCAGGTATTCCGGAAAGATCAGGTTGTTCTGGAATCCGACGCCGAGCCAAAAGGCAACGCCCGCGATCAGGCCCTTGCGATAGTCCGCAGCCTCGTCGGAGACGATCCTCATGCCAACCACGAACAGCAAAGCCATCAGAACGGTGACGTAGGCCGCGACCACCGCATCGGGAATGGCGAGCACCAGCGCCAAGAACTTGGGCAAGAACGCCAACATGACGAATATGACCCCGATGGCCACCCCCACGCGGCGAGCCGCCACGCCGGTCAGTTCGGTAATCGAGACGCTCGTCGAGTAGGTGGTGTTCGGCACCGTGCCGGCCACCCCCGACAGCAGATTGCCGGTGCCGTCGGCGGCCACTGCTCCCTGCACCACCCGGTAGTCCACCGCTCGCGGTTTGCGCCACGACACGCGCTGGATGGCTACCGAGTCGCCAATGGTCTCGACCGCGCCGATGATCGTGACGATCACGAAAGCGGGAAGCAGGCTCCAAAACGCCGAGTCGAACGAGGTGTCGAAACCGGGCCATCCACCATTGGGCACACCGACCCAGGGGGCGTCGGACACCTGATCGAAGTCATAGAGCCCAAATCCTGCGGCCACGATCGAGCCAGCCACCACGCCAATGACCGGCGCCCACAGGCGCAGGCTCCCAGAAGACTTCAGGGCGATGACGATCATGAGGAGAATGGTGACAAGAGCTGTCGTCGGCGCACTCCAATCGGACTTGCCTTCCGGCGAAGAACTCACCATGTTGAAGATGAGCGGCATCACGGTCACTGCAATGAGCATCAACACAGTGCCAGCCACCAAAGGGGTGACTAATCGCCTGAACAGCGAAAGCCTCGCGGCGAGCAAGAACTGGAACAACGACGACGCCACCACGAGCACGGCCAACAAGCTGGGGCCTCCCTGGACCAGCGCCGCCACGCACACGGCGATGAACGCGCCCGAAGTCCCCATGAGCAGCACGTATCCGGCACCAATGCGCCCGACCCGGACTGCCTGGAGGATTGTGCTGATGCCGCTGACAATCGCCGCCGCGAATACGGCCCAAGTCAGGTACGAGTCGCTTTCGCCGGCGGCTCGAATGACGATCGCCGGGGTGAGCACAATGCCCGCGATGGTCAGCACCGCAAACTGGATGCCCATCCCCGCGGTCAGCGCAGCCGGTGGCTTGTCGTCAGGCTCGAATCGGATATGACGTTGATCCGCAGGGGCACCGTTTTCCACGGCGCCCATGCTTGCACAGTGCCCGGGGAGGGACTCGAACCCTCACTCCCTTGCGGGAACCGGATTTTGAGTCCGGCGCGTCTACCAATTCCACCACCCGGGCGGGCGGCCAGTGCGGGGGGCACTGGGCTCCTCAGCGTGCTGGCTGAGGGATTTGAAGTCTAGATTGCCCTAGCCCTGGGAGCCTTGCCGGATATCCTGCCGGGGCCACTCTCCCGTAGAGTGTTGAAACCGCACTGTCGTCTGAGAGGTCTGACACCTGATGATCTGTTTCACCTATCCCGGCCAGGGGTCCCAAAAGGCCGGCATGGGTTCGGCCTGGGTCGACCACCCCTCGTGGGAGTTGGTGGCCGAGGCCTCCGAGGCAGCGGGGCGCGATGTGGGCCAGCTTCTGCTCGACGCTGATGACGACGATCTGCGCCACACCCGCAACTCCCAGCTCGCCACCTTCATGGTGTCGATGATCGCCCTCGACGCAGTGACCCGGGTGGGTATCGAGACTGCCGGCCACGCCGGCCACAGCCTGGGTGAGTACTCCGCGCTGGTGGCGGCCGGGGTGGTGGACTTCTATGACGGTGTGCGGCTGGTGAGCGAACGGGGCGAGGCCATGCAGGTGGCCGCCGAAGAGCAAGAGGGCACCATGGCCGCGGTCATGGGCCTCGATGACGACTTGGTGGAGCAGGCCTGCGAGCAGGCCGATGGCGACGTGTGGGTGGCCAACTACAACGCCCCCGGACAGGTGGTGATCGCCGGGGCCCCCTCGATGGTGGAGGCAGCCGGGACCATCGCCAAAGACCTGGGCGCCAAGCGGGTCATGGCCCTGCCGGTGGGCGGTGCCTTCCACACCCCGTTCATGGCGTCGGCCCGCGACCGGCTCAGCAAAGCGGTGGACAAGACCGAATTCCGGGTGCCCGACCACCCGGTGTACGCCAACGTGGACGCCGCCGCCCACACCGGCGCCCACACCTGGATCGATCTGCTGAATTCGCAGCTGACCAGCCCGGTGCGCTGGCGCCAGTCGGTACACAACATGTGCGACGACGGCTTCACCACCTTCGTGGAGCTCGGGCCGGGCGCGGTGCTCACCGGCACGGTGAAACGCACCGCCAAAGACTGCCAATCGCTCAAAGTGAACGCACCCGCCGACATCGATGCAGTGCTCGAAGCCCTGGCCGGACCGCCGGTGGCCGCGGGCGGCCCCCTGGAGGGCGAGGCCCTGTTCGCCACCGAGCGATTGGTGGTGAGCCCGGCAGCCGGCGTCTTCCAGCCCACCGACGACAACCTGCTGGGCTCCGGGGTGCCCGCCGGTCAGCTCTTGGGCCATGTGGGCGACACCGAGGTCCGCACTCCCTGGGCCGGCGTGATCATGGGATTTCTGGCCGTCGACGGTGAGCGGGTCACCGCCAGCCAGCCCATTGCCTGGCTGCGAACCAACTAGGGAAGACTGACAGATGACGAGAGCGGCCATCACCGGCCTAGGCACCGCAGCCGGCCACAAAGTGATCACCAACCACGACCTGGCCGCAACCCTCGACACCAGTGACGAGTGGATCGTGGAGCGCACCGGCATTCACGAGCGCCGGGTAGGGGGGAGCTGCCTGGAACTGGGCGGCCAAGCGGCCAAAATCGCCCTGAAGCAGGCCGAGATCGAGGCCTCCGATCTCGACTTGATCATCTGCTCCACCTGTACCCCCGACCAGGTGTTCCCCGCAGTGTCCAACCGCATCCAAGACGAACTGGGGGCTACCTGCGGCGCATTCGACCTGAACGCGGCCTGCTCGGGCTTCACCTATGGCGTGTCTTTGGCCCAGTCCCAGATCGCGGCGGGCATGGAGCGTGTGCTGGTGGTGGGCGTGGACACCCTCAGCCGGTTCACCGACTGGGACGATCGCTCCACCGCCATCTTGTTCGGCGACGGCGCCGGCGCGGTGGTGCTGGAACCGGCCCGCCGCCCCGACCGGGGCATCCTCAGCACCTACATGGGCTCAGAGGGCCGCTTCGCCGACCTGTTGATCTGCGACTTCGGCGACTACATCAAGATGGACGGCAAAGAGGTGTTCCGCCAGGCGGTACGGGTGATGGTCTCGGCCAGCCAGCGGGTGCTGGCCGACGCAGGGTTGGAGGCCGCTGAAGTGGCCGCGGTGATCCCCCATCAGGCCAACATGCGGATCATCGAGAGCGCCATGAAACGCCTGAACATCCCCCTGGAAAAGGCGGCCACCGTGCTCGAGTCCACCGGCAACACGTCTTCGGCCTCCATCCCGTTGGCTATGGACGACGCGGTGTCCAAAGGCGCCATCAACGACGGCGATGTGGTGCTGTTGGTGGGCTTCGGCGCGGGTATGAGCGTCGCTGCCGCGCTGCTACGCTGGGGCCAGTGAGCACCTCCAGGGTTGTCCTGGTGACCGGCGGGAACCGGGGCATCGGGCTGGCGACAGCCACCGAGCTCGCCCAAAGCGGCCACCGGGTTGCCGTGACCTACCGCAGAGAACCTCCTTCGACCAACGGACAAGTCGAGTTGCTCGGGGTGTGCTGCGACGTAACCGACGAAGCCCAGGTCGACGCCGCTTTCGCCGAGATCGAAGACCAGCTCGGCCCGGTCGAGGTGCTGGTGTCCAATGCGGGCATCACCCGGGACAAGCTGGTGATGCGCATGAGCGAGGCCGACTTCACCGACGTGATCGACGCCAACTTGACCGCCGGCTACCGGGTGGCCAAGCGGGCAGCCCGCTCCATGATGCGCAACCGCTGGGGGCGGATCGTGTTCGTGTCATCGGTGGTGGGCACCGTGGGCCAAGCGGGCCAGGCCAACTACGCCGCCTCCAAAGCCGGGCTGGTGGGGTTGAGCCGCTCGCTGGCCAAAGAGCTGGCCAGCCGCAACATCACCGTCAACGTGGTGGCGCCCGGCCCGGTGGGCACCGACATGCTGAACGAGTTGGACGAGGAGCGCCGCTCGGCCATCATCGAAGCCGTTCCCCTCGGACGATTGGGCGAGCCCTCTGAAGTGGCTGCCACCATTTCCTTCTTGGCCTCCGACGCCGCCGGATACGTCACCGGAGCGGTAATTCCGGTGGACGGGGGCCTGGGCATGGGAGGATGAATGCCCGGAAACGCAACCGCAAACCCATCCACGGACAATCCGTCCACGAATAGGAGAGAAATAGCGTGAGCGACGACAACTTCACCCGTTTCCAGAACTGCACCGTGGAGGTGCTGTCGGTGGAGGCCAATCAGGTCACTTCCGAGGCCACCTTCGCCGACGACTTGGACTCGGACAGTCTTGACTTAGTCGAGTTGGTGATGGCGCTCGAAGAGGAGTTCGACATCACCATCGATGAGGAAGAGCTGGAAGGCATCGAGACTGTGGGCCAAGCCTTCGACTTGGTGACCGTCAAACTGGGATGACCCCGCAGCCGCCTGACGAGACGAATTCAAACCCCTGGCGGCAGAGGGCGGACCGATGACCGCCCGTCGCCGGGTGGCGGTAACCGGTATCGGGGTATTGGCCTGGCCTGGCCTGGGCCGGGATGCCTTCTGGCAGGGTCTGCTGGAGGCACCTGCCGAAGGCCGCCGGGTGATGGACCACTTCGACCCCCTCCCCTACTTCGACTCCCCCAAAGACGCGCGCCGCACCGACCGATTCGCCCAAATGGCTCTGGCCGCGGCCGCCGAGGCGCTGGACCAGGCGGGCGAGCTCAGTGCCGACCCCGACCGCATCGGCGTGTGGGTGGGCACCGGTGTGGGGGGCCTTCGCACCCTGGAAGACCAGATCCAAGTGCGCTTGGAGAAGGGCGAGCGCCGGGTGTCGCCATTTCTGGTGCCGATGTTGATGGCCAACGCGGCATCGGCGGCCATCTCCATGCGCTATGGCTTCTCAGGGCCGTGCGAGAACACGGTCACCGCCTGCGCCGCGGGCACCCAGTCCATCGCCAACGCGGCCATGCTGATCCAATCCGGGCGCTGCGACGCGGTCATCACCGGCGGTAGCGAGGCGTCCAACTCCATCACTGGCGAGGCCACCTTCTGGAATATGACCGCAGTGTCCCGATCCCACATCAGCCGACCGTTCGACTTAGAGCGAGATGGATTCATCCAGGCCGAAGGCTCGGCTGTGCTGGTGCTCGAGGACTTGGACTCGGCCCGGAACCGGGGAGCAACGGTATTGGGCGAAATCCTGGGCGGGGCCAGCAATGCCGACGCCTACCACATCACCGCCCCGTCGCCAGGGGGCGCAGGGGCAGTGCGGTGCATGGAGCTCGCTTTGGCCGACGCTGGGTTGGTGCCCGGTGACATCGTCCACATCAACGCCCACGGCACCTCCACCCCGCTGAACGACGCCGCGGAGGCCGAAGCCATCCAGAAAGTGTTCGGCACGCCGGGTCCGGTGGTCACCTCGACCAAGGGGGTGACCGGACATGCCCTGGGCGCAGCCGGAGCGATCGAAGCAGCCGCAGTGCTATTGGCCATGGAGCACGGGCTGATCCCTCCCACGTATGGATATACGACCCCCGACCCCGACATGGCCCCCATCCGCATCGTGGCTGGCGAGGCGGCTCCATGGACTCCGGGGCCGTCACTGTCCAACTCCTTCGGATTCGGGGGCCACAACGGGACCATCGTGATCGGCCCCCCGCCCAAATAGTCGGCGACAGTCAGCCGGCGTCAACCACCACGAACAGCAGCTCGCACGAACAGGCCAACTCGCCGTTTACCGAGGCTCGCCCCGCGCCCCGTCCGGCCCGAGCCGACAGCCGGGTCATCTCCACTTCCAGGTCCAGGCGCTCGCCGGGAACCACCTGGCGGCGGAAGCGGGCGCTGTCCAACCCGCCGAACAGGGGCAGCTTGCCGGCGAACCGGTCGTCGCAAAGCGCGATGTAGGCGCCGAGTTGGGCGATGGCCTCGGCCATCAGTACGCCGGGAAGGGTGGGCCGTCCGGGAAAGTGGCCAGCGAAAAACGGCTCGTCGCCGGTGAGCTGCCAGTACCCCTCGGCCCGCTCCCCGACCACCATGGAGGTGACCTCGTCCAAAAACAGGAACGGCGGGCGGTGCGGGAGAACCTCAGCGGGAGGTCTCATCGGTTCACGCCTGCACCGCTATTCCATGGGCAACACTGCGGCCAGCTTCTCTGGGGTGTTCTTGGGGCTGATCTTGTAGAAGGCGTGCTCAATGCGGCCGTCTTCGTCCACGACGAAGGCCGAGCGGACAATGCCCAGATAAGTCCTGCCGTATAGCTTCTTCTCCCGCCACACGCCAAAGGCCTCCGCGGCCACATGGTCGGGATCAGACAGCAGGGAATAGCCGAGATCGCACTTTTCGTCGAACCGCTTCTGACGGTCGGGCTTGTCGCCGCTGATGCCCACCGCGGCCACGTCATCCACTTCTGAGGCGATGTCACGCACGCCTATTGCCTGGGTGGTTCAACCGGGGGTGAGCGCCTTCGGATAGAAGAAGACCACCAGCTTCTGGCCGGCGAAGTCGCCCAGCGACACCTCGTTGCCGTTTTGGTCTTCCAAGGCGAACGCCGGCGCAGGGTCGCCGGGAGATAGCAGCCAATCAGCCATGGATTGACTCTATCGGATCAGGTTCCCTTGACGGCTGCCTTCAGCCGGGCACCAGCGCTCACCTTGCAGCCCTTGGCGGCGGCAATCTGGATGCTCTCGCCGGTGCGGGGGTTGCGGCCCGTGCGGGCGCCCCTGGTGGTCTGCTCGAAGGACACGAAACCGGTGATCGCCACCTTGTTGCCCAAGATCACCTGCTCGGTGACAACCGTCTCCAGGCTGCTGAGCACTGAGTCCACGGCACTCTTGCTCTCGCCGGTGCGCTCGCTGATGGCACTGACCAACTCTGACTTGTTCATGGAATCCTCCTGAATTGCGAATTACGAGAGTGTAATTCATTAGGAAATTGACACAAAGTCCCCAGAGTCAAGCAGCCCGCATGGGAAAAGTGCCAAGTTCGGGCAGGGAGAGATCTGGCTCAGTCCAAGGCCCGACGAAACTGCCCGACCAAATCGCCCACTGCCGCCGGACCCTCGTCATCGAGCATTCGGCGCACCACGGCAGAGCCCACCACCGCGCCATCGGCCACTTGGCAGACCTCTTCGGCCTGCTGCGGGGTGCCCACCCCCACGCCGACCAGCACTGGAACATCAGTCATCTGCTTGAGCCGCCCGGCCATCACCACCGCCGACGCGGCCAGCTCCTCCCGTACGCCGGTCACCCCCAACAGCCCCACCCCGTACACGAAACCCCGGGTGCGGGCGCAGATCCGGCCCAGCCGCTCATCAGAAGCAGTGGGGGCTGCCAACAACACCGTCTCCACCCCGGCGGCGTCGGCCGCCTCAGTCCACGGCCCGGCTTCTTCCAGGGGAAGGTCGGGCAGGATGGCGGCGGCCACTCCCCGCTCGGCCAACACCGAGGCGAACCGCTCCAAGCCGAACCGAAAGGCGATGTTGTAGTAGGTCATCACGCCCACCGGGATTCCGATGTCGAGTCGCCCCAGGGCATCCATCACTGCCAGCGGCGTGATGCCCGCAGCCAAGGCCTGGTCGTTAGCCTCCTGAATGACCGGCCCGTCCATCACCGGATCGGAGAAAGGGATACCCACCTCCACGGCATCGGCCCCGGCATCGGCGGCCGCAGCCAGCGCCCCCTGCCAATCGCCCAGCCCCCCGGTCAGATACGGCACCAGTGCCTTGCCGCCAGCAGAGCGGCGGGCCCGCAGTGCGGCCTCCAACGGGCCGAAATCAGCGCTCACCCAAGCGATCCATCATCTGATCGACGTCTTTGTCGCCACGGCCGCTGAGGTTCAAAAGCACCGACTGGCCAGCCAGCTCCTGGCGGGCCCGTGACACCCAGGCCAAGGCGTGCGCCGGCTCCAGCGCGGGAATGATCCCCTCGGTACGCGACAGCAGCTCGAAGGCGGCCACCACCTCATCGTCGGTGACCGACTCGTAGCGGGCCCGTCCGATGGCGGCCAGGTGGGAGTGCTCCGGGCCGATGCCGGGATAGTCGAGACCGGCAGAGATCGACTCGGCCTCCAGCACTTGACCGTGCTCGTCCTGCATCAGGAACGACTTGGACCCGTGGACCACGCCGGGCACCCCCCGGCCGATAGCGGCCCCCCCGGCCGGCTCCACCCCCACGAGTGCAGCGTCGCCGTCGACGAAGCCGCTGAAGATGCCGATGGCGTTGCTGCCGCCACCCACGCAAGCGGTGACCACGTCGGGGTCTCGGCCCAGCAGCTCTTGACACTGCTCCCGGGCCTCGTCGCCGATCACCCGGTGCAGCTCCCGCACCATCCACGGATAGGGGTGGGGACCCATCACCGAGCCCAGGCAGTAATGGGAGCTCTCCACGGTGGCCACCCAGTCGCGCATGGCCTCGTTGATGGCGTCCTTGAGGGTGCGGCTGCCCGACACCGCCGAGCGAACCTCGGCTCCCAGCAGCTGCATGCGGAACACGTTGAGGGCTTGGCGCTGGATGTCCACCTCGCCCATATACACCACACACTCCAGGCCCAATAGCGCCGCCGCGGTGGCAGTGGCCACGCCGTGCTGTCCGGCCCCGGTCTCGGCCACCAGACGGGTCTTGCCCATGCGCACGGCCAAGAGCGCCTGACCCAGCACATTGTTGATCTTGTGGGAGCCCGTGTGGTTGAGGTCCTCCCGCTTCAACAGCAGCCGCAGTCCCAGTTCCTCAGACAGGCGGTGGCACTCGGTAAGCGGCGACGGGCGGCCCGCGTAGTCGGCCAGCAACTGGTCCAGCTCACCCCGAAAATCCTCATCGGCCCAAGCGGAGCGGAACGCAGCCTCCAGCTCCTCGCAGGCCGGCACCAGGGTTTCGGGCACGAACCGCCCGCCGAAATCCCCGAACCGCCCGTCAACGGGCTCGGCCATGGTCACCGTGGCACCTCTCGATCAGCTTGGTTGGCAAGCACAGCCACGGTCACTGAAACTGCTCCCCCTGCCAGTCGTAGGGGGCATCCTCGTCGATCTCGTCGGCGGGAGTAGGGCGAGGTGGCGGTGGCTGGGCTTGCCGGGCCGCGTTGATGAAGGCCCGCAGTCTGGCCGGGTCCTTTCGGCCCGGTGAGAGCTCCACCCCGGTGGACACGTCCACTCCCCAGGGGCGGACCTTGGCAATGGCTGTGGCCACGTTCTCGGGTGTGAGCCCCCCCGCCATAATGATCCGGATCCCGCCCGGCGCACCCTCGGCCAGCGACCAGTCGAACACTTGGCCCGAGCCGGGGTTGTCGGAGTCCACCAGCACCATGTCGGCGCCGTAGCGGTCGGCCATGGCCAGGGCCCCGCTGCCGCCAGGAAAGGCCTTGATCACCGCTGGCACCTTGTCGCGGATCAGGCGGGTTTCTTCGATGCTCTCCCGCCCGTGCAACTGGGCCGCCTTGAGACCGCAGCGGTTGACGATCTCCACCACCCGCTGGGGTGCCTCGTCGCGGAACACGCCGACAGTGAGAACGCCAGAAGGAAGCAGGCGGACGATTTCCTGCACGCGGGGCGGGGCGATCTGGCGGGGCGACGGGGCCAGAACAAAACCCACCGCATCGGCACCCAGCGCGGTGGCCAGCAGGGCATCGTCGGCGGTGGTGATGCCGCAGATCTTGATGAACACTGGCTCCAAAACTACCGGCTGGTTCCCTCGAAGCTTGGATTGTTAACGGGGAACGGTGGTGGCCTGGGCTAGGCAGCCCGCAGTCTGCACTTCAGCGGGCATCTCCACGGCCCGCTTGATGTAGCCCAACGCCACGGTGGTGTCGTTTGCTGCGTCCCAGGCCGTGCTGGTGACGACCCCGACATCGGCGCCGTCGGCGCTGGTGATCGGATCGCCGGAGGCCAGCTCAGCCCGGCCCTCAATCGTCAATAGCCGCAGATACCGGGGGGCGTTGCTGCCCCGGGAGTCCATGCGGGCCACCAGCTCCTGGCCGGTAAAGCACCCCTTGGTGAAGCTCACCGTGAACGGCACCACTTCGGCCTCGGCGGGAATGGTGCGGTCGTCGATGTCGGCCCCCATCCGAGGGAATCCGGTGCGAATCCGATGGGCTTCCAAGGCTTCTGCGCTGACTGTGGGCACGTCGTCTGGAACTGCCGGCGCGGGACCGAGCACATCGATCCCCCCGGTGGGCACCGAGCCGAAGACCTCACCGGAAGCGGCCACCTCCTCTGCGCCCGGCCCCCGCACCGAGATGCACTGCCATTCCAGCGGATCCAGCGTCACGTCGGTGCGGAGCATGAACCGCTTGAGCCGGGCGACAACCTGCTCCAGTGGCCCGTCGGTGTCGAGGACAAACCGGTCGGCACCCTGGCGGGTGACCCGCACAAGGGCGTCGATGCGGCCCTGGGGCTGCAAGATGAGCGACCAGGACGACTGGCCGGGAGCTATTGCGGCGACGTCCTGGCTGAGCTGGCCCTGCAAGAAGTCCTCGGCATCAGGACCAGCAACCGCCAGCACCGCCCGCTCGGCGGGACAGGCTCCGACCGTCGACATCAAGTCCACGGGGGCGCTCATGCTGTACCAATCATGCTGTACCAATCATGCTGTGCCGATCACGTTGGGCCGATCATCACTGCCGGCTCCGGCTCATCCGCCGGGCCGCGGGCACGGCCAGCAGCAGGGCTCGGGCCTTGTTGCGGCACTCCAGATCCTCCTGTTCGGGGATGCTGTCGGCGACGATGCCGGCTCCGGCCTGCACCGAGGCCCGTCCTTCCTGGATGACCATGGTGCGGATGGCGATGGCGGTGTCGATGTTCCCCGAGAAATCCAAATAGCCAACAACTCCGGCGTACGGGCCCCGCTTCACCGGCTCCAAGTCGTCGATGATCTCCATGGCCCGCACTTTGGGCGCCCCCGACACCGTGCCCGCAGGCAGGGTGGCCCGCAGGACATCCACTGGGGTGCGGCCCGGGGCCAAATCACCCGACACCTGCGAAGTGAGGTGCATCACGTGGCTGTACCGCTCCAAGGTCATCATCTCGTCCACCTTCTCGGTGCCGAAGGTGACCACCCGGCCCACATCGTTGCGGGCCAAGTCGAGCAACATGATGTGCTCGGCGATCTCTTTGGGGTGCTCAGACAGCTCAGCTGCCATCCTGCGCTCCTCAGCTTCGGTACGGCCCCGGCGGCGGGTGCCAGCGATGGGGCGGGAGATGACCCGGCCGTTGAGCAACTGCACCATCGGCTCTGGGGAACATCCCACCAGCGACACCTCGGGCAGGTGTACGAAGTACATGTAGGGGCTGGGGTTCACCTGGCGCAGCGAGCGATACACGTCAAACGGCTGGGCCTCCAGGTCGAAGTCGTACCGCTGGGCCAGCACCACTTGGAAGATGTCGCCGGCGAGGATGTGCTCCTTGGCCGCCTCCACCGCGTCGCAATAGCTCTGCGAGCCCATGCTGGACACCACCTCGGGGAGTTCCTCATCTTCATCTGGAGGCTCCAGTAGCGGCTCGTCCATCGGTCGGGCCCCGTCGGCGGCCAGCTCACCCAACGCAGCCACGGCTTGGTCGTAGGCCGCGTCAATCTCGGCCGACGTACTGCCGGGGGGAATGATCACGTTCTCGATCAGGACCACCCGCTGACGCCAGTGGTCGAACACGGCCAGCTCCCCGATCACAGACAACACCGCGTCGGGCAGGCTCTGATCGTCGTCGGGAACATCAGGCAGGTGCTCCACCTCCCTCACCACGTCGTAGCCCAGATACCCCATCAGGCCGCCGTGCAAGGGAGGAAGCTCGTCCATCACCGGAGAGCGCCACTGCGACAAGATGTGCTCGACCGCGGCCAGTATCCCCTCATTCAGCGGGGTTCCCTCTGGCATCTCCCCGGTGGCGACCACCTGGCGGCCCCGGGCCACCAAGGTGCCCAGGGGGCGGCGGCCGATGAAAGAGAACCGACTCCAGCGCTCCCCGTGGTCCACCGACTCCAGCAGGAACCCGGGCTCGTTGCCCACGGTGCGGGCGAACGCCGCCACCGGAGTAGTCAGGTCGGCCACCAGCTCCCGCCACACCGGGACCACCGTCCACTCGGCGGCAAGCCGGTGGAATTGGCGGCGATCAGGGCTGACTACGGACATGCGAACGAAATCACTCGGACGACGGCACCGGCTGGTCGAACGACAGGAAGAAGCAGGAGTACTCCCCGGTGTGGCACGCCCCCCGTCCTTCCTGTTCCACCGTGAACAGCAGGGTGTCGCCGTCGCAGTCGTAGTACGCCTCCCGGATGTACTGACGGTCGCCGGAGGTCTCTCCCTTGCACCAGTACTCTTGCCGGGACCGGCTCCAGAACCAGGTGCGCCCGGTTTCCAACGTGCGCTCCAGCGACTCCCGGTTCATCCAGGCCATCATCAAAACCCGGCCCCCCTCGTGCTCCTGGATGATGGCGGGAACCAATCCGTCGTCGTTGAACACCACCTTGTCCAATGCTCCGGGGGCGGCTTCTATTGGCGTCGTTGCCGGCATCTTCCAATCGTAGGAGCAGACTCCAGCCCGATTAGAGCCATTTGCCAGCCGGTGTCAGAGATAGAGGCCGGTGATGCCTCCCCTGGGAACAGGGTCAGAGACGTCAGAGATAGAGGCCGGTGCTGCCCTCGTCGAGGCGGGGGGCGGCCACCGCGTGGATGTCCCGCTCCCGCAAGATGAGGTAGTCGGCGCCCCGCACCTCCACCTCGTAGCGATCTTCGGGGTTGAACAGCACTTGGTCGCCCCCTTCGACGGTGCGGACGTTGGGGCCCACCGCGATGGCCTCAGCCCAGGCCAATCGCTTGCCCACTTGGGCAGTGGCCGGAATGAGGATGCCGCCGGTGGACCGCCGCTCACCTTCGGGGACATCGAGCTGCACCAGGATGCGGTCGTTGAGCATCTTGATGGGGAGCTTGTCCTCAGGCGCCACCTGGTTCGCGCTCTTTGCTGCCTTGGCCATGGGGTGTCAACGCTACCGTGACGGGAATATGACCGACGACTTCGGGCCGACCTCCACCACGCTGACCACCGGCGACGGCCTCAGCCTTGAGGCGCAGTGGGCGGTGCCCGACAAGCCCCGATCCAGCGTGGTGATTTGCCACCCCCATCCCCAGCACGGGGGCAACATGCACTCGCTGGTGGTGTCAACCCTGTTCACCCACCTGGCCGCAGCCGGCGGCGCGGTGCTGCGATTCAATTTCCGGGGGGTGGGCCGCTCTGAGGGCGAGCACGACTTCGGCGAGGGCGAACAACTCGACGTGCGAGCCGCAGTGGAGGCCATGGCCGCTACCAACCACCAGTGCCCTCTGGTGCTGGCCGGATGGTCGTTCGGCGCCGATCTGGCCCTGACCTGCGACGTCCCCGATCTGGCCGGATGGTTCCTGGTGGCACCACCGCTGCGGGTGCTCGACGCCAGCCGGCTCAAGGCCGCCCCCGACCCCCGCCCCAAGTGGCTGGCGGTACCCGAGCGAGACCAGTTCAATCCCCCCGATCAGGCTCAGGCCACCATCGCCGACTGGACCAACGCCGAGGTCCATCCCGTGGGCGGGGCCGACCACTTCCTGGTGGGCCGCACCGACAAGCTCAACACGCTGGTCGACGAGTTCCTGGCCAGCCTCTAGCCAGATATCGGTCAGGCGTCGGCGGGCCGGATAGGAATGCCGGCGGCGGCCATGTGAGATTTGGCCTCCGCCACGGTGTGCTCGCCGAAGTGGAAGATGGAGGCGGCCAGCACGGCGTCAGCCCGGCCCTCAAGCACCCCCTCCACCAGATGATCCAGGGTGCCCACTCCCCCGCTGGCGATAACGGGCACGTTGGTCACCTCCACCACCGCCCGGGTCAGCTCCAGGTCGAACCCGTCCCGGGTGCCGTCTCGGTCCATGGAGGTGAGCAGGATCTCGCCTGCGCCGAGATCGGTCACCCGGATGGCGTACTCGATGGCATCGATGCCGGTGGGGGTGCGACCACCGTGGGTGAACACCTCGAAGGGGAAAGCACCTCCATTGGTGCGGCGGGCATCGATGGAAGCCACTGCGCACTGGCTTCCGAACTCATCGGCGATCTCGGCTACCAGCTCGGGGCGGTTTACCGCCGCGGTGTTCACCGATACCTTGTCAGCCCCGGCCCGCAGCAGACGGCGGGCGTCGTCCACGGTGCGAATGCCCCCGCCGATGGTGAAGGGAATGAACACCTCCTCGGCGGTGCGGTGTACCAGCTCCACGGTGGTCTCCCGCCGATCCGACGACGCCGTGATGTCCAAGAACACCACCTCGTCGGCCCCCTGCTGGTCGTAGCGGGCGGCCAGCTCCACCGGATCGCCGGCGTCGGTGAGGTCAACGAAGTTGACCCCCTTGACCACCCGCCCGGCGTCCACATCCAAGCAGGGGATGACCCGGGCGTTGCTGGGCACGATTGACAGAGAGCTCATGAGGCCAGCGTCTCCAAGGCCTGTTCCACAGTGAAGCGACCTTCGTACAGCGCCCGCCCCACGATCACCCCGGCCAGCCGCCGGCTGGGGTCGCCGACAGCGGCCAGCGCCGCCAAGTCTTCGAGCGTCCCCACCCCGCCGGAGGCAATCACTGCCAATCCGGTGGCGGCCAACACCGCGGCCAGCCCCTCAGTGTCGGGACCGCTCAACGTTCCATCCCGGCTGATCTCGGTGGCAACCACCGCCTCGGCCCCCGAGGACTCGAATTGGGCGGCCAACTCCAGCAGGTCTCCCCCACCGCCCTGCTCCCAACCGTGGGTCGCCACATCCCGACCTCGGGCATCCAACCCCACGGCCACCGACTGCCGGGCCGCTACCCGGGCCACCAACTCGGGGTTCTCCACCGCGGCGGTGCCGATCACCACCCGGGCTGCCCCGGCGTCGGCCAGCGCGGCGGCTGCCTCCAGGCTGCGGACCCCGCCGCTGGCCTGCACCGACATGTCCACCGCGCCGGCAATGGCGGCGATCACTGGCAGGTTGACCTGCTCGCCGGTACGGGCCGCGTCGAGGTCCACCACGTGCAGCCACGAGGCCCCGGCGTCGGCAAACAGTTGGGCTTGGCTCACCGGGTCGTCGTTGTAAACGGTCTCGGCGTCGTATGACCCCTGATAGAGCCGCACGCAGCGCCCGCCCCGCAGATCGATGGCCGGAAACAGCTGCATCTCAGGCCCTCACGTCCGCAGCTCGGGCCTGGTTCACGAAGTTCTCCAACAGCCGCAGGCCGGGACGAGCCGACTTCTCAGGGTGGAACTGCGTGGCCCACACGTTGCTGTCTCCCACCACTCCGGCCACCGGGCCGCCGTAATCGCATACCGCGGCCACGTTGTCGGCCATCGGCGCGGCGTAGGAGTGCACGAAGTACACCCAGGCACCATCGAGGCCTTCGAGCAGGGGGTTTGGCGTCCGCACCTCCAATCGATTCCACTGCATCTGGGGCCGCTTCACGTTCCCGGGCAGCAGTTGCACGGTGCCGGGGAGGATGCCCAGACCTGCGGTGCCCGGCGCCTCCTCAGAGCCCTCGTAGAGGAGTTGCAAGCCGATGCAGATACCCAAGAACGGCCGTCCGTCAGCGGCCGCGATGCGGGCCTGCTCGTCGAGCCCGGTGCCGCGGAGCGCGTCCATGCACGGACCGAAAGCCCCCACGCCGGGCAACACCACCCCGGCCGCGTCGGCGATCAGCCCGACATCGGCGGTCAACCGGGCATCGGCGCCCATGCGCTCCAGGCTCTTCTGAGCCGAGCGGAGGTTGCCGATGCCATAGTCCAACACCGCGATGAGCGGTCGGGTCACAGAACCCCTTTGGTGGAGGGAATGCCGGTGCCCTCCACCCGCACGGCATCGCGCAGCGCCCGGGCCACCGCCTTGAAGCTGGCCTCGATGATGTGGTGGGTGTTTCGGCCCCGAATCATGGTGATGTGCAGGGTGAGGGCGGCCGAGGTAGCGAAGGCCCGCCAGAACTCCTCACAGAGCTGGGGGTCGAACGGCGGGTCGCCCAGGATCTTCTGACCCGGCGGACTCACGTCGTAGTGCAGGAACGGACGGCCCGACAGGTCGACCACGGCCTCCACCACGGCTTCGTCGAGCGGAACCGCGATGGACGCGAACCGGCGCACCCCGGCCTTGTCGCCCAGGGCCTCGGCGAAGCACGAGCCCAGCAGGATGCCCACGTCTTCCACGGTGTGGTGGGCGTCGATCTCCAGATCGCCGGATGCGTCCACCTTCAGCTCGAAGCCACCGTGGCGGCCGAGCTGGCTCAGCATGTGGTCGAAGAACGGCAAACCGGTGGATGCCTCTCCCCTGCCCTCGCCGTCGATGTCGATGGCGATGTCGATGCTGGTTTCCGCGGTGCTCCGAGATGCGGTGGCGGTTCGGGATGCAGTTGTCATGCCAGCACCTCGCTCAATGCAGACAAGAAGGCGTCGTTCTCAGCCGGCGAACCCACGGTGACCCGAAGGCAACCGGCGAGCCGGGGCCAAGAAGAACAGTTTCGCACGAGCACCGACCGATCCACGAGACCCTGCCAGACTCCGTCGCCGTCGCCGGAATCAGGGCGAAGCAAGATGAAGTTGGCTCCCGACGGCCAGTGATGGACAGCAAGCTGGTCGAGCGCTGCGGCGATCCGCTCCCGCTCAGCCACCAACATGGCCACTCGGTCGTTCATCTCGTCCTCGTAGTCCAGGGCCAGACGACCGGCGATCTGCTTGAACGAGTCCAGGTGGTAGGGCAGCGTCACCTTGTCCAGCTCCGCCACCACCCACGACGGCGCTACGAGGTAGCCGAGTCGGGCCGCGGCCATCGACCACGTCTTGGAGTAAGTGCGGGCCACAGCCAAGGGGCGGACCTCATCCACCAGGTCCACCGCAGTGTGAGGGTCGAATTGGCCATAGGCCTCATCCATCAGCAACAGGCCAGGCAGGGCCGAGATATCGGTCAAGAGCCGCTCGACCAGTTGCGGTGGTTCCACCATGCCGGTGGGGTTGTTGGGCGAGCATAGGAAGGTGACGGCCGGGCGGTGCTCGGCCACCATTGTCGAGGCGTAGTCGGCGTCCAGCGAGAAATCCTCCTCCCGCTCGCCCGAAACCACCTGAGTGGCCGATAGGCGGGCAATGTGGGAGTGGAGGGCATAGGTGGGCTCGAAGGTGAGCGCAATACGGCCCGGCCCTCCGAACGCCAACAACAGGCACTGGAGCACTTCGTTAGAGCCGTTGGCCGCGAACACCTGCTCGGGCGCGACCCCCTCATGCTTGGCCAGCGCCGCCCGAAGCTCGTGCGCACCCCGGTCGGGATAGCGGTGCCACTCGATGTCGGCCAGGGCCGCTTGCAGGGCTTCAGCCCAGCCCTCGGGCGGCGGAACCGGCGACTCGTTGGTGTTGAGCCGCACGGCCACATCGAGCTGCGGCGAGTGGTAGCCGTCCATCAGGGCCACACTCTCTCTCACCGACAGGCGATCGGGGCTACTCATCGTCAGTTCCTCTCTGAACACTCTCGGCAACGCCTCTCAAACGGATCGACTGGGCGTGGGCATCCAAGCCCTCGGCATCGGCAATGGCGGCCACATGGGGACCAAGCGCAGCCAAGCCCTCAGAGTCAACCGCGATCTCGTGCATCGGCTTGACGAAGTCCCGTACCCCGAGGGCACCGGCGAAGCGGGCGGTCCCGTTGGTGGGCAGCACATGGGAAGGACCGGCCACGTAATCGCCAATGGACGCTGGCGCCAGCGGTCCGCGGAAAATGGCCCCGGCGTTTCGCACTCGGTCGATGACCGCCTCCGGTGCCTCGGTCATGACTTGCAGGTGCTCGGGGGCGATGAAGTTCACCACCTCAACCGCAGCTTCGGGGCCGTCGACCAGCACGATGTAGCCGCTGCGGCTGAACGTGGCCGCGATGTCGTCCCGGCGGTCGGCACCCGACAGCAAACTGGCCACGGCTTTCTCCACTGCATCGGCGGTGTCGGGATCCCAGGTGATGAACCAGGCCAAACCATCGGGTCCGTGCTCGGCCTGCACGATGAGGTCGATGGCGGCGTATTCCGCCGGAGCAGTGCCGTCGGCCACAACCACCACCTCAGACGGCCCCGCGAAAGCGGCGGGAACCCCAACGACCCCGGCCACCAGCTGTTTGGCGATGGCCACGTACACGTTGCCCGGCCCCACGATCACGTCCACCGCCCCAATCGACTCAGTGCCGTAGGCCATGGCGGCGACGGCTTGAGCACCACCCACTGCGTACACCTCGTCGACCCCGGCAATGGCGGCGGCAGCCAGGGTGACATCGGCTACGAGACCGTCGGGGCCAGGGGGAACGCACAGCACAACCTGGTCCACCCCGGCGGCAGCAGCCGGCAGCGCGGTCATCAGCACGGTGGACGGGTAGGCGGCCCGGCCTCCGGGCACATAACACCCGGCCCGGCCCACTGGTTGATCCCAGCTGCGAATGGTGATCCCTTGGCGGGTGTGAGTCTGCTCTTTTGAAGCCTGTCCCCGGTGGAACTCGGCGATGGATTCAGCCGCCGCTTCCAGAGCAGCCAGCAACACTGGATCGACATGGTCCCGGGCTGCGGCCACCTCGGCCGGAGGAACCCGCCACGTCGGGGGAACATCACCGTCGAACTGCTTGGTATAGCGGGCCAGAGCAGCATCCCCGTCGGCGCGCACTGCCTCGACGATCTCGCGAACCGCGGCCACCGAGCCCTCAGAAACAGGCTTGGGCCGAGGCAGGCCAGCAGCAATGTCGCCCACGCCCCGCAGGTCCACTCGGTCTAGCACGACCCCCAAAACTACCGGACCCCGGGTGTGACCAACGAAGGGATTGTCCGGGGAAACCACTGAGCTGGATTTGCGATAGAACCTTGCCGTGGATGACAGGTCGATGGCGGCGGACGGGGCGGAGCTCAGCTCGTTGAGCAGCGTGATTCGAGATCTTGTGGAGCGGGTAACCGAAGTGGCTCGGCGCTATGAGGGCACCGACCGGGAGGACATATCGTTCGAACTCTATGAGGTGGAGCGGGGATTGCGGGGGGCCACCCGTCGTCTCGACCGCCTCACCCGAAGTCTGTAAACCTACCCAATACCCATCGATCTGACCGGGAGAAGAAATGTTCAATCTGCGCTTTGATCTGCGGACCCCTCCGTTCACCGAGGTGACCCACGGCGACCAGTACCGCGCCATGCTGGAAATGGTGAAATGGGCCGACACCCGGGGCTTTGCCGGCGCCATCACCAGCGAGCACCACGGCACCGAGGACGGCTTCATGTCGGCACCGCTGGCCATCTCCGCGGCCATCCTGGGGGCTACCGACAACCTGATGTGTACGCTCTCGGCCCTCTTGGTGCCCTACCACGACCCGCTGCGGCTGGCCGAGGACATCGCCACCATCGACTTGATGGCCCCGGGCCGGTTCATCACCATCGCCGGGCTGGGCTACCGGGAGTTCGAGTTCGAGATGTTCGGCAAGGATCGCACCCGCCGGGGCCGCGACACCGAGGAGGCCATCAAGGTCATGCAGCAGGCATGGACCGGGGAGCCCTTCGAATACGAGGGCCGGACCGTGTGGGTAACCCCCAAGCCGGTAACCCAGCCCCACCCCATACTGATGGTGGGCGGCTCGGTACCGGCCTCGGCCAAGCGGGCGGCCCGGCTGCGGCTGCCCTACATGCCGCCTATCGGCGACCAAGAGCTGGTGGACCTGTACTACGCCGAAGCGGCCGCGATCGGATTCGAGGGAGCGTTCGCCATGGCCCCCGACGGTCCGGGGCTGGTGCTGGTGACCGAGGATCCCGAGGCGCTGTGGGCCAAGATCGGCCCCAACATGCTGTACGACGCCGCGGCCTACGCCAGTTGGCAGTACCCCGACCAGCGCTCCGGCTGGCATGTGGACGCCGAAGACGTGGCCGACCTCAAGGCCTCCGGCCAGTTCGAGGTGCTCACCCCCGACCAGTGCGTAGAGCTGGTCCGCACCAAGGGAGCAGCCACGCTGCACCCGCTGTGCGGCGGCATCGACCCCGCCATCGGCTGGGAGACGCTTGAGCTGGTGGTCGACAAGGTCATGCCCGCCCTCGCCGAGGGGGCGTAACCCCGCCGCCTATCGGGCGGCGCTAGCCGGCCAGATCGTCGATGATGGCCCGGCCGACGTACTTGCCGGCCTGGAGCTCATCGAAGATAGCGTCCAGCTCCGACAGGGGCCCGGTGCGCCCCACGTGGGTCGTCACCTGTCCGTCGGCGGCCATCTCCACCAGCTCCCGCATGTCCTGCACCGTGCCCACTGCGGAGTAGATGAGGGTTGCGTCCCTCATGAAGAACTCGAACGGGTTCAGCTCGATATTGCCCTCGCTGGTCGGGGGCAGACCCACGGCCACGAACAGCCCTTTGGGCCGCAGCAGCCGGAATCCCAGGGTAAAACCGGCCATGGCCGCCGAGAACACGATGCTGGCGTCCACCCCGCCGATCTCATTCGTCACCGTCTCGAGGGCGTCGTCGGCGCTGACCGCCATATCGGCGCCCAGCGACTCGACGAACTCCAACCGGGCGGCCCCGATGTCGATGCCCACCACCTTGTAGCCCAGCGCCTTGGCAATCTGCACCGCATAGTGGCCCAATCCGCCCGCGGCGCCGACGATGGCCACCCAGCGACCCGGGGGCACCTGATTGCGGAACAGTTTCTTCACCGCCCCGTAGGCGGTGAGCCCGCCGCAGGCCAGCGCGGCCTCGTCGTCGCCCACCGATTCGGGCAGCACCACCAGCGACTTGGCCCACACGCAGAACTGCTCGGCGAAGGTGCCCATGATCCCCTGGGTCTGCGGGCAGTGCCGGGGCTCGCCCCGCAGGCAGAACTCGCAGGCCCCGCACCAGAAGCCGCCGCCGGTGCCCCCGAGCCCGAGGATCACCCGGTCGCCCACCTGGCTGTAGCGCTCGGCCCCCGGCCCCAGCGCCTCCACCACGCCGATGGCCTCGTGGCCCAACACCTCGATGCCGGAGACGCCGGCCCAATCGCCCCGGGCTAGATGAAGGTCGGAGTGGCACACTCCCGACGAGCTGATGCGGATCAGCGCCTCCTCAAAGCCCGGCTCCGGCACCGGGACGTCCAGAATGCTCAGGTTGCCGTCAACCAATCGTGCTGCCTGCATAGCCGACCCTCTCCTGTGTTCATTTGAATTGCAATTGGACAAGACACACTAATCCCAACCGCGCCAAAGGACCGGTTGGCGCACGGGATGCGTAACATGTCCCTCTTGAATCGATGACTGGGTGTGTTTTGACTTCGTATCGGACTTTGCTGGCTGTGGTCGCGTTGGTGGCGACTTCAGCCGCGGGACTCGGATGGGCTGCCTCAAGTGCCGCGACAACCGAGTCAGAATCAGATCCACCCACGGTCTTCCCCACACCCGCCTTCACCGACATCTCGGTTGGCCATCAGCATTCATGCGGATTGCGCACCGACCAAGCCATCGTCTGCTGGGGCAACAACAACCAGGGCCAGGTTGAAGTCCCAGCCGGCCGATACTCCGCCGTGAGCGCGGGCGACACCCACACGTGCGGGCTGCGCACCGACCAAACCATCCAATGCTGGGGCGACAACGGCAACGGCCAAACCGACGCCAGCGAAGGCCTGTACTCCGCCGTCGCCGCTGATGGGAATTTCTCGTGCGGGCTGCGCGCCGACCAATCCATCCAGTGCTGGGGCGACAACATTGTTGGACAGACCGATGCGCCCGAAGGCCAGTTCACGGCAATCTCCACCGGCCGCTTGCACGGGTGCGGGCTGCGCACCGACCAAACCGCCCAATGCTGGGGCTACAACGGCAACGGTGAATCCGACCCTCCCGGCGGGACATACACCAGCATCGATGTCGGCACTTCCCATTCCTGTGGGCTGCGCACCGACCAAACCATCCAATGCTGGGGTTGGAACAGCTTCGGGCGAACCGATGCGCCCGAAGGCCAGTTCATCGCGGTCACCGCTGGCCACCTGCACAGTTGCGGGCTGCGCACCGACCAAACCATCCAATGCTGGGGCGACAACCGAGAAGGGCAAGCCGCGGCCCCAGCCGACCTGTTCTTGCTTGTTGCGGCAGGAACGAGACGGACGTGTGGGGTGCGTGTCGACCAAACCATCCAGTGCTGGGGCCAAGGCGACGACGCCGCCTCCAGCGCCCCAGAAGGACAGTTCACTGCGGTGGCGGCGGGACCGTGGCATTCCTGTGGGGTGCACACCGACCAATCCATCCAATGCTGGGGCTCCAACCTCGACAATCGAGCATCGCCGCACGCTGAGCGATTTACCTCGGTAGCAGTCGGAAGCGGCCACTCATGCGGGATACGAACCAATCACACCATTGCCTGCTGGGGCCATGACGCCAACGGCGCAACCGACACGCCCAAGGCATCTACTGCGGGCTCATTCCTAGAAGTTGTGGGGGGCTCTGTTCATACCTGTGGGTTGCGCTACTTCCGGGACGTCATGTGCTGGGGCGACAACAGCCACGGCCAAACCGACGCACCCGAGGGCCGATTCCTCCAAATCTCCGCAGGCGACCTCCATTCGTGCGCGTTGACCACCGACGACTCCGTCGTGTGCTGGGGCGACAACAGCCACGGCCAAACCGACGCACCCGAGGGCGAATACGCCGGAGTAGCCGCCGGTGATTTCCATTCGTGCGCGTTGACCACCGACGACTCCGTCGTGTGCTGGGGCGACAACAGCCACGGCCAAACCGACGCACCCGAGCTTCGATTCAGTGCCGTCACTGCCGGGGCATCGCACTCATGCGGGGTGCGAACCAACGACTCCGTCGTGTGCTGGGGCGATAACACCTACGGCCAAACCGACGCACCCGACGGCCCATTCACCGACGTGTCCGCCGGAATGCGGCACTCCTGCGGTGTGCGGTCCGACAGGACCATCGCTTGCTGGGGCAGCCTGTCGCTGGTGTCTGAGTCGGCCTCCGGGCCGGAGTCAGAGGCAGCACAAGAAGACTGAGGCGAGTCAGCTGCCCGCCGACGGGCAAAAGGAGGCCAGCACGCACTCGTGACAGCGGGGGCGGCGGGCGATGCACACCCGGCGGCCGTGGAGGATGAGCCGCAGGGAGAACTCGCCCCGCTCGGCGGCGGGCACCATGGGGTTCAGCTCCAATTCGATCTTCACCGGGTCTTTGTGCTCGGTGATGCCCAACAGGCCGGTGATACGGCCCACGTGGGTGTCCACCGGGAGGCCGGGCAAGCCCAGAGCCACACTGCGCACCACGTTGGCCGTCTTGCGGCCCACGCCGGGCAGGCTCACCAGATCGGACATCTTGCCCGGCACCTCCCCGTCGAAGTGATTGACCAGGTCTTGGGCCATGCCCACGATGTTGCGAGCCTTGGTGGCGAAGAACCCGGTGGATCGAACCAACTCCTCCACATGGGCCAGAGGCGCTTCGGCCAAGTCCTCGGGAGTGGGGTAGGCGGCGAAGAGGTCAGGGGTCACCATGTTCACCCGCTTGTCGGTGCACTGGGCCGACAAGATGGTAGCCACCAGAAGCTGGAAGGCATTGTCGTGGTCCAGCTCGCATATCGCCTCGGGATATTCCTCGGCCAGAAGCTCGTGCGTGCGCTTGGCCCGGCCCTTGGGGGTACGCGGCTTACCCATCGCCGGGAGGTTAGCGACCTCGGCGTGGGAAGTTGGGGCCGCTACCGTGGTCCCTGTGATGCTCACGGTTGTCCGCCCCGACCAGGGAGAGTTCTCCTGGTCGATCACCGTGGGCCCCGACCAGCCTCGAGACGACAGCGCAGCCAGTCAGATCAAGGTAGTCCTCGGCCAAGCCGAGGCCGGACAGCGGGTGCAGCTGTGGATCGAGCGGGCCAGCGCCGACGACGATGCCTTTGCCGTCGGGCTGGGCTTTGCCCCCTACCGTGATCTCTGGCGGATGCAACGGCCCCTGCCTGCCGACCGCTCCTCCATCGCCACCCGGGCCTTTGTCCCCGGCGCCGACGACCAAGACTTCCTGCGGGTGAACAACCGGGCCTTCCACTGGCATCCTGAGCAGGGGGGCCTGACCCCCAGCGATCTGGCCGACCGCATGGCCGAGGACTGGTTCAACGCTGACGGGTTCCGGCTCTACGAGCAGAGCGGACAACTGGCCGGGTTCTGTTGGACCAAAGTCCACTCCGACGAGACTCCGCCGGGGGGCGAGATCTACGCCATCGCGGTGGACCCCGACTTCCACGGCCAGGGACTGGGCAAACCCATGACCCTGGCCGGACTCGACTATCTGGCTGATCAGGGGCTCACGGTGGGCTTCCTGTATGTGGAGTCGGACAACGACCCGGCGGTGGCCACCTACCGCAGCCTGGGCTTCGACCTCCACTCCACCAACCGGGCCTACCGGCTGATGGCCGAATGAGCTCTGACTCTGCGCTGCCCCAGGGCCAGGACAAGGTGGCCGCGGTGCGGTCGATGTTCGACGCCATCGCTCCCCGCTACGACCTGCTCAACCGCCTGCTGACCTTTGGCATGGACTGTCGGTGGCGGCGGCGGTCGGTGCGGGAGCTGCAGCTGCCGGCTGGGGCTCGGGTGTACGACCTGGCCTGCGGGACCGGGGACCTGTGTCGAGACCTGGAGGCCGCTGGATTCAAGCCAGTGGGATTCGATATGTCGGCGGGCATGCTCCATGCGGCCCAGAAGTACCGGGCCTCGGGCAAGCTGCACGCTCCCATGGTGCTGGGCGACGCACTGCGCCTTCCGGTTCCTGCCCAGAGCGCCGACGGAATCACCTGCGGCTTCGCCTTGCGGAATGTGGTGGATCTGGACGGCCTGTTCGCCGAACTGGCCCGGGTGGTACGTCCGGGCGGTCGGGTTTCGCTGCTGGAGGTGGCCGAGCCGTCCCACCCGGTGATGCGCCTTGGCCACGGGTTGTATTTCGGCCGGGTGATCCCCCTGATCGGCGGGCTGCTGTCGGATCGCACCGCCTATGAGTACCTCCCCAAGTCGGTTGCCTACATGCCCCCCACCGACGAGATGCTCGGCCTATTGGCCGGCCACGGGTTCGAAGCGGTCGACCATCTGCTGCTCTCCGGCGGCATCGCCCAGCTCATCACCGCCACACGGGAGCCCTAAGGCCGACTACCCATGTCCTTGCTGTCCCAGCACATCCCCGCCGACAACCCCGACCAGATGGCGTTGACCGATCAGCGGATCACCCTGGGCTGGGCCGAGCTCGACCGAGTGATGAACCGAGCGGTCAACCTGCTCCACTCGCTCGACCTGGGCCCGGAGCGGCGTTTGGCCGTGTTCGCCGAGAACTCAGCGGAAACGGTGATCGCCTACGTGGCCACCGCGCTGGCCGGGGCTTCCGCGGTGCCGGTCAACTTTCACCTCACCCCCGACGAGCTGGCCTACATCCTGGAGGACTCGGCCTCGGCCCTGCTGCTGGTAAGCCCGGAGACCGCCGAACGGGGCCTGTTGGCCGCCCAAGCAGTGTCGAGCGCCACCGGCGAGCCACCCATCCCGGTGATGGGATGGCGATGCCCCGATCATCCCGGGGTGATCCCCTGGGAACCCAGCCTGGCCCAGACATCCGACGAGCCGCCGCCCACCGACATACCGCCGGTCCCCCACCTCTTCTACACCTCGGGCACCACCGGTCGGCCCAAAGGAGTTGACGCACCCCCGGCCTTGTTCCGGGGCGGGGCCACGGTGGCCGAGTATTTCGCCACCTGCGCCACCCCCAACGCGGCTATCGGCACCCACCTGGTGGTGGGGCCGCTGTACCACGCCGGGCCGTTCGCGGCCACCCGCAACCTCATGGGCGGTGCCCCGGTGGTGGTGTTGGGCCGCTTCGACGCCGAGGCCACCCTGGCCGCCATCGACCGCCATCAGGTGAACGCCGTGTTCATGGTGCCCACCCATTTCAGCCGGCTGCTGGCCCTGCCCGCCGAGGTGCGACAGCGCTATCGCACCGACAGCCTGAAGTCGGTCACCCATAGCGGGGCCCCGTGCCCGGTGTCGGTGAAGCGGGCCATCATCGAGTGGCTCGGACCCATCGTCTACGAGGGATACGGCTCCACCGAGGTGGGCGGTTCGTGCCACATCAACTCCGAGGACTGGCTGGCCCATCCCGGCTCGGTGGGGCAGCCAATTCCCCCGTTTGAGGTGCTCATCGTGGACGAGAACGGCAACGAGCTTCCCCCAGGCACAGAGGGGCGGGTGTATTTCGCCGACACCAGCGGGCGGGGCATCAGCTATCGCAATGCGCCCGAGAAAACGGCGGCCGCCCATCTGCGGCCGGGGGTGTTCACGCTGGGCGAGATCGGCTACACCGACGAAGAGGGATTCTTGTACCTAACCGACCGGTTCTCCGACATGGTGGTGTCGGGCGGGGTGAACATCTATCCGGCCGAGACCGAGCAGGTGCTGGTGGAGCACCCCGGCGTGGCCGATGCAGCCTGCATCGGGGTGCCCGATGAGGAGATGGGCGAGCAACTCAAGGCCCTGGTGGTGCTGTCGGACCCTGCTCGTCCCCCCGAAGCGGCTGAGATCATCGCCTTCTGCCGCGACCGCATCGCCCACTACAAGTGCCCCCGGTCGGTGGAGTTCGTCAGCGAAGGCCAGCTGGGCCGGTCGGCCATGGGCAAGATCAACAAGCAGGCCCTGCGCGCCCCCTACTGGAAGGGCTAGGCGCCATTGGAATAGCTAGGCCGAGACCGCCAAGCCAACCGTCAACAGCGCGCCGAACACCAGGTGCAAGCGGGCGGTGTGGTTGAGCAGAGGGGCTTTTTCCGCCGACGAAAGGGCCAAAATCACGGCGGGAATGGCAAAACCAAGCGCGGCCAGCGTCAGCGGCGCCCAGGGGCGGGCAACAGCCATCGCGCCCCCCACCGCGAAGGCGGCGGCCACCAGCGCGGCATAAAGCCAAGCGGTGCCCCCACTGCCCAGGCGCACCGCCAAGGTCCGCTTGCCCGCGGCCTGGTCTTGGGGAATGTCCCGCAAGTTGTTGGCCACCAACAGCGCGGAGGCCAGCAGGCCCACCGGCACCGAAGCAACCACGGCCAACCCGGTCAGCTCCTCGGTGTGTACAAAGGCGGCACCCGTGGTGGCCACCAGGCCGAAGAACACGAACACGGCCACCTCCCCCAAACCGGCATAGCCGTAGGGCCGCCTACCGCCGGTGTAGTACCAACCGGCGACGATGCAGGCCAGGCCCACGGCGATCAGCCACGGCGCGGTGGCAATGGCCAGCGCCAATCCGGCCGCGGCGGCCACCCCGAAGGCCCCGAACGCGGCCCGCTTTACCAGGGCGGGCGCCACCATGCCCCCGCCCACCAGTCGGGCCGGCCCCACCCGATTGGCATCGGTGCCCCGAATCCCGTCGGAGTAGTCGTTGGCGTAGTTCACCCCCACCTGGAGGGCCACTGCCACCACAAGCGCCGCCGCCGCCCGCCACCACACCACATCGGGAGCAGCCACCGCAGTGCCCACCGCCACCGGCACCAGCGCGGCGGGAAGGGTTCGGGGCCGAGCCCCCTGAATCCAGAGCTTCACTGCCGCCAAGTCTTGCCGATGGCCTGGGTTGGTTGGTGCCTGAGTTCGTTAGTGTCAGGGCCATGAACCGCCTGGGCGCTGAGACCAGCCCCTACCTCCGCCAGCACGCCGACAATCCGGTGGACTGGTACCCGTGGGGCGAGGAGGCATTTGCCGCGGCCCGGGCCGCCGACAAGCCCATCTTGTTGTCGGTGGGCTATTCGGCCTGCCACTGGTGCCACGTCATGGCCCATGAATCGTTCGAGGACCCCGAGACCGCCAAGGTGATGAACGACCTTTTCGTCAACGTCAAGGTGGACCGGGAGGAGCGCCCCGACGTGGACACCATCTACATGGAGGCGGTGCAGGCGCTCACCGGCCGGGGCGGATGGCCCATGACCGTGTTCATGACCCCCGACGGCCGCCCGTTCCACGGTGGCACCTACTACCCCAGGGTCAGCCGGGGCCAAATGCCGTCGTTCACCGAGATCATGAACCGGATCCAAGACGTGTGGGTCAACCGCCGCACCGACGTCGACACCCAGGCCGACCAGCTCACCCAGTCGCTCAACCGCACCGCGCTCATCCAACCCGACCCCCAGCGGGCCCCAGCCGGAACCGGCTCGGAAGCCCTGAATCAGGCCACCTCGGCCCTGCGCCAGCAATACGACGCCGCCTGGGGCGGTTTCGGCGGCGCCCCCAAGTTCCCCCAGACCATGAGCCAAGAGGTGCTGCTGCGCTCCTACCTCCACAGCGGTGACCAGGATGTGCTCAACATGGTGATCAACTCGCTCGACGCCATGGCCTCGGGGGGGATCTACGACCACTTGGGCGGCGGCTTCAGCCGCTATTCGGTGGACGCCCAATGGATCGTGCCCCACTTCGAGAAGATGCTGTACGACAACGCCCTGTTCGCCCGGCTGTACCTGCACGCCTGGCAGGTGACCCAACGGCCCCGCTTCCGCCAGGTGCTGGACGAGACCATCGGCTTTGTGCTGCGCGACCTGCGCCACGACAGCGGCGGCTTCTATTCCGCGCTGGACGCCGACTCCGAGGGCGAGGAGGGCCGGTTCTACGTGTGGACCCCCGACCAGATCACCTCGGTTTTAGGCGACGACGCCACCGAGTTCATGGCCTGGTTCGGGGTGACCGAGGCCGGCAATTTCGAGGGTCACAACATCTTGTGGCGTCCGGTACGGGGCGATCTGCTGCGACCGGCCAGCGTGGAGCTGAGCCGAGAGCGGCTGCTGTCGGCCCGCAACCTGCGCATTCCCCCCGGTCTGGATGACAAGGTGCTGCTGGAATGGAACGGCCTCATGCTGGCCGCTTTGGCCGAGGCCGCGGCGGCCACCGGCAACCAGCAGTGGATGGAGGCCGCCATCAAAAACGGCGGGTTCCTGCTCGACCGACTACGCCAGCCCGATGGCCGTTGGCTGCGCTCCTGGCAGGCGGGGGACGGCGACCGCCCGGCTCAGGCCCGCCATTTGGCCTATGCCGCCGATTACGCCGCCATCGCCGACGCCTTCACCCGCCTGGGCGAGGCCTCCGGCCAGGCCCGCTGGATCGACGAGGCGGTTCAGGCTTCCGACGGGCTGTTGGAGCTGTTCTGGGACCACGAGCGGGGCGGGGTGTTCACTACCGGGTCGGATGCCGAGGAGCTGATCTGTCGGCCCAAGGAGATCACTGACAATGCCGTGCCCTCAGCCAACAGCGCCGCCGCGGTGGCCTTGCTGCGGCTGGGAACCCTCACCGGCCGAACCCACTATCTGGACCGGGCCCAAGACATCCTGGCCCTGCTGGGCGAGGTGGCCGCCAACCATCCCAGCGGCTTCGGCCATTTGCTGGAGGCAACAGACATGAACGCCACCGGACTCACTGAAGTGGTGGTGAGCGGCGACCGCCCCGACCTGGTAGACGCGGTGCGGGAGCAATACCGGCCCAACACCGTGCTGGCCTGGGGCGAGCCCTACGACTCCCCCCTGTGGGAGAACCGCACTGAGGACTTGGCCTACGTGTGCCGCAACTACGCCTGCGAGGCCCCCGCCACCAGCAAAGACGATCTGCTGGCCAGGTTGTAACAGACAGGGCCGAACTAGGCTGGGGGTTCACCAGATCGTCCCTGGATTGGGATAAGCTTCGGGGCCGCGAATTGAGTGGCGCGCCAACTGTGAAAATTGGAGGGCAGCATGTCCAACGGCACCAGCAAACCCAAGCGGGCAATGCAGTTGGGCAGTGCATTTGTTGCCGTCATTGGGCTCGTGGCCACTATCACCGCGTTCGCGTCGGCTCAGACCAGCACCAGCGTTGAGATCACCGAGGAATTCTGCATTAACAAGAGCCTGGGTGGACCGCTTACCTACCCGCATGACGGCGACGGCGACGGCATTGACGACGTCTGCTCGCTGCCTCGTACCAAGCGAGCAACCGCAGCCCGCCAGCTGGCCATGGAGCGGATGGCCAGCGAATTGGAACTGCTGTTCGGCCATTTATTCGCCCAAGAGTGCCTGACGGTTTCGGAGACGTTCGGCGAGCTATCGGCGGAGAGGAACGACGAGTGTGCCGCTCCTCGACTGGCCAACGCCCGGGGGACCACCATCCCACCGGTCCCCGCCGCCCCCGTGCCGGAAGCCAATCTCGACAGCCGGTATTACTCCGGCCCAGTGGTCACTGGCCCCTCATTCTGCATCAACAAGAGCTTCGGCGGTCCGCGCACCTACCCGCACGACGTCAACGGCGACGGCATTGCCGATATCTGCTCGCTGCCCCGCACCCGTCGGGCGGCGGTGGCCCGCCAGAACGCGCTGGAGCGCATGGCCGTCGATCTGAAGCCCCGCTTCGATGTGGTGTTCGCCGAGGAATGCCTGCGAGTCCCCGAGACGCTGGGCGAGGCCAGCGCCGAGGCTAGAGACGAGTGCGCCGTACACCGCGCCGGAGGCACCCCGCTCCCCAACCCCGATGATCCAACGCAGCCGGATCCGGGCGCTGATACACCGGACGACGGCACCCAGCTGCCTTACGTTCCGCCCCCCATTCGGCCCGCCGCCACTCGAACCCCCACGTACAATCTTCGGGCCGCCCAGAACGTGCAACTGGACCCCGGCAACCAGCTCATCTACGTGTCCTGGCAAGCCCCCGCTCAGGACGCAGGCTCCGTCTTCAAGTATCTGGTGCAGTGGCGACCCTGCCCGCTGAACGCACAGGGCAGGCCCGTATGCCAAGGCTGGTCGTCAACTCGGCAACACGATGCTGGGCAAACCCTCACGCACACCATCGAGAATCTGACCAACTTCGTAACCTATGAAGTCCGAGTATTGGCCCAGCGGGGCCCCAGCGACCCCTACTCCCCCGCGCTCTCGGCCACCCCCGGTTGGTCGGCCCCGCCCGTCTGGCCTGATCTAAACGCCCTGACCAGCCCGGTGTATGGCACCATTTCGGCCACTTGGAGTCCTCCTACCGCTATCAATCCAACCGCCAGTGAACGGCTTACCATCAACCACTACGTCATCCAGTGGGACACCAGCAGCGGCTTCGCCCGCGACTGCGCGCTGGACGCATCCTGCAACGAAACCCAGATCAGTGGCACCACCTACAACATCCCTGGCCTATCCAACGGCACCTATTACGTAAGGGTGCAGGGCGTCACCGCCTCTGGGCCCGGCGTATGGTCGCTCACCCAGACTTACCGATTGGCCAGCACCCGGCCCGCGCCGGGACAGCCCACCGCGGTGATGCTCTCCACGAATACATCCAACGGACTCGACGTATCCTGGACCGCCCCAACGGGAACCCCAGAACCAACCGACTACTTCGTGCAGTGGCGCAACGTGACCGCCGGTCAAGGCTGGTCGGCCACCGACCGCCAGCAGAGGATCACAGGGACACCCCCAGCGGTTACGACCACCATCAACAACCTGACGCCCAGAAATGAATACGAAGTTCAGGTGCAGGCCATCAACGTGGACGCCGCCAGCCGGTGGTCAAGCGCCAAGCATGTCATTGGCCGTGCTCTGCCTCCCACGGAAATCACCATCAACCCGGAGGACGGCGCACTAATCGTCACGTGGAACCGGCCGGCTGGCGAACCCCCAGTGACCAGTTACTTCCTGCAATGGGGCACGAGTTGCAGCAATTCCGCGTTCTCCAGCGCCCGCCAGGCCACCATCCAATCAGCGGCCCAAACCGGAGTGAGCTACACATTCCCCAGCAATGTGCTCACCAACAACGTGCGGTACTACATCAGGATCCAGTCGATCAACAGCCTCGGCTCCGGTGACTGGTCGTCGTGCGTCAGCGGTGAGCCGGGCACATTGAACGCCCCGACTACCCCCACGGTTGCTGATCCCAATCCCAATACCAATCCCCGGGCGCTTACCGTGACGTGGACCTACACACGGGAAAACGACGACGTCAACAAGCCCCATCTGACCGGATTCAAAGTCCGGTCGCGCCAAACTGGGGCTAACTGGAGCTCGCCGGTCACCGTGAGGCTCTTGCCCACTACAGACCCCAGCTATTGCGACAACACGGGAACGGGAACCTGTACTTACGAGCACACCTTCACCAACCTGACGACTGGCGTAGCCCACGAATTCCAGGTGCTGGCCACGAACTCCTACGG
Source organism: bacterium (assembly GCA_026705465.1). Lineage (GTDB taxonomy): Bacteria > Actinomycetota > Acidimicrobiia > Acidimicrobiales > Bin134 > Poriferisocius. Next base: position 8,774 of record JAPPAP010000024.1, on the reverse strand, counting down.
CGACGGTGGGTGGTCTGCGTCGAGCACCGCCACAACCCCGGGGACACAATTCCAGCCCACGGGCGTGAGTGCTGGAGTGAATGCAAACAACATCCGATCACTGGACGTGAGTTGGACCGCACCTACTGTTGGAGAAGCGAACATTTCCGGCTACCGAGTCCAGTATCGGCGGCCGGGAACGACAGGCTGGTCAACCAGTTCGAGCTCTGTGGCCAACACCGCCACCAGCTACATCATCACCGGTCTGGCCACCGGATCGGCGTACGAGGTCCGGGTGGTAGCCCGCACTTCCTTCGGTGATGGCCCTGGATCAGTGGCAAATGCCAGCAGCACCGCTACTCCGGGCGATGGGTTCACTCCGACAGGTGTCAACATGGTGCAGAGCGCCGACACCAACGGCGTCCATCAATTGCAGATCGGTTGGGTCCACTCCCATTCCTACACACCAGCTACAACAACAACGACCACCTCCACTTACACCGTGCAATGGCGCACCTGTGATGGTTCGGCCATACCAAATTGCACTGGCTGGAGGACTGTCAACGTCACCGGTGACGGTGCCACCAACAGGACGTACGAAATCCCGGTGACAAGCTTGCAACACAACACGTACTACCAGGCCCGGGTGCGGGCCAACTGGCCCAGCGTCGGTGGCAGCAGCCTCTACTCCGATGAGTCTTCGAGGTACCTCGTTACCATCGCCGACAACAACAGCCCACAGACGCCGAATGACAGATCCGACGATACGGTGACCGTCACGATACGCAGCTAAGGCAATGGGCCAGCCCACCAACTGGTGGGCTGGCCAAGCCCTACTCTCGGGGGTCGTCGATGGTGACGGCGCTTACCTCGCCGAGGCGGGTGGTGACCATATCGAGGGCGATCTGCTCCAAGAACTCCTTGGGCATGACGCACTCGCGGCATTCGGCCCCTTCCAGAATGAGCCGCAGGGCCACTGTGCCGGCTTCAGCCGACACCAGCTCTACATCGCCGCCGTCGAGGGCTACCAGAGCCCGCAATTCGCCGACGGCTTCGTCCAATAGGGCTTGATCCATGGCGATGGATACTAACTGGCGTCTTGTCCCAGGTTGGGTGGTCGGGTGCGGGATAGGAACGCCCCAGCGTCGGCCAAGATGAGTTGGCCGGTGGTGCAGCGGGCCAGATCGGAAGCCAAGTACACCGACAGGCGGCCCAACTCCTCGGGAAGGGTCTCCCGGCGAAGCGGGGTGGCGGCCACGATGGCCTGGTAGTGCTCGGGAGGAAACGCCTCCCGGATCAACTCGGTAGGGGTGGTGCCCGGAGCGATGGCGTTGACCCGGATGTTGTGGGGGCCGAGCTCCACCGCCATCGACCAGGTCAGGTGGTTGATGGCCGCCTTGGCCGCGGCATAGCTCGACATCATGGGCGAAGGCCGAGTGGTCTCTCCCGAGCTGACGTTGATGATCACCCCGCCGCCCTGCTCCATCATCACAAAGGCCTCGGCCCGGCCGCACAGCGCGGTCAGCACCAGGTTCTGATCGACGAGATCCCGCCAGAACTCTCCGTCCATGTCCACAAACCGAGTGGGCGACCGCCCCGCCATCATGCCGACGTTGTTGACGGCAATATCCAGACTCCCGCCCCAGGCCACTACATCGGCCACCAGTTGGTCGATGGCGTCGTCGTCGCGCAAGTCGGCTGCGAACGCCTTGGCCGTGCCCCCTTCTTCGGCGATGAGGGCCACCGTTTCCTCGGCAGTGTCGGCCCGAAGGTCGTTCACCGCCACCGCGGCGCCGGCCCGACCCATCCACCGGGCGATCTCGCGACCGATTCCTGCACCCGAACCGGTGACCAGCGCCACCTTGCCGGAGTGATCAATCTCGATGCTCATTGCTCCGGTCTGGCTAGTTGTGGCGGAGCCCGACCCGCACCGCGTCGTGGTCGGCGGTGCGCTGGAGCAGGGCCATGGCCTGGTCGATCTGGTCGAGGCCGAACACCTCGCCCAGCAGCGGCTCGGTGGGGAACTCTCCACTGTTCAAGATGGCCACCGCCTCCCTCATGGAGCTGGGCGTGGAGCCGCTGCCTCCCGAGACGGTGAGACCCTTGAGCACGATCATGTCGGTAATCAGCTCCACTGGCGCCAAGTTCTTCAATCCGGCCAGCTGCACCTTGCCCCCTTGGCGAACCAGGTCCAGGCACAAGGGCACGGTGACGGTGGCATCGGCCAGATCCACGGCCATGTCGGCCATGGCCCCTCCGGTAATCTCGGCCACAAACGCCACCAGGTCGGTGGCGGTGACGTCTACGGTCACATCCGCTCCCACCTCACGGGCCACCTCCAGGCGCAATGCGTCGGCATCGGTGCCGGTGACGATCACCGTCTCCGCGCCCCGGCGCTTGGCCTCCGCGGCGTACACCAGCCCCATGTGGCCCGGCCCCTGCACCACTACCGTCTCGCCCTCGCCCACCGGCATCCGGCTCAACCAGTTGCACACGTTGGCCAAGGGCTCGAAAACGGTCAGCTCGGCGGCATCGATGTCGTCGGTCAACTTGACCAGGTTGGTGCTGGGCAACAGCCCCATGTACTCCCCGTAGCCGCCCCACAGGCCGTGCTCGTCTTCGATGCCCAGGGTGTATCCGTACACCTGGCCCAGGCCGAATGGGTTGTCCTCGGTAACTGGGGCCCTAACAACCAGATCTACTGCCACCCGGTCGCCCACCGCCACGCCCAAATTGGCGTCGTCGGCCAGGGCATGCACCCGCCCGACGATCTCATGGCCGGGCACCAGCGGGGACTTCTCCCCGGGGACGTGCTGGTGGCCGTGGAGCTGGGCCACGTCGCTGCCGCACATGCCCACGGCCTCCACTTTCAGCACCCCGCCGCCGGGCGGTGACACGGGCACCGGGAAATCGTCGCGTAGCTGGTAGGTGCCGTCGCCGTTGAAGACAACTCCCCGACAGGTGCTGCTCATGGTGGTGGCCTCCTTTCGGGATTGGTTGCTCAGATCAGGCTCAGCTGATCCCACTCTTCTCCAGGATGTGGACGCCGCAGCTGGAGCCGAGGCCGATCACGTGGGCCAGGCCCACGTTGGCGCCCTCGATCTGACGGTCACCGGCCTCGCCCCGCAGATGGGTGGCCACCTCATAGACATTGGCCACGCCGGTGGCGCCGATGGGATGGCCCTTGGAGATGAGACCACCCGACACGTTCACCGGGGTCTCGCCATCGCGCCACGGGGCACCCCGGTCGATGAAATCGCCGGCACCACCGGGCTCGCACAGACCCAGGTTGTCGTAGTGGATGAGCTCGGCGGTGGCGAAGCAGTCGTGCAGCTCCACCAGGCTGAGATCACCGGGCGCCACGCCTGACTGCTCATAGGCAGCCTGGGCGGCGTTGCGGGTGAGGGTGTTCACGTCGGGCTGCATGGCACCCGACTCCACGTAGGGATCGGTGGTCAGCACCGAGGCGGAGATCTTCACCGCCCGGGACTGCTGCTCGCGGCTGAGGGTGGCGAACCGCTCCTCGCCCACCAGCACGCAGGCGGCGGCCCCATCGCCGGTGGGGCAACACATAAGCAGGGTGTTGGGATACGACTGCATGGGCGAGCCCATGATCTCCTCCAGGCTGAACTCCTTCTGATACTGGGCCAGGGGGTTCAGCGTGGAGTGGGCGTGGTTCTTCTGGGCCACCTTGGCGAACTGCTCGAAGCCCACCCCATCGTTGTCGTTGGCGTACTCCATGCCGGCCTGGGCGAACACGCCGGGCATGGTGTCGGTGCCCAGGATGCCGTCGATGGGCATGACCGCGCCGTAGCGGCCCGACGGCTCATACACGTTCTTCTCCTTGCGGGCGCCGCCGGCCAAAAGGCCCATCTTGCCCATCTGCTCCACCCCGATGGCCAGGCCCAGGTCGGCTTCACCGGCCCGGATGGCCATGATCACCGTGCGCAGCGCGGTGGCGCCGGTGGCGCAGGCGTTGGACACGTTGTACACCGGTATGCCGGTCTGGCCGATCTGCTTCTGCACCTGCTGGCCCATGCCGGCGTTGGCCTGGAACAAGGTCCCGCAGGCCAGGATGTCCATGTCGGAGATGGCCACACCGCCGTCGTCCAATGCGCCGAGGGCGGCATTGGTGGCCAGATCCACCGCATCCTGGTCGGGATAGCGGCCGAACGCAGTCATGTGTGTTCCCAGAACCCAGACGTCTTGTGCCATTTTCAGGCCTCCTATCGGTTGTTCGTTCGGTTGTTATGGCCCGCCGCGGACTTAGACCGGGGCGTAGCCGAAGGCGACTGCTTCTTGACCATCGTCGTCAGTGCCCACCACGTAGGTGTCCAGCTTCACCTTCATGCCCAATGAGATCTTGGACGGATCAGGCTCGATGTTGATGAGGTTGGAGCGCACCGAGGTGCCGTCGTCGGTCACCACGATGGCCGACACATAGGGCGTGGGAATGGTGGGAGCGGCCCGGTACACGATGCTGAAGGTCCGCAGCGTGCCGGTGTCGCTCACCCGCACTGGGTTGAACTCTCGGTGGCCGCAATGGGCGCAGGCGTTGCGCCGCCCGAAAAAACGAGCGCCGCAATTGGCGCACTCATTGGCTTGCAGGTGGGGCTCATCACCCAACACCAGGTAGTCCACAAGGGGGATCTGCACGTCGGGCAGATTACCCCAGCGGCTGCTCTGCTGGCCCAACTGCGCCCGTCAGGCCAATTGTGGAGCAGCTATTGGGGAATGTCGAAGCCGTCGGGGAAGCCGCCGTCCATGTAGCCCCCAATCTCGACCTTCTTGACGATGCGGAACCCGTCGGGGGTCCGGGACACGGTGTCGTGGTACCAACCGCCCACGAAGAACAAGTGCATCTGGGACCCACTGGGATCGAACTGCTTGTCGTCGTTGACCGGCATGCCCATGGGATTGTGGAACAGCGTCGTGCACTGGGCGGTGTCGCCGTCCCAGCTCCGGATATAGGTCTTGCCCACCATGTGCTGGGTCATGGGGAAGATGGACAGTGCCATCTGGAGCCAGCCCTTGACCGTGGGATAGTCGGCGTTGGCGTCGTCCACGCCAGGAGCCGACGAGGAGTAATCCAGATGGGCATCGGGCGTGAAGACCGAGTCGAGCAGGTCCCAGTCTTTCTCGTCGATGGCGATGGTGTATCGGACGATGACGTCTTCGATGGCCAGGCGGTCGACAGGATCAGGCATGTTCATGGGCGGGAACGGTAGACGATATGCGGGCAAGGTGCCGTGTTTGGGCTGTTGCTCAAACCGGGCGGCGGGTCCTGTCACCTGACGGCGGCCTGGCGTGCTTCGCGTGCGCCAGGTCCGCCTCCGGCGCCACCCCCCGCCCTACCGGGGTTATCCGTCCTCTGTGTTTGGTGGAGGTGGGTAGGAGTGAATCACTTCTTCAAGCAGGCGACGAGGTCTTCTAGACGACGAACTAGGTCGATCGTTGTTCGCATATCCGAGTGCCACAATTCCCACGATGCGGCGTCCTTCAGGGATGTTGAGGCCCTCGACTACCGCATCCTCGTGTTCGAAGGCGCCGAAGAAGCAGGAGCCGAGGCCGGCGGTAGTGGCGGCGACAAGGAGGTGGTGGACGGCCATCCCCGCGTCTACCCACCAGTAGGGAACGGGCCAAGCTTCAGGGCTTTCCCCGAGACCGGTGCGGGCCTTGTCGGGCTCGGAGTAGCGCTGAACGTAGCGGTCGGGGTCGGTGAGTACCACCACTAGTACCGGAGCAGCCAGTAGGCCGGGCCAGGGGAACTCGGCTCGGCGCTCAGATGTGAGGGTCAAGCGCCAATAGTGCTCGGGGTCGGTGACGACGCAGAACTCCACCGCCTGGGCATTGCCCGCTGACGGAGCCCGGCGAGCCTGGTCGAGCAATTCAGGCACCAAGCCGTCGGGCAGTGGATCAGGAAGAAAGTTGCGGCACATCGGCCGCCGGATGGGCGATGAGTCGCTCAGGTGTACTTGAGCAGGTCTTCGGCCATGATCCAGCCGAAGGCAACCATGGTGTCGCCGCCCGAGCGGTCCACCTTGTCGAACAGGGCCGCCACGTCGGGGTCGATGACCTCGGGCTTGACCGTCTCGTAGTCGAGCAGGCAGGCCTGACCGTCGTCTCCCACCACTCGGAAGTCCCGGTCGAGGTATCGGTTGGCGCTGATGTTGAACCGCTTGGCCAGTCGGCGCCCCCAGGCCCGCTCTTCTCCCGAGGCCTTGTGGCCCGGCCGGGGAACGATATCGACCAGAGGCTTGAAGGCGTCGAAGCCGCCGGGGTTGTCGAACTGGGTGCCCAAGAGCACGTCCTCGTCGGGGAATGCCATCAGCGCCCGGTGGAGCTGCGCGTCGACGAGCTGGCGGAGAACAGTGCTGCGCTTTGAGGTTCGGGCCACCGAGGCCAAGCCCACCAACACGCTGGGCGTCCCGCCGATGCGCTCCAGCGTGGAGAAGGCGAATCCCCGGAGCTTGCCGTTCTCCCGAACGGTGGAGATCAGCACCCATTCCTCGGTTTGCTTGGAGAGCAGCCCCACAGAAAACGGGTTGGGGCCATCAGCACACATGTCCGCCATTTCAGCCAACTCAGCGTCGGTAGCCGCTGTGCAGTCCTTGGTCTCGACGTCGATTGCCATGCGCTGCTCGCCCTTCTCTCTCGCTGATCCCCCACGCATTCCCCTCGTGGGCACCCCTATAGTCCATCAATCGTCCCGGTGGGCGCGCAAACCCGCAGGATTGCAAGGGTTTCGCCAGTCGGGGGTCCTGGGCAAAATGCCAGCTAGTCGGGTTACACCGCGATGGCGTTATCGCCCAGCATCTCCCGCAACTCGCCGATCAGCCCACTGCCCGTGTCCACCCCGTAGGCCGATGAAAGCTTGATGCCCTTGCCCGTGCCAAGCATGAGAATCACCTCGGACTTGCCCGGATGGCCGGCGAGAGCCGACTTGAGGTCGTCGATGCGCTCGGGGGACAGGCTGTGGGCCCCGAGGTTCAGTTTCAGGGTGGCCTGACCGTTGGCCGCAGCAGGATCGATCGGCTCCACCCCGAAACAGATCAAGCCGGGCTCGTCATCGCGGCGGTCCAGGCGTCCCTCGAGCACGACCACCAGATCGTCTTCCAGCTTGTGGCCGTGCTCCTCCATGGCCCGGGGAAACAGCGTCACCTCCATACTCCCGTACATGTCCTCAAGGTCGCAGGATGCCATCTGGTCTCCCTTGCGGGTCCAGCGCTTGCGCATGTTGCTCACCACCCCGCCGACCTTCACCGAGGCGCCCTCCTCGACATCGGCCAGCTGGTCGATCCGATGAGTGGTCTTGCGGGCCAGTACCCCCTCCATGCCCATGATGGGGTGGTCGGACACATAGAGCCCCAGCATTTCTTTCTCAGCGGCCAGCCTCCGGGCCTTGTCGAACTCGGCATCGGGTATCTCGATGCGGTCCTCAAAGCTGGTCTGGCTGTCCTCACCGAACAGGCTCATCACCCCCTGCTCGCGCTCTCGCTGCTGTTGGATGCTGCGGCGGACAATGGCCTCGGACGCGTTCAGAAGCCCCTGGCGAGGATGCCCCAGCGAGTCGAAGCTGCCGGCTTTGATGAGGGCTTCGATCACCCCCTTGTTCAGCACGATTGGGTCGACTCGTTGGCAGAAGTCGTAGAAGTCGGCGAACGGGCCGTTCTTGGCCCGCTCGTCCAAGATCATCTGCGCGGTGCCCGCACCCATGTGGCGGATTGCCGACAACCCGAAGGAGATGGCCTGTTCTCCGTCAGGGGGGTCGATGGCGGCGAAGTCCGACTCCGACACGTTCACATCGGGCAGCGCCACCTTGATGCCCATCTGGCGGCACTCGGCCAGATACACAGCCGCCTTCTCCAGCCGGTTCTTGACGCTGGTCAGCAGTGCGGCCATGTACTCCACCGGATAGCAGGCCTTGAGGTAGGCCCCTTGATAAGCGATGAGGCCGTAGCCGTAGGAGTGGCTCTTATTGAAGGCGTAGTCGGCAAACTGCTCGATGATGTCGAACAACTGTGTTCCCAGTTCGTCGCCGTAGCCGCTCTTCTCGCAGCCCTCCACAAAGCTGTCCCGCTCTTTGGCCATGAGCTTGCGATCCTTCTTGCCGCAGGCCTTGCGGAGGTTGTCGGCTTCGGCCAGCGAGTACCCGGCGAACCGCTGGGCCACCCGCATGACGCTCTCCTGGTAGATCATCAGCCCGTAGGTGTCGGCCAAGATGTCGGCGGCGTCCTCGTGGAACACCTGGACCGGTTTGCGGTCGTTCTTCCGGTCGGCGTAGTCGTTGTGCATGTTGGCCGCCATCGGACCGGGCCGATACAGGGCCACCAGGGCGGCCACATCGTCGAAGCAAGTGGGCTTCAGCGACCGAATGAGCGATCGCATCGGGCCGCCCTCTAGCTGGAATACCCCGATGGTGTCGCCTCGGCCCAACAGCTCGTAGGTGGCCGGATCGTCCAGCGGCACGTTGTCGATGTCCACCCGCTCGCCGCAGGACTGCTCGATCAACCCGATGGCATCCTCGATGACGTCGAGGTTCCGAAGACCCAGAAAGTCCATCTTGAGCAGACCCAGGTCTTCCACCGCATGCATCTCATACTGGGTGACGATGGGCGCCTCTTCCAGAGTCTGACCCGGCGAGGCCTTGCGCTGGATGGGGAGGTACTCGGTGAGCGGCTCCTTGGTGATCACCACCGCGGCGGCGTGGATGCTGTCCTGGCGGCGCAGGCCCTCTAGTCCTCGGGCCACGTCGACCACCTTGCGGGCGTCCTCGTCGTCGTCGTACATCTTCC
>JAPPAP010000031.1 GCA_026705465.1 bacterium | reverse complement strand
CATGTGGTGTACCCCCTATGGGCTGTGGTGGAACGAGATCACCGCCTCCGACATCCTGGCCATCGACGCCGACGGCGAGGTGCTGGAGGGACGCTGGGACGTCACCCCGGCGGTGCACATCCACACCGAGGTGCATCGGGCTCGCCCTGACGCCCGAGTGGTAATCCACAATCACCCCTACTACGGCAGCCTGCTGTCCACCATGCACAAGCTGCCGGAGATCACCGATCAGCAGGCCTGCATGTTCGACGGTGATATCGCCCTATTCGGCACCTACACCGGCGGGGTGGACGACGCCGCCGGGGGCCAGCACCTGGCCGACGCGGTGGGCAGCGCCACCGCGGTGATCCTGGCCAACCACGGGGTGCTCATCGCCGGGGAGACCACGGAGCAGGCTGTGTACCGGGCCTCCAACTTCGAGCGGGTGTGCCGGCTCAACTATGACGCCATGCAGGCTGGCCAGACTCCGGTGCCGGTGCCCCCCGACCAGCGCCCCACCTTGAAGGCCGCGGTCAACAGCCACCACATGACGGTTCGGTACTACTGGGAGGGGGCGGTGCGGCGACTGCTGCGCGAGGCCCCCGAAGTGCTGAACTGACAGAGGCAGCAATGAACTCTCCTTCGAACCTCATCAAACCGCGCACCATCGGAGCTTGGATCGGCCACAAGGCCGAGGCCAACGGCGACAGACTGGCATTGACTGTTGAAGGGCGAGACAAGACCTATGCCGGTGTGCATCTGGACTCCGACCGACTGGCCGCCGGTTTAGCCTCGCTGGGCCTAGGAGCAGGCGACCGGGCTTGCCTGATGATGCAGAACTCCCTGGAGTGCATTGACGCCTGGTTCGCCATGAACAAGGCCGGCATTGTGGAGGTGCCCATCAACCAGGCCTACCGAGGCCACCTGCTGGAGTATCTGGTCAGCCAGTCCCGCTCCTCGGCCGTGGTGTGCGATGCCGACTACCTGGACCGCATCGCCGAGGCGGCCACAAGTTTGCCCGGCCTCGAGCACGTAGTGGTCAATCGGGCTGTGGGGACAGAAGATGCAGGCACTCCGGAATTCCCCGGCCACATTACCGTCCATGAACTGGCCGACCTCTACCTCGACATCTCGGCCCCCGAGCCCGACGTGGACTACCGGGACACCGCCGTCATCCTGTACACCTCAGGCACAACCGGCCCGTCCAAGGGCGTGATGCTGTGCCACGAGGCAAACCTAAACCTGGCCCGTCACACTGTGGACTTAGTGGGCTACGACCGGGAAGATGTGCTCTACACCGCCTTCCCGCTGTTCCACATCAACGCCAAGTACACCAGCGTTATGTGCGCCATGGAAGCCGACGCCCGCCTCATCATGGACCGGCGGTTCTCGGCCAGCCGCTTCTGGGACCGCTGTCGGGCCGAGGGGATCACCGCCTTCAACTACCAGGGCGGACTGATCATGATGCTGTGGAAGCAACCCGAGCGCCCCGACGATGCCGACAATCCGGTGCGCAACGGCTTCGGCGCCCCTTGCCCGGTGGAAATATGGGAGCGATTCGAGGAACGCTTCGGGGTCCACCTCAGCGAGGTGTACGGCATGACCGAAGTGGCCATCACCACCGAGAACCGCCGGGGCATGCGCAAGATCGGCACCGCAGGCCGGGAGTCGGCCCTGTACCACGTGCAGGTAGTAGACACCGAAGATCAACCGGTGCCCCCCGGAACCGCGGGCGAGATCGTGGTGCGGCCCAAGAAGCCCCACATCATGATCGACAACTACTTCGACATGCCCGACGCGACGGTCAAGGCGTTCCGCAACCTGTGGTTCCACACCGGCGACCGGGGCCGTCTCGACGAGGACGGCTACCTGACCTTCATCGACCGCATGAAGGATTGCGTGCGCCGCCGGGGCGAGAACATCTCCTCCTATGAGGTGGAGGCAGTGATCAACACCTGCGATGCGGTGTTGGAGTCAGCGGTGATCGGCGTGCCCTCCGAACTGGGTGAGGAAGAGGTCATGGCCGTGGTGGTGCTCAAGCCCGACCACGAGCTCTCCGAGACTGAATTGCTGGACTTCTGTGTGCCCCGCATGGCCCATTTCGCCGTACCCCGCTACGTGCGCTGGTGTGGAGACTTGCCCAAGACCCCCTCAGAGCGGGTCCAGAAGTTCAAGCTCCGCGAAGACGGCATCACGGCTGACACTTGGGACCGCGACGACGCCGGCTACGTGGTGCCGCGGTAGGTGCTGGGCCGGAGCGAGGTCACCCTCACAAGAGGTTCTACCACCCTCACTCCAGCCCAACATGAACTGGTCCAACACACCAGTCTCATCTTAGAGCGAACTGGAGTCTTGCCAGTACGCCCTTTTCACCCAACGGGAAGTGATCCCTCAGCGGTAGGGCGGTGGGTGGCGCCGGAGGCGGACCTGGCGCACGCGAAGCACGCCAGGCCGCCGTCAGGCGACAGGACCCGCCGCCCGAGTTTTGGTATCGAGCAGGAGCGCTTCCCGCCCTTACCCGGCAACAAAATCCGGATTCGGGGTGAAGGTCAGCGGCAGCGAGGTCAGCCCGCGGGTGTACACGCCAGTCTCCACTTGTTCGTAGCCGTCGGCGTAGGCGATGTCGTCCATGGCGTCGAGCAAGGCGTCCATTGCCACGGTCAGCTCAGCCCGGGCCAGCATCGACCCCACGCAGAAGTGGCGGCCCAGGGCGAACGCGGTGTGGTCGGCCGCCGCAGTGAACGCCTTGTCGAACTCCATGTCAGTGCGGTGGATGTTGAACCGGTCGGGCTCGTCAAAGGCCTCCGGATCCCGGTTGGCGGCTCCCAACAGCAACTCCAGGGTGTAGCCCGCCTCTACCTTGCCCCCGGAGAACTCAACCGGCTCATCAGTGTGGCGCATGATCATCTGCACCGGCCCGGTGAATCGCAGCGTCTCGGCAAAAGCACTGCCGATGAGCTGACGGTCGGCCCGCACCTCGGCCATCTGCTCGGGATTGTCCAAGAGATTCCGCATGGTCAGCGTGATGGCCTTCTCAGTGGTCTCCCCGCCCGCGGTCAACAGCAGGCTGCAAAAGCCCCGGATGTCGTCGTCGCTCATCTGCACGCCGTCGAACTCCTTGGTCACCATGGCGGTGAGCAGGTCGTCACCGGGGTCAGCCCGCCGTTCGGAGATCTTGGGCATGAGGTACTCCCCCATCTCCACCCGGGCGGCCATGCCCCGGCGGTTTTTCTCCTCGTCGCCGGTGATGTTGGACACGAAGTCCATGATCATCGTGTACCACTCGTAGAACTGGGGCACGTCTTCCATGGGGAGGTCGAGGAGCTGCACGATGACCCCGATCGGATAGTAGGTGCTGAACCGCTTGCACAGATCCACCTCGCCGTCGGCCAGGAATTCGCCAATCTGTTGGCGGGCTGCTTTGGTGATGGCCGGCACGATGCTCTGCTCCAGGTAGCTGCCTCGAAAGATCGGATTGACGATGCCCCGATAGGACGAGTGCTCTTTCCCCTCCATCTGCAAAATGGTGCGCCCGTGGACCGGCTCGGTCTGCCATTCGTAGTTGCGGCTGGAGATCTGGGGATTGCGAAACGCCCCGGCCACGTCCTCGTAGCGGCTGATCACGTAGGCCTGGGTGCCCTCGTGCCACATCACCGGATGCTCGTTGCGCAGCACCTCGTAGAACGGGTAGGGGTTGGCGTCGTACTCGGGCGAGAGGATGTCTGGAGCGGCACTCATGGGCCGTATAGTACGGCGGGCTGCAAGAACGGCAAGAACAGTGGCACGAGGGGGACCAGAAGACTCGATGAGCAAGATAACGACTCTGGAACAAGCGGCATCGTCCATTCCCGACGGTTCAACCGTGGCCATCGGCGGCATGTCTATGAATAGCGCCCCCATGGCCCTGGTGCGCGAGCTGGTCCGCCAGGAGAAGAAGGACCTCGAGCTGGTGGCCATCGTGTCGGGCATGGCGGTGGACTGGTTGGTGGCCGGGGGATGCGTGCGCCGGGTCATCGCGGGCCTGGTCAGCTTCGAGGGGCTGGGGCTGGCCCCCAACTTCAGAGCCGCGGTGCAGTCGGGCCAAGTAGCCATCGAGGAATACAGCGAGCACCTGTTGGTTTGCCGCCTCCAGGCCCAGAGCCACGACTTGCCGTTCATACCCACCAAGGCGGGGCTGGGCACCGACGTGCTGGGATTGCACGCCGCCACGGGCACGGTTCGCGAGGAGAAGGACGGCCCCACCGGAGAGCACTATGTGGCCTGTACTCGCCTGCCGGTGGACGTGGCCTTGGTCCACGCCCATGAGGCCGACGACCAGGGCAACACCAGGGTCAACCCCAAGTTGGTGTGGTTGGACAACGAAGTCGTGAACGCCGCCGGCCGCACGGTGGTGTCGGTGGAGCGGACCGTGGAGACTGCGACGTTCACCGCTGAACCGGAGCGGACGACCTATCCGGGATTCATGATCGATGCGGTGGCTCCGGCCCCGCGGGGCACCTACCCGTGTTCGTGCTTTCCTTACTACGGCCACGATTCGGAGTTCTTCACGGCTTATTCCCACGCTGCCCGTGACCGGGACACGTTCACCCAGTTCTTCCGGGAGCGGGTGGTGGGGCCGGATACCTGGGAGGACTTCCTGGCCGTGAACAGCGTTACCGCAGGGGCCTCCACATGAGCACTCCGGTTCCTGGCTACGACTGCACCATGGACGAGCTCATGGTGGTGACTTTTTCCCGGGCCATGGCCAACGACACCCGGGCCTTCAACGGCGCGGTGTCGTTCATCCCGGTGAGCGGCTATCTGCTGGCCCGACGCACCCACGCCCCGGAGTTGGTGTGGGCGGCCAGCTCCATCGCCATCGATGCCGACCCCGATGAGATCGGCGACTCCACCTTGTCGGACTCGCTGTGGGGCGGGGCCTCTATGCTGAGCAACTCCACTTTCGATTTCTGGGCCTTCGCCCAGGGTGCCCGTTACAACACGTTCGCCTTTCGAGGCGCGCAGATGGACGCCTACGGCAACGTGAACAACACGGTGATCGGCCCTTATGAAGCACCCAAGGTGCGGCTGCCCGGCGGCGGTGGTATGGCCGACCTCGGCGCCATGATCCCCCGCATCTATCTGTGGTCGTCCACCCACGACCCCCGCACTTTTGTGGACCAGCTCCACTTCCGATCTGGTATGGGCTGGGGCGACGGTGGCGATCACCGGGAGCGTTTGGGCATGCCCGGAGGACCGCAGCTTTGCATCACCAACCTGTGCGTGTTCGACTTCGAGCCGGTCAGCAAGCGGATGCGTCTGGCGTCACTCCATCCAGAGGTGACCGCCGAACAGGTACAGGAAGCCACCGGGTTCGAAGTGTTGATGCCCGATGGGGAGATTCCAGTCACGGCCGAACCCACCGCCGAGGAACTCCACATTCTGCGCACCGAGGTGGACCCCACCAGCGCCCGCCTCCGGGAGTTCTGAGCTATGGACGTCGCAGGCTCTGTTGCCCTGGTCACTGGCGGTGCCTCAGGTTTGGGTGCCGGCGTGGTCAAGACGCTGCTCGACAAGGGTGGCAAGGCAGTGATCTTGGACCTGCCCTCGTCGGCTGGGGAGGACATGGCTGCCCAGCTAGGCGACGCAGCCGGTTTCGTGCCGGGAAATGTCACCGATACTGATGAAGTAGAGCGATCCGTGGCCGCGGCCAAAGATGTTTTCGGCCGCATCGACGTGCTGGTGAGCTGTGCGGGAATCAGCTCCGGACAGCGGGTGGTGTCCCGTGATGGCACCCCCAACGACCTAGACCACTTCCGAAAGCACATCGAGGTGAATCTGATCGGGCTGTTCGACGTAGCCCGCCATGCGGTGTCGGCAATGTCGGCCAACGAGCCCAATGCCGACAGCGAGCGGGGCTTGATCGTGAACATCGCCTCCATCGCCGGCTACGAGGGCCAGGTGGGCCAATCGGCCTACGGCTCGTCCAAGGCCGGGGTGATCGGTCTAACCCTTCCCATGGCCCGCGACCTAGCGGTGTGGGGCATCCGGGTGATGACCATCGCTCCGGGCACCATGGACACCCCCATGCTCGCGACCCTGAATCAGGAGTTCATCGCCAAGCTGGTGGAAGACAACGTATTCCCCCATCGCCTGGGCACCCCCGCCGACGTGGGCAACCTGGTGGTTCACTTCATGGAGAACACATTCCTCAACGGCGAAGTGGTGCGGCTAGACGCCGGACTCCGCCTGACCAGTAACTAGGCCAACATTCCGCCGTCGATAACCAAAACCGCTCCAGTTATATAGGAAGCGGCAGGAGAGGCCAGGAACGCTACGGGCAGTGCTACTTCTTCAGCAGAAGCCCACCGGCCCAGCGGGATGGCGATGCCAGCCTCGGCTACAACGGCGTCTTTGTCGTAGCTGTCCCAGCCGCTGGTGTCCACGAAACCAGGGGCCACCGCGTTCACCCGCACCCCATGAGGCGCCCACTCCCGGGCCAGAGCCTTGGTCTGCTGGAACAGTCCGCCCTTGGCCGCCGAGTAGGCCGCCATTCCGGGCAGGTGGCGCAGACCTGACAGCGACCCGACATTGACGATGCTGCCCTGTCCCCGCTCGATCATTGCGCGGCCAAACGCCTGCGATACCAGGAACGGCGCGGTCAGATTGAGGGCCACGGTCTTGGACCATCCCGACTCGGCGATATCGAGCACCGGAGCGGTGAACCGGGCACCGCCCGCGTTGTTGATAAGGATGTCGACAGGGCCAATGGCATCGCTGATCGTCTCAGCGGCGGCGGTCACGGCCTCGGGATCGGTCACATCGCAAGGGGCGACTGAGATCTGAGCACCGCCATCTCCCAACTCGCCGGCCAATTCCTCCAGCACTTCGGCCCGCCGGGCGATGAGGCCGACTCGGGCACCCTGGTCGACCAATACTCGGGCGATGGCCCCGCCGATGTCACCAGTGGCCCCGGTGACCACCGCACCCATTCCCTCCAACGGCCGCGGGGAGCTCACGACAGGCTCACCGGAAGGTGCTCCAAGCCCCGGCTTAGCATGGTGGGGACCCACACTTCGGGGTCAGGGCCCAGCTCCAAATTTGGCAGGCGGCGCACTAGAGCTTCCAGGGCGATCGTCCCCTCCAGCCGGGCCACCGATGCCCCCAGACAGAAGTGCAGCCCAAAGCCAAAGCCGATGTGGTTGTTGGGATCGCGGGCAATGTCGAACCGATCGGGCTGGTCAAACGCCTCAGGGTCCCGGTTGGCGGCATGCTGCACCAGATACACCATGTCGCCCGCGGGCAGCGACTTTCCCCCCATCTCCACCTCGTCGGCCAGCGTGCGGACCTCCATCTTGGACGGCCCGTCAAACCGGAGGATCTCCTCTACGGCCGGCTTGATCAGCGAGAGGTCGTCACGCAGCTTTTGGATCTGGTCGGGATGATTGAGCAACACTCGAATGCCATTGCCGATCAAATTGGTGGTGGTCTCGTGGCCACCGAACAGAAACAGCACGCAGTTGGCCACGATCTCGGGATCTTCAAGACTGTCGTCGCCCTCGGATGCCTCAACCAGATTGGAGATGATGTTGTCGGCCGGATGCTGGCGGTAGTGGGCCACCAAGTCGCTCAGATAGGCGGCCAGCTCGACCAGCCCCTGCTGGGCTCGGGCTCGACGGTCGCCCACTCCACGGGCCCCGAACACCAGGATCATCACGTCGTCGGACCAGTCCTTGAACCGGTCGCGATCGTCGGGGGGCACCCCCATCATCTCGGCAATCACCACCGCAGGGATGGGATAGGCGAAGTCCTCGATCAGGTCGAAGTGATCCCGCGCAGACAGACCGTCGATCAACTCGTCGACCACGCCGATGATTCGGTCCCGCCAGGCCTCTACCGCTCGAGGGGTGAAGGCTCGGCTCACCAATCGCCTCAACCGGGTGTGATCAGGCGGATCCCGGAATACGAGCCAATCCATCAGAATGTCGTAGGTGGGCTGGCGCTCGGCCCTTTGCTCCTCGGTCAGGCGGTCGTAGGCCGCGCCAATGCGCTCTGAGGAGAATCGGGGGTCCCGCAAGGCGTCGAGCACGTCGTCGTAGCGGTGGATGAACCACGCCCGGTACTTCTCATTCCAATGGACCGGATCTTGCTCTCGGAGAACGGAAAAATAGGAATGGGGATCGGCGATTCGCTCCGGCGACAGGACCTCATCGTCAACCAACATGGTTGGCTGGTCACTCATCGAGTCATCCCATTTGCTCCAGCACGGTCACCACACAGGCGTTGCCGTCGATACCCGCCGTACCACCACCCATGGTCTCCACCGCGCCAAGCCGGACATCGGGCACCTGGCGATCGGCGGCCATGCCCCGAAGCTGCCAGACGATCTCGGCGATCTGAGCCAGACCGGTGGCCCCCAGCGGATGGCCACGCGACAAGAGCCCGCCAGATGGGTTCACCGGTTGGGTCCCGCCCAATGCGGTGTGGCCCGACTCCACCAGCCGCCCGCCTTCGCCCAGACCGCACATCCCCAATGCCTCGGTGGTGATGATCTCACCGATGGTGAAGGCATCATGCACTTCGAACACATCGATATCGCCCGGCCCCACCCCGGCGGATTCGTAGGCCTGGGCCGCGGTGTCGGCCACGATGTCCCAACCCCACACCTTGTCAGTGGTGTGGTCCCACAGCCGGCCGGAGCGCAGCGCGCTGGATCGGATGGCCACCTCCCCGGTGGGATCTTGGGAACCACCCAACGGTCCAACCACCGCAGCAGCGGCCGCATCGGCAATCGAGCAGCACTGGAACAGGGTGATCGGATCGGCCACCATGCGGCTGCCCAGCACCTGTTGAAGGGTGACGGTCTTGCGGTGCTGGGCACGGGGATTTCCCACCGCGTGGCGGCGGTTCTTAACTGCCACCGAGGCCATCTGTTCGTCGCTTACCCCGAACTCGTACTTGTACCGGGTGGCCGACATGCCGTAGATGCTGGGCATGGCATAGCCCTGGGCCCCGTCGGGGTCGGAGGCGATCGGGCTGATAGCACCGTCGAAATGGGCGGTCATGGTTTCGATGCCAAACGCCAACACCCGCTCATACCGGCCAGTTTCAACGGCCACCCGGGCCTCGTGAAACGCCGATGTGCCGCTGGCGCAGGCATTCTCGATGGTGATCACCGGCACCTCCACAATCCCGATCTGCTGGAGGGTTCGGGTAACGGTGCCGGGATCGCCGAACACTGAGCCGGCATACACGGCGTCGATTTCAGACGCCTTCAACCCGGCGTCGTCCAGAGCCTCCACCGTGGCCTGCCAGGCCAGTCGGGGACCACCCAGTGACGTCTGCTTGCCGAACGCCGAAGTCCCCACCCCCCAGATGGCTGTACCAGTGCCGCTCATGGTCCGGTCCTCTGCACTACTGGATCACCGTGCTCATTCCACCCGGCCAGTTCAACCCGGCTACCTGGAACCAAGGACTCGTCTGGTCCATCGACATGGGCAAGCACGCGAGGACCATCGTCCACATCCACATAGGCCAAGGTGAACGGCGGAGTGCGCCCGGGCACCGGAATCCGAAGCACCGTTGAGCTGAACACGGTGCCCCCCTGACCAAAGGTCGCCGCTGCCATGGCGCTGCTGCCGCACACCGGGCAACGCGGCGGGAACACAGCCATCGGATGGCCGCAATCGATGCACCGGCTACCGGCCAGAAGAACTCGACCATCTCGTAAGACGAGCTCGGGACGGGGGTCAGCACCTGACCGTTCCGGCGGCGTGGTGGTCAGCGTGGGCACCGGCTAAACCTACCAAGAGACCCTTGCCGCCCTGCGATTCGATGTGGTTGACGCCTTTGTTTTACAGCCGCCAACGAAGCCGCCTACGCTGCGGGCCGTATCTCGCACTAGGGGGCGTCAATGGGCATAGAAGGACTGCGATTCGTCATCACCGGATCGGCGACCGGAATCGGAGCGGCAACGGCCCGGGTGGCGGCCGGCAAAGGCGCCAAAGTAATGGTGTCCGACCTCAACGACGAACAGGGACAGGCGGTCGCTGACGAGATCAACGCATCGGGAGGGACTGCGGCGTACACATCCTGCGACGTCACTGATCCTGAACAGGTGGAGGCGCTGATGGCCGCCACCGCCGAGGCCTACGGCGGCATCGATGTACTGCACAACAACGCCGGCATCCACGAGAGCGGGCTGGCCCCCGCTGACCAGTGCAATCTGGAGCAGATGTCCCTCGACGTGTTCAAGAAGGTGGTGGAGGTCAACGCCGTGGCCCCGTGGATCTGCTCGAAGGCCGCCCTCCCCTACCTCAAGGAGAGCGACTGGCCGTCGATCGTCAACGCCGCGTCAACCGGTGCACAGTCGGCCTATCCGAACAACTCGGCCTATGGAACATCCAAGGGAGGCATTCGGCTGCAAACCCAGAACCTGGCGGTGGACTTGGCCCCGCTGGGGATCAGGGTCAACTGCTACGGGCCCACCGCTATTGCCACCGACATGGTCACCGACTTTGTGAAGCAGGCGGACGACCCGGCGGCGTTCGAGAAGGCGCTCATCAACACCTCTCTCATCCCCCGGCTGGGGCTTCCCTCCGAGGTGGGCGAGCTGGTGTGCTTCTTGGCCAGCCGAGAGGCCGGCTTCATCAACGGCGCATACATCTTGATCGACGGTGGCTCGCTCGCGTGGCGAGGCACGGTGGAACAACTGGGAATGGAGTAATCCAATGGCAGACAAGCAAGCAGTAACTGAGCTTTTGAACCACGCCGGGGTGGCCTACGACGTAGGCGACAGCGGTTTCCTCATCGGGATGTTCGCTCCCGACAATCCGGTGTTCGCAATGACCATCGCCGGTGGCGATCCGATCACCTTTGAGGGATCGGAGGCCATTGCCGGGTTGTTCAGCGGCGCTATGGAGGAGCAGACCGATCAGCGCCGCCACGTGGTGACCAACCTCTACTTCGAGAACGAGACCGAAGACTCGATCACCGCCATCAGCTATCTGGTGCTCATCACCGTGGAGAGCGGCCAGCTCACCGTCCTCTCCAGCGGCGTGTACACCGACGACTGTGTGCGGGTAGGCGACGACTGGAAAATCCAAAAGCGGTTCTTGGCCCTCGATTTGCCCTACTAGGGCAAGACCGGCCAACCAGGGCCATGAACATCGCACTAGCTCTTTAGGAACTCTCTAGAAAGGAGCCGCAGATGAACATCGGCCAGATTCCCGCCAAGTGGGCCCGGCAGACGCCGAACCGCGAGGCGATTGTCGACTCCACCACTGGCCAGCGGGTTACGTTCGCGGCCTTTGACGAGCACATCCGGCAACTGGCCAACGGACTAGTCGGATTGGGCTTGGAAAAAGGCGACCGAGTCGGCATCTTGAGCCAGAACTCGGTGGAGTACGCCGCTCTGTACTTTGCCTGCGGACGCTCGGGGCTGGTGGCCCAGCCCATGAACTGGCGGCTGTCGGCGCCGGAACTGGCCAAGATCGTCAACAACGGCGAGCCCCGGGCCTACATCACCCAGGGGGCCTATGCCGCCGAGTCGGCTGAACTGTCTGGATTGGTCAACTCAGTCGAGCACTGGCTCCAATACGGCGAAGGCGGAAACGGCTCCTATGAGGAGCTGGTGGCTTCGTCATCGGATGCCGAACCTGAGGCCTCCATGGAGGTGGGCGACAACGACCCGCTGTTCATCCTCTACACCGGGGGCACTACCGGAGAGTCGAAGGGGGCATTGCACAGCCATCGCAGCGTCTATTTCGGAATGTTGAACCAGACGGTGGCCGAGCGCATCGTCCCCAGCGACGTGTACATGCTCACCGGGCAGATGTTCCACATCCCGGTGGTGCTGGCCATGAACTACCTGGCCCATGGCTGCCCGCTGGTGCTGATGAACTTCGACGCCACTTTGGCCCTGGAATTGATCCAAGCTGAGAAAGTGTCGGCCTTCTTGGGCGTCACCACCATGTTGAACTGGATGATGGCGGTGGAGGGATTCGACAACTACGACATCTCCAGCCTGCGCAACATCCAGTACGGCGGCGGTCCCATGCCCTCCAGGGTCATCACCGAGGCCTTGGACAAGTTCCCGTGCACGCTGATCCAGGGCTACGGCCAAACCGAGGGCACCACCATGTGCTTCTTGTCGCAGGAGGACCACATCCGGGCTATTCGCGACGACTACAGACCAGAGCGGCTGCGGTCGTGCGGTCGCGAAGGATTCGTGACATCGGTTCGCGTGGTGGATCCCGACGGTGTGGACGTGCCCTGCGATGGCAAGACGCCCGGGCAGATCATCGTGCGGTCCGAGGCCAACATGTTGGGCTACTTCCGCCGACCCGACCTCACCGCCGACACCATCAAAGACGGCTGGATGTGGACCGGCGATATTGCCACTTGGGACGACGAGCGGTACGTGTTCATCGTCGACCGGGCCAAGGACATGATCATCTCCGGCGGGGAGAACATCTACTCGGTACAGGTTGAAGAGGCCATTGCCACCCACCAAGCGGTGTTGGAAACCGCGGTGATCGGCGTACCGGACGACACCTGGGGCGAGTCGGTCATGGCCTATGTGGTGCTCAAGCCAGGCATGAGCGCCACCGAGGACGAAATCATCGACGCCGCCCGCCAAAACCTGGCCTCCTACCAGAAGCCACGGTCAGTGGCCTTTGTGGACGAGCTTCCCAAGGCCCCGACCGGCAAGATCCTCAAGCGGGAGCTACGCGACCCTCACTGGGTCGACCAAGAACGCCAAGTCTGAGTTCTCTGCTCAAACTCTGACTCGGTGCCTAAGGCACCAGATTGACGATTAGGGCAGCACCCGGACGATCTGGATGTGCTGGTCAGGATCGAACAGCAGTTCAGCCAACGCCTGCACGTGCCCGAGCCTGATGGCCGCCAGCTCCTCAATGAGCCGCCGGGGTGTGGGCAGCTCGTCATCGTCGGCATAGACCCGGCGAATCAGCACGTTTATCAGGTCGCCATTGTTGGTCAGCTCATAGTCGTCGCCGACCACAGCACGAGCCTGCTCGAACTCTTCTGCATTGATCTCCCCTGCTTGCATTCCGTCCAGAATACGGGCCAGCTCCGCCTCGATTCTCGGCATACGCTCGGGATCGCCCGAAACGAACACTTCACTGCTGATCCTGGGTTCCGGGGTAAGGCTCAGGCCTATCGACACGGTCGCGACATAGGAGTCGCCCAGGTCTTCACGGACGTCATCGACCAGGCGGTCGTCCAAAATCACATCAAGCAGGTCGACGGCTACTTGCATGGCGGGATTCACCTCAATGGAGGCCTCGTAGTAGTACGTCGCCGAGGTGGATTGGATATCGGGGCCCAGCACTACTTCGCGGCGAACGACTCCGTCAGGATTGGGTGCGCGGCGATTTTCGTAGCTGTCAGGTTCCCCGGCGGGAAGTGTCCCGACATACGTACGGGCCATTTGCTCCACAACGTCGCGGTCAACGTCGCCAACGACCACCACAACGAGGTCGTCCACCCCACTGAAACGCCTCTGGTACATGTCAAGGAGCGCTTCGGGGGTGAGCGAGTCCAACCTCTCCTGGGGAGCGACCAAGTTGAACCAGCCGAACGACTCACCGTGACGGGCTTCCAGATAGGCCAGCGCTTGCTGCCAGTCGGGATCGGATACCGACAGCGAGAGAATGATGTCACCGACGTTGACGGCTTCGCCAAAGGCCTGCTCGTCTACACGAGCCCCGGTCATGTACAAATGCATGAGCTGGAACATCGTCTCAACGCCTTCGGTGTCTGATGCTCCGGAAAGTCCCTCAGTGGTCTCGGCAATATACGGCCGCACTTGAGCGTTTCGATCGTCCAAATAGCGGGAAATCTGCGCCGGACTCAGATCGCCCAAACCGCTGTTGCGCACGGCTCGGGTGGCCAGGTACTGCGCAATGGGCCTGTCGCCTTCGGATAGTGCTGACCAGCCGCCCCAAGAGATGGCGTCCATGCTGACTTGGTTCTCAGCAATGTCGGAGTAGGCGTACATAACCCGGGCCCCGTTGGCGAATGTCCACTCGTAGGCATCGTCCAGCTCATCGACGATTGCCTCAATCGGGCCAGCGCTCACCGGCTCAACCGGGTCGGGAGCAGAGAGAAGCTCAGATGCTTCTCCGATCATTTGGGGAAGCTCTCCCGGTACGGCTGCCTGGAGCGCCGCCCGCATCTCCTCAACCGAGGGAACCTGCGAAGGGTCGGCGCCCACCGCGATCAGGATCAGCCCGCTCTCATCCAAGATTTCCCGATAGCGGTTGGTGAGGTCATCGACTTGGAGGCCGTCCAGCAGGGCATCGACCCGCTCGGCCGTGTCCTCGATTCTGGCGATGTCCAGACCTCCCAAGAAATGCGCTGCATATTGGTCGGCGCGTTGTCGGTCCTGGATGGTCGGGGCTGCCTCGATGGCCGATTGCAGGTCGGCCCTGATCGCTTTGGCCGCTCGTTCCAAGTCAGCATCGGTGAACCCGTGCTCCCTTAAGCTCAGCAACAGCGACCAATAGTCGGTCAAGGCAGCTGAGAAATCGTCTGCCCGCAAGTTGGTGCCGTAGTACCGCAAACCTCGGGTATGGGAAAAAGACGTCCAGTGGGTTGGATCAATCTGCGACAAAAAGCCCTGCTCATAGCCATCTTGCAAACGGTTCTCCACCATGATGCTGATGACCTGTTCGATCCACAGTTGGCGGTCTCCTTCGATGGTGTTGGGATCCCAGGACGGCAGGCGGATATCCAGGGAAAGATAGGAATAGGACTGCTCCGGAGAGGTGGCGGTATCAAAAGTCGCCTCTGGATTCAACGCCGACCAATTGTCGACCACTGGAGGATCATCGCCAGCCGGAATGGCGCAGAAATACTCCTCTACCAAGCCTTCAAGCGTGTCCAATGGCAGGTCGCCCACTGCGATCACCGCCATATTGGAGGGCACGTACCACGTCTCATAGAAGTCCCGCAGATCTTCGGCAGTGGTCGCCTCGATATGTTCGACGGTGCCGCCGGGAGCACGCCCTTCGTACGGGGTGCCCTGGTTGTACATCCGGTCGAAAGCAGCGAAAATCATGCCCAACCCGGATTCGTCCCTGAGGCGGTATTCGTCCCGGACGATGCCCCGCTCCTCTTCTACGTCATCGGGGTCGATAGTGGCGGCATGGGCCCATTGGGACAGCACGTCGAAGGCCGTGTCCACTGAGCCTTCTTCTTCGTCGATAACCAGGTCGAGCATGTAGACGGTTTCGTCATAAGAGGTATAGGCGTTGATGTCCGGGCCGAACTCCACCCCGATGTCTTGCAGGGCATTGGTGATCTCGTTGCCGGGATATTTCTCCGTACCGTTGAACAGCATGTGCTCAAGGAAGTGGGCGTAGTTTGCCCCCGCGAACGGCTCGTTGAGCGACCCGGCGTTGACCACGAGCCGCAGAGAGAGAGCACCGCCCGGGCTGTCGTTGGACCGGACGTAATAGGTGAACCCGTTGTCCAGCGTGCCAATCCGCACATCGGGATCGACCGGCAACAGACCCTCCGTGGATTCGAATCCGTCGCCTCCCGCCGTCTGGCATCCGACGTCAGCATCTTGGGCCTCAGGCTGGGATGCCTCTTCAGGCTCAGCCTCGGGCTCCTGGGCGGGCGAAGTGGCGGACTCGGCAGTGGCCTCGGCAGTAGGCACCACTTCGTCGGCCGCCATATCCTCACCGGAGTGAATCGAACCGGTGACCGGTACATCGGTCTTGCTGTCAGAACAGGCAGTCGAAATCAGCGCCGCGCTCAGCAATAGGACTAGGAGTCTTTTCATACCCGCCTCTGGGAGAGTTCAGCCTTCAGTGCGATATACGGTACCGATCTTTGGCGACACTCCCCACACCACCAGACCAGAAACCCCAGCGCAACAGGGTGACTAGTGCTGGCTGTAGCAAATCTCCACAATGGCTGGCTCGGTAACAGCATCGCCCTCCAGCTC
Organism: bacterium; assembly: GCA_026705465.1. GTDB lineage: Bacteria > Actinomycetota > Acidimicrobiia > Acidimicrobiales > Bin134 > Poriferisocius. Next base: position 109,333 of record JAPPAP010000031.1, on the reverse strand, counting down.
GCCGACGATACGGCCCTCGTGCAGCACGAGAACTCGATGGCAGACGCCGACCAGCTCAGAGAACTCTGAGGAGATGAACACCACAGCCTTCCCCTCATCCGCCAGTTCTTCCATGATGTCGTAGATCTCCTCTTTGCCGTCCACGTCCACCCCGATGGTCGGCTCATCGAAAATCAGGACATCGGCCCCCTGCTCCAACCATTTGCCGATGACCACCTTCTGCTGGTTCCCGCCGGAGAGCAGGCGAACCAGTTGGCGGTCGTGGGGAGTGGCGATGCTCAATCGGTCAATTCGGCGGTCGGCAGCCTGCTTCTCGGACCGGCCCGATGGGAATGGCGCCTGCGGCCGCGCCCGGTGGCGGTCCAGGGAAGCCAGCGTGATGTTGTGGCGCACGCTGAAGTCCATGATGTTGCCCTGGGTCTTGCGATCCTCTGGCAACAGTGCCAGTCCCGCGGCCATGGACTCCGACGGGTGTTTGTCACTGACCTCAGCGCCGTGAACTCGCACAGTGCCCTCCCGACGATGATCGGCGCCGAACACCGCTCGAACCATTTCCGTTCGGCCGCTGCCCATCAACCCGCCCACGCCTAGGATTTCCCCCTTGCGTACGTCGAAGGAGCAGTTATGCACCCCAGTGTCGGCGCTAATCCCTTCCACCTCCAGCACCACCTCGGTGTCAGGGCGACCTCCCACTCCTCGACTCGCCCGCCGTTCAACGGCGGTTTGAGCGTGCTCATGACCGGTGATGTGGGCAATCAGAGATGAGCGATCCAGCGACTCGGTGGGCTCGTCGGCTACCAGCTGTCCGTTGCGCATCACAATCACCCGCTCGGTGAGCTCGAAGATCTCTTCCAGGCGATGCGACACGTAGACCACGGTGATCCCGTCGTCCCGCAGCCGCCGCACCACAGCAAAAAGATGCTCAATCTCTTCGTCGGTCAGCGAGGCGCTGGGCTCGTCGAGCACCAAAAGCTGGGCCTGCTGAGCCAAGCCGCGGGCAATCATCACCAGCCTTTGCTTGGCCACACTTAAATCCCCTACCGGCTCGCGGGGATCGATATCGGCTTCAAGTCGGGTGATCGGCTCGGCGGCCAGACGATACAACTTGGCCCAGTCCACGAACATCCCCATCTTCCGGGGGTAGCCCAAGCCCATCATCACATTTTCGGCTACCGACAGATCGCCAACGTCCTGCAAGTCTTGATGGACGAAGGCCAATCCAGCGTCGGTGGCATCGTGGGGACGGTGCAACTCAAGGGGCTCACCGTTTAGATGCAAATGGCCCTCGTCGGCCCGCTCGGCCCCGGCGATGATCTTGATGAGCGTGCTCTTACCCGCCCCATTCTTGCCCACGAGCCCGACGATCTGGCCGGTCCCCAGAGTGAGGGACACATCGTCCACCGCCAAGACACCCGGATAGCGCTTGGTGACACCGGACACTTCGAGCAGCGGACCCAGGCCCGCAGTTGCCGTGGCTGTCATTGCCGGGAAGCACCAATACGTGTGAATGCCATAGCCAGAAGCAGGATGCAGCCCTTGGCGATATCCCGAACTCCGGTGCTGTATCCCTCCAGGATCAGCCCCCTGTCGACTGCTTGCAAGAAGATCACACCGAGCACAGTCCCCGGCACATTGAATAGAGTCCGCTTTGAGGCTGCCGCTCCCAAGAAAGCTGCGGCATAGGCACCAAGAAGTGTTGAGAAGCCACTGTCTGCTACCGATGAAGCGGTTCTTGCCGTTGAAGTGACTGCGGCGAATAACGCCATGAAACCAACGGCAGAAAATCCTAAGGCTCGTAGCGCCTTGACGTTTATCCCTGACAACCGCGCTGCTTCGGGATTGCCGCCGATTGCATACATGTACCGACCAGCCTCGGTTCTGGACATAAGGAGCCACATGAGGATGGCCAGCCCTGCGGCTATCCATACCGGTGTATGCAACTCCAGCCAAGGATCCGGTCTACCGACCCCGAAGTCTCGGTAGATGGCAGGCAGATCCTTCGCACCGGTGATATTGCGGCCATCGGCTGCCTCGTACCTGGTCCCAATCAGTATCAGACCGGTAGCGAGGGTAGTGATGAATGAAGGCATTCCTGCATAAGAGACAAGAAGGCCGTTGATTGAACCCGCGACCAAGCAAAACAGCAGGCCCATAAATACGGCAAGCAACCACGACCAGTCATGGTTGACAATGAGGATGACGACAATGGCCCCAGCCGCCGATTGAATTCCTGTCACCGACAAGTCGAAATCGCCCATGGCCAAGACGACGGTGAGGCCCAGTGCCAACATCAGCAATGGAGAAGCCAGATTGAGGCTGGTTCGGATCCCGTCGATCTCAATGAACCGATCGTTGAGGATGGAGAAAATCAAGATGCTGGCCAACAGCGTGATGATCACCCCAAAGCGTGAGATGACCTTCAGCAGGTCAAAATCTTGACGCCAACCACCTGATTCAGGTGAAGGGGCCTGGATTGAATCCACTTCAGACACGTCTAGAGCCTCCTATGGCCAAAGTAGCAGCTAGTGCGCGACAGGGGCCGGTGGCAAGCACAGCCGCCACCGGCCCCCGTCGAAAGAAATCACCTACACCGTTGGCGCAAGTTCAGATTCTTAGCCGCAGTTCGCGACCCCGCTGAACTGGCTGCACCACTTGTTGCGGAAATACTCCTCGTAGTCACCGGGCGGATCCGGTGCGGGAACCTCGGTGCTGTCAGCCGGCATGGCGTTCACGGTGTCGATAGTGACCACCTGACGGACCGAGAAGTTCCGGCCGTCATAGGTTGGGGCCCGCTCTTGGCTCGGATGTTCGCCGAAGACCAGCATCTGGGCGACGGCATCCACCTGGGCCCAGCTCTGCCACTCCAGCTTCTCGTCCACCGCGGCGTCTACCCGGCCATCACGGATGTCATTGACCGTTGTTGGATTGGCGTAGAACGTGACCAGCAGCGGTCGGTCTGGATCGTCGCCGTCAGGATAGAGAGCGCCAATGGCTGACGCGGCACCGATGGAGGCCACCGAGAAGTTGATCCAAACAGCGTCGACATCGTCATACTGCTGCAACTTGGTGGTCACGTCTGCCTCGGTACCGGCTACCAGGTTGGCGAAATCGCCTTCCCACTGGTCGACCACGGTGATGCCGGTCCCTTCGATAACTGAGTTAAGCCCGGTAATGCGCTTATCGCTCCATGCGGTGGGCACCGTCTGCACGATGATGTTGCCTCCGTCAGGAAGCTGCTCAACCAGATAGTTGGCGAGCTGAACTCCAAGGTCAGTGTCATCAGAGGCAAAGCTTGCGATGTAGAAGTCGCGCGGCTCCACCTCGCCACCGGCAGAGAGGATCGGAACGCCCTCTGCTGCGGCCCGCTCTAGCACGTCGGTGATGAAAGCTTCGGGAATGCCGTCGGTGAGCATCACGTCGATATCAGCATCAAGCAGCTGGTTGCCACAGACCGGCATCTGGGCTGGGTCGCCGGCCGCGTCGCAGGTCTCGTATTCCCAACCGAGGAAGTCAACCGCCTCCTTGGCCGCATCTTCGATGCGCTTGCCGGCCTCATCAGCATAAATCCACTGGAGGTAGCCGATCTTGATATTCGGCAGCTCGGGGGCCATCTCTTCGGTGGGCTCTGGCGCAGGTGCCTCCGTGGCTGCCGGAGCCGGAGCCTCCGTGGCCGCCGGGGCCGGAGCCTCCGTGGCTGCCGGAGCCGGCTCGTCGGCGACGTCGTCATCGTCGTTGCCGCATGCCGCAGCAACCAACGTCAACGCCAGCAGTGCTGCCAGCAGCTTCCACAAGGAGCGTTTCATAGTTGTCCCCTCTCCGGACGATTCACTATCGGTCCAACGCTTGAGGCTCCAATAGTAGGAAACTCGCCTAATCCCCACCAAAATTCAGCACCATATTCCTTGGTGCCTAACTGCCGTCCGCTGGATCGAATTCCACCTGGAGTTCGGCTGGGGCCCGCAAGAAGACCCCGACCTCCTTGGCCTCGAAGCCGTCGGCTAAGCGGAGGTTCTCAGTGCAATCCAGCACAATGTTCAGCGCGGCCTCGATCTCGGCTTTGGCCAGATACGAGCCCACACAGTGGTGCCGTCCGAAGCAAAAGGTGGTGTGCTCGGCGTTGGCGGCAAAAGCGCTGGATGCGGGCAGGTCTTTCCGGTTGATGTCGAACAGCTCAGGGTCGGTATGGGTGTACTTGCGCTCATCCCGGTTGGCCGCCCCGATGATGCCGGTCACCGTGGCCCCAGCGGGAATTGTGCCGGTGCCCGAAGGCAACTCGGCCTCCTCGTGAGGCAGGCGCTGGATCCAGTGGGCGGGTGGGCTGTAGCGCAGGGTCTCGGCCACCGCCATGGTCACCATGGACCGGTCATTTTGCACCTGTTCAAGCTGGTCGGGGTGCTCCAGCAGGTTCTTGAACAGACTGGCAATAGCCTTGTCAGTGGTCTCTCCCCCAGCAGTTAACAGCAAGCTCGTGAACGACTTGACCTCGATGTCAGAAAGGCCGCTGCCGTCGATCTCAGCGGTGACCAGATTCGAGAGGAGGTCGTCGCCCGGGTTGCGACGGCGCTCGGCGATCACCGGCATCAGGTACTCCTGGAACTCCATCCGAGTTTGCTCCCCCTCGGCGATGATGTCCGGATCCTGGTTGATGTTGGACACGAATCGGTTGATCGACTCGTACCAGTCCTGGAACTTGGGATGGTCCTCGTCGGGCAGGCCCAGCATGGCCACGATCACTTTGATGGGCAGGTACCTCGACAGGCCCTCGACTAAATCGCAGCTCCCGTCGGCGATCCATTGGTCGATCATGGACTTGGCTTGGGCCTCGATCATGGGCATGAAGTCGGCCTCCAGTAGCGCACCCCGGAAAAAGGGGGCCACCAGGTTGCGGTAGCGGGAGTGCTCGGCCCCGTGCTTGGACAGCAGCGTCGGTCCGTGGGCCGGCTCGATCATCCACTCATACATGTCGGTGCTGAACGCCGGATTCTTGAATACGTGTTCCACATCGGCGTAGCGGCTCACGAACCACGTGTCGGACGCCTCGTCATGGAAGCACGGGTAATCGTCCCGGTACACCCGGTACACGTCGTAGCGGTCTTCGTCGGAGCTGAGCAGGTCAGGTGGTGCCATGGCGGGCACTCTAGCTAGAGGGACCTGCTCCGTACTGAGAACTGGGCAAGTCGATCAACGAGTGCAGATCACCGAGGAACCGTGGCCGAACATGCCATGGTTGATGGACAGGCCCACCTTGGCATCCTCCACCTGGCGACGGCCGGCTTCCCCCCGAAGCTGCCACACCATCTCGCATACCTGGGCGATGGCCTGAGCCGGGACGGCCTCTCCAAAGGCACCCAGCCCGCCCGACGGGTTCACCGGGATGCGGCCGCCTAGCGCAGTGTCGCCAGCCCGCAGCAGCTTGGCCGCGTCGCCCCGCTCACACAGTCCGATGTGCTCGTACCAATCGAGCTCGTAGGCCGACGACAGGTCGTACACCTCGGCGAAGTCGAGGTCCTCGGGCGAGACAGACGCCTCCTCGTAGGCCCGTGCCGCGATGTTGTCCTTGAAGGTCATGGTCTCGTCGCCCACCGCAGCCCACGAGTCCGACGCCAGATAGGGCAATTCGATCACGCTGTTGGGATAGGTCGGGCTCACCGTGGAGATGCCCGAGACCCGCACCGGGTTGTCCACCCCCCGGCTGGCGGCCCACTCCAGGCTCGACACCACCAGAGCGGCCCCGCCGTCAGAGGTGGCGCAGATCTCGAGTAAGCGCAACGGATCGGCCACCATTGGGGAGTTGGCGATGTCGTCGGCGTCGTACTCCTTGGTGTAGCGGGCGTTGGGATTGAACACCCCATGGCGGGAGTTCTTCACCTTGACCGCGGCAAAGTCTTCCGACGTGTCGCCGTACAACTCCATGCGCCGCCGGGCATAAAGGGCGAAGTAGGTGGGATTGGTGGCCCCTACCAGGTGGAATCGGAGCCAGTCTGGATCTTCGTGGCGTTCTCCCGCGTTGGGAGCAAAAAACCCCTTGGGAGTAGACTCGGCCCCCACCACCAGAGCCACGTCGCATACCCCGGACAGGATCTGGGCCCGGGCGATGCTCAACGCGGTAGCCCCCGAAGCGCACGCTGCGTACGAGCTGGCCAGCTGGCAACCGGTGAATCCCAGAGCGTTGGCGAATGTAGACGCCGATACGTAGCCGGGATAGCCGCAGCGCACGCTGTTGGCCCCAGATACGAACTGGATCTCATCCCAGCCCACTTCGGCATCGGCAAGGGCATCGCGGGCTGCCGCGACTCCGTACTCCACGAAGTTGCGGCCCCACTTGCCCCACGGGTGCATGCCCACACCGAGAATGGCTATGTCGTCCATCAGCCGTCTCCGTTCTCCTGATATCCCGCCGGGGCCCACTTCCACACCAGGTAGTCGTGATCATCATCGGAATAGAGCAGGTCGATCACCAACTCCATCTCCATGCCTACTGACAGATCATCCACCGATATACCGGACACCACTTGTCCCAGCACCACCAAATTCTCCTCAGCCAGCCGCACCGCGGCCACCACGTAGGGCTCAAACTCGTCGCCAGGAATCACATATGGCGCGGGCGGGGCGTACTCGCCAGTGGTGAATGACCACAGTCGGCCAGTGCGGCTGAGCAGCACCTCGTCGATCTCATCACCCAGGCACGCCGGATCAGAGCCAGCCAGTGACTTGGGAAAGAAATAGGAGCCCCGGCTACGGGCCCGCCCTCCGATCAGACGGGGCTCGTCGGGGTCGAGCGTGAACAGCCCCTCCACCGCGGCCACAGAAGTCCTCGTCATCAACGAGGGAGCTTAGGAGGTCAACCGCTAGAACGGCACCCCGCGAGGGCGGTGGGTGGCGCCGGAGGCGGACCTGGCGCACGCGAAGCACGCCAGGCCGCCGTCAGGTGACAGGACCCGCCGCCCGGACGCGCGCCAATGCCCGCTAGCGGTTGAGCATTCCGCCGTCGACCAGCATGGTGTCGCCCGACACCCAGCGGGCCTCGTCGCTGCACAGCCATACCGCTGCTTCAGCCACTTCTTCAGGCAGCCCCAAACGCCCGCCCGGCATCATCTGGATAACGGCTTCAGCCATTTCGGGGCTTGACTCCCGCCATGAAGCCACCATCGGGGTGTCGATCATGCCCGGGCAGATTGCGTTGACCCGGATGCCCTTGTTGTTGAGCTCATCGGCTGCATAGGTGGTCAGGCCCAGCACCCCTCGCTTAGCCGCGGTGTAATGGGGCTGGCCGGGCGCAGGAATAATGGCCGCTCCCGACGCGGTGTTGACTATCGCTCCGCCGCCCTGGGCCAGCATCTGGATGATCTCGTGCTTCATGCACAGAAACACCGAGGTCAGGTTCACCGCGATCATCTCATCCCACTGCTCCAGCGTGAGCTCGTGAAATAGCCGAGAGGGATGGGTAATGCCTGCGTTGTTGAACGCATAATCGAGCTGGCCGAACGCTGACACCGTGGATTCCACCAGGGCAGCCACTTGGTCCTCGTCGGTCACATCCGTGGCGAAGAACTGGCCTTGGCCTCCCTCGGTCTCGATCCGGGCCACTGTTTCGGCTCCTCCTTCAGCGTTGCGGTCGGCCACCGCCACCCTTGCCCCCCTCCGGGCGAACAGCACTGCGGCTTCTTGGCCGATCCCACTGGCGCCCCCGGTCACCAGTGCCACCCTTCCTTCCATCGTGTTGCTCATGGACTTCTGCTTTCTATTGCCGTTGCTACGAGGACATAAGGTAGGCCACCGCGCAACGGTTACCGAAAGGACAGCAATGGCCATCTCCTCTTGGGACGAGTTCCCGGTTCACCAGTCCCCCGATTGGATCCGCAACGTCGCCACCTCCGACCGCAACTTCTACGACCGCAACTACTTCTGCATGCACGGCTCCAGCGACGAGCTGTTCGCCATCTTCGGTATGGGCCAGTACCCGAACCTCGGGGTCCACGACGCCTTCTGCTGTGTGCGCAGGGGCGACGAGCACCATGTGATCCGAGGCTCCCGGCCGCTCACCGACCGCATGGACATGTCGGTCGGCCCCATGCGGATCGAGGTCGTCGAACCCCTCCAGAAAGTGCGCTTCATCGTGGAACCCAACGAGCACACCATTGCCATGGACGTAACCTGGGATGCCGCCATCCGGGCCATCGAAGAGCCCAACCAGTTCATCCGCAACCAAGGACGGGTGGTGTTCAACACGCAGCGCTTCGCCCAACTCGGCCGGTGGGAGGGAACTCTCTCAGTAGGTGGCGAGGATTTCCAGGTGACTCCCGACCGCTGGGGCGGCGCCCGCGACCGTTCGTGGGGCATCCGCCCGATAGGCGAGTCCGAAGGCGACGGCATCCGCCAAGGGGTCAACGTCATGGCCGGCATGTGGAACTACTTCCCAATGATGTTCGACGACCACGCCGTGCTTTACATGAACAATGAAGAAGACGACGGAAGCCGGCGCCTAGTGGAAGGCAAGAGAGTGTGGGCCGACGGGCGACCCGACGAAGACTTGGGCCGACCAGAGCACGAACACACCTTCGAGTCGGGCACCCGGGTACTCACCCATTCCACTATCACGTTCCCCGAGGCCGGCATCGAGATCGACTGCCAGCCCCTCCTGGTAAACTTCGTGTCGGTGGGCACTGGTTACGGCATGGACTCTGATTGGCGACACGGCATGTACCAGGGCCCCGATTTGGTTGTGCAGGGCAAAGTGCTGAGCGTAGAAAAAGAGGTCAAGCCGATCGGCCAGTACGGCGTAGTGGATCACGTGGCCCGCTACAGCTACGAGGGCAAGGTGGGCTACGGCCTGTATGAGCACGGCTTCTTCGGACCTTTCAACCGCTATGGGCTGACTGACGCCGGGGCGGTGGCGCCCTAAGCCATCCGATCGCCCATGTCTTCGCCTTCCATCCCTGCTGAGAGCCTCGCGGCCCTAGAAGACCCTGACGAGTTCCAAGCCCGCCATATCGGTCCGGGGCTAGAGGATCGGACCGCCATGCTGGCCGAACTGGGCTACGACAGCCTGTCGGCCCTAGTGGACGCCGCCGTTCCGCCCAACATCCGCTCCGACAGCCGATTGGAGCTGCCGCCGGGGCTAACCGAGGCGGGCACCACCGAGGCGCTGAGAGCGCTAGCCGATCGCAATACGGTGGCCACCTCGCTCATCGGCATGGGCTATTACAACACCATCACCCCGCCGGTGATCCGCCGCAACGTGCTGGAGAATCCCGCCTGGTACACCGCCTATACCCCATATCAGCCCGAGATCTCTCAGGGCCGCCTTGAAGCGCTGGTCAACTTCCAGACCATGGTCACCGAGCTGTGTGCCATGGGCATGGCCAACGCTTCGCTGTTGGATGAGGGAACGGCGGCTGCCGAGGCCATGACGCTGTTGCGACGGCTCAATCGCAAGGCTCCTGACGACCGGTTCATCATCGATGCCGACACCCACCCCCAAACCATCGACGTGGTGGCCACCAGGGCCGAGCCGCTGGGCATCGAGATCGTCATCGCCGACTTGGAGCAGGCCAACATCGAGGAGATCGCCGACGGGGCCTTCGGGGTACTGGTGTCGTACCCGGGCAGTTCGGGACGCATCGGCGACCTGAGCGGAATCATCGCTGCGGCCCATAACGTGAACGCCTTGGTGGCGGTGGCCACCGATTTGCTGGCGCTTTGCCTGCTCACCCCGCCCGGAGAGTTAGGGGCCGACGCAGTGGTGGGATCGTCGCAGCGGTTTGGAGTGCCCTTGGGTTTCGGCGGTCCTCACGCTGGGTTTATCGCGGTTCCGGATACCGCCATGCGTTCGTTGCCTGGGCGACTGGCCGGCGTGTCAATCGACGACACCGGGTCAGTGGCCTACCGGCTGACCCTCCAAACCCGAGAACAGCACATCCGCAGGGAGAAGGCCACCAGCAATATCTGCACCGCCCAAGTGCTGCTGGCCGTGATGGCCTCCATGTACGCCGTTTACCACGGTCCCGACGGTCTGGCCCGCATCGCTCGGCGGGTCCACCGACTGACAGCCATTGCGGCTGAGGGGCTGCGTCAAGCCGGCTTCGAGCTGGCCACTGAGCACTTTTTCGACACCGTCACCGTCCGAGTGCCCGGAAGTGCTTCTGACGTCATGGCTGCTGCACTGGCTGAAGGGCTGAATCTGCGGTCCGCGGACGACGACACAGTGGGGTTCTCGCTGGACGAAACCACCACTCGTGACACCGTCTTGGCCCTGTGGCGGGCCTTTGGGATTGCTGCCGATCCTCAAGACATCGATGAACTTGACTCCGATACCCCTGACGCCCTGGCTCCTGACAGCGTCCGAACCAGCGACTATCTCGCTCATCCCACGTTCCACCGCTACCACAGCGAGACTGAGATGCTGCGCTATCTGCGCCACCTCGCCTCCAAGGACCTGGCCTTGGACCGCACCATGATTCCGCTGGGATCGTGCACCATGAAGCTCAACGCCACCACCCAAATGGAGCCGGTGAGCTGGCCCGAATTCGCGGCCATGCATCCGTTTGCCCCACCTGAGCAGACTGAGGGCTATCGGGCGATGATCGCCGAGTTAGAGGAAATGCTGGTAGCCATCACCGGCTACGCCGCAGTGTCGCTCCAGCCCAATGCCGGCTCCCAAGGCGAACTGGCCGGGCTCTTGGCCATCCGGGGGTATCACGGGGCCCGGGGAGAAACCCAGCGGGACATCTGCTTGATCCCCGCGTCTGCCCACGGCACCAACGCAGCTAGCGCGGTAATGGCCGGGATGCGAGTGGTGGTGGTCAAATGCGATGACGACGGCAACGTGGACCTGGAAGACCTCAAAGCCAAAGTTGAGGAGCACGACGACCGCCTCAGCGCCCTGATGATCACGTATCCATCTACTCACGGCGTGTACGAGGCCACTGTGACTGAGGTATGCGATCTGATTCACGCCCACGGCGGGCAGGTGTACCTGGACGGGGCCAACCTCAACGCGCTGGTGGGAGTGGCTCAGCCCGGACAATTCGGTGCCGACGTGTCCCACCTGAACCTCCACAAGACGTTCTGCATCCCTCATGGCGGCGGCGGGCCGGGAGTTGGGCCAGTGGCAGTGGGCCCGCATCTGGCCCCCTACCTGCCTAACCATCCGGTGGTGGCCGAAGCAGGCCCGACCACCGGAGTGGGGGCCGTTTCTGCCGCCCCCTGGGGATCGGCTGGGATCCTGCCCATCTCTTGGGCCTACATAACTGCCATGGGAGGCGAAGGACTGACAGAAGCCACTGGAGTGGCCCTGCTCAGCGCCAACTACCTGGCCAAACACCTCGACGGCCTGTTTCCGGTGCTCTACACCGGCGAGAACGGCCTCGTGGCCCATGAGTGCATAATCGACCTCCGCCCCCTCCACGCCCAGACCGGCGTCACCGTGGAGGACGTGGCCAAACGGCTCATCGACTTTGGCTTTCACGCCCCCACCGTGTCGTTCCCGGTCGCAGGCACCCTGATGGTCGAGCCCACCGAGTCGGAGTCCAAGGCTGAGCTCGACCGCTTCGTGGCCGCCATGACCGCCATCAGAGCCGAGATCGACCACGTGGCCGACGGGATGATCGCCATGGAGGACAGCCCGCTGCGCCGCGCTCCCCACACCGCAGAGGTGATCGCAAGCGACCACTGGGACCGTCCCTACTCTCGGGAGCAGGCCGCCTACGCCCTTCCGGAGATCCGCGAGCGCAAGTATTGGTGCCCCGTCGGCCGTATCGACGGCGCCCACGGTGACAAGAACGTCTTTTGCGCCTGCCCGCCCATTGAGGACTTCCAGTAGACCCAGCCGTTTCGCCCCAGAACCCACCGGCCCACTAGTTTTCGAGGGCTGCCAGATTGGCGGCCCTGACCAAAGGAGACCTGCCGGTGCCTGATGCAATCGTCGAACGCGAAGGCCAGTCCATCATCATCACCATGAATCGACCCGAGCGCTACAACGCTCTGTCGGGGGCGATGATGGTGCGGATGTTGGACGCCTACGAGGAGGCGGACAACAACGACGACATCCGCTGCATCATCGTCACTGGCGCGGGAGGCAATTTCAGCTCGGGCGCTGATCTCAAGGCCATGAGCGGCGACGCCGGCAACGCCGACCCGGAGATCGACGTGGCTGCCCGACAAGCGGCTGATCCCGAACTCCACTGGAAGGCATTGCTGCGCAGCTACCGGCCCACCAAGCCGATCATCGCCGCGGTTGAGGGGGTGGCCATAGCCGGGGGTACCGAGATTCTCCAGGCTATGGACATCCGGGTAGCCGGAGAGAGTGCCCGCTTCGGAGTATCGGAGGCCCGCTGGTCGCTCTACCCCATGGGTGGCTCCGCGGTGCGCCTGCGCCGCCAGATCCCCTATACCGTCGCCGCGGAGATCCTGCTCACCGGCAAGCACATCACCGCAGCTGAGGCTAAGGACATTGGCCTCATCGGCCATGTCGTCCCCGACGGCCAAGCCCTAGACAAAGCCAAGGAGATCGCAGCAACCATCTGCGAGAACGGGCCGCTGGCGGTGGAGGCCATTCTTCGTACCCTCCACGAGACCGACGGCATGACCGAAGAAGAAGCTCTGGCCCACGAGTTTGAATACGGCTGGAAGGTGTTCCAGAGCGATGATGCCAAAGAGGGGCCGCTGGCCTTCAGCCAGAAGCGAAAGCCGGAATTCAAGCGGCGTTAGCCATGGGCGGCCCACCGGACATCTCGGTTTTCGACGTCCACCATCACGTGGGCGACGCGTCAGGAGCGCTGGGCCTGCCCCCTGAAGAAGCCCCCGACCCCGAGGCCTATGCCGCCCTGGAGCTGTCCAAGCGAATTGAGATCATGGATGGTGGAGGCATAGACCAAGCCGCAGTCATCCCTGGACACGGCTATCTGCGACCCAACGGCCACGCCGACACTCAGGCGGTGAACGACCAGATTGCCGCCTACCGCGATGCCACCCCCGACCGGTTCCCGGTGGCCATCGGCATCGTGGAGCCCCGTGACGGCGAGGTCAGCCTGGCCGAGTTAGAGCGGGCCGCTGGCCAGCTAGACCTGGTGGGCATGAGCTTCCACACTCGCTTTCAGGGAGTGAGCATCGACAACCACTGGGTCTCCACGTATGTGGGAGCCATGGGTGAGCTGGGCCTGCTGCCGGTGATCCACGCTTTGGACGAGACCGCGGAAGAGTCGCTGTGGAAGGTCGGGCAATTGGCTTCCCGCCACCCCCATCTCACCATGTTGGTACTCGACGGCTACTCCACCCACGAGGGCACCAAACACTGCGGGCACCTGGCCGCCACCTACCCCAATCTGGTGTTCGATTGCAGCCTTTCGTACAATTTCGACTTCATTGCCAATCATGTGCGCCAGCATGGCGCTCACCGTTACGTCTATGGGACCGACCTCTACTCTTGGCCTCTGGGCCAGCGCATCAGCCACATTCTGGGGCAGTTGCTTGAGTCGGACCTGTCAGACCAAGACAAAGCCGCGGTAGCGGGAGGCAACGCCCGCAGCCTGTTTGGACTGGAACCATCATGAAGCAAGTACACCAACTCCGACGCTCAGTGTGGTTGGCCGGCGCACTGATAGTGCTGGCATTGACTGCCGGGGCATGCGGGACCGCCCCAGATGACGACTCCAGCAGCGTCGTCACCACCGACTTGAGCGAGGTGCTGCCCGAGGGCCTGTTTGATGCTCTAGAGAACATTGCCAACCCTCCGGCCGTGCCAACCCCTGATCCGGTTCCAGGTGAATCAGAACAAGAAGACATCTTCGCGACGCTGGTTCCCGCCCAAGCCGACACCGAAGAAGAACTCTCCGAGGAAGAGTTGCTCAGGATGCGCGATGAGGCATTCGTGGAATTCTCCCGCTGCATTCGCGATGAGGGCTTCCCCGACTTCCCCGATATCGACAGCTCGCAGATCGTGGATCAAGCCTCCTTCCTGAGAGCAATGCAGGAGGCCGGCGTGAGCTTTACCCAGCCCGGTTTGGCCCCCGCACTCCAAACCTGCGCCAGCGTTTTCAGCGAGCTGATTGCCCTCGCACCCCAACAGGACACCAACGTGCAGCAGGTAGAGCGGGAAGAGAACGCAGTGGCGTTCTCCCAATGCATGCGAGATCAGGGGCTTGATGAGTTCCCCGATCCCGATTTCGGCCAATACCCCGACACCGGCTTCCCCGGACAAGGCGACGGTTCCGGCGTGACCCCCGAGATCCAGGCCGCTTTAAGGGTGTGTCTGCCGGTCTTTGGAGGAGCAGAACCCAATCAAACGGCTGCTCCCCCACCACCTGACGACCCGACTCCAGCGGCTCAAACCACAGCCGCCAACCCGCAGAGCACCTCCAGTACGCCATCTTCGAGTACAAGCACTCAGGCCCCGCAGCCATCCGCTGAGAGGTCGACGCCAGCCCCTGGCCCTACGGTCAGCCCCAGCGTGCTGCGGGACACCGAAGAGCTGAACACCTTCGAAGTAGTGCGGCGCGACTTGATCGACACTGAGGAGTTCTCCGGAACTCTCGGCTATGGCGATCCCGAAGCGCTCCACACGAATACCTCCGGGGTGGTTACCGGTCGCCTGCCGGAAGAGGGCGATGTGCTCGACGTTGGCGACGTCCTCTTCGAAGTGAACAGCTATCCGGTTGTACTGCTGCGAGGGCGGCGGCCCATGTACCGCTCCTTTGAGCGCGACATGGAGGAGGGTCCCGACATCGAGCAACTCGAACAGGCTCTGGCCGATATGAGAATCCCCGGTTACGAGGACATGACGGTCGATGAGGACTTCACCCGAGTCACTGAGGATGTGGTGGAGGAGTGGCAAAACCGCCTAGGGGTCGAAGAGACGGGCGAGATCGCCATGGGCTTCGTGGTGTTTATCGAAGCTCCCATCCGCATCTCATCGGTAAACGTTATCGAGGGCCAAACAATCTCGGCTCAAGCGGCTGCATTCACCATCACCGGACAAGACCAGGAGATCGTCAGCAATCTCGACCCTGCCGATGCCGAGATCGTGAACCGGTTGGACCGGGTAGAAGTGGAGCTTCCTGATGGCCGGATCACCCCAGGGGCGGTCGCCGAAGTGGCCCGCGTCGCCACTCGACTCATCAACTCTCAAACCGGTGCGCCAGGAGATCCCACCATCGAAGTCATCATCGTTTTATTGGACGGTGAGGCCTCGGCTCGATTCGATGCCGCTCCTGTGGATTGGACCATCACCAAAGAGGTGACCCCCAACGCACTAGTTGTTCCCGCCTCAGCGCTGATCGCCACGGTAGGCGGGGGCTTCTCCGTGGAGGTGGTCCAAGAAGGATCGACCACCCTGGTTCCAGTTGAGGTCGGCACGTTTGTCGATGCCTTCGTCGAGATCACTGGCGGCGACCTCGAAGTGGGCGACCACGTACGAATCCCCTAGCCGTACACAACAGGGACGCTCACGGAGCGCATTCTGATGTCGACCGAGCCCCGCAAGGTGCTGGAGCTGCACCAAGTGGCCAAGCACTATCCGGGCTCTCCCCCAGTGCGGGCCCTTGACGGCGTGGATCTGGTGATTCGCGCCGGCGAGTTGGTGGCAGTGGTCGGACCCTCTGGATCGGGGAAGAGCACCATGCTGAACATCATGGGGGCACTAGACCGTCCCAGTTCGGGCGATGTCATCGTGGATGGCCAAGCTCTGTCACGGATCCGGGATGGAGAAGTAGCCGCGGTCCGAGGACGGCGCATCGGGTTCGTGTTCCAGCAGTTCCACTTGCTCGAGGGGCTGTCAGCGCTCAACAACGTCGCCACTGGCAACCTCTATCAGGGTGTCAGCCTGCGTTGGAGACGGCAGATGGCTCGCGAGGTGCTGGAGCGGGTCGGACTTGGCCATCGGATGGACCACCGACCAGGCAAACTCTCCGGCGGCGAACGCCAGCGTGTGGCTATCGCTCGCGCTCTGCTAGGCGACCCGGCCATCGTGCTGGCCGACGAGCCCACCGGCAATCTCGACTCCCAAACCACCGAGGAGATCGTCGAGCTCTTCTTGGAGCTCAACCGGGCAGGCTCCACCATCGTGATCATCACCCACGACCGGGATCTAGCCGCCCGGATGCCCCGATCAGTCTCCATCCTCGACGGGCGCATCAGCCACGACTCGGCAGAAACCTGACATGGCGCGTAGCAAGCTGCGATCCCGCGATGCTCCCCGTAGCCGGTTGCGGTTCCGCGATGCAATATCCCTGGGCACGCTGGGGTTGCGGACTCGAAAGGGCCGTACAGCCATGGCCGCCATCGGCATCGCCATCGGCGTTGCCTCCCTGGTCGCCTTGGTCGGCATCATCAACTCAGGGGAGGCCGACGCCCAGAGAGACTTGCTGGAGCAGGGAATAGACGTGCTGGAGCTGACACCCGGCACTTCTTTTGCCGACGAACCCGAGTTGCTGCCGGGAGCCGCAGCGGCCATCGATACCCACATGCGAGATCTGGTGGATGTGGTGGCCTCCATCCGTCGGGTACCAGCCACCATGCGCAAGACCGACTTCATTCCCGAAGTGGAAACGGGAGGCATCCGACTGTTCGCGGTAGAAGAAGACGACCTGGACCTGCTCATCCCCCTGCGGGGCGGGGTGGCATACGGCCGATTCCACGATGCGGCCACTGTGCAAGTCCCCACAGTGGTTCTCGGGTCCGACACCGCCGGAGTTCTGGGTTTCGACGAGCTCTACGCCAACCCGACCGTCCACATCTCGGGACACGAGTTTGCAGTAATAGGGGTTCTCGACCCGTTCACAATCAGCCAAGGACTCACCTTGAATCGGGCCGCGCTGATTGGATTCCCTGTAGCCGAAGAACTCTACGACGCCGACGAGAACCCTGAGCGCATCTGGGTGCAGGCCGACTTGGACGTAATCGAGCAGGTTCGACAGTTGCTGCCTCGCCAAGCCAACCCCGAAGCGCCGGGCGAGGTGGCGGTGTCGTCGCTGGATCTTGAAGCACGGGAGATCATCAGCGAGAACTTCGAGTCGCTGCTCAGCCTACTGGTTGTGGTCATTATCGTGGTGGGGGCCATCGGGGTGGGCAACATCATGCTGATCTCGGTGCTGGAGCGGCGAGGCGAAATCGGGGTACGTCGGGCACTCGGCGCCCGGAAGATTCATATCGCTACGCAGTTTCTCATCGAGTCGATGTTGTTGACTTTGCTGGGAGGACTGGTGGGAATCGTGCTCGGGCTTTCAGTCGTGGCCGTGGTCACCCAAGTGCTGGACTGGCCGATGACGGTGGAGTTGTCGTTTGTCGGCATCGGCTTGGGAGTGACGCTGGGAGTGGGGCTGGTGGCTGGGATGTACCCCTCTTGGCGGGCATCCCGCATGGACCCGGCCGAGGCCGTTCGCCCCGCGGCTTAGCGACCCGCTTGGTTCTCAGCTACGTGACCTGCATTCGCCACCACATAGTGTCTGGGCTATGACTCTCACTCACGAGGAGTTTCGGCAGCAGGCGCAAGAAGTCTTGGCCGCCAACGCGATTTCCCGCAGCGAGCCGCCAGTGGAGTGGACCGAGGAATCGCTGGTGGCCGAGTGTCGCCGGTTTCACGGAGTGCTAGCCGATGCCGGGCTGGGGGGCATTACCTATCCGGTGGAATACGGCGGACAAGGGCTCGACAAGAGCTACCTCGAGGTGTTCAATCAGGAGCTATCTCGCTATCAGGCTCCGCTAGTGCCCGCGGCCATCTCGCACGGGATGTGCCTGCCGGTGATGAATGACTTCGGCACTCTTGAGCAGCGGGCTCGTTACCAGGCTCGGATCATCCGCTGCGATGACCTGTGGTGCCAGATGTTCTCCGAGCCCGGTGCCGGCTCCGACGTGGCCTCGCTGGCCACCCGAGCGGTACGCGATGGCGACGAATGGGTGATGAACGGCCAGAAGGTGTGGACCTCGGGCGCCCAGTATTGCGAGTACGGGCTGTGCGTGGCCCGCACCGACCCCACCCAGCCCAAGCACCGGGGGCTGTCCATGTTCATTGTCGATCTGTCGCTGCCCGGTGTGGACATCAGGCCGCTGCGCCAGATCAACGGGAGTTCGCACTTCAATGAGATTTACCTGACCGATGTGCGGGTGGACCACGACTGCCTGGTTGGAGGCGAGGGCAATGGTTGGAACGTCGCTGTCGCCATGCTCATGTACGAGCGGGTGGCCATTGGAGCCGGCGGCACTGGGGCCATGGCCGGACGAACTACCAGCGCCCGACTGATCCGAGAAGCCCAGCAGCGAGGTCGTGACACCGATCCGGTGGCCCGCGACGCGTTGGCCAACCTCTACATCCGCGAACGCATTCAGGGCTTCATTGGCATGCGGATCCGTGAGGCAGCCGAAGCGGGGCGGGCACCCGGGCCGGAAGGCTCCATCGCCAAACTCAATGCGGCCGTCCTCAGCCGTCAAGCGTCCGATGTGGCCATCGAATTGGCCGGCCCATCAGGTCAAGCTTGGGATGCTGAAGACGACGACGGCAGCCAGTGGGCCGATGGGGTGATCAGCTCACCGGGTATGGGCATTGCCGGAGGCACCAACGAAGTACAGCGCAACATCATCGGCGAACGGGTGTTGGGGCTCCCCAAAGAACCTGACCCCTACAAGGGCCAGCCCTGGGAAGCAATCCCCCGCTCGTAATCGACTGCCTGCTGATCGGCTACTCGCTGGTCAGCTCAGCCCATACTTGATCGACAGCATCTGCCAAGTCATCGGGAGTCCCGTCGTTCACGATCACGTAGTCAGCCAGAGCCCGCCGCTGCTCGTCGGAGGCCTGACTAGCCATGCGGGCTCGAGCCTGCTCCTCGGTGAGACCCCGCTCGAGCAGCCGGGGCAGGCGCGCATCTTCAGGCGCCTCCACCACCACTACCTGGGTATAACCCCTCCCCGACTCCAACTGCCCTAGTCGACTCTCGGTTAAAACCGCCATGTCGAGAACGACCACTCGGGCTTCTCCCCTTTCGGCCAGTTCTTGAAGCTGAATATCGAGCTCGGCGTTGATGGCCGGATGGCTGATCGCCTCCAGCGCAGCCAATCGTTCGGGATGGCCGAACACCTCGGCAGCTACCTTGGCCCGGTCGATGTGGCCGTGGTCGTCCACGACCCCAGAGCCGAAGGCGTCGATCACCCCCTGCTCGGCTCGGCCTCCGGGAGCGAGCACCTGCCGCCCGATGGCGTCCACATCGATCACTGTCGCCCCCCGTTCGGCCAACCGAGTCGCCGCAGTGGACTTCCCGGCCCCAATCCCCCCGGTAAGCCCCACTACCAACACAGCCGCCCATGCTACCCATGACACCTCAACCGAGGGCGGTGGGTAGCCCGCTAGCGGCGGGGGCTGGCACACTTACTCCATGCGTGTCGAATTGACCGATAACCAGCTTGAGCTCCAACAGGAGCTGCGGGGGTACTTCTCCAACCTGATGACTGATGAGGTTCGGGCGAAGATCCGCCACACCGAGACCGAGGCCAACGAGGACTACAAGGCGCTGATCCGCCAGATCGGCAGTGACGGCTGGCTGGGTGTGGGGTGGCCAGTCGAATATGGCGGCAAGGGATTCACCCCGATCGAGCAATACATCTTCTTCAACGAGGCCTGGGCTGCTCAGGTACCAGTGCCGTTCCTCACCATCAACACGGTGGGCCCCACCATCCGGGAATACGGCACCGATCGCCAGAAGGACTTCTTCTTGAAGAAAATCCTGGCCGGAGAGATGCACTTCTCCATCGGGTACTCCGAGCCCACTGCGGGCACCGACCTGGCCGCCCTCAAGACCCGAGCAGTGCGAGACGGAGACGAGTGGATCATCAACGGCCAGAAGCAGTTCACCAGTCTGGCCTACGACGCCGACTATGTCTGGTTAGCGGCCCGCACCGATCCCGATGCCCCGGCCCACAAGGGCATCACCATGTTCCTTGCTCCCACCGACGACCCTGGATTCGATATCCAGCCCTTCATCACCATGGGCGGCTCCCACACAACCTCCACGTTCTACGACAACGTGCGGGTGCCCGACTGGCTTCGGGTGGGCGAGGTCAACGGGGGTTGGGGTCTTATCACCAACCAGCTCAACCACGAGCGGGTATCGCTGTGCGCCTCCGGGGGAATCGCCAACCTGGTGAACCAGGGGGTTGAGTGGGCCAAAGAGGCAAAACTGCCCGATGGCCGCCGTGTTATCGATCAGGAATGGGTTCAGGTGAAGCTGGCCGAGTGCCGAGCTCGAGTGGAGTTCTTGGACCTGTTGAACTGGAAGGTGGCCTACGAAAGCACCGTGGGCAACAACGTGAACCCGGCCTTGGCCTCCACCATCAAGGTGTGGGGCTCAGAGTCGATGCACCTCATCTACTCCGGCTTGACCGAGGTGGTGGGGGCCACTGGCCATCTCAAGAAAGGCTCCCCCCATGCCGAGTTCTCCAGTCGGATGGAGGAGTCTTACCGAGGCTGTTGGATCCTGACCTTCGGCGGCGGCACCAACGAGATTCAACGCGACATCATCGGCATGGCTGGTCTCGGCCTGCCTCGCGAAAAGCGCCGGAAGTAGGAGACAGGACGATGGATTTCACATTGAGTGAAGAGCAGCAAGCGGTGGCCGAATTGGCCAACCGGATCATGGGCGACCGTCTCGATATGGAGCGGCTCATGGAGATCGAGGCCGCCGATGAGTGGTTCGACCGGGACCTCTACGGGGAGCTGGCCGCGGCCGGGCTCGTGGGCATAGGCCTGGGCGAGGATGTGGGCGGCGGCGGTCTCGACCTGATAGCCGTCGGCCAGGTTTTGGAGGCTCAAGGTCGCCATGTGGCCCCGCTTCCGCTGTGGAGCGGCATACTCGCCGCGCTGGCGGTGGATGCCTTCGGTTCCGATGAGCAGCGCCAGCGAGAACTGCCCGGATGTGCCGACGGGTCAACTGTATTGACCCTCGGCCTCCAGGAGTACCTGAACGATGACATCACCAACCCCACGACACGGGTGGTGGACGGCAAGATGGTGGGCACCAAAGAAGTGGTGGAGTTTGCCGCCGAGTCGACCAAGATCGTGGTGGTGGCCGGGCTCGACGACGGCACCGACAACGGGATCATCAGCGGCACTGGTCTGTTCCTGGTAGACCTGTCCGACCCCGGGATCACCATGGAAGCAGGTATGTCCACCCGGCTTCAGCCCGTTCACCAGGTGAGCTTCTACGGGGTCCAGTGCGAACCTCTCGGCGAGGCCGACGACGCCTCAGTGGCCTGGCTGGCCGATCGAGCCGTAGCCCTGTTATGCGCTACCCAAGTGGGCGTGGTCGACCGAGCGCTTCGCCTGGCTGCCGACTACACCTCGGAGCGAGAGCAGTTCGGGCGCCCGGTGGCCACGTTCCAAGCGGTCACTCAGCGCCTGGCCGACCAATTCATGCACGTGGAGGGGGTGCGGCTGTGTACCAACGCCGTGCTCTATGACCTGACCGAGGGCAACGACGCATCGCTGCGGCTGCCCATCGCCAAGTGGTATGCCTCCCACTGGGCTCACGACGTGGCCCACGCCACCCAGCACGTCCACGGCGGCATGGGGGTAAGCGTCGACTACCCCCTGCACCGCTACACCCTGTGGAACAAGCACATTGAATGTTCCCTGGGGGCAGGCACTCAGCAGCTGCGTACTTTGGGAGCGCAGCTAGCGGCCAGCTGAACCGGCGGGACGGCTACGTCCGCTCGGAAATGTAGGCAGCCAACTCGGCGATGCCTTCCTCCGCTTCGGGGGCGACGCCGGCCAATAGGTGCCAGACGTGCATCATGTCTTGCCAGGGGCGGAATTCGACCGAGCCACTGGCGCTCTCGATGCCCCTGACCACACGGGTGCTGTCGTCGTAGAGCACCTCTTCGGTGCCCACCTGGATCATCATGGGGGGCAGGTCTTCGAACTTGCCGAACACCGGGGAGATGTAGGGATCAGTAGCGTCCACGCTTTGCGTGTAGGCCATGACCATGCTGTGCAGGGCGTCGGCGCCGGACAGCATGGGGTCGCGCTCGGCCCGCTCGGTCATGGAGTCGCCCGAGAACGTCAAGTCGGTCCACGGCGAGATGGGAGCAGCGCAGGCAGGCTGCTCCAAACCCTCGTCCCGAAGCTTCATGCACAGCGCGATAGTCAGTCCACCGCCGGCGGAATCGCCGCTGATCGCGGTATAAGCCGCCTCGCCCCCATTGGCCAGGTGCCATTGCCACGCCGCCAAGGCGTCGTCCAGCGCGGCCGGGTAGGGATTTTCCGGAGCGAGGCGGTAGTCCACGTTCAACAGCCGGGCCTTGGCCCCGAGCGCCAATCGGCTCACCACGTGGCGGTGGGTGTTGAGATTGCCCACCACATAGCCGCCGCCGTGCAAGTAGATGATGGTCCGGTTGCCCTCCACCTCGGGGGGCGTCACCCACTCGGCGGAAACCCCACCGGCGTCCACCGGAGTAACGCTCACACCGTCGGGAATGGGCCTCGAGCTGTAAGAGGCCTCAAATCCGGCTCGGGTCGTAGCCAGATCTGGCGGCGGACCAGCGTTCGCTTGTTGCATTTGCTCCTTGATGGCGGTGACCGCGGCGTTATAGGCGTCTGACGGCATGGATCATCTCCTCAACGGTTTGCTATTGACCTATTCCTAATAGACCCGATCGGGATCCACCACGTTGCGCAGCGGCTCGTCGGCCAAAAATCGCTCCAGGTTGTCGCAGAACAGCTCCATCAGGGCCTCGTTGTAGCCCTCGCGGGCGGTGGAGCAATGGGGCGACAAGTACATGTTGGGGGCATCCCACAGTGGGCTGTCGGCGGGAAGCGGCTCCTCGCGGGTCACATCGAGCACCGCGGCCCCCACCTGGCCCGACTCCAAAGCAGCCACTAGTGCGGCCTCGTCGATGATCGTTCCCCGTCCCACGTTCACCAGCACGACCCCCGGCTTGAGCCGCCCCAGGCGTTCAGCGTCGAACAGGTCGATGGTCTCCGGGGTGTGGGGGGCGCTCAACACCACTGCATCGCAGCGACCCAGCATCTCGTCTAGGCCGTCGGGGCCGAACAGCTCGTCCACGTCGGGATCGGTGTCGCCGGGCTGGGCCGAGCGGCGATTGCCCAGCACCGTGGTGTCAAAGGCCTTGGCCCGGCGGGCCACGTCCCGGCCGATGGCGCCGAGGCCAACGATGCCGATGGTCTTGCCCTTCACCAGCAGTCCCTGGTGAAACTCCCAGCGGTGGTCCTTCTGCTGGCGCTCCAGCACCCGGATGTCCTTCCACACCTCCAGCAGGCGGCCGATGGCGAATTCGGCAATGGGAACCGACGCCACCCCCGCGGCATTGGTCAACGTAATGCCCTTGGCCTTGAACTTGGCCGGTTCCAGTTGGCCGATGCCCGCCCCTATGGCCTGCACCCAGCGCAACCGGGTCGCCCGATCCCAGAACCCATTGGGCAGGTCGAGAACCATCGTCACGTCGGCTGTCGCGACTGTTGCCCACTCTGACTCCAACAGGGTTGGCGCGGTGGCCAAGAGCTCCTCAGTCACCTTGCCCTTGGCCTTGGCGTCACGAAGAGCGTGGGGCTCGAAGTAGGCGACGTGGTGGAACTGCACATCGGGGAACCGACGGTGCAGGGCGTCGAACTCCGACTCGTCCATCGCCAGCGGATACATCACAACGGCGTTGACCTTGCTCACGGCGGGAACCCTAGTGGCCCTGGTTTCATCGCCGCCGACATCGGCTCGGCCACCAGGCAAGCAGTAGCGTCGGCCCATGGACACTCTTCAGGGCAAAGCAGCAGTCATCACCGGCGGGGCCAGCGGCATGGGCCGAGCCATGGCCGACCGATTCGGCGCGGCCGGGGCCCGCCTCATGATCGCCGATGTGGAGGGACCGGCCATGGACACCGCGGTGGCCGAATTGAACGACGCCGGGGTGGATGCAGTAGGAGTGCTTACCGACGTGAGTTCGGAGCGGGACATGGATGAGCTGGCCGAAGCGGCCTTCTCCCGGTTCGGACAGGTCAATGTGGTGTGCAACAACGCCGGGGTGGGCTCCGGCGGATTGATGCATACCTTGACCACCGCCGACTGGCAGTGGATCCTCGGAGTGAACCTGTGGGGCGTGATCCACGGCATCCGGGTGTTCCTGCCCCATCTGATGGAGCACGGCGATGCTCACATCGTGAACACCGGCTCGGTCGCCGGCCACACGTCGTATCCCAACATCGGCCCCTACAACGCCTCCAAGCACGCGGTGGTGACCATCTCTGAAACCCTCTACAACGAACTTCGGGAGAGCGGCTCAACCGTCGGCGTGTCGGTGCTGTGCCCCGGATTGGTGACCACCAACATCATCAACTCCGAACGCAACCGCCCTGAGACACTGCGCTCGCCGATCATCCCGCCCGATCCCTCTCCCGAAGACGAGGAGCGGATCCAGATGATGATGGCCATCTATGAAGACGCGGTGAAGCCGCCCGAGGTGGCCGAGCTGGTGTATCAGGCTGTGCTCGACAACCAGTTCTACATCTGGACCGACTACGTCTACGCCCCGGCCATCATGCAGCGCCACGAAGACATCCAACAGGGCCGCAACCCCAGTTTCCGGGGCCAGCTCATCGACGAGGACCAAACCGCCAAAGGGCCGCCACAGGACGGCTGATGCCTGAATCACCCGAGCACTTCGACCTGGTGGTGGTGGGTACCGGGTCGGGCAACAGCGTCTTGACCCCCGATTTCGACGACTGGCGGGTGGCCCTGATCGAGCGGGACGTATTCGGCGGCACCTGCCTCAACCGGGGCTGCATCCCATCGAAGATGTTCGTGTACGCCGCCGATATGGCCCATCAGGCCAGCCACACCGGGCACCTGGGGGTAGACAGCACCCTGGACGGGGTGCGCTGGCCCGAGATCGTCGGCCGGGTGTTCGGGCGCATCGACCCCATCGCCCAAGGCGGGGAGGACTACCGCCACAGTCTCGACAACATCACCGTGTTCAAGGGCGATGCCCGGTTCACCGGCCACAAGGTGCTAGAAGTGAATGAGCGCCAGCTCACCGGCGATCACATCGTGCTGGCCGCCGGGGCCC
The DNA here is from genome assembly GCA_026705465.1 of bacterium. Taxonomy (GTDB): domain Bacteria; phylum Actinomycetota; class Acidimicrobiia; order Acidimicrobiales; family Bin134; genus Poriferisocius. Next base: position 84,280 of record JAPPAP010000031.1, on the reverse strand, counting down.
GGCCGTTCATCCCCCCGATTCCCGGTCTGGACGACGTTCCCTATCACACCTCCGACACCGTCATGCGCCTGGAGTCGCTACCCGAGCGGCTGGTGATCTTGGGCGGCGGCTATATCGCCGCCGAGCTGGGCCATGTTTTCGACGCCATGGGCGTGTCGGTGTCCATCGTCAACCGGTCTGAGCGACTACTGCGGGCCGAGGACGAGGATGTATCGGCCGCGTTCACCGAGATCGTGGCTCAACGCATGGACTGCGCCCTGGGCTCCCCCATCGTCGGGGTATCCCAGGCTGGATCGCAGATCACCGTTCGTACCGAGGCGCGGAACGTCACCGGCGATGTGCTATTGCTGGCCACTGGGAGAGTGCCCAACGGCGAACAATTGAGCGTGACCCGCTCTGGAATAGAGCTGGACGACGCTGGCTACGTAGTGACGGACGAGTATCTCCGCACCGGTGTCGAGGGGGTGTGGGCGCTGGGAGACATCTGCCATGCGGCCCAGCTCAAACACACGGCCAACGAGGACACCCGGGCAGTGGCCCACAACATCGCCCATCCCGATGACCTGCGGGCCCCCGATCACTCCGGCATCCCCCATGCGGTGTTCGCCTATCCCCAAGTTGCCGCGGTCGGGGCCACCGAGCAGGCCTTGCGGGCTGAGGGTCGGGCCTATCTGAAGGCCGTTCGCCCCTACAGCGATACCGCCTATGGCTGGGCTATGGAAGACACCACCAGCTTCGCCAAGGTGCTGGCCGATCCGGAGACGCGGCGACTATTGGGCGCCCACATCATCGGCCCCCAGGCCCCCACGCTCATCCAGCAGCTCATCCAGGGATTCCAGTTCAGCCTTACTGTGGACGAGATGGCCCGAGGCCAGCTCTACATCCACCCCGCGCTGACCGAGGTGGTCGAACAGGCTCTGCTGGAGCTCTAGCTAGGCCGCGGGTGAAGCCGCCACCGGGCCGGAACCGGAGGGGTCGTAGATGGTCACCCGGTGGATACGGCGGTGGTCGGCGCCGTAGTCATCGATGGCGTAGTGCATGGTGCAGCGGTTGTCCCACAGGGCGGCGTCGCCATCACTCCACCGCCATCTCACGACATACTCGGGCTGCTCCATATGGTCGCACAGCAAAGCAAGGAGGCGGTTGCCCTCCAGGTGGCTCATCCCGTTCAGCCCTGAAGTCCAACCCCGGTTCACAAACAACAATCGATTGCCGGTTTCGGGATGCACGGTGACCACCGGATGCTCGGTGATGTCGGTGAGGCCGACCCGGCCGTGGCGGGCGGTGATCCCCTCGATGGCAGCCTTGATGGGATCGGACAGCCCCTCATAGGCGGCTTGGGTGTTGGCCCACATGGTGTCGCCTCCGGAGGGCGGGGACTCCTTCATGGACAACAGAGAGCCCAATGGGGGCTGACGGGCAAAGGTCACGTCGGTGTGCCAGTAGTTGGCCCGGGAATAGGCATTGGAGCTGTCCAGCACCAGGATCTTGCCCTCGTCGTCCACCGTGTGGTGGTCGCGATGATCGGTGTCGTCATTGCTCACCGCCTCCAAGTCGCCAAACAGCGAGCCCAGAGCCACATGCTGCTCATCGGTCAGGTGGACCTGGGGGAAGAACAGCACTTTGTGGGCCCAGAAGGCCTCCCGTATATCGGCCGCCACCCCTTCGTCGAGGTGATCGGCATCCAATCCCTCCACCGTGGCCCCCAACGCCGCCGGCAGCGCAGTCACTTTGATGCTCATAGGCCCATGCTTTCAGATCGGCGCCTATTGAGACAGCGAGTCGAGGGCGAATTGCTTGGCCCACTGGTAATCGGGCTTGCCATTGGCGCCCCGATGGACGGCATCGGCCCGGATGAGCGACTTGGGAAGCTTGTAGGCGGCTAGTCGGGTGCGGGCATCGGCGATGACCTCCTCGTCACTGGCCTCACTGGTCATCTGCACCACCGCGGTCACCGCCTCGCCCCACTTGGGATCAGGCACGCCGACCACCAAGCAGTCGGCCACCGCGGGATGGGCCTTGACCGCTTCCTCCACCTCTTCGGGGTAGATCTTCTCCCCCGCGCTGTTGATACAGGCCGAGCCCCGACCCAGCAGCGTGATGGTGCCATCGGCCTCCACGGTGGCCCAGTCGCCGGGCACTGACCAGCGCCGCCCGCCAATGGTGCGAAACGTGGCTGCCGTCTTCTCTGGATCCTTGTAATAGCCAAGGGGAATGGGGCCGCCCACCGCCACCATGCCCTGCTGCCCCGAGCCGGGCTCCACTGGCTGGCCATTCTCGTCGAACACCGCGGCGTTCTCTCCCAGGGTGAACCGGGCGGTGGCCGAGCCGCCCTGGCGGTCGCTGATCCTCATGCCGGTGCCGGTGCCCTCACTGGAGCCCAGGGAGTCCACCAGCTTCATGTTCTTGTGCACGAGTAAGGCTTCTTTGGCCGGCTGGCTCCAAATCACGCCCGAGGACATGACCATGAACACCGATGACAGGTCGTAGGGCTCCCCTCGCTCAGCGGCCGCGTCCAAGGCCTCGGCCATGGGCCGGCCGAAGGCATCGCCGACGATGGTCAAAACGGTGGCCCGATCACGCTCTACGCAACGCCACAGGGCGTCGGCGTCAAAGCTGCGCTCGGGCATGGTGATAACCGCGCCGCCCTGGGTGAAGGTGGACAGCGCGACGATGCCGCCTGTGCCGTGCATGAGCGGTGAGGCAGCCAGCTGACGGGTGACCCGGTTGCTGTCGTAGATGGCGGCGATATTGGACTTCACCAACTCGATGGTCTCAGGGAGGGGCAGCTTCAGGGCTCGATAGGGGCCGGCCATGGTGCCGATCAGCGAGCTGTGGGGCCACATGACCCCTTTGGGGTTGCCGGTGGTACCGCCGGTGTAGAGGATCCACAGGTCGTCGGGACTGCGGTCGATGGGCGGTGCCGGGTCGTGATCGACAACCAGTTGCTCGTAGTCCAGCGCCCAGTCGGGCACTGGGTCCCCGGGCTCGCCCACCTGGATGGCTGCCCTGAGCAGGGGCAGCTCACCCCGGGCTTCATCCACCCGCTCAGCTAGTTCAGGAGAGAAGAACACTGCCTTGGCATCGGCGTCTTCCAACAGGTGGCGCAACTCGCTGGCCAGATAGCGGTAGTTCACGTTGCAAGGGGCGACCCGGGCCTTGAACGCCCCAAACGTGATCTCGCTATAGGGGTTGCCGTTGTACAGATACAGACCGACGTTGTCGCCTACCCCAATGCCGAATTCTCCCATGGCAGCAGCCAGTCGAGCGGCTCGGTCTTCGAACTCGCGCCAGGTTCGGCTGACCGAATGACACACCACCGCATCCGCATCCGGTACTACCTCCGCAGCCGCCTCCCAGGCCGTGGCCAGATTTAGGGGCACGGAGAGTGACAATATCGTGAGCAGTGACCACCTCCCGAGCCGATGCTGTCCACTTTCCTGCCGGCGCAGAACCCGATGAAGTGGACCTGCTAGACGACATCAGCCTGCCGGCAGCGTGGACCAAACGTTGGGCTGTCGAGCCGTCAAAGCCGACCCTGTGGGACGCCAGTTGCGGCTGGGTCACCAGGGGCGACCTGGCTCGACGCACGGCTGCCGCGGCCGGACGGCTCTACGGCGCGGGTCTGCGCAAGGGCGACCGCATCATCCTCTCGGCGGCTGCTTCGGTGGACCTTGTGGTAGCCCATGTGGCGGCCTTGCGGCTTGGCCTCATCGTGGTACCGGTGAACGGGGCTTACCAACGAGCTGAGCTGGCCCACATCGTGGGCGACGCCGACCCTCGGGCCGCGGTGGTGGACAACCCCGAGTGGGTGCGATGGCTGGCCGAACTGGCTCCCGAGATGACCGTGGTCTCGCCCCGGCTGGACCTCGACGACGCAGCCGCCCCCAGCCTCGACCAGATGGACAGCCGCGACCCTGCGCTGTTGGGCTACACCTCGGGCACCACCGGTGTGCCCAAGGGGGCGGTGCTAACCCACGGGAACTTGCTGGCCGGGGCTGAGTCGGTCCGCATTGCCTGGCGGTGGGAGCCGGAGGATCGCCTGGTGCTGGCCTTGCCCCTGTTCCACATGCACGGCCTGGGTGTCGGGTTGCACGGCACGCTGTTGACAGGCGCCTCTGCGGTGTTGCTCAACGGATTCTCTCCCGAGGCCGTCCTGGACGCGGCCAACGCCCACGACGTCACCCTTTTCTTCGGTGTGCCCACCATGTACACCCGGCTCGCCCAATCAGACCGGGTTGCAGAGCTGTCCCGGCTACGGCTGTGCGTGGCCGGCTCCGCTCCACTGTCCGCTGATCTGCACCGCCGTCTGGAAGAGGCCGCCGGGGTGCGGGTTTTGGAGCGTTACGGCATGACCGAAACCATCATGTTGGTGTCCAACCCCTACGACGCCGAACGGCGGGGGGGCACAGTGGGATTCCCATTGCCCGGTGTAGAACTTCGCCTGGCTCCCGAGACCGACGAGGTACTGGTACGGGGGCCGAATGTGTTCGCCGGCTATTGGCGTCGTCCCGAAGCCACGGAGGAGGCATTCGACGAGGACGGGTGGTTCCGCACCGGCGATTTGGGCGAACTCGACGAGGATGGCTATCTGCGGTTGCGGGGCCGGGCCAAAGAACTGGTGATCTCCGGCGGGCTGAACGTATACCCCCGGGAAGTGGAGGATGCGCTGCGCACCCATCCCGACATCGACGACGTGGCCATTGCCGGGACCCCCGATGAGGAGTGGGGCGAGTTGGTCACCGCCTGGGTGGTGCCTACCACCGGCAGAACTCCCAAGCTGGATGAGCTGCGTTCTTACCTAGAAGGAGAGTGCGCCGACTTCAAGCACCCCCGGCTGCTGCACCTCGTCGACGAACTGCCCCGCAACGCCTTAGGCAAGGTGCAGAAACACCTGCTGGAATAAGACCGACGAGAGCGGGCTCAGAGCGGGTTCAGATGCACGCAGAGAGGCCCAAGTAGTGCTTCGACAAAGGCGTCGTCGCAGTACAGCTTCTCCCCAGCTAGCAGATCGCCTTCGGCAGGCATCATGGACATGACCATGTGGCGGGTCTGGCCGTCGAGCTCAATCCAGTACTCCTGAATGGCGCATTGATCATTGGTCCACTCCCCCAGCACCCCGTAGTTCGTGACCCGCTGGGCGAACTTCGGATATTGCTCCAGGTAGAAGGTGCGGGCCAGATCACCACCGGTGAATCCCTTACCCATGGGCCAGAACTCATAGGTGGGTTCGTCCACCAGCGTGGCCAGGGTTCGCTCGGCATCGTTCTCTGCTTCGGCCGCGGCATGTTCGCGAGCCAAGTCCAAGATTTCCTGTGGGGTCATTGCCGGAGCCTAGTGGTATGTCGCACAAGCACCTGCTCGTGTCGTAGTCAATTCGCAGACGGATTACTAGGGAATCAACACCGATCGCAGCACTTTGCCAGCTTCAAGATCATCGAGGGCCTGGTTTGCCTCCTGAAGCGGTCGCTGCCTGCCCAGCAAGTGGTCGACACGCACCGCACCGTCCCGGTAGAGAGCCAAGACCTCGCGAATGTCATCGGGCACAAAGCCCCGCGAACCGTGGACGGACGCCTCCTTCCAGATGAGATCGACCGCGCGAATGGAGAACGGCTCCATGCTGGCCCCGATGAGCAACACCCTGCCCCCTGTGCCCACCGCTTCTAGCGCCTGGGAGTCGACCTCCGCTGATCCCACTGTCTGAACCACTACCTGGGGTCCGGCTGGGCCGCAGGCCTGTCTGATTCCATCGAGCATCTTGCTCTCGCCATCTGCGGCTGAAACCACAGCCCGTGCGCCGAGTTGTTCGGCCAAGGCCAGCTTGCCCGGCGAACGGCTTACCGCGACCACGTCGCAGCCAAAGTGGGCGGCCAACTGCACCGCGTTTGAGCCGATCCCCCCCACCCCCAGTACAACAACCGTCATCCCCGGCTCAACTCCGACCACGCGGACCAGCGCATGGTATGGAGTGGCAACCGCGTCGGTCAGCACCGCTACCGCGGAAAGATCGTCACCGGGCTCTACTGGTATGGCGTTGCGCGCCGGTATCAGCACTTCGTCGGCAAAAGCCCCATCGAACTCCACCCCCATGCGCCGCACCGACAAGCACATGTTCACCCGTCCCTGGACGCACAGGGGGCATTGCCCGCAGTGCTCTATGTAGTACGCGGCTACTGGATCGCCAACCCGTAGACCCTCCACGTCGGGGCCGATACGAGCCACCACACCGGATACCTCGTGACCGGGCACAATCGGCAACACGGAGTCGAACCCTCCCTTGCGAAGGAACACGTCGCTGCCGCAGACACCGCAGGCCTTGACCTCAACCACCACTTGGCCCGGGCCGGGCACAAGCGGCTCACGCTCGATCAGCTCCAGCGGCTCTCCATAGCCGCGTAACACCGCCGCCTTCATTGAGGGTCAACCTGTGCCAGGAAGCCCGAGCGCTCCGGCGTCGGGCAGTTCGGGAGCGTCAAAGTGGCTCGACCCGAACTCCTTGGGCTTCTTCCGGCCGACCCGGATGTAATACTCCTCAGGCACGGTGGTGGGGTCCTTGAACATTTGCCATTGACACTTTTGGCGCACCTCGGGATCCCGGTCGGTATCGGGATACACCGGCGGGTCGATCACTCGCACCGGATAGCCGAACCGGTCGATGGGCAGTTCTTCCATCAGCACGATGCAGTGGGCACAGTACAAGCAGACCCCCTTTGTGAAATGGTTCCAAGAAGCTTCCTCTTTGGCCACATCCCAGTTATAGGGGGGCTCAATCCGGGCGGGAGTGTCTTCGATCCAGTCGCCGCGGATAATCCGCTGACCCGACCCGCATGGGTCGAACCGCAGGATGAATCGGTCGTCGGCCTCGATCAACTCGAAATCACCGGTCCGCTCCGGACCCACCAAATGACCCCTCATGGCCTCACAGGCCACCAGCATCAGCGTCTCCAACGCCTCGTCCCAGGGGTGCTGGTCGATATCGAACTTGTTGTACCGCCACGAGAAAAGCGGCACCAGCACCCGCTGGTACATATCGGCGATGCCTTGGGCACCGTGGCGTTCCTGGATGGCTGACATAAGCCCATAGGTGTGGTCCACATCGCGGTCGTGGGTCTGGCGCCATGTCTCCTTCATGGCCGCCAAGTGCTGTCGGGCTTGCTCGGCCTCCTCCCGGTAGATGCTGGCCAACAGCCGCCGCTGCTCATCTCGGTACTGGTCCCAATGGCGATGGGCGTTCCACTCCCGTCCGTCAGGGCAGGTGAGCTTGGACTGAACATCGGCATCAATAGAGGCCACCTCTTCAGCTGAAGCACCACTTTCCCGCAAGAACCCGCGAAGGTCATTGACCCATTGGCGGTAGAGGGTGAAACAGACGTTGGCCTCGTCGGTGAAGTAGTCGGCAAGATCGGCCGCGGACTCCCAATCTCCCTGGTCAATGCTCTCCATGATCTTTCGGTAGGTCGAGATCTTCTGGTCTTCCCAAGAGCCCAGGCGGACCCGTCGCCCCAACACCTCGGAGAACTCGATCCTGGTCTGTGGCATCTGCCGTTTCCTTCTTCTTGGTAACGTTTCCAGCAATGACTATACCGATCCAGGGCGAGCCTGGCTACCGCCATAAGGCCGCGCCGAGGGCCGCAGTCGTCGTTCCCTACTGGGACTTTTGGGAATCAAGCGTTGGGGCCGATTTTCGGAATGACCGCGAGAATCTGCTGCAATCTGCGTGCGACCTGCTCGGGAAACAGAAGATCGATGTTGTGTGGCAAGGACTGGTAGACAGCCCCGAAGAGGGCGTTCGGTGTGCGTCGGAAGCCGCTGACCGAGAACCCGATGCCATATTGGTGCTTCAGTCGATGGCAGTGCCCCCCTCCTATGCATTAGGCCTCCTGGATCATCTCCCCCAACCGGTCGTCATCTGGGCGGTACAACGGTCGGCGGTCATCCCTCCTGACTTCAATGCTGGTGACATCACGTCCCTGGGAGCCACCGTGGGCACCCCGATGATCACCAACATGCTCCGCCGCGCCCAACGAGCATTCGAATTGGTGGTGTCACCCGCCGGCAACGAACCGGCGGCGGCGGACGTAGCCGACCGACTTCGGGCCGCAGCTGTGGCAACCCGCCTGCGCACCGCTCGATTGGCCCGGATTGGCCGTCCCCTGGATGGCTACGGATGCGTAGACGCCGACGACAAGGATCTCGGGCGATCTTTGGGGATCGAAGTGGTGTCCCTGACACCCGATGATGTCTTGCGGCACTATGCCGCAGTCGACGACACCCTGACATCCTCCTGGCGCCAACGGGTATTCGACTCATTCGAGATGGAACCGGGACCGGAAGATGACCTCGATAGGACCCTTCGGCTGGCGGCTGCACTCGAAGCACTGGATCAAGAGGGGGATTTCGCCGCCGGAGCGATGAACTGCCATGTTCCGGAGATCCGCTTCGGGACCGACCCGGGATTGACACCCTGTTTTGGTCTGGGGTGCGAGACCACTCGGGGGATCCCTTGGACGTGTACCGGGGATGTGCTTACCGCAGTGGCCATGTTGGTTGCCAAGCAGCTTTCCGGTGCGGCCCTCTACCACGAGATCGAGGCCATCGATTTCAAGACTGGTGAAGTGGCGGTGGCCAACTCGGGGGAGCACGATCTCGCCTGGTGCCCGCAAGACCGAGTTCCGAAGCTGGGACCTAACCCCTGGTATGCAGCCGATAAGCGCACTGGATATCGGGCCCATTTCGAATTACCGGCTGGGCCCGCTTCTCTGGTCGGGTTCGCCCCTCAACCGGGTCATCCTTCAGGGTTCGGTTTCGTCGTGGCCGAGGGGGAGATCACCGGCCGAGAACTACCCGACAATCCCACCGTGGGAGGCGTGTTCCGATTCTCCAACGGTTCGGTGGCCGAAGCGTGGACTCGGTGGGCAGCTTCCGGGGTCAACCACCACAGTGCTATCTCACCGGGACACTTGGCATCAGCAGTGGCTGCGGTAGCTAATTTCACAAACGTGGGCTGCACCGCGGTGTGACCCCGAAGGGCCTCCTGGCAGGAGGCCATGGCCAATTGGGCCTCTATACCGCGGCCAGCTCTATACCCAACAGATCGGCAACGCACGCCAAATCATCTCTGCGAGCGCCTGGCACCAACGCCGCGTGGTGGGTAGCGCCCGCCTGGCACCAAGCCTGATAGGCCTCGGCAACCGGTGCGGCAGAAAACCGGAACATGCCGTTGGGTCCCTCCATTTGGCGATGACGGGCACCGATGATCTCCCCTTCAGCCACGACCAAGTACCAGCCACCACTAGCAGCTGCGGCCGGAGTCATGCTCACCAAGGTGGCCGGACCTTCAGCCAGCTCGAATGCCGAGGCGGTGCCGGGGCCGTGCTCACCCGAATAGTGGTCCTCAGGGAGCAGACGGATCGCCGACCCCGGGGCGCGACCCGTTGGATCTCCCTCACCGCCATTTGCCACCAGGATCCAATCTCCTGCGAAGTCCATCTGGTACAGCTCGCAGTACAACGCAGCCCCAGCCACCGACTTGCACAGCGTGAGCGCAATGGCTGTGGGGACATCCCCAGTGCAGGAGAACGGGATGCCCCGCTCGCTGAGCCGAGTGACGCCCAAGCACGCGGTGATTCCCACTCCCGGGTTCCAACGCAATACCGGCCCATGGCAGTTCACTGTCCCACCGCAAGCCTGATGGGCGTCGCACAGGTCTTCCAACGCCGCGCTCAACTGGCAGGACCGTTCCAATACCTCGGAGGGGACCGCTTCGGCATCCGCGGCTGCCCGGACCTCATCGACAACTGCCTTTAGCCGGGTTGGAGAGACCGACTGGAACGCCTCCGTCAGCTCTTCTGCAGTAATAGGCACCGTTCGCACGCCCAACAAGGCCAGTTCCTCTTCAGAGGCCATGACATCGTCATAGCCCCCCATTGCCTCGCCAACTTGAGCAATGGGCCGGCCCCGAATGCCGGCTACGGCCGCTGCTGCCCTCATGGCCCGGTCCAGCGACGCTGCCACTTCCGGCGACCCCAACTCGCCGACCACCGCGGTGAACGACCGCTGCCGCCGAACAAGCACGTTGGTAAACATGACCAGTCCCACTGGCAGGCTGCGAGCAGTAGCCGCCTCGGTGTCGTAGTCGTCGGGCACCGTCCCGCTTTCTTGGGCCCCGAGCACTACAACCGGTGCATCCAAACCGTCCAATGCCCGCTCCGCCCACCCGGGAGGCGCCGCCATGGTGGGAGCAAACACCACCACGTCCACGCCTTCTTTGATGAACACCTCATTCGCCTCGGCGGCGCTGTCCAGGTCGTCCACCAAGCCGGGAGCAACCACTTCGCCGTGAGCCGCCAGCATGTCGCCCACCGCGGCGGCATATTCTCGGCGGGTCTGGCGGAACCCGGCGGGCATGGCCTCATCGAATAGGCCGAAATACACAGATAATTGACCGATCTTCAAGGGAGTCATCCCTTTCGCCTCTCTCTTTCCAACACGCTGGAAACGATTCTGGCACAATGCCCCCATGCTTCGTGCCGGGGTCTCCCGTGTTGATATCACCCCAGCGGTTCCCATTGATGTAGTGGGCTACTCGCGACGGGTGGAACCAGCCTCAGAAATTCGAGCCCCGCTTACCGCCACCGCGTTGGTTCTCGATTCGGGCCCGACCCGGGTGGCCATCCTGGCAGCCGATGTACCCTTCCTGACCCCCCGCCATGCCGACCGCCTGCGAGCAGACATCGGTGCCGCCATCGACACCTCTCCCGATCACGTAATGATCGGGGTGAGCCACACCCATGCCGGCCCGATGACCGATGCCCTGGGGGTGAAGATCGGAGGGCAGCAGCGTGCGCGGTCGGACAACGAGTTGGCCTTCATCGATGCCTTTCCCCGACACCTCAAGGAAGTCGCCGCCCAAGCCGTGGCTCGGTTAGAACCGGTCCGAGCCGCGGGCGGGGTGGGAACCTTGGATCTGGCGGTAAACCGGCGGGAGAAGAACGCTGAAGGGCGGGTGATCTTGGGGTGGAACCCCGACAAGGCCGTGGACCGCGATGTCGGAGTGCTGCGCATCGACCGTTTGGACGGATCGACGCTGGCCGTGCTGGTCAGCTATGCCTGCCACCCGGTGGTGGTCGGCCCGGAAGACGCCGGGGTGAATCCCGATTATCCCGGCCCAATGCGTGACCTGGTCGAAGAGGTGACCGGCGCTACATGCCTGTTCCTACAAGGAGCCTGCGGAAACATTCTCCCCCTCGAAGGGTTCTTCGACCACACCGGCCCCGAAGTGGCATTCGGACGCAAGCTAGGGGTGGAGGTGCTGCACGTCCTCGACCAGCTCACACCCACCGAACTCTGTATCGAGCGCATCGACTACGGCTCGGTCACCCCAATCGTGCTGCATCGACAGGTTGCGGTCGATCCCCAGCCTCCGCAGGCGCTGGTTGCCTGTGGCCGTACTGTGCAGCTCCCGCTCAAGCCTCTCCCCACCCTGGCCCAACTCGAGGCCGAGCGGGACGGCTATCAAGAAGAAGTGAATCGGATTCAGGCATCCGGCGCCGACCAAGTCACGCTCAACCCCGTTGAGTACCACCTCAATTGGGCTGAAGACGCCATCGAGCAGATGCGCCGAGGCGAATTCGCGTCGCAGGTGCCAGCGTTCGTTCAGGCCGTGCGGATTGGGGACACGGTTATTGCCACCATGCCCGGCGAGGCATTCTCAGAATTGGCCATCGAGGTCAAGCGGCGCTCCGATGCCACCACCACACTGTTCGCGGGCTACACCAACGGTGTGCTCTCCTACTTGCCCACCGCTGCGGAGTATCCCGATGGCGGCTACGAGTGCGACTACGCCCATCACTCGTACGGCCTCGTCGAGCAGATCGCACCCGAGAGCGAGCAGATTCTGGTGGACGCCTGCGTGGAGCTGATCTCCGACACCCTCTGAGCAGCACAGTTTGCCGTCGCTGCCAGCTCAGGTTGCTCAATCCAGGTGCCACACCTCGTCGGCCCAGTACAGGTTGCCCTCATCATCGGCCAGGCTGACGATCACATCCTCGAACCACGTCGCCCAACGGCCATTTACCTCGGTTTCTCCGATGTTGCCGAACGCCGTCTCCACGTCTGGGTGGCATTCCACATAGGCAATGACCTGAGTGCCCCGACGGAACAGGGAGTAGTTCTTCAGCCCAGCCTCTTGAATGGCCTCCACGAGCTCCGGCCAGATCTCGTCGTGGCGCTTTTTGTACTCGTCGGCGGCGTCTGGGTAGATCTCGAATGTGAAGCAAGCGCGTTCCATGGCCAGGCAAGCTATCGCCCACCGGGAAACGTTGCCAGCAGATCCGGACGAACCCGCGCCTCTTCATGAGCGTCAATCGATCAGGAACCCTCCGTTGACATCCATCACCTCACCGGTGATGTAACCGGCCTCTTCACTGGCCAGGAACCGCACGGCATGCGCGACATCGGTCGGTTGGCCGAGGCGCCCCACCGGGATGCGATCAGCCAGATCGGCTATTCCCGCGACCATGTCGGTTTCAATGAGTGCCGGAGCCATGGCGTTCGACGTGATCCCCCACGGGGCATATTCGGTGGCGATGGCCTTGGCTAGCGCCATGACACCCGCTTTGGCCGCGCCGTAGGCCGCGGTGTTTTTCGACCCACCTGTCTTGCCCGCGCTCGACCCCATGGAGATGATCCGGCCCCAACCTCTTTCGCGCATCCCGGGCAACACCCGTCGGCTGCACAGGAAGCTCCCGGTTAAGTTGACCGCGAGCATGCGGTTCCACCCCTCCAGCGTGGTTTGCTCCAGCGACTCAATGGCGAAGATCCCCGCATTGTTGACCAGGATGTCAACCCCGTCCCACACCGCTTCAATTTGCCCAACCGCATGGTCGACTGACCGCTCATCGGTCACGTCACACAACACAAACATCGTGTTGTCGGACTGATTTAGGTCCGCTTCATCAGTTGGTGCCTGGACATCGAGCAGAGCCACTCGGGCGCCACCGTCCAGTAGGCATTCGGCCACCGCCCGCCCGATGCCCTGGGCTGCCCCGGTGACCGCGGCCGTCCTCCCAGCCACCCCTTTTCCCTGTGTCGCCGTACTGGTGACCACTTTGCCCGCTCCTTGCTCGCCTTCTACGCTTGGAAACGTTACCGGTACAGAGGGAGGACGACCGTGGCGACCAGCAGAAAGGTCCGTGTGGGAGTCATCGGTGCAGGGTCGTGGGCAGTCAGCAACCACATACCTGTCTTGGCCGAGAGAGACGATGTCGAGCTGATCTCCGCCGTACGCAAGGGACGTGAGGCGTTGGAAGCCATCGGGGAGCGGTTCGGATTCGCCCATGTCAGCGAGGACTACCGAGACGCTTTGGACCAAGGGCTCGACGCAGTCGTAGTGGCCAGCCCGTCGGGCCTGCACCATGAGCACGCCAAGGCAGCCATGGAGTCTGGAGCCAACGTGCTCTGCGAGAAGCCTTTCACCGTCGATCCCGACGATGCCTGGGACCTGCACCACACTGCCGAGCGCTTGGGCCGCCACCTGCTCCTGTCATTCGGCTGGAACTACGGACCGCTGGGGATCGAGGCCAAACGTTTGATGGACTCCGAGGGCGGCGTGGGCCAAGTCGAACACATCATGGTGGCGATGGCTTCGGGAACCCGCGAGCTCCTTACCTCAACCGGCGGTGGCGGCTACGAGGGATCGGCTGAGGGCTTTGCTCCTGAAGCCGACACTTGGACCGATCCGGGAGTGTCAGGAGGCGGGTATGCCCCCGCTCAGATCTCACACGCCATGGGGTTGGCCATGTGGCTGACCGGCGATCGGGCCCACCAGGTATTCGCGTTCATGAACAACCTGAGCGCCCGGGTAGACATGCATGACGCCATCTCGGTGCAGTATCAGTCGGGCGCAACCGGTTCGATAAGCGGAGCAAGCTGTCCGGGAATGGCCAACGCCATCGACGACCCCGACGAGCCGTGGTCCCGTCACCAGCTCCAAGTCCGCGTCTTCGGATCGGAAGGGCAGCTGATTGCCGACTTGGAGCGAGACTTTCTATGGCTCTACCGAGAAGACGGGCTCGACCTCAAAGTCGATCTGCCTCGCCATGCCGGCCTCTACCAGTGTGTGGGGCCGCCGAACACCCTGATCGACCTCACCCTGGGCCGAGACGTCCCCAACCGCTCAACTGCCGATCTCGGTGCCCGCACTGTGGAGGTGGTGGACGCCGCGGTTCGCAGCGCCCAGGCTGGTGCTGCGATTCGAATCGGCGGCTGAGGCCAGCGTGCGAATCGGCGTAGACAGCTACTCGTACCACCGGTTCTTCGGCGAACTGCGATCCTCGGAACTGCCGGTCGAAGAACCCTGGGCCACCGAAGACTTCCTGAACCGCTGCGTCGAGTTGGGCGTCGACGGCGTGTCTCTGGAGACCTGCTACTTGGACCTTTCGTCAGATCGCGCTGTCGACTCGCTGAGGCAAAAACTCGACAAGGCTGGCCTGGACAGGGTGTTGGCCTGGGGGCATCCCGACGGCCTGGCCATGGGGAATGACCCCTCGTGCTTCGCCGACGCGCTTCACGCAGCCGATGTCGCGGCTCGACTCGACTGCGAGTTGCTGCGCATAGTGATCGGCACTGTCATCCACTTCGGCGCAGAGGACGAGGCTGAGGTCATCCGCCGAGTGGTCCCGCTCATCGACCGCATCGTCCGCCAGGCCGACCATCACGGGCTCGACGTCGCCATCGAAACCCACTGCGACCTGACAGTAGGCGCTCTCAGCCAGGTGGTCGCCAAGATCGACTCTCCCCGATTAGGTGTGGTGTTCGATACCGCCAATGTGGTGCGCATCGGCGAGGATCTGATCGCCGCAGCCGAAGTGCTGGCACCCCACGTCAAGATGGCCCACGTCAAAGACATCGACTTGGCGAATTCCACGCCAGACCAGCCCGGTGGGCAATGGCCTGGCGTCCCCCTCGGCCAGGGTGATCTAGATCTACCCCGCACTCTGGCAATACTTGACCAGGCCGGATTCGATGGTCTGGCCTGCGTGGAGGTGGCTGACACCTCTCCCCATTGGTCGGAGGACGAGATCGTTGCCCTATCGGTTGACTGGTTGTCGGCCAACTGCCAACCAAGGAGGATTCCGTGCCCAGGATGAGAATGAACCAGGCCATTTCGGCGGCCATCGCCGACGAAATGCGGGCTGATCCCGACGTGATCGTCTTGGGTGAAGACGTGGCGGTGGCCGAGGGGCCGTTCAAGACTTCAGCCGGTTTGCTGGACGAGTTCGGACCGCTTCGGGTCCGAGACACCCCCATCTCCGAGATGGGTTTTCTGGGCGCAGCGGTAGGCGCGGCCGCCACGGGCCTGAGGCCGGTGGTCGAGATCATGTTCGTGGAGTTCCTAGGCGTCGCACTGGACCAGCTGTCTACCGAAGGAGCCAAGTTCCATTACCTGTCGGGCGGGCGGGTCACCGTCCCGCTCACCATCCGGGCTTCGGTAGGCGCCGGATTGGGATTCGGCACCCAGCATTCACAGACGCTGGAGAGCTGGGTGATGGGCACGCCCGGTCTCAAGCTGGCAGTGGCCTCGGGCCCAGCCAGCGCCTACGGGCTCATGCGGGCCGCCATCCGAGACGACAACCCCATCGTGGTGCTCGAGCCTCGGCGGCTGTACGCCCAACGCGAGGATGTTACTACCGGACCCGAGGGCGTAATTCCCCTGGGAATAGCTCGACAGGTGGTCGACGGCGATGACGCCACGATTGTGGCGCTGGGGTCCACCGTGGGCACCACCGCGCAAGCTGAAGCCGCGGCCTCGTGGTCTGCCGACGTCATTGATCTCCAAAGCCTCCAACCCTGGGACCGTGACACGGTCTACGAGTCGGTGGCCCGCACCGGGCGATTGGTGACGGTAGAGGAGAATCCGCTCTTCGGCGGATGGGGGGCCGACATCGTTGCTGCTGTGGCTGCCGACCTGTTCGGCGAGCTCAAGGCGCCTCCCCTGCGGATCACCGCCCCCGACGTGCCGGTCCCCTTCGGGAAGGAGCTTGAAGAGCGGTACATGCCGTCTTCGGACTACATCAACGAACAAGTCACTGGGCTGTTGCACACCGGTCGGGTTCCGTCCCCCTGGTGGGAGGCAGAGAAAGGAAGCCCATGAGCATGCCCGATAATCGATTGGAACGGCGCCAAGCCCTGCATGAGGACCGCCGTGCCCGCTACGAGCGGATGGTTGAGATAAGGGCCTTGGAGAACAAGGTCCAAGACCTGTTCGACGAAGGGCTGGTCCACGGCACCACCCATCTTTGCCTCGGCCAGGAGGCGGTCGCCGTTGGTGTAGCCGCGGCCGCCCGAGTATCCGACACCGTGACCTGCACTTATCGGGGCCACGGTGTGGCCTTGGCCCTGGGATTGACCCCGGTCGATCTGCTAGGCGAGATATTGGGCCGAGAAATCGGGTCGATCGGTGGCATTGGCGGCTCAATGCATCTCTGCGAGCCTGATGTCGGGCTGCTGCCTACCTTCGCCATTGTCGGCGCGGGAATCCCGGTCGCTGCCGGGGCCGCGCTCACCGCCCAGGTGCGGGGAACCGACGACGCCGCCCTAGCAGTGTTCGGCGACGGCTCCACCAATATCGGAGCTTTTCACGAGGCGCTCAACCTGGCCTCCATATGGAATTTGCCGGTGGTGTTCGTCTGCGAGAACAACCAATACGGCGAGTACAGCCGCATCGACCTGACCACGCCGGTGGACGACATCGCGGTGCGGGCCCAGGCCTACAACATGCCGAGCGAGGTCGTCGACGGACAGGATCCTGACAATGCGGCTGATGCGGTCGCCGCCGCACTAATGCGAGCCCGAACCGGTGGCGGCCCCACCCTGATCGAGATGAAGACGTACCGGTATGCGGGCCACTCCCGAGCCGACACCGCGCCCTACCGGCCGGAAGGCGAGTTCGAGCGGTGGTACGAGAAGGACCCGATCGTCAACTACGGCCGCCAACTGGTAGACGAGGGGCTGTTGAGCGGTGACGATTTGGATGCGGTGAAGACTCTGGTCGACGAGAGCATTGCCGCCGCGGTAGAGACCGTCCTGGCCAGCCCGGCACCCCCGATGGCCGCCATGTTCGACAACGTGCTCGCGCCCTGACGCTGGCCACCATGCGCTTCACGATCAAACTCCCCAAGCTTGGTGATACCACTGAAGAAGTGGTGGTTTTGGAGTGGCTCGCCGAGGTTGGAGACACCGTGGCCGCCGGGGATGATTTGCTGCGGGTCGAGACCGACAAGGTGGACTCCGACGTTCCTTCGCCGGTGTCGGGAACGCTCGCCGAGCGCCTTGTCGCCGTGGACGACGAGGTGAGCATCGGCGCTCCCATAGCCATCATCGTCTCCGACTGAGCAAGAGCAGTCCGTCAATCGACGACCAGCGATTGCGTAGAACCCCTCAGAAGCAACTGGGTGGGTACTTCGGCCACCCGGGGACGATCCCCGCCAGCCAGAAGCTCGAGCAGCAAACTGGCGGCGGCCTCGCCCATCTGCACCGCGTCTCGGTCGACGACGGATATGGGAGGTGTGTGGAGCTCAGCCAGTGGGACGTCGTCACAGGAGATCAACGAGATATCCCTGCCTACCGACCGTTGGCCCGCTTGCAGGGCTCGCAGCACCCCCGTGAGCAAGAGATTGCCGCCAGAGATGATCGCGGTGGGCGGATCATCCAGCGCCAGTAGTTCGGCGGTGGCCTGCTGGCCGAACGGCGCTGAGAAACTACCGAAGCGAAGAAGGTCTTCGGGAACTTGAAGGCTCCGAGTCTGAAAGGCCGCCTCGAAGCCCTTCAGCCGCTCGCGGACTGGGCGCAAGCTGCGAGCCCCTGAAATCAACGCAATTCGACGATGTCCCAGGCTAAGCAGGTGCTCGCTGGCTGCCCGCATACCGCCGGAATGATCAGTGAATACCGCCGAAGCGGTGTGGAAGCCGCTGACCTCGCGATCGATGAGTACCACCGGCTCAGCTAGCTTGGACAGCTCGGCTATCGTCCCCGGCCTGTCCTCGTCGGCCACCGACAAGATGAGCCCGTCGATGCGCCGACGCCTCAAGAGGCGGATCATGGTCTCATCGCGCTCGGGATTGCCCTCAGAGTTGGTGAGGACCATGGAATAGCCCGCTTCATCCAGTCGGCGCTCCGCCCCGAGGACGATCTCGGCGAAGAGCGGGTTAGAGATGTCGCTGGCGATGAACCCCACCGTCTTGGTGGATCCCCGTCGCAAACTGGAGGCCAAGAGGTTGGGCTCGTAGCCGACGGCGGCGATGGCATCGTGCACTTGCCGCTTCATGGCCTCGCTGACATCCGGGTGGTTGTTGAGCACTCGCGACACTGAGGACAAGGCCACGCCGGCATGGGCCGCCACCTCCTTCATGGTGGCGCCCTTCATCGCGACGTATTCGTGTTCCATGCGCCACTCCCTTGTCGGCGGCGGACGCTCAAGCCTGAAATCATAGGCAGGTTGGTCTACTGAAAACGTTACCAGTACTGTTTCAGCCAAGTGACGAAGAGGTGGCCGAGGCCGTGAAAATCAAGCACATCGAGGTCATCCCCATCGTGGTTCCGCTGGCAGAGACTTTCCGGGGATCGAAGTACTCCATGTCGGAACGGGCCACGCTGATCACCCGCGTCTTCACCGATGACGGCGCGGTGGGCGAGGCGTACAACGGCGACGAGCCCGACACCCAACACGAGATCGCCCGAATCATTCTCGACGAGCTTCAGCCGCTCATTATGGGCCGCGATCCCCTCATGGTGGAGCAGTGCTGGGAGGCGATGCTGCCGCCCACCTACGACATCCTCCGCAACCGCAAGCTGGTGGTGATGGCCATCGCTGCAGTTGACTCCGCCCTGTGGGACCTTGTCGGCAAAGTAGCCGGCTTGTCCGTCAGCGAGCTCTGGGGTGGTTATCGACGCGAGCTGCCGATCATGGCCATCGGCGGCTACTACGGCAAGACCGACACCCAACTGGCTGCGGAGATGCAGGACTACCGCGATATGGGTCTGTGCGGCTGCAAGCTCAAGATCGGGGGCCTCTCCCCTGCCGAAGATGCCCATCGCTTCAAGGTGGCCCAAGCCGCGGCTGGCGACGACTTCGTGTTCACGGTGGACGCCAATCAGGGGTATTCCGTGGCCGAGGCAGTGGAGTTCGTGCGCCTGGCGGGAGCCGAATACATCCGATGGTTCGAAGAACCGGTGCGCTGGTACAACGATGCCAGAGGGATGCGCGATGTGAGGTTCATGGCAGGGGTGCCGGTAGCCGCCGGTCAAAGCGAGTTCAACCGCAAGGGTGTTGGCGAGCTGATCAGCTCCGGAGCCATCGACGTGTGCAACTACGACGCCTCATGGGGAGGCGGACCCACCGAATGGCGCCGCGTGGCAGGCATGGCCCAGGTCTACGGGGTAGAGATGGGCCATCACGAGGAGGCCCAGATCGCCGCCCACATGCTGGCCTCGGTACCCCATGGAACTTATGTGGAGGTGTTTCACCCCACCCGCGATCCCCTGTTTTGGGACTTGATCGCCAACCGCCCCCCCATTGTCAACGGCATGTACACCGTTCCATCAGAGCCGGGATGGGGGTTGGAACTGGATTGGGACTACGTCGAGCACCACCGCGACGACAAATAGCGGCGCGGCCGGCTGAGTTCGAAGGCTCCTGCTCCAGAATCGCTTAAATCCGGTAGATGCGCTCCGCGTTGCCCGAGAACAGCGCCACCTGCTCGTCGTGGGAAAAGTCGGCCACCAACTCCACATAGGCATCGAGCATGACTTGGTACGTGGAGTACATCCGATCTACTGGCCAGTTGCTGCCAAAAAACGACCGCTCCACTCCGAATGCCTCGATGCAGCCGTGTACATACGGCCTAATGCTGTCGATAGTCCAGTTGCCCCCGGCCATCTGGTCCCCCATACCCAAACCTGAGATCTTTACTACCGCATTGTCAGCTTCAGCCAGTGCCGCGACCCCCTTCCGCCAATTGGCCAGGAACTCGTCATTGCGCTCGTGGGGGAAGCCGGCGTGGTCACAGATCAAGATGATGTTCGGGAACTTGCGGGCCAGATCGGCCGCCTTGCCCATGTCTTCCCAGGTCACGTCGAGGTCGTAGACCAAGTTGTACTTCTCCAACAGGGCATAGCCCTGATGGAAAGCCGGGTCTGTCAAATAGTCGCCTTCCGCGAAGTCGCGTAAGCCCCTCATGATCGGGAACTCACAGTGGCGCTCCAACACGCCCTCCACATCGGCGTGCTGAAGCCGGGCATCTCCAGTGATACCGGTCGGCCATCCGGTGGCATCGGCCATCTCCTGCAACCACTCCGTCTCGTCCACCGGGTCGTCGGAGCCAATAGCGGCCTGGACGTGGATGATCTTGTTGACGTTCAGGTCAGCGGTGTCGGTCCGCAAGTCATCGGCCACATAGTTGGTTAGTTCTTTAAGCGGCTTGATCTCACCCAAGAGCGGATGCACGGCATCGGGAGCCAACCACGCCCATTGGAGCTTCGGATGCGGTCGCTCCCAAAAGTGGACATGGGTATCGACGAAGTCAAGCCGCTCAGCCATGCTTGGTCCTTTCCTGAAATTGCTTGGCCCGCTACCTTACTCGAAACGTTTCCAGCCCATCCTCCAGAGACTGGGAACAGGTTTGAAGATCAGGAGGCAGGATGAGCGAAACCCGTATCGCGCTGATCACGGGATCGGCCCGGGGAATCGGCTTGGCTTGTGCCAACGCACTGAGCCGTTCAGGCCACCAAGTCGTCGGAGTCGACATCGTCGAGCACAACCAGGGGCCCTTCCTTTCGACCCACATTGTCGACCTCGGCGATCCCAAGGCCTGCGCCGAGCTAATTGACGTCCTTCCGCCTGTGGATGTGCTAGTGAACAACGCCGCCGTCCTACATGAAGTGCCCTTCGAATCACTGACGTTGGAGCAGTTCGACGAGACGATCGCCGTCAATCTGCGAGGTCCGTTCCTGTTGGCCCAGGGATTGATCGGGTCGATGGGGGCAAAGGGATGGGGTCGGATTGTCAACGTGGCCAGCGTGGCTGCCCGCACTGGCGCGATATCTCACGCGGCGGCCTACGCCGCTTCCAAAGCCGGGCTAGTCGCCTTCACCAAGTCGCTGGCCCGCCACTACGGACCGCAAGGCATCACGGTCAATGTGGTACTTCCCGGTGGCATCAACACGCCGATGGCTCAAATGCAGATCGAGCGAGACCCCGACCTGCTCGAGCGAGTGCTATCCCAGATCCCGGTCGGCCGGATGGGCGAGGGCCGCGATGTGGGCGAGGTGGTGGCCTTTTTGGCCAGCGACCAAGCCAGCTTCGTCAACGGCGCGACCATCGATATCTGCGGCGGCTGGTCTATGGGGTGATTTGGCCGGTCGAGGGCGGGGTCAGAAGCGGACGTCGGACTCGAACGGGAACATGGGAACAGGCCTTCGCCGGTACTCCAGCAACGTCAAATCGGCCGCAGTGGGCCCGCCGGTGTTGGCGACCACGCTTCTGGTGGTGATCGGGGCGAAACCCTCTCGATAGCTGACGTGCGATTTGGCTTGCAAGACCTCCGCTTGGGCCGGGTCCAATCCAGCAGCCACATAGGGGGCGGGATCGATCACCATGACCGTCTGGCTGTGGACAACCACCCGCATTTCCCCCGCGGCCAACAATACAGCGGTCCCGAGATCACCGGTCTTGCCCATGGCCAGCGACCCGGTATAGGCGAAGGTCCCTTCGGGAACGGCCAGTACCTCAGCTTCCAGCCGGGTGGCCTGGTTGTATTCTCCTGCTCCCCCGCGGCCCAAGCTCACACTTACGGTCGCGCCCACGCCAGCGGTCGCAGCCGCGGAGGCGGCCTCCGGATCCCGCACGGTAAGCCAAATGGCTCGGTCCTTCATATGGCTGGCGGCACGCAGCAGTTCAGTGGAATCCCCCGGCGAACCCCCGCTGGGGCTGTCCCCGGCATCGGCCAGCACAAACGGCGGGGTCCCATCCAGCGCCTCGGCCAATGCCTTGTCCAATGGAGGCCGGCGACCCCCGATCATCTCCTCTCGGGCCGCCCAGACTGCCGCCGCCAGACCTGACGCTGTCTCATCGGCCAACTCGGGGTCTCCATCGGCAGTACAACAGGTACTCCACCCCAATTCAGGTACGTCACGCCAAGGATGGGAGGGGAAAAAGGCAGTGGCCAGCACACCGGGTTGCTGCTCGGCGACGGTACAACCCCCCATGAGAGACCGGAAGGGCTCAAGATCGTTGTTCTGACGGTCAGCCGGAGCAAGCATGGGAATGGCCGCATGCTTAACCACCGGGCGTATGAGACCGTCGATGGCATCAGCCAACAGCCGGGCAGCTTGGGCTCCAGTGCGGGCCAAATCCACATGGGGGACGGTGCGATAGCCGGTGATGATGTCGACGTTCTCGAGCATTCGGGCGGTGAGGCCGGCGTGGCAGTCCAGTGTCACGGCCATCGGTACACCGCCACCGATTCGACGACGGACTTCCTCCAAGATCACACCCTCTGGATCGTCCACCCCCTCGGCTGCTGATGCGCCGTGCAGCGAGAGCAGCACGCCGGCCAGCGAAGGCTCCATCGGCTCGACGATGGCCGACATGATCTGCTCAAAGGCCGCTGTGGTCAGTGGAGGCCCGGCCCCGGCCCATGCTCGCACGGTGGGAACCGGCGTAAACCCGCGGGCGACCAGTCCATCCCAGGCCACCGCCAACTCATCATCGGGCAATCCCTCCCGAATGAGCCCAGGCCCCTCCAGAAGGCCGGCAGCCGCGAAGATGTCAAGCTCTGACCGAAGTGGCGTAAATGTGTTGGCCTCCAGCAGAAATTGGCCAACCGCGACCCGGCCTGGTCCTGTCATCCCCCCGTCGCGGCGGCCTCGTAGTGGCTGGCGGCAGCCTCTCGCACCAACTGGGCCCGATCCACTCCTCCCGCCGGATGCTCAGCAACGACCACACCCCTGGACATGACCATGATGCGGTCGGAAATTCGCAGCACCTCTTCGATGTCCGACGACACAACCAGGATGGCTAGCCCCTCGTCGGCAAAACCTCGCAGCACCCGATAAATCTCGGCCCGAGCGCCCACATCCACCCCCCTGGTGGGCTCAGCCATCACCAAGAGCTTCGAATCCCGCTCCAGCCAGCGGCCCAGAACCACCTTCTGCTGGTTGCCTCCCGACAGCGTGGACACCACCTGGCGGGCGCCCCGAGTGCCTCGGATGGCGAGCCTGTCCTGCCACCGCTCGTACACCTTCAATGAAGCCTTGGGCGACAGCAAGCCCATTCGGGTGAGGAGCGACCACGAGGCAACGCTGAGGTTCTCCGCCACGGACAGCACGGTGAGCAGGCCCTCCTCCTTCCGGTCGACCGGCACGAATCCCACCCCTCGCCGGGCGGCAGCAGTTGGCGACCGCACCTGGCCCTCGACGCCGGCCACGGTCATCTCTCCCGAATCGAGCCGCTTCAGCCCGAAGACCGACTCGGCCAACTCCATAGAACCGCATCCCAACCGGCCGAAAAGCGCAACGATTTCACCGCTTCTCACCGTCAAATCCACATTCTCGAAGAAGGGCTCAAGGGTGACGCCGCTCAGTTCCAGCATGGGCTGGCCGGGCTCAGCATGATCGGCATGAAGACTGGCCACCGTCTCGTCCAGCTTCGCCCCCACCATGGCCTCCGCCATGTCATGGCGGGTGAATGACGAGCGCGGGCCCTCAGCAACCACATAACCGTCGCGGAAGACCAAGACATCGTCGGCAATTTCCTCCACTTCGTCCAAGCGGTGGGTGATGTAGATGACGGCTGCCCCCTGGGCCTTCAATTGCCGGATGAACGAGAACAGGGTCTGCGTCTCCTCGATGGTCAAGGCGGAGGTGGGCTCATCGAGGATGAGCATCCGGGCGTCGCCGGCCAGCGCTCGGGCGATCTCCAGGATTTGGCGCTCGGCCACCCTCAGCGACCCGACGATTGCTTTGGGGTCCAGCGTTATGCCCAGCTCATCGAGGATGGCCTCAGCGTCACGCCGCATCGCAGCCCAGTCCACCAGGCCTAGGCGATTGCGAGGCAGATTGCCGAGTGAGAGGTTTTCGGACACTGTCAGGTCGGGGGCATCGGAGAACTCCTGGTAGATCACCCGGATTCCCAGATCGGAAGCATCGCGGGGTGACCGGATAATCACCGGTTCGCCGTTCACCAGAATCTCGCCGCCGTCTCTGCGATAGTCGCCCGCCAAGATCTTGACCGCAGTGGACTTCCCGGCGCCGTTCTCTCCCAGGAGGGCGAGAACCCTGCCCCCTACCGCCTCCAAGTCCACACCGTGCAGAACTTCTATTCCCCCGAAGCTCTTGCGCAGGCCGCGCCCGGCCACTCGCAGTGGACCAGGGTCGGGTTGTCCTTCCATCGCAGCTATTGCCCGCCGAGCATGACCCGCACGCGGTCGAGGCCGACCGCGGCGATGAGCACGGTGCCGGTCGCCACATCCCGCCAGAACGACGTCACGCTCAGCAGGGTGAGGCCATTCTGCAGCACGCCCAGAATCAGCACTCCCAATAGTGTTCCGATGATCGTCCCCCGACCCCCTGAGAGGCTGGCACCACCGAGAATCACCGCGGCTACCACCTTCAATTCGTCACCGGTCGCGGCATTGGGAGATGCAGCATCAAGCTGCGAGGCCAAGATCAAACCGGCCAAAGCAGCCATCACCCCGCTCACCAAAAACAGCACGAACACCGTTGGGCGCTGCCGGATGCCGGCCAAGCGGGCAGCCACCAGATTGGACCCGATGGCATACACCGCCCGGCCGAAACGGGTGTAGCGGACAATGAACATGGTGATGGCCGTGATGATGATGAACAGCACTACTTGGGTCGGAATTCCGATTATCCGATCGGTGATGAAATCGATCTCACCCCGAAGCCGGATTGTCTGACCGTTGGCCATCAATCGGGCGATCCCCCTATAGGCCTGGAAGGTGCCCAGCGTGACGATGATGGAAGCGATCCCCAGTCCGGAGACCAGAAGGCCGTTGAGCGCCCCCGCCAAGAGGCCGGCGATAACCGCGACAAAGATGGCCAGCGCGGTGGAATGGTTGTCGGCAACCATGGCCACGGCCACACCGCACATGGCCGCGTTGGAGGCAATAGACAGGTCGAAGTTGCCGGAAATCAGCAGCAGCGTGGACGGAGCAGCCAAGATGCCCAAAACCGACACCGACAACAGCACGTTGCGCATGTTGATGGTGGTCATGAACACTTCGGAGCTGTTCCAGAACCACCCGCCCATGGCCAATAGCACCACGAGCAGGACTGCTTCCGGAGGCACCGAGATGAACAGGCGCGATGCCCGCTGGGCCAGCGTCTCTCCCGCAGACCCGGCTTGCGGGTAATCAGTTTCGGTTGTGCTCATCGGCTTGTCAGCAACTTCGGGTGCTCACCCCTGCTGCATCAGCCGGCCGGGTAGAACTCGTCGATGTTGTCTGCGCTGATCAGAACGTGATCAACAAAGAGCGGATCTGGCACCGAGATGCCGTTGATCATCTTGATGATGGCGGGCACCACATACGTGCCGTAGGACTCCGGGAAGTATCCGGTAGAGCCGATGTAATTCGGGTTATCGCGGATCTCCTCGTGGATGGTTGCATCTGCACCCTGGCTGGCGATGGCCACATTGTCGGCGATACCCAGCTCATTGGACGCGGCCAGCGCGGCCAAGCCCATGTCGTCGTTGAGGCTCACCACCAGAATGCGGGCGCTGGAATTTGCCGTGAAGGTGTCCAGCACCAGCGGGAAGGCGCCGTCGGTGGTGCCGCCGCCGTTGATGCGAGTAACGATTGAGTCAGACACCTCGGGAGCCCAGTTCTCGAAATCGCCGTAGGCCAGATCGGAACACACATTGGAGATGCCGCGGACCATGCCGTTGGCCCGATCGATATTCACCTGGCCCACCACGAACGATTCCATGGTGACAATCAGGTCTACCTCGCAGTTCCAATTCTCCTGGGCCCATTGGCCAAGAGCCTCGCCGGCCAACTCGCCCGCGTAGCCGTTGTCTGCGCCGAAGAACAGAGCACACGACGGGTGGGCAATATCGATTGCGATGACCGGAAGATCCGGCTTCTCTGACCGCAACTCCTCGCACAGCGCAGCTTCAATGCCGGCGTCGATCTGGAATTCGATCACTCCGTCCACGTCTTGCAGCACGAATGTGCGGGCGTTCTCCAAGGCTGTCTCGCCGTCGAGGTTGTTGTCGGCGTAGACGATTTCCAAGTTGCACGCATCTGCCACCTCGTTGATGTTGTCCAACACCTGGGTCACGAAGGGAATGCCAGCAGTTAGATCGCCATAGCCCACCTTGAGGCCGGTGCCGTCTTGCCCTTGGCACACTTCGGGAAGAGGCGGCGGGGGAGGCTCGGTGGGCGCGGGGGCTTCAGTGGCCGCGGGCGCGGCCGGCGCCTCAGTGGCCGCCGGTGCCGCAGGCTCGTCAGCGGCATCGTCATCGTTGCCGCACGCCGCCACAAACAGGGCAATGACTGCCAATAAAGCGATCAGTCCCTTGAGGCTCTTGCTCATCATTTTGCTCCCCCTCAGTCACAACACGGTGGCTGGAAACGTTTCTAGGGAAAAAACTAGCACGTTTGGCTCTCGATGCAACCTGCTCAGCGAGCCAACCGTCGATTGCCCATGTCATCGGCCTTCCTCCAATGGCCTGTCTCGGTTCCGGTGCTATCGTCCAAGCTGCCTTAGAATCGTTTCCAACCGCCCGGTTGGAGAGCAATGCACACCGGAACACGGAGATTGACATGAGCAGCCCGAGGACGCGGCGAGCACTGGTAACCGGGGCAGCCAGCGGTATCGGCGCAGGTGCTGCTCGATTCCTGCTCAAGTCGGGCGCCGACGTAATCGCCACCGACATCAATCCGCAGGGCCTCGACGGGCTCGCTGAGCAAGGGGCCACTCCCCTGGTTGCCGACTTGGGCAACCAGGATGATCGAGCCAAGGTCATCGAGGCGGCTCGAGGGGTCGACTGGCTCGTGCAGGCCGCAGGGATCATCCGCCTGAAGGACATAGCGGACATCACGGTCGAAGACTGGCGTGAGATCTTTCAGGTCAATGCCGAGGCAGTGTTCTTCTGCTGCCAGGGAATCGGCCCCACCATGCCGCCGGGCGGCGCGATCGTGAACATCTCGTCCTCATCGGCCAAGTTGTCCAACACAGTCGAGGCTGCCTCATACGCCGCAACCAAGGCGGGGGTGCTATCCATCACTCGCTCATTCGCCTACGCCCTGTCGTCGATCCCCGTACGGGTCAACGCCATCTGTCCAGGAATCATCGACACGCCCATGCAAGACGCCGTACTTGACCAGGTATCGGCTTTGCGAGGAATCAGCCCCCAACAGCTCTCCGATCAGCGGCAGGCGTCGGTGCCTCTCGGCCGCGGCGCCACACCGGATGAGATTGCCGAGCTGATCTGGTTTTTGCTTTCTGACGGTGCCGGATATATGACCGGACAGGCCATCAACTTCGACGGAGGACTAGTCACATGGTGAGCACGCAGACAACAAACCACCCGCCGGCTACCACGGTCGCCGTACACCACATTGGTATGACCGTGGCCAATGTCGATCGGTCACTGGCCTTCTGGAAGGAGTTCCTGGGCGCAGAGCCTCGATGGCGGAGGGTGCTAGACGGCGACTACCTGGCCGGTGTCACCGGCTACCCGGGGGTGAAGCTCGACGCCAGCATTGTGGAGCTGCCCGGTGGGGCAATTCTTGAGCTTCTCGACTACCAGACCGAGAACAAAGCCCCCAATGACATGGGCACCGCCAACCCCGGCAACGTCCACCTGTGCTTGCAGGTTGACGACATCGACACGCTGTGGCAGCGGGCTGTGGCCGCGGGGGCAACACCCATGAGCCCCGAACCTAACCTGGTCACCACCGGTCCTAACCAGGGGGCCAAAGCCGGATACCTGAGAGATTTGGACGGCATCACCATCGAGCTGTTCCAGCCTCCGCCTGAGACGCCATGAAGATCACCGCCGTCGAAGCCATCCCGGTCAGCTACCCCGAACCCAACGATTTCGACGCCATCCGCCATCTGTGCTTGGCCAAGATCACCGCCGACGACGGAACCGTGGGCTGGGGCGAGTCGGTCACCATGTGGCCGGAGTCGAGCTTTGCCACCAAGGCCGTCATTGAGGGCATGTCCGATCTGGTGACCGGCCAGAGCCCGCTTCATTTGGACGCCATCTACCGGTCGCTCAAGGACCGAGCATGGTGGTACGGGTACGGCGGGGGTATCGCGTCGTTCGCTATCTCGGCCATCGACATCGCGCTGTGGGATTTGAAGGGCAAAGCACTCGGGTGCAGCGTCCTAGACCTGTTGGGCGGACCGGTGCATGAACGCCTGCCAGCTATCGCATCGTCCCACGCCCACTACGAGTCCATTCCCGACATGGCGGTTGAGGCCTCCGAATGGCTGTCCACCGGTTTGCAGGGAATGAAGGTTGGATTCGGCAAGCGGGGCAACGCCCACCTGGGCTTCGAGCATGATCGCGATGTGGCTTATGTCAGAGCCATGCGGGAGGCCATTGGGCCGACCAAACATCTCATGATCGATTTGGGCTGGGTGATCAAATGGGACGTGCCCACCGCGGTGAGCCGAACTCAGGCATTCGACGAGTACGGAATCGCCTGGATCGAGGAGCCATTGGGCGCTTGGGACCCACAGGGCTACGCCGAATTGCGAAGCCAATCCGTCGCCGCCATGGCCTACGGCGAAAAGGAATGGACCATAGAGGGGTACGAGCGTGTGCTGGCTACCGGCACGGTAGACGTGGTCGGGTGCGACCCCGGTCGAGCCGAGGGAATCACCGGATTCAAGCGGGTGACCGATCTGGTGGAATTGCACCGGCGCCGCGCCAACGCCCATGCTTGGTCGTCGGCCATCGTTTCGGCCGCCAGCCTGGCGGTGAGCTTCTCCAGCTCGGCATGCACGCTCTTCGAGCTGAAGCCGCTGGAGAACCCCATGCAACACGAGCTAGTGCCTGATCCCCTGGTCCACATTGACGGATGGGTCTACCCGCCCACGGGCTCGGGACTGGGCATCGAAGTGGACGAGCGGGTGATAGACCGGTACCGAAGCGAGAAGGTACTGGGCTGAACAGGTTCGACCAGACCACTGGCCAAGAAGCGAAGGGGGTCGCGCCATGACATGGAGCGTCGGAGCAGGACTGGAGGGCCGGGGGGTGATCGTGACCGGAGCCGCAGGAGGTATGGGAAGGCCAGTGGCCGAGGCATTTGCCTCCACCGGTGCCAAGGTCATGGCCGTCGATCTCCACCAACAGGCCGCGGACGAGGTGGTCGCTGGTCTGGAGGGGTCCGGCCATATCGGCGTCGGTGCCGATCTCTCCGACTTGGACGGTCACCGCGATCTGATCGACCGGGCACGGCGAAGCCTAGGAGAGGTTTACGTCCTGGCCCATCTCGCCGCGGTCCTCAAACGACGGTCATCGGTGGACGAAGTAACCGAGCAAGACTGGGATTTCCAGGTGGACACCAACCTGAAGGCCACGTTTTTTCTGTGCCGGGCGGCAGCCTCCGCCATGCGCGAAGCAGGCGATGGCGGCCGCATCATCGCCTTCACGTCTCAGGGCTGGTGGACAGGGGGGTTCGGCGGCTCGGTGGTCTACTGCGCATCCAAGGGTGGCATCGTCTCCATGGTCCGCGGCCTGGCCCGCACCTACGGCCCCGACCAGATCACCGTCAATGCCGTGTCGCCAGGCCAGATCAACACACCGATGCTGACCACGGACCTCGACCCCGAGCTGTTCGAGCAACTCACCGATGCCACCCCGCTGGGTCGGGTAGCCGAGCCCGAGGAGATGGCCGGCACGGTGGTATTCCTGGCCAGCAGGCACGCATCGTTCATATCCGGCGCCACCATCAATGTGAGCGGTGCCATGTTGATGTATTGATTCGTCTTCCCGGAGTCCCCATGGATCAACAGCACAAGAAGAGCATCTCCGGCACGCCTGTCGCCCCGCCGACCCACCTCAGTTGGTCGCCGGAAATAAATAAGCGCGTCCGCACCGGGGACTGGGCCGACCAAGCCGTGTCCACCACAGCCAAGATCACCGAAGCCATCGATGCCGGGGACTGGGAGACCGCGGCCCAACTCGTGGATTACTGGATGGAAGAGGCAAAAGTCGTCCACGTCATCTATCAGGTGTGGGGGGAGAGCTGGGGCTCGTTCCTGGCCAGTCGGGGTATCAGCGAGGATGACTTGAATAGGGAAACCGCTCGTTTGAGGGAACTGCTGGCCTTTCCCGACGGTGAGCCGTTTGACCCTCAGCCCCGTTGGGCAGAGCTGGCCCGGCAAGCCGGGGAGCTGGGCAACGGCTTGCGAGCCTACGAGATCGAGGCATCAGAGGCCCTGATCCGTTTGGACCGGTTGCGAGAGACATGGCGTCAGCTCCACGACCGGGGCGCCGACTTTCAATCGGGCATGCTGACCTTCGTCGCCCACCGCTTTGGTGAGGCTGCGGTGGGTGAGGCCTACTCCGAAGTGCTTGCCCCCTACCTTGAAGAGCGCTATCAACCCTTCGACCTGCGCCTACAACCCTATGAGGACACCCTCTACCGCAACCTCTATCTGTCGTTCGAGGGGATGCGGGCCCATCTCGTCGGGCCTGACCGAACCGGCGACATAGAGGTATCCGAACAGGACGACAAATACGTGATCTCATTCGACCCCTGCGGCTCGGGAAACCGGGGACAGCGGGGCGATCCCGTCGAGGGAACTGGTAGCCGCTCAGCGCCGCCATACAACTTCGGAGTCACCTCCGAAGAACATGACTGGGCGTGGAACGAGAAAGGAGTCTGCTACTACTGCGCCCACTGCTGCTACACCTTGGAGCTGTGGCCCGCCCGCCAGTGGGGTCATCCCATCAGAGTGGTCGACTCTCCGCTCTACCCCGAGGAGACATCTGGCCCTGAGCCGAAAAAGTGCACCTGGACGATCTACAAGTCCCTGGAGGCCATTCCCGCGGAGGCCTACAAGCGGATCGGTCTCACCAAGCCAGCTGCGCCAAGCTCCCAAGGCCCAGACTGAGCTGATCTTGCGATGCGCCCTGGCCTAGCTGTCCAGGTCTATCCCCGTTGGCAGTTGCATTGGGTGAGTGGGGTACGTTGCTGAAGTGAGCTTGGCGAAGCCACTGGATGGCGTGCTGGTGGTCTCTGTCGAACAAGCGGTGGCTGGGCCATTGGCATCCTGCCGACTGGCCGACGCCGGAGCCCGAGTCATCAAGATCGAGCGGGCCGAGGGCGACTTTTCCCGGGGCTACGACGCGGCCGCCGATGGGCAGTCCAGCTATTTCGCCTGGTTGAACCGAGGCAAGGAATCGATCGTCCTCGACCTCAAGGACGGCGACGATCATGTTCTGCTGCGTCGAATGATTGAAAGGGCCGACGTCTATATCCAGAACTTGGCCGTGGGAGCGGCAACCCGTCTGGGGTTCGGCTCCGAGTCCCTGCGCGAGAAGGACCCTCGGCTGGTGACCTGTGACATCTCGGGCTACGGGCCGACTGGGCCGTATGCCGCCATGAAGGCCTACGACCTGCTGGTGCAGGCCGAGAGCGGCCTGGTGTCGATATCTGGGGCGCCGGGGCCGCTGGGCCGTGTCGGGGTGTCGGTGGCCGACATCGCCACCGGCGAAGCCGCGGCCCGAGCCATTAGCCAGGCGCTGGTGCGCCAAGCTCGTACTGGCGAAGGCGCCAACATCGAAGTCTCGCTCTTCTCCACCATGGCTGAGTGGATGACCGTTCCTCTTCTGCACCACGACTACCTGGGCCAAGGCCCCCAGCGGGTGGGGCTGGCCCACCCGTCTATCGCTCCCTATGGCGGGTTTGCCACCGCCGACGGCACCACCCTTCTCATCGCGGTGCAGTCCGACCGGGAGTGGGTCACCCTGTGCGAGACAGTGCTCGACAAGCCTGAATTAGCCCATGACCCTCGGTTCGCCACCAACAAGGCCCGAGTAGAGAATCGCTCTGAGACCGATAACGCCGTGGCCGAGGTCTTTGCCCGTCTGAGCACCG
Organism: bacterium; assembly: GCA_026705465.1. Taxonomy (GTDB): domain Bacteria; phylum Actinomycetota; class Acidimicrobiia; order Acidimicrobiales; family Bin134; genus Poriferisocius. Next base: position 52,139 of record JAPPAP010000031.1, on the reverse strand, counting down.
ACGAATTGCGCCGCAAGCTCAGCGACAGCCGCATGGCCTTCGGCGCCGTCAACGACGTCGCCGGACTCTCATCGCACCCCCAGATCAACCGGATAACTGTCGCCCACGCCGACGGCACCGTCGATCTGCCTGCCCCCGCCACCACCGCCGACTGGGATGGGGCCACCGCCAGCGGTGCCCCCATCCTTCCCGCCCTCAACCAACACGGCGACCAACTCCGCGCCGAGTTCGCTTAGTTGAAAAGCTGACGGAGGCGGAACTTCTCGACTTTGCCGTTGCCGGTGCGGGGGAGCTCGTCGATGGCCTCGATGGTGGTAGGCACTTTGTAGGGGGCCAAGGCTCCTTCGGCATGAGCCCGCAGGTCGTCTTCGGTGGGCAGCTCGCACCCGTCGGCCACCACGATGAAGGCGGCCACCGTCTCGCCCAACACTGGGTCGGGGCGGGCCACTACGGCAATGTCGCCCACTGCGGGATGGGTGCGCAGCGCGGTCTCCACCTCGATGGTGGACAGGTTCTCCCCGCCTCGGCGGACGATGTCCTTCTGGCGGTCTACGAAGTACAGGTAGCCGTCGTCGTCCACGTAGCCCAGGTCGCCGGTGCGGAACCAGTCTCCCGATGTGGCCGCCTCGGTGGCCTCCGGATCTTCGATGTAGCCGTTGAACCCGATGGTGGAACGCAGAAAGCAGATCTCACCGGTCTCTCCTGTCGGAGCCTCGGAGCCATCGGGCAAGAAGATCCGCAGCACCGACCCCTCGAAGGGCTTGCCCACCGAACCGGGGCGGCGGGGCTCGTCCAAGCGGGTATAGGTGCCCGATCCGGCCTCAGTCATGCCGTACCAGTCCATGCACGGCACGCCGTAGCGCTCCTCGATCTGCTCGATGATCGGCGCGCAGCCCAGCGGGATCATCACCCGCAGCGAGTGCGACTTCTCGTGAGGACCAGGGGACTGAGCCATCAAGATGTTGATGATGGGCACCAAGGTGAGGAAATAAGTGGGGCGGTACAGATCGACCAGTGCCCAAAAACGCGACGCCGAGAACTTCCGGGGCATGACCACGCTGGCTCCCCGGCTCAGCGCCGACATGGCCCCGCCCATGGCGTTGCCGTGGAACAGCGGGGTTACCACCAATGAACGGTCGGTGTGGCTCAGGCCGAACATTTCCTCATAGGGCACCGCTCCCCCGGCGAACAGCTCGGGACTCATCGGCACTGCTTTGGGCCGTCCGGTGGTGGTACCCGAGGTGTAGAGAACGTTGCCCTCCACAAACCCGTCCACCGGAGGCAGGTCTAGTCCCGCGCCCTCCGGCACCTCGCCGATGAGGTCAGCCAGCAACAATGCCCCGTCCACCGGCTCATCCACACTCACCACTGCCTCGACCGTGTCCATACTCGCAGTGAGGGCCACCGCCCGCTCAGCCCGCTCGGCCTCGGCGAACACCAGACGACACCGGGAGTGATTGAGGACGAATTCCAGCTCCGGATCAGTCCACTCTGGATTGATGGGCACACCGGCCAGGCCGATGGCCTGCATTCCCAGTTGGCACTCGATGTATTCCGGGCGGTTCTGCATCCATACACAGGCCCGATCGCCCAGACCCAAACCGAAGCGGGTTTGGAACTGGTGGGCAAGGGCTCCCCCATGGGCAGCCAGCTCTCGGTAGGTGCGGTGGCCGTCCTGCTCGGTGAGCACGGCTAGCTTGTCGGGCCAAGTGTGGCTGAAGTCCCGGACGACGTCATACAAGGTCGGCATCGCCGGGCAGCCTAGTGGTCTGTCGCGATTGCGGGTCAGGTCACGACGTCGGCTGCACCCCCGTCGATCCGAAGATGGGCGCCGTGGATCTGGCGGGCCCGGTCACTGCATACGAAGGCCACCAGCTCCCCCACGTCGGACACCGTGGCGATACGCCCAGTCAGCGTGGGCATCTGCACCGTGGTGACGTGGCGCTCGATGTCGGCCCAATCGGAGGAGCGGCCCTCCCGCTTGGCCTGGCGGGTCCACATCTCCACCAGCTCCGGGGTGGCGATGGCCCCTGGGCTCACGCAGTTCACTGTCACTCCAGTGCCGGCCAACTCCCGGGCCAAGCTGACCGTCATGGCGGGTAGGGCACCTTTCGCCGCGTAGTAGCCCGGAATGCGGTCGCCAGGGCGGGTCGCCCCCACCGTGGACACCAGCACAATTCGGCCCCAGCCCCGCTCCATCATGGCGGGAACCATGAGCCGGGTCATCCGCACAGCGCTGAGCACGTTGCGGTTGTAGGCGTCAACCCATACATCGGTGCCGTCATCCCCCCAAGTGCCGCCTACCGCCACTCCGTAGTTATTGACCAAGATGTCCACCGGGCCGCACTGGCTAGCCACCGCCTCAGCCCCTTCATCGGTGCAGATGTCTCCCCACACTGCCCGGACCGGCGAACCCAGCTCGTCAGCCAGCCAATCGGCTTGTCCTTCCTCAAAGCCGTGGACCACTACCTCAGCACCCTCCGTCACCAGCACCCGGGCAACCCCGCTCCCCGTCCCCCGATAGCTCCCCGTGACGAGCGCAACCTTCCCCGATAGCCCCAAATCCATGTCCCGACACTGCCACAAGAGCGCTGATCAACGCATGACCGCCTCTATTGGCGGGCCAATATGACCTCCAATCCGAGGCAGCCCGGTCTGTAGTGTTGAGAGGCAATGAGCAGTTCGACGGGACAATTGTTCCGGGTCACGACGTTTGGTGAATCCCATGGCGGCGGCATCGGCGCGGTGGTGGACGGCTGCCCGCCCCGGCTTTTACTGGACGAAGAGATGATCCAGCGCGATCTCGACCGGAGGCGTCCAGGTCAGAGCCGGCTGACCACTTTGCGGGATGAGGCCGACAAGGTGACCATCCTCTCTGGAGTATTCGAAGGCCACACGCTGGGGTCGCCCATCGCCATGCTGGTGGGCAACACCGATGCCCGCTCCAACGCCTACGAAGACTTCAAGGACATGTACCGCCCCTCCCACGCCGACTACACCACCGAGGCCAAGTACGGCATCCGCAATTGGCAGGGCGGGGGGCGGGCCAGCGCCAGAGAGACCATCGGCCGAGTGGCGGCCGGTGCCATCGCTCGCCAGCTCTTGGCCACCGCGGCCGACATCGAAGTGCTGGCCTGGGTCCGCCAAGTGGGCACCATCACCGCCGAAGTCGATGTCGCCGCGGTGACTCTGGCCGACGTGGAGGCTGATGCCACCCGATGCCCATCGCCCGAACACGCCGAACCCATGACCGAGGCCATCGAAGCAGCCCGGCGCGACGGCAACTCGCTGGGCGGAGTCGTCGAATGCGTGGCCCGAAGAGTGCCTCCCGGTCTGGGCGAGCCAGTGTTCGACAAGCTGGATGCCGAGTTGGCCAAGGCCGCCCTGTCGCTGCCCGCGGCCAAAGGGTTTGAGATCGGCTCGGGCTTCGGAGGGGTGACCATGACCGGCCGGGAGCACAACGACCCGTTCACCCCTGGTCCCGACGGCCGTCCGCGCACTGCCTCCAACCGCTCTGGGGGCGTTCAGGGCGGCATCAGCAACGGCGAGGACATCGTGATTCGAGTGGCATTCAAGCCCACCGCCACCATCGCGTCGACCCAGCAGACGGTGGACCGCGACAACAATCCGGTCACGCTGGCCGCCAGGGGTCGCCATGACCCTTGCGTGCTGCCCCGGGCAGTGCCGATGGTAGAGGCCCAAGTGCTGCTGGTACTGGCCGATCACTGGCTGCGCCAGCAGGCGGTGGACGTACTCGACTGCGAAGGCTGATAGTCGAAAACATGGCCGACAAAGCCATAACCCCCGAGGACCAGCGCCTGCTCGTCGAAGTCAGCGACCGCATCGCCACCATCACCCTGAACCGGCCCGAGGCCCGTAACGCCATGACCAAGCGAATGCGCAACGATCTGTGCGCCGCATTGCGGGCCGCCGACGCCGACGACGGAGTCGACGCCATCATCTTGACCGGCGCCGACCCGGTGTTCACCGGCGGCGTGGACCTGCGCGAGGTGGCCGCCGACGGGGTAGCCGAAAACCCCGACGGCAACAAGCGACAAGCGGAGGACCCGGCCCAGGCTTGTCGGGACACCGCCAAGCCTCTGATCTGCGCGGTGAACGGTACCTGCGTCACCGGGGGCCTGGAGATCGCCTTGAGCTGCGACTTCATCGTGGCCTCCGATCAGGCCCGATTCGCTGACACCCACGCCAAGATCGGGGTGATCGCGGCCTGGGGCATGACCGCGCTATTGCCCCGGGCTGTAGGCAAGCGCATGGCCAAGGAGATGACCGCCACCGCCCGTTTCGTCTATGCCGAAGAAGCCCTGCGCATCGGATTGGTCAACCATGTGGTTCCCCACGATGAGCTGCTGGCCCACACTCGGGATCTGGCCGCCCAGATCGTGGCCGCTACCACGCCTGCTACCCCTGCCACCATGCGGATCTACGACGACACCGACGGCATGAGCTTTACCGAGGCCAAAGATGTCGAAGAGCAGGCCATGCGCAATTGGGCTGTCGACACCGACGACATGCAGCGCCGCGGCTTGGGAAAGCGAAGCTGAGATGGCCAATCCTCCGCAGTTCAGCGTGTTCATGCCCCAGATGCGGATGGATATGGGCACCATCGAGGAGCGGGTGAGGGCGGCAGAGGCCAGTGGGTTCCACAAGATCGATCTCATGGACCATCTGAACCCGCCGCTGCTGCCCGCGGCCCCGATGTACGACGCCTTTGTGATGGCGACCGCAGTGGCGGCGTGGACCGAGCGGGTGCGAATCGGCCACATGGTGCTGTGCGGGCAGTTCCGCCATCCGGCGCTGTTGGCCAAGATGATCGTGAGTCTCGACCACTTCAGCGGTGGACGCTTCGATCTAGGAATCGGATGGGGCTCGGTACCCGATGAGATGGAGCGCTTCGGCCTCGGCGACGAACCGCCTGCGGTGCGAGCAGCCCGCCTGCGGGAGACCCTGGAAGTAGTGCAGGCCCTGCTCACCGGCGAGCCCGTGAATCACGAAGGGCGGTTCTTCCAGATGGATAACGCCCAGCAACAGCCCACCCCGGTGAACGGCCACATCCCGATTCTGATCGGTGGAGCAGGCCGCAAGCTCACCATGCCGCTGGTGCGGGATTTCGCCGACTGGTGGAACTGCCCGGTGTATGGAATGCACGAGCTCGACGAACTGATCCCCATGGCCGGCAATGCCCGCTTGTCGGTGCAGCGGGCCATCGGCCTGGCCCCTTCGACGGCTGCCCGCGACGAAGTAGTGGCCACCGCCCAGCGCCGCTTCGGCGACTGGGCCCTGGTGGCGGGAACCCCCGACGAGGTTGCTGAGGGCCTGCAAACCGACCGGGAGATGGGCGCCGAACAATTTGTGCTCCAGTTCTCTGACTTCGCGGCTCCCGAAACGCTCGAGACGTTCGCGGCCGAAGTCATTCCCGCGGTCACCTAGCCACCCGTTTCTGCTTTCTCCGGCAACGGAACTCCCCCGTATCATCCGACGCATGGGATCTGATGAGCGGGCCGGCCGAGCGGGGCGTTTCAAGCAGGCCCTGTTGGCTGGCGACGACGTAGCCGTCATTGCCGAGATCAAGCGTCGGTCCCCATCACGGGGCGATCTCAACGTCGACCTCAACCCCGCTGAGATGGCCGCGGCCTATCGCGACGGCGGAGCGGCATGCCTGTCGGTTCTCACCAACCAAGCCATGTTCGGCGGCAGCGGCGAGGACTTGGCCGCTGCGGCCCAAGCCTCTGGCTTGCCCGTTCTCCGCAAGGACTTCATCACCACGGTGGAGGACGTACACGAATCTCAGGCAATGGGCGCTGATGCACTGCTGCTGATTGTGGCCGACCTCACCGGAACCCAGCTGGCCGAGCTTCACGCGCTGTCCTTGTCGCTGGGCATGGACGTGCTTACCGAGGTGAAGTCGGAGAGCGAGCTAGAGGTCGCCCTTGAAGCCGGAGCCGACGTGATCGGCGTCAACCAGAGGGAGAAGCCCAAGAGCCAGGCGTTCACCATGGACTACCAACGGGCGGTGCGTTTGTCGCCGCTGCTGCCCGACCATGTGGTGAAAGTGGCTGAATCCGGCATTGCCGTCCCCGGCGGCACCACCATGTCCGAAGTGCGAGACGCCGGCTATGACGCCGCGCTCATCGGTGAGGCTCTGGTGACCTCTGGCAACCCGGTAGAGAGGCTCCAAGAGCTGCTGGCCTGAAATCGGGTCTACTCGGCGGCAAGCCTTCCCGCAGCAGTACCCCGCAGCACCTGGGTGCCGTGCTGATCGGTGGTCGAGATGCCCACTTCCACCGTGCCGTCGTCGGTGACCGCGGTCACCGTCAACTCCGTGGTGAGAGTGTCTCCCGGCCACACCGGCTTGAGGAAGTCGGCCCCATAGCGCTGCAACCCCTCATCGCCGAATACCGCCACCAGTGCTTGCCCGGTGATGCCCATGGTCAGCATTCCGTGGGCGAAGAGCTGGTCGAAGCCGTGGGAGGTGGCGTAGATCTCATCGTGGTGAAAGGGGTGGAAGTCGCCGGAGGCCCCGGCGTAGGCCACCAGCTGGGTGCGGGTCAGCCCCTCGGCCACTACCTGACGGTGGACAGCCCCGACCTCGGGCCTCATTCCCGCACCTCGTTGGCCGCTCGCACGTTGATCCACCGGGCGGTGACGCACGGTTCCCCGTCCGCATCAACAAACGTGGTGACGATCTCCCGAAACCGCAAGTCGCCGCCCCGACGCCCCTGCTTGGTCCACTCCTCGCCGTCAGCCACGGTGGCGGTGAGTACCTCGCCGGCGCGGGGATGGCGGTGGTATTCGAACACCATCCCAGCGTGAAATCCGGAGCCAGTCTCGGGGGCCACGGGCGGCCATTCACGGTCGGATCGCAATCGACGGTCGTAGTCGGGGTCGTAGCGGTCGGCGGCCACCATGAACGTTGGCGGCGCGGCCACATCGGGATCGAACGCCGCGTCGTGGTCGCCCACTGCCCGCTTGAACTCCTGAATGTGGCCCGCCTCGATGGGAAACTCGAATGAGCGCATAAGCCTCTCTCTGCTAGGGAACGAGGACGATCTTGCCGAAAAAGTCCGAGCTTTCCATCAGCCTGTGGGCCTCGGCGATCTCATCCAAGCCGAACGACGCGGCGATCACCGGCGTGACCTGGCCTTTGGCGATCATGGCCAGCAAGCCTCTCATGGTGGCGGCGATTCGCTGGTTGTCAGGGCGCCCTACCCCCATGAGGGTGATGCCCTTCACGAACAACTGGCCCAGGTGCAGTTCCCCCATGTGCCCAGCGGTGACTCCACAAGTCACAAACCGGCCCTCAGGGGCTAGCGACCGCACCGCGGCGGCAAACACCGGAGTGCCCAAATGGTCGAGCACCACATCCACGCCCCTGCCATCGGTGGCCTCTCGCACCGCGGCGACGATGTCGTCGTTGTAGTGGTCGATGGCTAGCTCCGCCCCCAACTCCACCGCCTGAGCCCGCTTGGCAGCAGACCCCGCGGTGGTGATGACCCGACAGCCCATGGCCCGGGCAATCTGGATTCCGAAGCTGCCCACGCCTGATCCAGCGGCCATCACCAGCACGGTCTCACCCGACTGGATCTGAGCCTTCTCGATGAGGGCCTGATGGGCTGAGCGGCCCGCAGTGGGGGTGGCTCCTCCGGCCTGGAAGCTGATCCCGTCGGGCAGCGGAAACACCAAATCTTCGGGCGCCAGCGCCAACGTGGCATGGGTTCGCTCCCCCGACGCCACCACCCGATCGCCCTCTTCCACCGTCGTCACCTGAGATCCCACCGCTTCCACCACCCCGGAGATGTCGCGTCCGCCCACGTGCTGAGGCCAGCGCAGCGTCATGCCGTGCGACCCCTCTCGCCAATAGACGTCTACCCGATCCATCGAAGTGGCCTTCACCTGGATCAGCACGTCGTGAGGACCGGGCTCTGGATCGGGCAGGTCCCCTACCCGCAACACTTCCAGTCCGCCCTGGGACTCGTGAAAGGCGGCCCGCACTTCAGCGCACCCGCACGCTGGGCAACTCCACGTCCCCTTCTCGCAACCAGGTCAAGAACTCACCGACCGGCGCGGGCTCGGCTACATCGGCGGGCTCGTCCAGACGGGCTTCCCAGAACTCCCGATAGGTGGGCCAGAACTCATGCCACGCCCCCTCATAAGGCTCCTCATCGGGCCAGCGCATCTTGTTGTCTCCGACCGGCGGTGCGTTCAAGTCGGTGGCGTACCAGTACAGGGGCAGCCGCCGTCGGAAATACCACCGGCCGTCGATGCGCTCGTAGTCGTCCCAGTACATCATGGTCATGATCACCCACTCGTCGCCGGTCTCGTGCTCGTTGCGGGAGTACACCACCCCTCGAGCCCGATCGGGTCCGTCGAATTCGATGATGTGGTTGCCGGTCACATGGGCGGTGCCGGTGAACTTGCCTCCCATAGTCTCGCGGAACCACTCGGCCAGCGCAGCCCGTCCCGATCGCCCCCGTCCCACCTGCACATCGGCAGGAAACAGGCTGACCCAGGCATTAGTCGCCCGCATATCCAGCGCCAGGCAGTATCGGGCGGCCAGACTCCGGATCTCCTCGATGGACTCCAGCCGCTCCAGCCGCTCCTCTAGCGATCTCCCGTTCTCCATCGGCGGCAACCTATCCGCTACCCGGCTTGCAAGGCCCGGATGATCTCGGCCACTGCTCCGTCTTCGGCGGGATCATCAGGCGGGTTGAAGCCGATTGAGCCGGTCAGACTCCCATACGCGTTCAGCAGCACGTCGGCTATCTCGTCGTAGGTGCCCTGGGGCACCAGTGCATCCAACATGTCGTCGGTTATCACCTCGGCCATGTCATCCCAGCGTCCCGATCGAGCCAGGGTTCGGAGGCGCTCGCCCACACCGTCCCAGCCATACAACTCCAGGCTCGGACCGTAGGCCGGCGTGGAGTACAAGAACCCCAGCTTGCGCCGCTGGTGCTCTCGACCCTGGTCCAAGGCCGACTGGTCTGCTCCCGTGATCACCGGTGGGCTGACGATCAGCTCCACCTCCCGACCACCTGCGTCCAACCCCGGCTTGATCCGCTCGGCCACGAATCGCGGCGAGGCGTTGGTTGGATGAGTGACAAACCCGTCAGCCACCCTCCCGGCCAATTCGCATATGCGGGGATTGACCCCACCCAGCAGCACCGGGATGTGGGAATGCTCGATGGGACCGGGATTGAAAAACGGCTGGAGCCGGCTGAAGCGGTAGTGCTCCCCCTGGAAGTCCAACGGGCCGCCGCCGGCGAACGCCTGCCAGATGGCCCGCACCGCACCCACGTACTCCTCCATGCGCTCGATGGGCGCTTCCCAAGGCACAGAGAACCGTCCTTCGATGTTCTGCTTGATCTGGGTACCGAGCCCCAGCCCGAACCGACCTCCCGACAGGGCCTGCAAGTCCCAGGCCGCTATGGCGGTAACCATCGGGCTGCGGGGAAAAGCCACCACCACGGCAGTGGACACCCGCAGACTAGTGGTGTGGTCTAGCGCTAAACTGGCCAGCAGCATCCCGTCGTGCACCGTCTCGGCCACCCGCAGCCCGTCGTACCCCAAACCCTCAACCCTTTGGGCGTAACCGGCCACTTCAGAAATGGGAATCTCGGCTGGCATTCCCGAGTACACCTTCATGCGAAGAAACTAGTTACTACTAAGGTGCGGCCCCATGACCGCAGGAGTTGTTTTGGCCCACGGGGCCTTCCATGGACCATGGTGCTGGGAGCGAGTGCAGGCTCTCTTGGAGGACGGCGGTATTCCTACCCTGGCCTCCGATCTGTGTCGACCCACCACCGCTGAGGACATTGCCGCCTTTCAGACCGACGTCAACAACATGCGGGCTGGATTGGGCGATAACGCCACGGTAATCGCCGTGGGCCATTCACTCGGGGGCCTATCCATCTCCGGGCTCGACCCGACCACAGTGGACCACTTGGTGTATTTGGCCGCCATCCTGCCTGGCGACGAGAGCGACGAATCCGACCCACCTGATGTGGCCGAAGCGGTGATCGCCGAGAACTTTTTCCCCGCTCTGGAGCACGGTGAAGACGGCTACAGCTCGGTGAAGCCGGGGGCGGCAGGCGACCTGTTCTACCACGATTGCACTGCCGAAGATATTGCCTGGGCCGAGTCGCAGCTCCGCCCCCAGCCGCTGGGTCAAGCGCCCTATTCGTTCCCTCGAGCGGCGTGGCGGGACGTGGCGTCCACCTACATCGTGTGCGCCGACGATCGCACCCTGACCGCCGACTTCCAGCGGACCTGCGCGGGGCTGGTCGCCAACTCCACCGTGATGGAGGGCAGCCACTCCCCCATGTTGGCCCAGCCCGAGGCGGTGGCCGCGGTGATCACCAAGATCGCGGGCCAATAGGCCCCGCGCGTCGAGTCGCCGGAGAGGAAGTCCAATGGAATACCGCACCCTGGGAGGCTCTGGGGTCCAGGTGAGCACCCTGTGCCTGGGAGCCATGATGTATGGACCCGCGGGCAACAACGACGAGGTCGAGTGCGCGGCAATGACGCACAAAGCCTTTGACGCGGGAATTAACTTCATCGATACTGCCGACCGCTACAGCATGGGAATCTCCGAAGAGATGGTCGGGCGGGCCATCAAGGGGCGGCGCGACAACGTGGTGTTGGCCACCAAGTTCTATGGCCCGATGGGCGACGACATCAACATGCAGGGCGGCTCCCGGCGCTGGGTGACCCAGGCCGTAGAAGACAGTCTGCGCCGCCTCGACACCGACTACATCGACCTATACCAGATGCACCGCCCCGACCCCCGCACCGACTTCGGCGACACTCTGGCCGCCCTCACCGACTTGGTGCGGGCGGGCAAGATTCGCATGATCGGCACCTCGACGTTTCCGGCCGAGCTGATCGTGGAGGGCCAGTGGGCCGCCGAGCGCCGCGGCTTGGAGCGGGTCCGCTGCGAGCAGCCTCCGTATTCCATCTTCACCCGAGAGATCGAGCGTTCGGTGCTGCCCACCTGTCAGGCCTACGACATGGGCGTGATCGTGTGGAGTCCGCTCAACGGCGGCTGGCTCACCGGCAAGTACCGCAAAGACGCCGACTGGCCGGAGAACTCCCGGGCCACCCGCAACCTGGTCAGCGCCAAGCGCTGGGACCGAGAGAATCCCGTGGTGGCACACAAGCTCGACCTAGTCGAAGAACTCGACGCCCTGGCCGCCGAGGTGGGCTGTTCGATGGCCACCCTCGCCTACGCCTTCACCTTGGCCCATCCTGCGGTCACCTCCACCATCATCGGCCCCCGCACCTCCCAGCAGCTCGACGCCGCCCTCGAAGACCCCGACCTGCGGCTCTCCGGTGACGTACTAGATCGCATCGACGAGCTGGTGCCCCCGGGAACCGACCTCAATCCCGACGACGCCTTCTACATCCCCCCCGCGATCTCAAACCCTGCATTAAGACGAAAAACGTAAAACCCCCCTACCCAAACCAAGACCGGGGCGAAACAACGGTGGGCGGGCAACATAGGCGGGTTGGGGGGTGGCCCGGCTCAGGGCGCCCGCCGCCCGGAGTTCATCGAGGACGGCGGGCTGGGCCGGGACAGGACCCGCCAACCCGCCGGAGGGTGGTAAACCAACACCTACGAAGAACGCTCTCCTGACCGCTCTATGGCCCTTACGTCCGTACCCAAGTACGACGCAATCACCAGCGGATCGTTCCGCACCTCTTCCGGCGAACCCTCAGAGATCACCGAGCCAGCTTCCAAGCAGTAGACCCGGTCGCTAATGCTCATCACCAGCGGCATGTCGTGCTCTATCACCACCACCGCCGCGCCCAGTTCGGCCTGGATACGCCGGATGAGCGGTCCAAACGCCTCGCTCTCCCGCTGGGCCACGCCCCCGGTGGGCTCATCGAGCAACAGCACTTTGGCGTCCACCGCCAACAAGCTGGCCAGTTCCACGATGCGGCGGGTGCCAGTGGAGAGGTTGGAGATGAAGTGGTCGGCGTAGCGACCTAACCCCACAAAGTCCATGAGGCTGTCCACGTCGGCCCGTTTGCGGCGCTCTTGACCTGGTGAGGGTGGCACTCCCAGAAGCGACGGAACTAGCAGCGAGCGGTCCCGGGCCTCCATCGCCACCATCAATGCCTCTCGCACAGTGAGGTCGGGATAGATCTTGGCGTGCTGGAATCCACGTCCCAAACCGCCCCGGTGGCGCCGGTACGACGGCAGCCGGGAGATATCGCGCCCCAGCACCTCAACCTGGCCGTCGAACGGCACGAAGCCGCTGATGGCGTTCATGAGGGTGGACTTGCCCGCCCCATTGGAACCAATCAGCCCGACCAGTTCGCCTTCGTAAACCTCGATAGAAACCTCATCCACGGCCACTTTCCCGCCAAAGTGAACATGCACGTCTTGCACTGCCAGCCACGGATGCCCCTGTTCCACGCTCACCTTGCGCTCGCTGGTGATGGGTACCGGCTTGTCCAACGCCGGCACCGGCACCGGAATATCTCGAGCCGCCATGCGCTCATCAGCCATCCCCAGCAAAAAGTCCCGCAGCTTATAAAGGAGCTGCATGATCCCGCCGGGGAAGTACATCAACAGCAACAGCAGACCCACCCCGGAGGTGAGCAGCCTGACCTCGTCGCTGGCGCCGAAAATGGCCGGGATGCCCTTCACCCACAGCACACCCAACAGCGGTCCGGCGATCGATCCCAACCCGCCGATGATGGCGATGGCGATGACGTTGATGGACTCGTTGGCGTTGAACAGCACTTGGGGGTTGATGGTGGGTTCGCTGGTGATGATCAAGCCGCCGCCCAATGCGGCCAATCCCCCGGCCAGCGTGAACGAGATGAGCTTGATCCGACTGCCCGACACGGTGGACGCCGCGGCCATGTCCTCGTTGTCGCGCACCGCGATCATCATCCGGCCGATTCCGGTCTTGCGCAGGTGAGCCACCATCCACACGGCCAAGCCCAGCAACACCAACACTAAGAAGAAATACGACTTGCGAGAGGCCATGAAGTCGAACGGCCCCCAAACCGGGGGAATGACATTGGGCGTGTTGGTGGCCCCTTGAGTGAACACGTCCTGCACAAAAATCCACGACATGGCCGCGATGGCAAAGGCCAACGTGGTTACCGCCAACATCAACCCCTTCACCCGCAGCGCGGGCACCCCGATGATGAACGCGGTGACCATGCCCGCGGCCACGGCGATCACCATGGCCACACCCCACGGCAGGTCGAACGATCAATCCCACCAGTCGAACGGAATCGGGATGTCGCCGTTCTCGGTCAGCGCCACCACGGTGAGAGCGCCGACGCCGGCGAAGGCGAACTGGCCCAAGGAGAGCTGGCCGGCCCAGCCAGTAAGCATCGACACCGACAAAGCGACGAGCGCAAAGCCCAGGATGCGGGTCCAGGTATAGAGGTTGGAGTTTTTGGTGAGGAACAGCCCAAGCAGCGCAAGGCCGCCGAACAGCGCCGCGAACCCGAACCGGGACAGGTTGCGGATGTACCACAGGTTGCGGAGTCGCTCGGGGATGGCTTTGACCTTGGGCGACAGCGACCACTCCCCCTCATCTTCGGTGGCCCGCCGTGCGAACAGCACCGTGATCACCAAGATGGCAATGAAGAAGATCACATCCACTGCCTCGCGGATGTCCCGGTCCACGTTGCCCTGGAACAGACGCTGGAAGATGCCCAGGCCGATGCCGGCAATCAGCGTGACCCACAGCGATCGCATTCGAGCGATGAGCGCCACCAACAGCACTCGAAGCAACAGACCGGGACCGAGGCTGGCCGTGCCCGCATCGGCGGCACTAACCCGGAACGGCGCCAGCAGAATGAGCGTGACCCCCGCCAGCGCCCCGCCGATGGTCCACACCATGGTGGACACCCGCCGCACGCTGATTCCGAACAGCCGCCCGGTGTCGGAGTTGTCAGCCGAGGCCCGAATGGCCAACCCGTACCGAGTTCGACCGAGGAACAGCGCCAGTATCACAATCACCAGCGGCACCACGATCACCACCAAAAGCTCCCGCCCACCGATGCGCAAATGATCGGTGACCTCCCACCGGAACTCTTGGGCAGTGAGCTTGGGGGGTAGGGGGAACGGCCCTGGTCGCGACACATCGGGCAGCTCGATAGACGCGAAGATGGCCAACTGGGCCACCCCCAGGGTGGCAATGAACAGCACGAGGCGCGGCGAGTTGAACAGGCGCCGCACCACCACCAGCTCGGTGACCATGGCGAAGCCGGCTGCGGCGCCAATAGACAGGAAGAACGCCAGCCAGTAGGGGACGTCGTAGCGGAACGTCAGCATCGCCATCAGAGCGACGCCAAAGCTGCCGATCTCGGCGTGGGCGAAGTTCAGCACCCCGGTCGAGCGGTAGATGAGCACGAAGCCCGCGGCCAGTGCGGCCACGATGAGCCCCTGCACGCTGCCCGAGAACAGATCTTGCTGGGAGATCTCCCAGCCGATGTCGATCACTGCCTACCGGTCCTGTACCGGCTGAAGACAGCGTTAGCCCACCGCACGCTCAGCCACCCTCTGCGCCCAGGAACACTGCTCGCACCAAGTCGTCCCGCTCGGCCAACTCCTGGGCCGGACCCTCGAACCGGACCCGGCCCTTCTCCATAAACACCGCTCGCTCGGCCACGCTGAGAGCCACGTTCAGTGACTGCTCCACGATAATCATGGTAAGCCCGGTGGCCTTCAGCTGTTCCACCACCTCCAACAACTCCTGCACCACCACCGGGGCCAAGCCCAGTGACAGCTCATCGATGAGCAGCACTTCGGGCTCGTGCATCAGCCCCATGCCGAAGGCCAGCATCTGCTGCTGGCCTCCTGAGAGATCGCCAGCCGCCTGGCTCCGCTTCTCCCGCAGCACGCCGAACACGTCGTACACCCGCTCGATCCGCCGGTAGATCTCGTCCTTGTCCTCCTTGGTGCTCAACATGGTGGCCAACAGGTTCTCTTCCACCGTGAGGCCAGGGAATACCCCGGAGCCGCCCCGAACCTGCACGATGCCCTGCT
Source organism: bacterium (assembly GCA_026705465.1). Classification (GTDB taxonomy): domain Bacteria; phylum Actinomycetota; class Acidimicrobiia; order Acidimicrobiales; family Bin134; genus Poriferisocius. The sequence continues at coordinate 37,105 of JAPPAP010000031.1, read as the reverse complement.
TGAACCGAAGCTCGGCATCGGCGTAGGTGATGGTGCGGCCGTTGAGCCGGATGGCCCCTCGATCGGGCACACCCAGACCGCTCACTGCCCGCAGCAAGGTGGACTTGCCCGCGCCATTGGTGCCCAACAAAGCCAGCGTCTCGCCTCGGCGAACCTCCAAACCGCAGTCGAACAGCACCTGTACTGGGCCGTAGCTGTAGTCCAGCCCCCGCACCTGGAGCACCGGGATGTCGTCGGGGTGCTCCGCCATGCGTCGCATCTCCTCCTGCTCTTCCACCAGCTCACTCACCGCCAGCGAAATGTCCCGCTTGATGTAGCGGGAGCCGTAGGCCACCAAAAGGCCGCCGATGATCGACGCCGGCGGGGCCACGACACTGATAGCCAGCCGCTCTCCGTGAGCATCGCTGATCGACCCAGCGATGATGCTGCCCATGAACCCGCCCATCAAAAAGATGAACACCGGCAACAGGGCAAAGGCCTGGGCTCGCATCCGGTAGGGGGCCACTGCTCCGATGGTGGGGGCGGCGGCTACGAAGGAGGCCGACGTGCAGGCATTGGCCAAGCTGATGCCGAAGATCATGATGGCGGGTTGGTGGAACCGCATGGCGATCAGCACCAGCAGGCCCGACGTAATGATGAGGCCGCCCGCGGTCCGTACCATCTTGGACGGGTCTTCCCGGAACATCCCGTCGAATTTGAAGCCCGAAATCGGGATGGCCACCAGGCTGGCCAGCCACACCAGCGAGGTCACCCAGCCCCGCTGGAAGGCCTCATAGCCATACTCGTCCTCCAGCATGAGGTTGAGCTGGCTGGGCAGCGTCACCAAGGCAAAGCCAAGGGTCCCTACCCCTACCGCCAGGAAGTAGAAGGTCTTGACCTTCTTGAGCCGGGCGAATGCAGTAGACATCGACACCGGCAGGTCCGAGCCGATGGGCGGCATCTCGAACTGCTCCCCCAGAATGGCCTGCTGCTCATTCCCAGCCCGGGGCGGTTCCCTGAGCAGCAGCGATACCAGCGCGAGGACAACCGGAGGGATGGCGAAGATGTAGAACGCCCATCGCCACCCGTCATCACCGCCGGCAATGGATGCGATGGCTCCGGCCAGCACCGGGCCGATGAGCAGGCCAATGGGTCGGCCCATGCCTTCGAAGGCGAAGATCCGAGCCCGGGCAGGAATGGGATAGGTATCGGTGAGCAGGGAGGAATGCACCGGCAGTCGATTGGCCTGGCCCACCCCGGTGAGAACCCGAGTCCAAAAATACTGGAACGGGTTCTTTACCAATCCGGTGAGGAACACACTTACCGCCCATCCCGCAGTAGCCACCGGCACGATGAGGGTGCGTTTTACTCGGTCGGCCAGCCAGGCCAGCGGTACCGCCCCCAACACCAAGGCCACGCCGCCGAACGATGAGATGCCCAATATGACCGTGTCCGAGACCCCAAAGGCATCTTGAAGATCAGGCAAGAGCACGGCGATTGCCACCCGATCGAACTCGTCGATCACGTTGAGCAGGAACAGCACCGCAAGCATGCTGGCCCCACCAGCCTGGATGCCTTGCCGAAGGGTCATGGGCTCATCGCCCACACCCGGTAGCAGGTCGTCGGGCAGTACCACGACTTCCGACTTTGCTTCCTGCTCGGCTAGGCGCTTGGATTCCTCTTCGAAGACGGCCGAAGCCAGGTTGGCCGGATCATCCAGTTCAGCCTGTTGGCTTGGAGCCGGATCGTCCAAGGTCGGGTCGCCGGACTCAGGTTCCACGTCCACCGGCTCATCCATGGCAGCCCCTCATCGGGGCAAGACACTAGGCCATTACCGTGTTATCTCGCACAACGGCAACGGTTCACAGATGGCCATTTCTTGGACTACTGTTCGTCGCCAAGCAACGGAGAGGGGTAACCGTGTCTCACAAGATGCTCAAGATGTTGGGGGCGCTGCTTGCGCTCGTGCTTGTGGCCGCAGCCTGCGGCGGCAACAACGACGACGATGGTGGTGCCCAACCAGCACCGGCGGAGGACACCACTGCCCCCGCACCCGACGAGCCCGAAGCCCCTGCCGAGACCGGAGACGGCGACGCGCCCGCACCAGAAGAGGACACCGCTGCGCCCGCACCCGACGAGCCCGAAGCCCCTGCCGAGACCGGGGACGGCGACGCGCCCGCACCAGAAGAGGAAGTGGACATCGGCTTCGACGAGCCCCGAGGCGAGCTGTTCATCGAGTTCCACAAGACCTTCGACCGGTCGCACCCATTCCAGTCGCTAGATGCCTTCTGCACGGCCACGCCCGACCCAGACTCGCCGCCACAAGCCACCGACGCCGGCATCACCGAGGACTCCATCACCATCGTTCACCTCCGCACCAAGCTGGAGGAATTGGAGGGCATCGGCTTCGCCATTCCTGTTGGTGACCCCAAGGACATGTTCGAGACATTCACCAAGGTGATAAACGAAGACTGCAACGGGATCTGGGGCCGCAAGATCGATTTGCGGCTGGTGGAGGTGTCCGCGCTGGGCGGCGGCGGCGAGGACATTGACACGCTGCGCAACCAGGCCTGCATCGAGGCCACCGAGGACCACAACGCCGTCATCGTGACCAACACCACTGGCTTCCAAGGCAGCGCCATTCTTTGCATCGCCGCCGACCACGACACGCTGTTCCTCACCACCCAGGGCAACCCCCGCGAGTTCCACGAGCAGGCCAATGGCCTTCTGTACTCGCTCAGCCCCATAGCGGAGGACTCGGTGATCAACATGACCCAAGCGATCATCGACACCGGCGCCCTAGAGGGCAAGACCATTGCCGTCGTGTGGCCCGACACCCCCGGGCAGCCGGAGACAGTCCAAACCGGCATCATCGACGTACTGGAAGCCGCGGGCTACGAGATAGCCGTGGCCGAGCAGATCGGCTGCGAAGGGGCCACCACCTGCCGCGCCGGCACCGATATCGCGGTGGAGCGGATGCTGGAAGAGGGCGTCGACGTGGTCTTCCCCGGCCTCAACGTGCTCAGCCTGCCCGTCTTCATCAACGAGATGATCAGCCAGGGATTCGCTCCCGGCGACGTCCAGTTCTACAACTCGGACTTCAACAGCCAGGCCGGTGACTTAGTGTCGGGCAAGGTGGCCCAGTTCGGCGGTAGCGCTGCCGCCGAGCTCTACAACGGCGCCATCATCATCGACGATGCCCCCACCGGAAACTTCCGAGTCCCCAACAACCCGGTCATCAGTTTCAACGCACCTCTGAACATCATGTGCAACGAGACCTACGCCAACAACAACGCCATTGGCGCTATGCACATCCGGGACGTGTACGGGAGCTACGACAGTGCCTACGGCATGACCTCCACGGTTTGCACCGAGATGCGCATGGTGGCCCGGGCCATCTATGACGCCGGTCCCAACCCCACCCGCCAGGACATCTACAACGCCTTTGCCAACTTGGGTTCCGTGGACATCCAGCACCAGCTTCCCGCCACCTTCGGCCCCGACAAGTTCGGTGCTCCCGATGTGGTAACCGAGTTGGTGTTCCAATTCCCCTGTCCGAACGACCCCGACATTCCCACCTGCGTCGAGCAGACCGCTCCCTACCGGCGCATCGGACAGTAATTTCAGCCACCCACCCGATTGCTGTCGCTGTCCATTTTCGAGATGGTCAGCGATAGCATCGGGAGGGTGAGCAGACAGGCGTTCTGTTTTGGCCAGCGATCCAGGGCGCTTACTACCACGGGCCTGTTTCTAGTCCTTGCCTTGCTCGGCGCAGCTTGTGGAGGTTCTGAGACGTCGGTAACTGACGACGCTGGTGTCCAGACCCCAGCGCCCACCCTGGCTGAGACCCCTGAGGAGGCATCGCAAGAGCCTGCTCCAACCGCAGCCACGTCGACCACCACATCCGTAGAGCCAGCCGCCGACGAGGAGAGCATGGAGGTGTCTCCGGAGCTGCCCGAGCCCGACGATGCACCCGCTCCCGACCCGACCGAAGCTACGGCAACCACTGCACCCAACCAGCCAGAATCCACCTCAGAACCAACATCCACTGCCACCTCGGCACCTGCTGCAACCTCGACACCGGCCGCCACTTCAGCACCAGCTGCCACCTCGACATCTAGACCGACCCCGGCATCGACACCCACGGCAGTCTCGACACCGCAGGCCACCGTCACGCCACCGCCCCCACCGACCCCGGAGTCAACCCCGCCCCCACCGACCCCGGAGCCGACCCCGGTTCCCGAGTCAGATCTACCGTCGGTAGACATGGTGAATGTGGCCACCGGGGCGACTGTGAATCTGGCCAGTTTCGCCCCCTCGGACCGCCCCATCGTGCTGTGGTTCTGGGCCCCCCATTGACCCACCTGCCGCCGGGAAGCCCCCGGCCTCGAGCAGTTGGCTCGAAACAACACCGACAAGTTCACCCTCATCGGAGTGGGTGCCCGCGACAATCTCGGACAGGCTGAGGATTTTGTGAATCGAACCGGAACGACCTTCGCCATGTTGTGGGATTCATCCGGTGCCTCCTGGAACGGACTAAGGATCACCAGCCAGCACCGAATAATCGTCCTCAATCGGTTCGGCCAGGAGGTCGATCGGCGGGCCAACCCCTCTCACAGCTGGATACTGGAAAAGGTGGCCAGCATTGGAGCAGCCTGACGTGAGCACTTCAACGAATACGCGAGCCAAGATCGTGACATTTGCCGCCGCTCTGGCCCTCGTGGTCACCGCTTGCAGCGGCGGTGATGACAGCCCTGCGACTGCTCCCATTGAGGCACCGGCCTCAACTGAGGTGCCAGCCCCAACCGAGGCGCCCGCCACTCAGGCGCCCGCGCCCGAACCGACCACCGAGGGTGCCGCCCCGGCACCGACGTCAGACCTCCCATCGGTCGACCTGATAGACGTTTCCACCGGGGATATCGTGAATCTGGCCAGCTTCGCCCCGTCGGATCGGCACCTCGTGCTGTGGTTCTGGGCGCCCCATTGACCCACCTGCCGCCGGGAAGCCCCCGGCGTCGAGCAGTTTGCTCGAAACAACGCCGACAAGCTCACCGTGGTGGGGGTCGGCACCCAAGACAGCCTCGGACTGGCCCAGAGCTTCGTTCAGTCCACCGGAACCACGTTCACCATGCTCTGGGATTCGACGTTCGAGTCTTGGCGCCAACTGGGGATCTCCAGCCAACCCGCAGGAATGCTGCTGGACAACAACGGCACGATCCTGACTTCATGGCGGGGCGCCATCCCCGAGAGCCGGGTGCTGGAAGCCGTCGGCGCTGCGTAGACCGTTAGACGAACGGAAGCTTCACTACCGACGCGGGCACCAGCGTGCCCCGCATGTCAACGGCCAACTCGTCTCCGATGTCCGCATCGGGGGGCACAAAGGCCAGGGCGATGCCCGTTTCCAGCATGGGCGAGAAGTTGCCTGACGTGATCTCCCCCACCACGTCGCCGTCCCGTAGCACCGCTTGTCCCTCCCGAGGCGGGCGTCGGCCTTCTACCTGAAGTCCCCGCAGCCGTCGGTGGATGCCTTGCTCCCGCTCGGCAGCCAGGGCATCCCGCCCTTGAAACGATGGCTTGTCCCAGCGGACTACCCAGCCCAGCCCTGCTTGCAGCGGGGTGATGCCCGGACCGAGCTCATGGCCGTGCAACGGCAAGCCGGCCTCCAAACGCAAAGTGTCCCGTGCCCCCAGCCCGGCCGGGAGGATCCCCGCCTTGGTCACCGCATCCCAGAGCTGCCCAGCCGTCTCCGCCGGCACCGCGATCTCTACACCGTCTTCTCCGGTGTACCCGGTGCCGGCCACGGTCAGCGAAACGCCCTCCCACACCACCGGGGCCACACAGTTGCGGGCCACTTCCGACGCCTCAGGCGACACCGCAGCCAGCCGGATGCGGGCCTCGGGACCCTGCACCGCCAACACCGCCCGGCTGGCGGTGACATCGTCGGCCTGGAACCCGGCGTCAGCAGTCGAGCCGCCCAAGGCATCGCGCACCCGGTCGGTGTTGGATGCGTTGGGCATCACATCGAAGTTGTGATCATCGGTCCACCACACGATGATGTCGTCCAGCACCGAGCCGTCGTCGTCCAGCAAGTGGGTGTACTGAGTGCGACCGGCACCTATTCGGGCCAGATCATTGGTGAAGGCCAACTGAAGCCGCTCATAGGCATCAGGGCCCGACACCCGGAGGGTTCCCAGATGGCTCACGTCGAAAACCACCGCGTCGGTCCGGCACGCTCGATGCTCGGCCAGCGTGCCCGATGGATAGGACAGCGGCATCTCCCAGCCACCAAAGGGAACCAACTTTGCTCCCAATGATCGGTGCCGACTCTCCAACGGAGAGGAGCGCACGCCGGCCTCCCTGTCCGGCTAGCCGGTTCCGGCGCCCGCCCCAGTGTGGGTCAGATCGCCGTGTTCGCCAGTGACGTCGTCAAATCCGTACTTGCTCAGCAGATTGCGATAGTCCCGCTGGCACAAAATGACAACGTCGATACCGGGATAGCGCTCCCGCAAACGCCGGACCTTTCCATTCTTGCGGGTGATGTACTTCTGGCGCGCGGTGGTGATCTCCACGTACCGGTTGAACTGGGGAAGGTAGAAGTCGGGAGTGAACGCTTCGGTCACCTCGCCTAGCTCGTTGCGGGAGAGCACGAAGGTCCGGGGCTCATAGCGCCACTCGACGCCGTAGAAATCGAGCAGCTCGGCGAATTGCCGCTCGGAATCGTGGGCGAACACGCTCTCGCAGGCCTCCTTTAGGTGCCGGTTTGGGCGGTGCTGATGCCGGTTCGGGGTTCGGAGGTATCCACAGGAAAGACATCTTCCACGGGAAGCTCCCGCACCGCGGCATCCACCTCTTCGATCAAGCCCTCCATGCGAAGGTAGAGCGCGCCCTGGCCTTGGCGCAGCGCATCCAATATCTGCTCGTCGGTGCGGACTAGCAGCGATTGGTTGCCGTTGATCACCAAGTCGGCGCTGGCCACCTCCTCGCCCAGCTCATCTCGCAGATAGTCGAACACCTCGCGGACCCGCTGAAGGACGATCCCCTCGTCCAAAAGGCGCTTGATCAGCTTTAACTCCAGCAAATCTTTGTAGGAATACCGGCGGCGGCTGCCGCTTCCCTCGGCCACTTGCGCGGTGGAGGTGACCAAACCAGTGCGGGTCCAGTAGTCCAACTGGCGGTAGGTGATACCGACAATCTCGATGGTTTGGGGAGAACTGAAGTCGCTGGCTATCTGTGCGTGATCGCTCATTTGACTCTCCGGTGCAGGGACGCGGCCCAGATGCGGCTGATTACATCGGGGAAACTACGCCAATGAATTTCCACAGGGTAAACCTCTACCTGTGGATTGTCAAGGAAGGATTTGGCGACCGGAGAACGTCAGCCGTTGAAGTCTTCGGGGGTCACCTGATCCAAAAACTCGCGAAATTGGTCCAAAACCTCTTCGGCAGGCTGCTCTTCGCCTTCGGGCTCATCGGGTTCCACCGTGTGTCCGGCGGCTTCCAGCACCGACTCGTCGGCGAAGATGGGCGCTCCGGTTCGCACGGCTAGGGCCACCGCGTCCGACGGGCGGCTGGAGATCCGGCGGGCCCCGTTGCCCCCCTTCAACTCCAGCTCCGCGTAGAAGGTCCGATCCCTCAATTCGGTCACCACGATGCGCTCGATTCGCACGCCCAAGTCGTCGAGCACGTTCTTGAACAAGTCGTGGGTCATCGGGCGAGGGGTTTCCACCTCTTCCATGGCCAAGGCGATGGCCTGAGCCTCCGCTCCTCCGATGAAGATAGGCAGGAGCCGACCTTCACCGTCGGTCTCCCGCAGCAGCACGATCGGGGCATTGGACGGGAGTTCGATCCGCACCCCGATGAGCTCCATTTCCTTCATCGTCTCCACGTTAGTAGAGCATAGAGACGTAAGCGTCGGGATCGTCGCGAGGTCGCAGAGACTTAGGAATCGGGATTGTCAGTAGAGCGCAGAGACGTAAGCGTCAGGATCGTCGGCCAGCAGGTCGGGATCTGCGATTACCAGTCGGTCGAGGTTGCGGTAGCGGCCAGCCCAGTCCAATCCGTAGCCCAAAAAGAACTCGTCGGGCGCCTCGAACCCCACGTAGTCAGGCTCAAGCGGCAGGATCCGGCGGGCACTCCGATTGAGCAGCGTGGCCACCGCCACTGATGCGGCCGACCGCCGGTGCAGCTCTCCTTTCAAGTACCCGAGACTCAGCCCGGTGTCCACGATGTCTTCCACCAGCACGACCTGGCGCCCGGTCACATCGCAGTCCAGATCTTTGACCAATCGGACCCGCCCGGAATCGGCGGCGAAGCGGGACAACGCCAAGAAGTCCACCTCTACGGCAATGTCCACCGCTCGGACCAGATCGGCCAGAAACGGCAGGCTTCCCTTCAGCACCGATACCAGCACCGCCCCATCGGAGCATTGCTGGGAGACCTCGGACGCGACGCGCCCGACCGCCTGCTCGATGGACTCCCGGCTGGCAAACAGCTCGGGCTCGGTGCGGTTCACGCCGTTAACTGCGATTCCCGGTGTGGTTGGCCAAGGCGCCCCGGAGCAGCGAGAGCCGCAACTCCGAGCCGAGGTTGATCAGCTCCACCAGCGTGTCCTGAGATTGCTGGCGAGACTGGGCGGTGCGTTGCATCACCATGGGCATGATCCGCTGCTCCATCAGTCCCGCCTCCCGCTCTGCTGCCGACTTGTAGGCCCTCAGGTGGCGTGGCTCAACGCCATGGGCCAAGAAACCGGCCGCCACTTTGGCCACAATCACCGCCTCGCTGCCGTAGTGCCGCAGTGCACCATCGTCGAGAGGCTCGATGAGGCCGAACTTTTGAAGCTCCATGACCTTGGACGGGCTCAACCCGCTAGCCGACGCCAGCTCGTCGAGGGTCAGCGACACCGAGGTCGACCCCGAGTCCAGCGGGTTGGGCCGCGCTGCGCCTCGGGGGCTGGCCCCGTGGCTGTTGGATTCCCTGTCCCCCTCGGATACGCCGAAGTCCTGGTGGTCGATGCGCTCCTTGATGACCTTGAGGGGCAGGAAATGATCCCGCTGCTGCTCAAGAATCCAGCGCAGACGGCTGATGTCGGTGTCGGTGAACTTTCGATAGCCAGATTGGTTTCGCTCTGGATCGATGAGGCCCTGGCTCTCCAAGAAGCGGATCTTGGAGATGCTGATGTCGGAGAACTCCTCTTTCAGCAGGTCCAACACCTGCCCGATCGACCGATACTGGGTGCTCATCCGCCGGTCCCGTCGTAAAAGACCAGCTTGAATCGTCCCACTTGGAGTTCATCGCCGTTCTTCAACCCGGCGTCCTCCACTCTGCGGCTGTTCAGATAGGTTCCGTTCAGCGAGCCCATGTCCTTGACGTGCTGCACCAAGCCGTCTCGGTAAACCTCGGCGTGCCGGCGGGACACAGTGATGTCGTCCAAGAAAATGTCGGAGTCGGGATGGCGGCCTACCGTCACCCGGGGCTGGGAGAGCTCGAAACGACTGCCTGCCGCTGGCCCTTGGGTGACGACCAACACCGCCGGATGCCGCACCAGATCGGCCTCAAGCTCCAACTCGGTGGTCGGTTCGTCCACCGACGCGGCACTCTCCGGCTCGCTAGCTAGCGTGAGGCGATAACCGCACACGGCGCAGAAGTTGACGCCGGCCCCGCTGACATAGCCGCACTGGGGACAAGCGACCTCTTGGGCCCCTCCGTCGTCGTGGGTCCGCGAGGTCAATCGACGCTCTCCGTCAGATCGGTGTAAGCCGCCGCATCCAGGAGGTTGTCCAACTCAGACAGGTCGGAGGCTTCGATGATGCAAATCCACCCTTCGCCATAGGGATCCTCGTTCAGCCGCTCGGGATGGTCGATGAGATCGGTGTTCACCTCGACCACTGTGCCGGTTACCGGCGAATAGATCTCTGAGACCGATTTCGTGGACTCGACCTCGCTAAACGGCTGGCCGCTGGCCACCTCGGTCCCTACCGGGGGGAGGTCGATGTAAACCACATCGCCAAGGGCATCCTGGGCATAATCGGTGATGCCCAAGCAGACCCGGTTTCCATCTGTCCGGGTCCATTCGTGGTCTTCGGAGTAGCGAAGTTCAGCCGGTACGTTCATTGGCGACACCGTACCGGCTCTCGCCCAAACTCTCAACCTCAGCTTGAGGCTGCGGCTCTCCCCTCGGCGAGAGCCCGGCGGGCACGCGGAATGTACTCCACCGCCGCGTAGTAGCTGAGCACCAGTGACGGTATGCCCAAACCCCAGCCGACGCCCCGCAGAGCGGTACCACCGCCCACACTCGAATCTCCCAACAACAAGAACGGCAAGGCGAACATGAGGCCGAACGTGGCCGTCTTTCCGGTCCAGGTCACGTCGATCCGGCGGGCTCCCATAGCGCCCAGCACCACCGTGGCCAGCGAAACCGCCGCCTCTCTCACCAGCATGGTCACCCCGAATGCCGCATGGAGAGAACCGTCCACCATCATCGCCACCACCGCGGCCAAAAACATCAGCCGATCAGCGGTGGGATCCAGAATCTTCCCCAGCTCCGAGACCTGGTTGAACCGCCGGGCGATGTAGCCGTCTACCCAATCAGTGGCACCCAGCACCCCGAGCAAGATGGCGGCGCCGGCCCGATTGCCCATAGCCAAAAGCAGCACGCAGAACACCGGCACGCATCCCAGCCGCAGCACCGAAATCAAGTTTGGAACGGTCCAGATCCGCCACTCGCCCTTACTCGCACTCAAGATGGCTCATCCTACAGAGGCGTGGTGGGGGGTGGCCCGGCTCAGGGCGCCCGCCGCCCGGAGTTCATCGAGGACGGCGGGCTGGGCCGGGACAGGACCCGCCGCCACGCCGGAGGGTGGTAGCGACAGGACCCGCCGCCCGGCCATACACTCGACCCATGCCCAGCGTGTTCACGATGATCATCAACCAAGATCTGCCCGGACATTTCCTATGGGAAGACGATGACTGTGTGGCCATCTTGTCCATCAACCCCATCCAAACCGGCCACGCGCTCATCGTGCCCCGAGCCGAGATCGACCACTGGCTGGACGTTCCCCCCGAGCTGGCCGCCCATCTCATGGTGGTAGCCCAGAAGGTGGGAGCCGCCCAAATGGCCGCTTTCGAACCGCCTCGGATCGGTCTCATCATTGCCGGGCACGAAGTTCCCCACACCCATCTGCACGTGATTCCGATGTTCGGCATCGGCGACTTGAGCTTCGCCAACGCAAAGGCGTCGGTTCCCCCTGAAGAGCTGGCCGCGGCCGCCGAGCTCCTTCGCTCCCACCTACCCCAGGACTAGCTCTCTTTAGCTTTCAATCACGTTCCGCAGCCGGTAGACCCGCAAGGAGATTCCCCCCTCCTCCAACTCAAGTCGCTCAAAGCCCGTTCGTCGCACGTCCAGGTCGAAGCTCTCGATGTCCAAGGGACTCCAGTCGGGCGCGGAGGCGGCATCGAACACGATCCACTCCACCTTGGGAGTAGCCGCCACCGCGGCGCTGTCGGGATCGTCGCCGGTGTGCAGCTGGTACAGCCGGGTGCGATCCGACAAAAGGGGAAGGACTTGCTCCGAAGCTCGTACCGACGCATCTGGCGGGATGAGATCGGCCGCCTCCCGTCGGGCGATGTCAATTGTCTCCCGCCGACCCCAGTCCCACGGCCGCTCGTACAGGGAACTGGGCGCGTCGCGCAAGAAGAAGAGGCTGGCGGTGAGCACCAGGGCGGTGAGCCAGCGGCGGTCCACATTCACCCGCTCCACCAGTACCCGGCCCGATCGGGCCAGGGCGAACACCGTGGCCGCGAAGACGAATGGGATCATCGGCACCGTCTGCGAGGCCTCGGCCAGCTGCCCCGAGGGCACGTCGGCCACCAGATACACCGCGAACAGCGGCAGCACTGGCAGCACATAGCGGGGCGCCACCAGAGGCAGCAGCATGACTGGGGCCAGGAGGAACACGATCATCTGGAAATTGGCCTGCGAGACCGCGTCGGCCACCACCTGGTGAGGGGCGGAGATGAAGCCCCACAGCACTGAGCCCGGGTGGCCGCCCCCGAAGTCGGAGAACGCTTCAATGTGGGGAAACCGGCCGCCGTTGAATCGAGGCTGGATGGCAGTCATCGCCACCAGCCCATAGGCCGAGCCGCCCAGGGAGATGTAGGCACCAGGGCGTCGCCGGCCCTCCAACAGCACCAGCAGACCAAGCCCGGAAAGGGCGAAGGCTAGGTCTGACCGGCAGGTCACCACCACGAGGGCGAACACCCCGAACCAGTTCCACCGCCCAACCAACGCAGTGAGCACCGCGGCGAAAAGTGCGGGCACGGCCAGGGCTTCGGGATGGAAGTCGGACAGGTTGATGGAGTGGACCGCCGGGTAGGCGCAGTAGGCGAAAACCACCGCAGACGCCCCCCCCGATTTGAGGCCGCCCACGTCGCGGGCGATGCGCCACAGCGGCACCACGCCGAGGGCCAAGGCTGCGGCTTGCAGGCAAAGCAATGTGGGCTGGTCGGAAAACAAGGCAGTGAGCCCGGCCACCGGGTAGAGGATGAACGCAGCCTGCTCCCACAACAGGTTGTGACCGGCCACGCTGGAGAGCGGCTCATAGCCCTCCCCGATCAGCCACAGCCCTTGCAGATGGGAAGACAGGTCAGCACCGGCGTCCAGCGACCGGGCCCGGGCCAAAGACAGCCCCGACAGGAGCCCGCCGAAGAGCAGGGCGATAATCCAGGGGACGGCTTGGTCGACCCGCCGGGTGTCGAGGCGAGCCTGCCAGCGCAGCGAGAAGATCTCCAGCCGGCGCCGGAATTGGGCCAGAGTTACCTTGCTCTGCTCGAGATCCACTACCCCACCAGCACGGTCTCGGTGTCACGCCCCGACCGCAGCAGAGTACCGGGCCGGGCATCGATGGCTTGTCCGCCGCTCACGATGGGCATTCCGTTCACCAGCACATGATCCACGCCAACCGCATCGGCGAACAGGCGAGGCGAGCCACCCGGCAGATCGTCCACCATGCGCATGGCACCGGAATCGACCGTGTCGGGGTCGAATACAACGAGATCGGCGTGCCACCCCTGCTCGATGCGTCCCCGCTCCCGTAGGCCGAACAACCGGGCCGGTGCATCGGTCAGCATGTGTATGGCCGTCTCCAGCGAGGCCAGCCGCCGGCCCCGCAGGCAGTCGCCCAAAAACGCGGTGGTGTAGGGGGCGCCGCACATACGGTCGAGGTGAGCGCCGGCATCGGAGCCTCCCAAGAGCGTGTGCTCGCTCTGCCACGCTTCGGCCCGCAGCCGCCAGCTCTCGTCATCGTCGTCGGTGGGCGCCGGCCACAGCACGGTGCGCAGCTCGTCGGCCAACACGATGTCGACCAGGGTGTCGAAGGGCTCGGTTCCCCGCTCGGCCGCGATGTCGGCCACGGTGCGCCCAGTGAGACCCTCGTTGGCCGAACTGAAGGTGTCGCCGAGCCGATAGCCGCCCCACCCGGTGAGCCGGCTGAACACCCCGGCGTCGGGCGAGGCAGCCCGCTCGGCCAAGTGGGCTCTGGTTTGGGGTTCGGCGAGGCGGGCCATCCGCTCGGCCACCGGCAGGCCCAGAACCTCCCCCCAGTCGGGCAGCATGTTCAGAGCGCAGTAGTTGAGGAAGCTCATGTTCATGCCCACCAGCACCGGCATGGTCAGCGCCACCACCCGGGCCCCATATTCGGCAGCCCGCACCGAGGCGCCCAGCTGAGCCCGATAGCGGTCGGGGTCGGCCGAGTCGATGGTGAGCACGTTCCAGTTCAGCGGGCGGCGAGCTGCTCGGGACATGGCCACCATCAAGTCGAGCTCCTCGTCGGTGAAGCCCTGCATGCAGCCATCGGTGACGTATTCCAGGGTGGTCCCCTCGTGCTCTGACACCACCGAGCACAACGCGATCACTTCCTCGTTGTTGGCGAAGCGAGAGGCCACCGGGGCACCGTAGCCGTCGTTGTGGGTGTACGACAGCGAGGTGGAAAAGCCCAAACCGCCCGCGGCGATGCCGTCGGCTAGCAGGGTCTTCATCGCCTCGAGCTGGCCGGAATCGGCCTCGTTGCCGGTGGCGTCGGCGCCCATGACCGCCCGGCGGATGGCGCAATGGCCCACCAGGAATCCGGCGTTGACCCCTAGGTTGCCGTCCAAACGGGCCAGGTAGTCGGCAAACGTGCGCCACGACCAATCGAGCCCCGACTCCAGGGCGGTGAGCGGCATGCCCTCCACTTTGGCCATCATGCGCTGGAGGTAGGGCGCGTCGCCGGGGTTGAGGGGCGCCAGGGTGAAGCCGCAGTTGCCGCCAATAACCGTGGTGACCCCGTGCAAATTGGAGGGTGAGGCGGCCGGATCCCAGAACAGCTGGGCGTCGTAGTGGGTGTGGGGATCCACGAAACCAGGGCAAACCACCCGGTCAGAGGCATCGATCTCCACGCGTCCAGCTTCTGCAACCGACCCGATGGCGACAATGCGCCCTCTGCTCACCCCAACATCGCCGGAATGGCCTGAGGTGGCCGTGCCGTCGATAATGGTGCCGCCGCGGATCACCAGGTCCAACACGGGCGTCATCCTACTAATAGGGATAGGGCACCCTCACCCCGCCCCACTATGCTCACTGGCTCACGGGCTGTGGCGCAGCTTGGTTAGCGCGTCGGTCTGGGGGACCGAAGGTCCCGGGTTCAAATCCCGGCAGCCCGACCAGCGATACCTCCGCTCAGAACAGCAGGGCGATGCCGTCGATGGCTCGCCAGCCGAGGTAGACGGCGGCGGCGGCAATGGCCACCCAGAAGTGCCAGGGGACTTTCTGGCGGGCGGCGGCATCCATTTCGGACGGGGCTTCGACCACAGCGCCGCAGGTAGGGCACTCCCCTGCTTCTGTTACCGAGGAGGGGTTCCAGAACCGCTCGCAGGGCTCACACCACGGCATAGGCCTAGCCTGCCAAACAGTCCCTGATCAGTGCGATGCGAACGCGGAGTCAGGCCCGGCGGACGGCGAGGATGGCCACGTCGTCGGTGATGGTGCCGTCGGCGAAGTCTCGGGCTGCCTCCAGCAACGACTTGCACAGCACGTCGGGTGACACGGTGGGATCGCGGCGAAGATGCTGAGCGATGCGGTCTTCGCCGAATTGGGCGTCGCCGTAGCGCACTTCGGCCAGGCCGTCGGTGTACATGAGCACCATGTCCCCCTGATCGAGGGGAATTTCTCGGCTGAAATAGGTGCTGTCGGGGTCGAGCATCAACAGCGCCCCGGTGGCCCGCAGCGGTTGGACCTCCCGCTCATGCCATAGCCAGGCTGCCGGGTGCCCGGCAGATGCATATCGCATGGTTTGCGCCTCGGTATCGAATACCACAATCACCACCGAAATGAACTCCTCGGCCCGTTCGATGGACGACATCTGGGCGTTCAGCTCTTCTAGTGCCTGGGCCGGGTCCCGGAATTGGCGCAGGAACACCCGAAGCAAGTACTTGGCCTGGAACGCGGTGATCGACGACTCAATGCCCCGGCCCGCCACATCGCCGATCACTGCGGCCACCCGGGTCGGGCCCACCCGGAACACATCGAAGAAGTCGCCGGCCATCACGCCCTCGCCCGCCTGATACACCCGGCCCATCTCGTAGCCGGCGAAATCAGGCAGGTCGTCGGGCGCCAATCGTCCGGCCCAAGCTCGGGGGGCGAGGTCGCCCTGGCTCAGCGTCTCCTCGGCCCGACGCTCCATCTCGAACCGCTCCTGGGTGAGCCGAGCCTCGGCCACCGATCGCCTTCCCCACCACAGCGGGAACAAGGCGGGCACCACCACCAGGGCCAAGATGGCAGCCACCGCTCGGGATTCCAAGGCTGCGGTCATGGCCGCTACCACCGTCAGGGCCGCATATAGCAAAGCGGCGTGGGCATCCCGGCGGAAGCTGGACTGGGCCAGCGTGCGGGCGGCCTCATAGGCGTCTTCTCCTTCTTCGTCATAGTCCTCACCGGCGTGGGTCCGCTCGATGCGGAGCAGGAACCGGTAGCGATGCCGAGACGCTCGGGCGAAAACTCCCGCAGCCACCGCGCAGACCCCCGCGGTCAGCACGAGGAGAAGGTTCTCCATCGCCGAAGGTTACCCCGCAACTGCGACGACTTCTTGGCGCTTTCTTGGCCATTGCCCCCTTAAACGGCGAAATTCCTGCCGCTTTGCTGGAGCTACTCCCCGGAGCGACGGCGCACCCGCAGCTTGACCGGGACTGATCCCAAGTCGAATGCCTCTCGCAGACGGCGCTCCAGGTAGCGCAGATAGGTGCGGGGCAGGGTCCGGTTGGCGAACAAAGTGAATGTGGGGGGATCGGCCGCCCCCTGGGTGGCGTACAGCACCCGAGCTCCGTCGGGGGCGGGATGGGCGGCCTGGGCGTCTCGCAGCACCCGGTTCACCGCCTGGGTGGGGATGCGGCGCCGGTACTCGGCGATCACTCCGCGAAGCTCGGGCAGAAGCCGGTTCAACCCCTTCCCCGACAAAGCGCTAACCCGCAGCACGGCCGCTTCTCCCAGAAAGTGCAAGCGGCGGTCGATGTCGAGAGCAATCGCCTCCCGGGCCTCGGTATCGAGCAGATCCCATTTGTTGAGCAGCAGCACGATGGGGCAGCCTGCTCCGTCGATGCGCTCGGCGAGGCGCTGGTCCTGGTGGGTCACCCCCACAGTGGCATCGATCACCAAGAGAGCGATGTCGGAGCGGTCTACCGCAGCCAAGGCTCGAAGCAGCGAGTAGTACTCGGCAGCCTGGTCGATGCGGGCCCGCCGGCGCATACCCGCGGTGTCCACAAACCGGATCGGTCCCAGTTCGGTTTGCACCACCGTGTCGATGGCGTCTCGGGTGGTGCCCGGCTGGTCGTGAACCACCGAGCGGTCGTCACCGATGAGGCGGTTGAACAGGGTGGACTTGCCCGCATTCGGCCTACCGACAATGGAGACCGACACCATGGCGTCATCAGACTCCCGCTCCAGACCAGCTTCGGCATCCCTGGCCAGCGTCTCTGGGAAGGCGTCCATCACTGCGTCCAACAAATCCCCCACTCCCCGCCCGTGCAGCGCACTCACTGGGAACGGGTCGCCCAAGCCCAGCTTCACGAACTCCCAGATGAAGTTCTCGTGGGCCTCGTCGTCCACCTTGTTGACCGCCACTAGAACCGGCCCAGCCCGGCCCCGCAGCCGTCCGGCCACCCCTTCGTCGTCGGCAGTAACTCCAGCCTGGGAGTCCACCACCATCACCACCACGTCGGCTTCGCCCATGGACCTTTCGCTTTGGGCCGAGACCTTGGCATCCATCGAGGCGTTGTCGCCTGCCCCTAGGGGTAGCCAGCCGCCGGTGTCCACCACGGTGAACTCCCTCCCCTGCCAGTTGGCCGGCATCTCCTTGCGGTCGCGGGTCACGCCGGGCTGCTCGGCCACAATGGCCTCCCGGCGGCCCAGAATGCGGTTCATGAGCGTGGACTTGCCCACGTTGGGCCGGCCCACGATCGCCACGGTGGGCAGAGAGCGGGTCACCGAGATGGGCGCAGTGCCGGAACTTGAGTTAGCCATCGAGCGCCTCTCGCAGCGCTACCCCGTCGGTGGGAACCACCTCCACCGGGCGGGGCAGATCGCCAGGCCGGGTTCCGTCCAAGAACATCCCCTGCGACAGGCACACGTCGGGCAGCAGGTAGCGGTGGCCCTCGGGCTCATCGGCCAGCGTGCGGGCGATGTCCTCGCCCACCAGCAGCCCGGCCACCGCGGTGGTCCCGCCGAAGAACCGGTTCTCCACCGCCACCACCCGCACGTTGTGGCGGCCCAAACCCGCCAATAGCGGAGTCAGCACCGCCGCCCCGTACTCCCCGGTGACCACCCCCACTGGCGCCCCTTTGCGGGGCCGCATGCTTATCGGGGTCGATCCATCGCGGCGCGGAGCCCGGTAGCCCTCGGCGGGCGCTCCCTCCACCCAGGCAAAAAAGCCGGGGCGGGTGCCAACAACATCTTCGATCTGACCCAAGAACTCCATCTTCAGCGTGGCCACCATCCCCACGCCGTCCTCGTGCATGTCGAATCCCTCGTAGGCCTCCGGATCAGGGAAATCGAACCCGGCCAGCAGGTAGTACTCGTCGGCAGCGAACACCAGTCGGCGGCCCAGCATCTGTCGGTTGATCTCCTGCCACTCGTGTACCGCCTCGACCACCGCGGCCGCCTCGGGCCTGGTATGGGGCCGCAACCGGGACTCGGACGTGTGGCGGGATACGCCGAGGGGGACAATGCAGACGCTGGCCAGCTCGGGATACTCATCGGTCACACCGGCCAGGGTGTCCTCCAGAACCTCTCCATCGTTGACATCCGGGCACACCACCACCTGCCCGTGTACTTCAATTCCGTGGTCGAGCAGCGCCCGCAGCCAGCGCAAACTGGTGGCTCCCCGGCGGTTCCGGAGCATGGCCGCCCTCACATCGGGGTCGGTGGCGTGGATGCTCACGTTCAGCGGCGACAATCGCTCGGTCACCACCCGCTCCAGGTCGGCCTCAGTGAAGCGGGTCAAGGTGGTGAAGTTGCCGTACAGGAAGGAGAGGCGGTAGTCGTCGTCTTTCAGATAGAGGCTGGGCCGCAACCCCGGCGGGAGTTGGTAGATGAAGCAGAATTCGCAATGGTTGTCGCAGGTACGCACCCGGTCGAACAGTGCTGAGTCCACCTGGGCGCCCAGCGGTTCGCCAGCCCGCTTGAGCACCTCCAGTTCCAGCACCACCCCGTCGCGCCGGACGTCCAGGCTCAGCTCGGGCTCATCCACCATTTGCTGATACTCGATCACGTCTTTGGGGACGCAGCCGTTGACAGCCAGCAGCTCATCGCCGGCTCTCAAACCGAATTGCTGGGCCACCGACCCATCGGCCACCGCGGTGACGCGAGGCGCGGACATGCCTGAAATGATACGAGGCCAACATTGCCGGAGCTGAGCACTAAATTGGTCTCGTGGACGTCGAGAAGGTGATCTTGGCCGCGCCCCGGGGGTTCTGTGCCGGGGTGGAAATGGCCATCAAGGCGTTGGCCTGGCTGGTGCGAACCTTTGACGGACCGGTGTACTGCTATCACGAGATCGTCCACAACAAGCTGGTGGTGCGCCGATTCGAGCAGCTCGGAGTGGTGTTCGTGGACGATATCTCCGAGGTACCCCCCGGCCACCCCATCATGCTGTCGGCCCACGGCTCGGCCCCCGAGGTGGTAACCGCGGCCACCGACCAGGCCAGCTACATGGTGGACGCGGTGTGCCCGCTGGTCACCAAGGTGCACCACGAGGTCAAAGTGCGGGCTGGCAAGGGCTACCGCATCGTCTATGTGGGCCACGAGGACCACGAGGAGGCGGTGGGCACTATGGCGGTGGCCCCAGAAGCCATCCACCCGGTAGAGAGCATTCCCGATGTTGATGCCCTGCCCGATTTCGAAGAGCCGGTAGCGCTGCTGGCCCAGACCACTCTTTCGCACCGCGATTGGGAGGGGGTGCTAGACGCGGCCCGGGATCGGTTCCCCGATATGTGGACGCCGGGACGCAGCGACCTGTGCTTCGCCACTACCAACCGCCAGGCCGCCCTGACTGCCATCGTCGAGCGGTGCGGCACCGTAGTCATCGTCGGCTCAGCCAACTCCTCTAACACCATGGCGTTGGAGAAGCTGGCCCGGGAGCTGGGCTGTGAGAGCGTCTATCGGGTGAACCGGGCCTCAGAGCTGCCCGACGACATCGCCGGCGTCGTGGGGCTGACCGCCGGGGCCTCAGCCCCTGAAGAGCTCATCAACGAGGTGCTCGACCGCCTATCCCCGGCCGAAGGCATCGAAGAGGTGTCGATCACCGATGAGGACGAGTACTTTCCCCCGCCCCGCAATCTCCGCGACCTCATCGAGGCCTCTGGATCGCTGGCCTCCTTCAGCCTGGGCGGTCCCCCGTCTCCTACCCCGATGGTGGACCGCAAGGTGGCGGCCAGCGATGTGCTCGACGGGCTTATTGCCAGTCGCTAGACAACAGCAGTCCTAATCGGAGTCGCCGGGCTCCCACACAGGAATGCCCAACTCCTGTTGAACCTCGTTGAACATGCGCTGAAGGGTCTCACGCAGCTCGGTGGAGTACAGGCTCAGCGTCTCGCGGCTTACCCGGCCCCGGTCGTCCACCTCAGGCGGGCCCAGGGGCTCGCCCCACACAATTCGCACAGGGCGGGGCCGGGGCATGCGAATGCCGATCCCCATGGCCCGCTCAGTCGCTCCGATGGCCACCGGCACCACCGGCACTTGGGCCTTGGCCGCCAGCCAAGCCACACCGTCCAACAGAGGATGAATGCGAGAACCCGACTTGCGCTCTCCTTCGGGGAACACAACTAGAGCCTCTCCGGCTTCTAGCACCGTCAGGGCGGCTTTCAGCGCGCTGCGGTCAATGGTGTCTCGTCTGACCGGGAATGCGCCCATAGCTACCAGCATCCATGTGGTAATCCGACCCCGAAACAAGCCGCTCTTGGCGAAGTAGCGCAACGGGCGGCCAGCCGATGCCCCGACCAGAGGGGTGTCAAGGTTGGAACGGTGAGTGGGCGCGATGATTACCCCGCCCTTGCTGGGCAGATTGCGTCGCCCTCTGGTGTAGCACCGGAAGTACAGGCCGAAGACCGCTCGAGCCAGGCGCTGCACAAAGAAATGGAACACCACGCCAGCCACCCGCCCCTTGGCCTCCAGCTCCTCGGGGTGGAGTTCGACTTGATTCATCCCAATCGAGCGATCAGCTCGTCCACCACCTGGTCGACGGTGAGATCGGTGGTGTCTATATGCACTGCGTCGGGGGCCTGGGTGAGCGGGTCGTGTTGGCGGGTGGAATCGGCCGCATCCCGAGCGGCCAGGTCGGCAGCCACCGTCTCGTAGTCGAGGGCGCTCACTTCGCCAGCCCGCCGCTCGGCCCTGACTGCGGCCGATGCGCTCAGATACACCTTGAGCTCGGCGTCGGGAAACACCACGGTGCCGATGTCGCGGCCTTCCAGTACCCCTCCGCCCCGCTCCACTGCCCACGCCCGCTGGCGCACCCGCAGCACCTCTCGCACCCCGGAGATGGCCGCCACTGTGCTCACCGAGCGGGTCACTTCCGGGCCTCTGATCTGAGTAGTGGCGTCCACTCCGTCGACGACGACCGAGGTGTCGTCTATATGGATATCGCTGTTGCGAGCTATCTCAACGATGGCGTCGGAATCGGCCAAGTCCACTTCTCGAGCCATCGCGGCAAAGGCCACCGATCGATACATCGCCCCGGTGTCCAGATACTCCAGCCCCAGGCGTTCGGCCAACTGCCGGGCCACTGTGGACTTCCCCGACCCCGCTGGTCCGTCGATGGCGATCACCCTGACGCCATCTCCCATCGGCCCATCAGCCACGCTCATTGCGTCTGTTCTTCCTTGAGGCGCAGGTCATCGCCAAAGCTCGGATAGCTCGTCTTTGTCGCCGCAAAGCCCTCGACCCTCATCGAGCCGCTGCCCACTACTCCGGCGATGGCCGCGGCCATGGCCATCCGGTGGTCTCCACGGGAATCCACAGTACCGCCGCCCAGGGCCTCGGCGCGACCGACTCCGGTGATCACCAGCGTGTCGCCGTCGATCTGGCACCTCGCCCCCAGTACGGCCAGCATTTCGGCAACAGCAGCTACCCGGTCGGTCTCTTTGACCCGCAACTCGCCGACGCCCTCGAAGACGGTATCGCCCTCGGCCGCCGCCGCGGCCACCGCCAGAATGGGCACTTCGTCAATGCAGCCTGGCAGCTCATCGGCTGTCACCCGAGTTCCCCCCAGCTCGCTGGACTTGGCCCGGATATCGCCCGTTTCTGAATCGACTGATATGTCGGCCCCCATACGCCCCAAGACCTCGATGAAGCCTCCCCGAGCCGGGCCGAGGTAGATGTTCTCCACGATGAGATGACTCGCAGGAGCCAAGCAAGCACCCACCAGCCAGAACGCGGCTTGCGAGGGGTCGCCGGGCACATCAATGTCGGGAGGGTCCACATCTCCAGGCCACACGGTCACCGAACAGTCACCGCGCTCCAGCCGCACTCCGGCGGCGGCGAGCATCTCCTCGGTGTGAGCTCGGGTAGGAACCGGCTCATTTACCGTGGTGGGCCCCTTGGCCCGCAGGGCGGCGAGCAGCACCGCGCTCTTCACCTGGGCCGAGGCGATGGGCAGGGTGTACTCAATGCCCCTCAACGGACGCCCCTCAATTGTCAGAGGCGCTAGCGAGCCGTCCCCGCCGCTGCCGGTGATTGACGCTCCCATCTCGGCCAGCGGGGCGATGATCCGGTCCATGGGCCGCTGGCGGATGGACGCGTCGCCGTCCAGGGTGGTGTTGAAGTCGAAACCGGCCAGCAGCCCGGCCAACAGCCGGATACCGGTGCCAGAGTTCCCCAAGTCGATGGGATCGCGGGCCCCGCGCAGTCCCCCGGCGACGGTCACATCGCCAGATTCCGCCACCTCCAATTGAGCACCCAGCGCCTCGACGGCAAGGCGAGTGCGAACGACGTCGTCGCCGTTGGACAACCCTCTTATGGTGCACGGCCGCTCACCAAGGGAGGCAATCATCAATGCCCGATGCGAGATCGACTTGTCGCCCGGCACCGTCACTCGTCCCTGGAGTGGGATCGGGCCGCTGAAGGTCCTCGCACTCACGAAAGTGGTCTCGAAGACGGGGCGTAGCCCTGCTCTCTCAGGGCCTCCAACAGATTCTCCATCGCCTCGTCGTCGACCACCAGTATGGCCACACCTTGGCCTCCCTCCACCGAGTGAGCGATCTCCAAGTCGTAGATGTTCACCCCGATGTCGGTGGTCAAGCTGGTGATTCGGGCCAGTTCGCCGGGACGGTCGAACACCGTCACTCTGACCTCGGCCAGCGACACGTCTCTATCCAGGCCGTACGGCAAGTGAGCTCGGGCGTTTCGAGCCCGCTCCAGCAGTTCCAGCAGCCCGCCCCGATTCCCGTCAGCCACCAGGGCGCGCACATCGCCAAGTGCGTCGATAAACCGGTCGAGCACGGCGCAGATGGCATCGGCGTTCTCATCGCAGATGTCGGGCCAGATCCCGGGGTGCCCTGAGGCAATGCGGGTCATGTCCCGGAACCCGCCCGCAGCCAGCCGGAGCATGGCCCGGTGCTCCTCGGAGCGCTCGTTGGCCAGTGCCATGAGGGTGGCCGCGGTGAGATGGGGCACGTGCGATACCACCGCCACCAACGCGTCATGACGCTCGGGGGCCAGCGACACCACGTCGGCCCCAAGCGAGGCCACCACCGAGCGAATCTGGACCAGCGAATCGTCGTCGGTGTCGTCGGTGGGGGTGAGCACCCACACCGCGTTCCGAAACAAGTCGGCCCGGGCACCGGCCACCCCCTCCTGCTCGCTGCCGGCCATAGGGTGACCGCCCACAAAACGGCGGTCGTCCACCGCAGCCACAATGGGGGCCTTTACGCTGCCCACGTCGGTGACTAGCCCATTCCCGGCGGCTAGCGCTTTGCGGGCCTCGGCCGCGGCCGATCCCACCGGAGTGGCCACGAATGTGATGTCGGCATCAGTGAGCGGCCCCACCGCGTCAAGGGCGCCCCGACGCAACGCCTCGGCGGCCACTGCCTCGTCATAGTCGATGCCACTGACCCACCAGCCCCGCTCTCTCAAGGCCAGCCCAATGGAGCCCCCAATAAGTCCGGTGCCGATAATGGCGGCCCGCTGAGTTGCCATCACTCGGGAAGGTCGTCGCGCAAGCCCTGTGCGCCTTCCAGGTAGATGTGGTGCAGCTCGTCGCGCCTCCGCTCGGTGGTCAAGTGGACGAGCACGCGTAGGCACAGCGGCGTGCCGCCATCGATGTCCAGTTCCTGGGCGCACAACAGGGGAACGTCGCCGAGGCCGAATTTTCGGGCCGCGGCCGCAGGAAAGGCCGAGTCGATATCGGAGGTGGCAGTGAAGATAATGCTGATCAGGTCTTCGTGATGGACATCGTTCCGGTCGAGCAGTGCGGAAAGCAACGCGGTGATCCGCTCCTCCATGTGCTCGGGAGTGTCGACATCGATGGTGGTGGCGCCCCGCAGGGCGCGCACGGCGCTGCTCACGGCCAAAATTGTACTGACCCCTTGATGCGGCCCTGAACTCAGTTGCCGGTGAGTTCCGCGCCGCTGCGCTCCAGCTCTCTGATCTCGCTTTGGGTCAGCTCTCGCCACCCACCGGGCGGGAGCTTGCGATCGGCCAGCGGGCCGATGCGGGTGCGGACCAGTCGGATCACGGGATGGCCGATGGCGTCGCACATCCGCCGGACCAGCCGGTTGCGGCCTTCGCGAACCACGATGCGGATAACCGACGGCTCGGGCCGGGATGCGGCCACCGCCTGGGCCAACCCGTCGTCCAACTGCACTCCTTCTCGCAATTGCCGCAGCGCGCCACGACTGGGTTGGCCCTGCACATGGGCCAGGTACTCCTTGTCGACCCCGAAAGACGGGTGGGTCAAGCGGTGGGTGAGCCCTCCGTCGTTGGTTAGCAGAAGCAGTCCCTCGCTGTCAGCATCCAGGCGGCCCACTGGAAAGACCCGGGGTTCGTCGGGGACCATGGCCACCACCGTGGGCCGTCCTTGGGGATCGGACGCGGTGGCCACTACGCCGGGCGGCTTGTTCAGCAGGTAGTACACCAGATCGGCCCGCAGCCCCACCGGGATGCCGTCCACCTCCACCGTGTCGTGCTCAGGATCGATCCGCTGGCCCAACCGGGCCAGCTGCCCGTTGACCATGATGCGGCCCTCGGCCACCATCTCCTCCACCGCCCGACGACTGGCCACCCCGGCGGCGGCCAGGACCTTTTGGATCCGTTCAGCCTCGCTCACACCGGCGGAGTGTCGCCGCCCATGAGATCACCGCCACGGGCGGCGGGCTCATCGCCGTTTTCTGATCCCGGCTCCAGTGTTGGGCGGCTATCGGCCATCAGACTGGTTTCCAGAGCCTCTATGACCTCGGCACCGGGCACGAAATCCACCAACGGGGGCAGGTCGTCGATGGAGTCCAAGCCCAAACGCTCTAAGAACGCCAGGGTGGTGGCGAATAGCCGGGCCTGACCCGGTCCGGGATCTCGACCCACCTCTTCCACCAGACCCCGCAGTTGGAGCGTGCGCATAGCCCCTTCGGCGTTCACCCCTCGGATGGCCGACACCTGGGCCCGCGACAGGGGCTGCTTGTAGGCCACGATGGCCAGCGTCTCCAGCGCGGCCGCTGACAACCGGGCACTCTGGCCGCTGACCACGTACCGCTTGACATACGACTCAGCGTCGGGGTGACTGCGGAAGCGGTAGCCGCCGCCCGCCCGGACCAACTCGAAACCCCGGCCATCAGCCCGGTACTCCTCGGCCAACTGCTCGCAGATGGTTTCCACCTGTTCGACAGGGATCTCGATGAGCTGGGCCATGAGCCCTGGAGCAACCGGCTCCTCGGCCACCATCACGATGGCCTCAACCGCCTGACGGGCTTCTTGGTTCTCATCCCTCATAGGCGTCTACTCCCACCAGCGGCTCGTCGAAGTCGGCCTCAGCGCTCCACGTGACGGCAATGCGGCCGAATGTGGTGGCCTGCGATACGTCCACCAACCCTCGCTTGAATAGCTCAAGAATGGCCAGGAAGTACACCACCACCTCGATGCCGGTCTCCAAATCCTCGGTCAGCTCCCGAAATCCCACCGTGCCGATTTCGGGCAGCCGGGTCATCAGGCTGGCGGTCACCTCGTCCACGCTGATGGGGATGTCGGTGATATGGGCAATGTCCACCTGTGGCGAAGGCCGAGCGGCAGTGGCCCGCAAGAACGCGGCTCGGAGATCGTCGGGGCTCATTCCCTCCAGGAAGTCGGGCACCAGGTCGAGGTATCGCTCGTCGGGTCCGGCGCAACGGGGATAACCCCGGCCGGCAACCGCTGCCATCTGCTCCAAAGCCTGGGCAGCCGCCTTGAAGGTCTGGCACTCCAGAAGGCGGGCTAATAGCAGGTCGCGCTCCGACCACAGGGCCAGTTCCTCGTCCAGGTCCAGCGACTCGCTGTCGGGCAGCAGGCGGCTGCTCTTGAGTTGGATCAGCGTGGCAGCTATGAGCAGAAACTCGGTGGCCACGTCCAAGTTGAGCTGCTCCATGCGGTCCAACTCGGCCAGGTAGGAGTCCACGATGTCGCCTACCTTCACCTCGTAGAGGTCGACCTCGTCGCGCAGAATGAGATGCAACAGCAGATCGAGCGGCCCTTCGAACACTTCGGTTCGCACTTCGAAGGACCCCTCGGGCACCTCCATTCGCGCCTCTGCGATCACCCGCCAAGTGTAGAACTCGCCTTCTGGCACCTAGTGGCTTTGAGATCTGGAAGTGGCCTGCCCGCGTGTGGGCTCAGCCCCATGACCTTTACCGCTTAGTGGTCCGTCTGCGTATTGGACTGGGCGTCCTGCTAGGCATCGACGCCCCTCGCGGCGTTGCGCCTCCTTGCCGTACGCTCCGGGTATGGCTGCGTCGGTGCGCCTTGCGAAGAACGCCGCTGCCGTCGCAATCCGCGCCAGCCAACTCGCAGACGGACCACTAGGGATTTGGAGATCCGGGCGGGTAGTTTGACCGGCGTGGCTCGCGTGTTCTCGGGAATACAGCCGTCCGGCGGCATGCACCTGGGCAACCTCTTGGGCGCGCTGCGCAACTGGGTGGCCTATCAGCACGAACACGACGCCGTGTACTGCGTGGTCGACCTCCACGCCCTCACCACCGCCCCCGATCCGGCCGAGCTTCGAGACAACACCGTGGCCGCGGCCACCATGCTCATGTCGGTGGGCATCGATCCCGACCGGTCCACGCTGTTCCTACAGAGCTCGGTGAGCGAGCACGCGGAGTTGGCCTGGATGATGGAGTGCACGGTGGGCTTCGGCGAGCTGCGCCGCATGACCCAGTTCAAGGACAAGTCCGACCGGTCCGAGTTCGTCTCCGCCGGGCTGTTCACCTACCCCGCCCTTCAGGCGTCCGACATCTTGCTGTACGACACCGACTTGGTGCCGGTGGGCGACGACCAGCGCCAGCACATCGAGCTGTGCCGGGACATTGCCGAGCGATTCAACCGCCGCTACGGCGATACCTTCGTGGTGCCTGCCCACGTGATCCCCGAAACCGGCGCCCGGGTCATGGACCTCCAGAATCCGGACGACAAGATGTCCAAGTCGCTGGAGTCGGCCGGCACCGTCGGGGTGCTGGAAGACCCCGATAGCGTGACCCGCAAGTTCAAGCGGGCGGTTACCGATAGCGACAACGAGGTGCGCTATGACCCCGCGGCCAAGCCGGGCGTGTCCAACCTGATCGGTATCCTGGCTGCGGCCACAGGGCAGAACCCCGTGTCGGTGGCCGACGAATACTCTCAGTATGGACCACTGAAGTCCGACACCGCCGACGCGGTGAACGAGCTGCTCAACCCCATCCGAGATCGCTTCGCCGAGCTGTCGTCCGATCCCGCCGAGATCGCCCGGGTGCTGGCCGCCGGAGCCGACAAGGCCCACACGGTGGCTGCAACCACCCTGGAGCGGGCGAGAACCAATGCAGGCCTGATCCCCCGCCAACCTACGTAGAGCTTCGCCCACAACCCGAGGAGCCCCATGCCTGAGATCAACCCGTTCACCGTGGAAATATCCGACGCGGCGCTAGAAGACCTCCACCGCCGCCTCAGGGACGCCCGCTGGCCCGATCAGATTCCCGACACCGGCTGGGATTATGGAGCGGAGAAGGGCTACATCCAGGAACTGGCCCGTTACTGGGCCGAGGAGTACGACTGGCGGGCCGCCGAGGCCGAGCTGAACGAACTGGACCACTTCACCACTGCCATCGACGGCCAGAACATCCACTTCATCCACCAGCGCTCTCCCCATCCCAACGCCTATCCGCTGATCATCAGCCACGGATGGCCCGGAACGGTGGTGGAATTCCTCGACATCATCGGCCTGCTGACCAACCCCGACGACCCGGCCGACGCCTTCCACGTGGTTGCCCCCTCGCTGCCGGGATACGGCTTTTCGGGTCCCACCGCCGACCGAGGGTGGGACACCCACCGCACCGCCAAGGCGTTCGCCCAGCTGATGGCCCGCCTGGGCTACGAGCGCTATGGAGCCCAGGGGGGTGATTGGGGCTCGATGATCTCCCAGAACATCGGACGCCACGATCCCGACCACTGCGAAGCCGTACATGTGAACTTCCTGTTCGCGGCGCAGCCCGCGGACGGGCCCGGCGACCTGACCGAGGCTGAGCAGGCCGGCCTGGGCCGAGCCAGCCTTTACTTCACCGAGGGCGCGGGCTATATGCAGATCCAGAGCACCAAGCCCCAGACTCTGGCCTACGGCCTGACCGATTCTGCCGTCGGCCAGTTGGCTTGGATCGCCGAGAAGTTCCTGGCATGGACCGACAATGACGGCACAATCGAATCAGCGGTGAGCCGCGACCGCCTGCTCACCAACATCTCCCTTTACTGGTTCACGGCCACCGGAGGATCGTCGGCCCGCATGTATTACGAGACGCTTCGCCCCGGCGCGGCCGGTTTGGGCGACCCTCTCAACACCCCACTGGGGATGGCCAGCTTTCCCATGGAGATCATGCAAGCCCCGCGACACTGGCTGGAGGACAACTACAACATCGTCCACTGGTCTGACATGGCCGAAGGCGGGCACTTCGCGGCTATGGAGGAGCCCGAGGCTCTGGCCCAAGATATCCGCGAATTCTTCCGCCGCTTTCGGTAGTAGAAACGCACCATGAGGATGCCGTCGCTGCCTCCGGGATTGGCCGCCGGTGCGGCCCGGGGAGCGGGGCGGTTGTCCCAGAAGCTGGGGCGAGGCGGGGGCACCACGCTGCCGGGGCTGGTGCTCAGCCGGCTGCGGCCCGAGGCCACCGCGGAGATGGCCCGAGCCGTTCCCGGCGGCGTGATCCTGGTATCGGGTACCAACGGCAAGACCACCACTGCTCGTCTGGTTCGGGCCACTCTGAACGCCTCGGGAACCAGCGTGGTGGCGAATACTGCCGGCTCCAATTTGGAGCGCGGCGTGGCGACCGCATTGTTAAACGACGACGGTGCTGAGATTGCCCTGTTCGAGGTGGACGAGGCCGCACTGCCCGGGTTGATCGAGCAGACCCGGCCCCGCGTGGTTGCCCTTATGAACCTGTTCCGGGACCAACTCGACCGCTACGGCGAACTCGAGCACCTGGTGGAACGCTGGCGGCGGGCAGTAGCGGGACTCGACCCCTCTACCACCGTGATCTTCAACGCCGACGACCCCGCTGTCGCCGAGATCGCCGCGGGGCATCCCAACACCGTCTCCTACGGCATCGAAGATCACAGGGTGGGGCGCGACCGGCTTCCCCACGCCGCCGACACAACCGAATGCCGACGCTGTGGCAATCCGCTGAATTACGACATGGTGACCATCTCCCATCTGGGGCGGTGGTCATGTGAACGGTGCGGCATTGAGCGCGCCCAGCCGAACGTTCAAGCCATCCGCGTGGAACTGCACGGCATGGACGGGCAGCGTCTGGCCATGGCCACCCCGAAGGGCCCGATCGAGGTGTCGCTGCGCCTGCCCGGCATGCACAACTCCTACAACGCCATCGCCGCCACTGCTACCGCGCTGGCCTTGGACATCGACCCCGAGACCATCGGCCCCGCGCTGGCCAGGCGAGAAGCGGCGTTCGGACGAGCCGAGCGCACCCACATCGACAACACCCGGGTGACCACGCTTTTGGCCAAGAATCCGGCTGGGGCCAACGAGAACATCCGCACCATGTTGTTGGAAGACCATCCCCTGCATGTGCTGGTGCTGCTCAACGACCGCACTGCCGACGGGCAGGACGTGTCGTGGATCTGGGACGTGGACTACGAGCTGCTGCTGGAAAGCGACCGGCTGGAATCTCTCACCGTAGGCGGCGACCGGGCTTATGACATGGCCCTGCGGTTCCGCTACGCCGGGCTCGACCCCGACCGACTGTCGGTGGCGCCGTCGGTGCCCGCTGCACTCGACGCCGCGCTGCGCACCTGCGGCGCGGCCGGAGATCTGTATGCGCTGCCCACCTACACCGCCCTACTGGAGCTCCAATCCGTGCTGGCTGAGCGAGGGCTCGTGCCTGCCTTCTGGGAGGACGAATGAGCACCGGGAGCCCCGCCGTCAGGTTGTGTCATCTGTACCCCGACCACCTCAACATCTACGCCGATCGGGGCAACATCGCCGTGTTCCGACGCCGCCTGGAGTGGCGGGGGCTGGAGCTCGATGTGGCCGAGGTGGGGCTCGGCGATCCCATTCCCGCTGACTGCCACCTCTACTACCTGGGCGGTGGCCAAGACCGCGACCAGCTGCTGGTGGCCGAGGACTTGGCCGGCAAGGCCGATCCGCTGCGCCTCGCGGCTGACGACGGCGCCGTGGTGCTGGGGGTGTGCGGGGGCTACCAGCTCTTGGGCCACGGCTACGCCGCGGCCGACGGTCGGACAATGCCCGGCATCGGACTACTGGACTTGGAGACCACTGCGGGCGACAGCCGACTGATCGGCGACGTGGTGCTGGACGTGACCTTGGACGGCCAGACCCGCACAGTGGTCGGCTACGAGAACCATGCCGGTCGAACCCACCTGGGCGGAGGCTGCACGCCGCTCGGCCGGCTTCGCCGGGGCCACGGCAACAACGGGTCGGACGGTTGTGAGGGAGCGGTGGCCGGCCGCCGGATGGGTACCTATCTGCACGGGCCGCTTATGCCCAAGAACCCCTGGCTAGCCGACATCCTGCTGGGCTGGGCCTTGGACTACGCCGGCCACCCGGTGGAATTGGCGCCGCTGGACAACCACCTTGAACAATCGGCCCACGCCGTAGCCGCAACCAGAGCAGGAAAGAGACGATGACCGACCAGCCCGCCGAGCCCCGGCCCATCATCATCGACACCGACCCCGGCCAAGACGACGCGATCGCCATGCTGGCCGCGTTGGCCGCCCCCGAACTCAAGGTGCTGGGGGTGACCGCGGTGGCCGGAAACGTGCCCCTGGAGCTCACCGCCCGCAACGCCCGCATCATCTGCGAGCTGGCTGGACGCCCCGATGTCCCTGTGTTCGCCGGCTGCGATCGCCCGCTGCGGCGTGAGCTGGTGACCGCCGAGCACGTCCACGGCAAAACCGGTATCGACGGTGCCGATCTGCCCGACCCGGCCACCGAACTGCAACTCCAGCACGCGGTGGACTGGATGATTGAGACCCTTTTGGCCGCGGGCGAGCGAGAGATCACCATCTGCCCGGTGGGCCCGATGACCAATGTGGCCACCGTGTTGGAGACCGCCCCTGAGACCGCGGGCCGCATCCGCGAGATCGTGTGCATGGGCGGCGGATTCTTTGAAGGGGGCAACACCACGCCCACCGCCGAGTTCAACGTGTTCGTCGACCCCGACGCGGCCCAGATCGTGCTGCACTGCGGAG
Organism: bacterium; assembly: GCA_026705465.1. Classification (GTDB taxonomy): domain Bacteria; phylum Actinomycetota; class Acidimicrobiia; order Acidimicrobiales; family Bin134; genus Poriferisocius. Next base: position 5,683 of record JAPPAP010000031.1, on the reverse strand, counting down.
CGCCGGTGACAATGTTGCCCCTCGACGTGACCCACAAGGCGCTGATGACCGACGCCTGGGTGACCCAGGTGCGGGCTCTGGGCAGCCGCACCGGGATGGCCGCCGCCGGGATGCTGGACTTCTACGAGCGATTCGACGTGGACAAGTACGGCACCGCCGGCGGACCCCTGCACGACCCCAACGTGATCGCCTACCTGCTGCGCCCCGACCTCTACCGGGGCCGCCACTGCAACGTGGAGGTGGAGACCGACTCGCCCCTAACCGCAGGCATGACCGTGGTGGACTGGTGGAACGTGACCGACCGTCCGGCCAACTGCCAATTCATCACCGAGGTGGACTCCGACGGCTTCTATGAGCTGCTCTTGTCCCTGCTCGCTCGGCTGCCCTAGCTGTCAGTCGGAATCGACCACCAGCGTTTCAATCTCTGCTTCGTCGTAGCCCAACTCCGCCAGAATCTCGCGGGTGTCGCGGTTGGGGCGAACAGGGCCGGCACCCACCGCGGCCGGGGTTTCGGAGAATGTGAGGGGAAGCCGCAGCACCGCGATCTCGCCGCCGTCGGGATCGGGAACCATAGAGAACACGTTCAGGTGCTCCACCTGGGCGTCGGCAAACGTCTCGTCCACCGCCAGCACCGGCCCGCACGGGCACCCGGCGGCGTTGAGCCGCTCTACCCACTCGGCGGTGGTGGCGGTGGCCATGCGGCTCTGGATGATCTCGTCCAATTCGCTTCGGTAGGCCGTTCGGACGTCGCGGTCTACGAACCGGGGATCGGTGGCCAGCTCGGGAGCGCCCAGGGCATCGGCGAATGCCTCCCAGCGACCCATGGGGGCGACGTTGACATGCCCGTCGGCGGTGGGGAACATGCCCATCGGCACCACGGTGGGATGGTTGTTGCCCTCCTGAGGGGGCACTTCGCCATCGGTCAACCAGCGCACCGCTTGGAAGTCCATGAAGTTGATAGCCGCTTCCAACAGCGACGTGTGTACCCACTGCCCCCGCCCCGTGCGCTCCCGGGCGAACAGCGCGGCCAGCACCCCTTGGGTGAGGAATGTGCCCGCCGCGGTATCGGAGACGGCGATCCCCACTCGCCACGGCCCGCTTCCCGGCGGCCCGGTCACGCTCATCAGACCGCTCAACCCCTGGGCGATCTGGTCCACCCCCGGTCGGTTGGCGTACGGCCCCTCCTGCCCGAAGCCGGAGATGCTGGCGTACACCAGCCGGGGGTTGCGGGCGGCCAGCACGTCGTAGCCGATGCCCAGCCGGATTTTCACCGCAGGCCGATAGTTCTCCACCACCACGTCGGCTTGGTCGGCCAGTCGGTAAAAGGCCTTTCGGGCCCGGTCGTCGGTCAAATCCAGCACCATCGACCGCTTGTTGCGCTGGAGGTTGAGACTGTCGGACCCGTCGAGATACCGGCGTTGGGGATCGACCACGCAGATCACCTCGGCACCCATATCGGCCAGCTGCCGGGTGCAGGTGGGACCGGCCCGGGCCCGGGTCAAGTCGATCACCCGCAGGCCGGCCAACGGCCCGTTTCCCCACTCTTGGCGGTCGTACATCGACATCGTGCTACTACTTACCGATGACCCAGAGCGTGGACACCGGCACCAACAAGCTGATCGCCGAGACCGAGGGCGCGATCGGACGCATCGTGTTCGACAACCCCGAGCGGCACAACGCAATCACCGCTGACATGTTCGCGGCGCTGGCCGCCGTTGTCGATGTCTACGAGGAAGACCCGGCCATCCGGGTCGTGGTCATCTCCGGGGCCGGGGGTCGGGCGTTTGCCTCCGGGGCCGACATCGCCAACTTGGACTCCTCTCGGGGTCCGAGTCGAGAACCGTCATCAGCCGACAATCGAACCAGCCGGGGGCCAGCCGCTCTGGGCCGCCTCACCAAGCCGCTGATCGCCGCGGTAGACGGCTATTGCCTCGGAGGCGGGCTGTTGGTGGCGTTGCACGCCGATCTGCTGGTGGCCACCGACCGGTCGCAGTTCGGCATTCCCGCCGCCCGCCTGGGAGTGGGCTATCCCATCGAAGGCGTGGAGCAGCTGGTGGGACGAGTGGGAGATGCCAACGCCGCGCTCATCTTGATGACCGGGGATCGGTTCAGCGCCGAGGAGGCCCACAGAATGGGGTTGGCCCACTCGGTTGTGCCCGCCGACCAACTCGACCACGATGTGGAACGGCTGTGCAGCCGCCTCGTGGCCAATGCTCCGCTTACTCTACGGGCCGTCAAGCTGTCGATCGCCGCGGCGGCTGGCCGGGGCGACCGACAGGCGGCTTTGGACGCCATCGCCGACTGCTGGGCTAGCGAGGATTTTGCCGAAGGCCGGGCCGCTTTCCAGGAGCACCGCGAACCCCAATTCCGGGGCCGCTGACCATAGAATCAGCCTCTACAGCTATGTCGTCGATCGCCGTATTTTTCGTCTTTCTGCTGGTCATGCTGGCGCTGGCCACCTTGGCCATCATCTTGGACTGGATGGGAAAACCCATTCGTCGCTCCTTTCGACCCCGCACCACGGGCACGCCAGCGTGGCTGATGACTGAAGCCTCCCTCCCTTCAGAAGATCCCATCTCAAGCCCTGCAGCTGATTACGCCGCCCCCCAGACCACTGACTTCGATGCCGGGGCTGGCCCCGCCGAGCCCTTGGAACGCCAAGCCCAGCCTGCTGCCCTCAATCCCGGGCCTCCACAAGAACACATCCAAGGGGTTTCCCAAGGGATCTCCCAAGAGCCTCCGCAAGAGGAGCCAATCTCCACTGGGCCGTGGCAAGCCGGTGAATCCATCTTCAAGCTCACCCCTCGGGGAACCCCGCCATCGATCACCGCGGTGCGCCGCCGTTACTGGAAAAACCTGTCTGAGCGCCGATCCTCGGTGGTGTTCGGGGAGGAGAACCGGACTCTGATGGCCGTGGGCCAGGCCCCCCAGCGCTTCAATCCCCGGACCAGCACCATTGAAGAGTTGAGTCTGCCCGAGCCCATGCTGCGCTACTGCTGGGCCACCAAGCGCAGGCCCACCCCCACCTGGGAAGACAAGGGGCTTGATCCCTTCGCCGGGCCATGAGCGCCACCCCCACACTGGGCAACCCTCTCACTGGGCCATGAGCGCCTCATCCACGCTCAGCGACCAATTTGCCGACGGGGCCGAGACCGTGGTGCACCGCGGGCAAGAAGTCCGACCGTTGCTGCGGTTGGCTGTAGCCGAGGGCACCAGAGTGCGGGTGGAGCGGATCGCTGCCCGACCTGATCGCCGCCAAGCCCTCAAGCTGGCCACAGTGAACGGCCTCCTCGAGGTGAATGAGGCCACCTCCGAGATCATCACTCTGTGGTCCGACACCAGTCCCGACGTGGTCGAATTGACCGTGCTCGGGGCCCAGGTCCGGCGCTTGGAGGTGTGGAATGCCTGGGACCTGGGCGGGCTGGAGACCGCATGGCTGGGCAACGCCGGCATGATTGTCGAGCCCAGCGAGCGATACTTGGCCCTGCATTGCAGCGACGGCCTTGGCCCACCCAGCTTTACCGACCTCCAAGTGCATCTCTCGGTGGCCCAACTGGGGTAGTGGGGCCAAAACACACGGGACTATTTGTGCGATACACCACTCATTCGGGGCAAGCTTAGGCATGGCTATTTCGCTCGACGATCTCACTGCCGACACTTCCTTCACCCAACACGTCAAAGGCCAGGTCACGTTCTTGCCCGAGCCCGAGCGGGCCGACCGGTGGACGCCGATGATCTCGGTGGACGACCACATTGTGGAGCCCCCCGGCGCCTTTGCCGACCGATTCCCGGCCAAGTATGCCGACGACGCCCCCCGGGTGGCCACCCTCGAGGACGGGTCAGAGACCTGGCTGTACGCCGGCCACTCGCTGCCCAACGTCGGGTTCAACGCGGTGGTGGGCCGCCCGGTCAGCGAGTACAGCTTCGAGCCCACCCGCTTTGAGGACATGCGTCGGGGCTCGTGGGACATCGACGCCCGCATCGCCGACATGGACCTCAACGGGGTGTACGCCTCGCTGTGCTTCCCGTCGTTTCTGCCCGGCTTCTGCGGCCAGCGGTTCCAGCAGCTCACCGACGACCCTGACCTGGCCTTGGCCGCGGTGCGGGCCTGGAACGACTGGAACATCGAGGAGTGGTCGGGGGCCTATCCCGACCGCATGATCCCCTGCCAGCTCACCTACTTCCTCGACCCCGAGGTGGGCGCGGCCGAGGTGTACCGCAACGCCGAGCGGGGCTACCGGGCCATCAGCTTCTCCGAGGCCCCCCACTCCTTGGGGTTCCCCTCGCTGCACTCCGGCCATTGGGACCCGATTATGGCCGCCTGTGAGGAGACCGAGACCGTGGTGTGCCTGCACGTCGGCTCGTCGGGCACCTCCCCGGCCACCTCCCCCGACGCCCCCAACGACACCGTAGGGGTGCTGTTCTTCGGCTACGCCATGTTCGCCGCGGTCGACTGGCTGTACTCCAAGATCCCGGTGCGCTTCCCCAACATCAAGATCGCCCTCAGCGAAGGAGGCCTCGGCTGGGTGGCCGGGCTCTTGGACCGCCTGGAGCATGTCCGCAAATACGACTCCATGTACGGCACTTGGAATGATGTGGAGCTCTCCCCCGCCGACACCCTGCGGCGAAACTTCTGGTTCTGCGCCATCGACGACCCCTCGGCCTTCGACCACCGCCACTACATGGGCCTGGAAAACCTGATGGTGGAGTCCGACTACCCCCACGCCGACTCCACTTGGCCCAACACCCAGGAACTGCTCCGCCAACAGCTCAACGGCATCCCCGCCGACGAAGTGGCCCGCATCTGCTGGGCCAACGCCAGCGACCTGTTTCGCCACCCCGTCCCCGACTCGGTTATCGCCGACCCCAACAGCTTCTAACGCTGAAATCCACGGTCAACGCCCACGACCAACAGTTGTTGGACTGACGCTCTCGGTACACTTTTCGAACAGGCAAGTTGCCAAATGGCAGACTTCGAAAGACGGGAATCAGTGGCGATGAATCAAAAAATGGGTGGCCGCGTCAGTAACGCCCAGCGGGATCAAACGAGAGGCTGCCGAGCAGTCGCCTTTTTCTGTTTAGCGGCTCTTACCGTGCTCGCCGCCTGCGGAGGGGGAGGCTCATCTCCGGTTACTCAAGGTGGCTCATCGCCAGCCACCGAAGAACTCGAAATCGAAAGAAGCACCACCTGGCAGGAAGTGTTCAACACCTTTTCAGCCTCAGAGCAGGAGTGCATCCGCAGCGAGCTCGGTAGCAGCCAGTTCGAATCGGCGATGGAACAGGAGGTGTTGGGAGACACAACCACGGAGGAGTGGGATGTCTCACTTTATGGATGCCTGGACACCGACACTGCCCGCGGCCTGATTCTCTCGATGGTGGTCGCGACATTTGAATTAGGAGTACTTCAGGAAGATTTCGGGTTGGAGTATGAAATGGAGTTTGGCGAAGAAGAGAGATCATGCCTTCGAGACTGGGTCGGCGGTATCGATCCCGCTGCCCTCGCCGAGGAAGGGGACAGTCCGGCCGCCTTAGAAGCAAGCTTCGGCGTGATCGCCTGTGTGCCCGACATGCTCATCACTGTTGCGGCTCAGGAGCTCAATGCTCAGGGGCTCGGTGTGGCACCCGACGAGTTAAGCGACGAAGAGAGGACGTGCCTGCGAGACTGGGCCCGCGACATCGACTC
>JAPPAP010000022.1 GCA_026705465.1 bacterium | reverse complement strand
GCCTAGCCGCTGGCAACGCCCTCGAGGTGGCCGAATCGGTCGAGACATTGGCCGGAGGTGGGCCCGCCGACCTGGTGGAGGTGACCCTGGCGTTGGCCCAAGAGATGGTGGCCATCGCCGGCTTGGACGCCGACCCCGCCGACGTGTTGGCGTCCGGCCGGGCCATGGACGTGTGGCAGGCCATGGTGGCAGCCCAGGGCGGCGACCCCTCCGCTCCCCTGCCCATCGCGCCGGTGGTGGACCACTGGACGGCACCCGCCGACGGGGTGATCAACCGCATCGACGCCCTGGCCGTGGGAGTGGCCGCTTGGCGGCTGGGCGCGGGCCGGGCCCGCAAGGAAGACGACGTGTCGGCGGTGGCCGGGGTGCTGCTGCGCCGGATCCACGGCGACCGGGTGGTGGCCGGTGAGGTGATCGCCGAACTGCACACTGACGATCCCTCCCTGCTGCCCGCAGCCCATGAGGCCCTGAGCTCAGCTTTGACCATCGCCGACACCGCTCCCGAGCCTCGCCGCCTGATTGCCGCTCGGATTCCGTACGATTAGGGCAGTGATTCATCCGACAATCGAAGAAGTAAGAGCCGCTCCAAAAGTCCTGTTGCACGACCACCTGGACGGCGGCCTGCGCCCGCAGACCGTGGTCGAGCTGGCGGCCGAGACCGGCTACGACAACTTGCCCACCACCGACGCCGAAGAATTGGCCCGCTGGATGGTCCGGGGGGCCAGCCGGTTAGACCTCACCTTGTACTTGGAGACCTTCGCCCACACCGTAGGCGTCATGCAGACCCGCGAAGCCCTGGAGCGGGTGGCGGCCGAGTGCGCCGAAGACCTGGACGACGACGGCGTGGTCTACGCCGAGGTGAGGTTTGCCCCCGAGCTGCACACCGAGGAAGGGCTGAGCCTGGACGAGGTGGTGGAGGCGGTAGTAGCCGGTTTCGAAGCAGGCAGCGCCAATCGCAACATCCGCATCGGCACCCTGCTCACCGCAATGCGCACCGCGGCCCGCTCGCTGGAGATCGCCCAGCTGGCCATCCGCCATCGCGACCGGGGAGTGGTGGGCTTCGACATCGCCGGGGCCGAGGCCGGCAACCCGCCCACCCGCCACCTCGACGCCTTCCACCTGATCCAGCGGGAGAACTTCCACTTCACCATCCACGCCGGCGAGGCCTACGGCCCTCCGTCCATCTGGGAGGCGGTGCAGTACTGCGGCACCGAGCGGCTGGGCCACGGGGTGCGCATCGTCGACGACATCGACTTCGGCCCCGACGGCACCCCCAAGCTGGGCCGTCTGGCCGCCTTCGTGCGGGATCGGCGCATCCCCCTAGAGCTGTGCCCCACTTCCAACGTCCACACCGGGGCAGCGCGGTCCATCGCCGAACACCCCATCAAGCTGCTGAGTGACCTGCGGTTCCGGATCACAGTCAACACCGACAACCGCCTGATGAGCGCTACCTCGATGACCCAAGAGGTGATGCAGTTAGTGGACGAATTCGGATTCAGCTGGGCCGACATCCAGTGGCTGACCATCAACGCCATGAAGAGCGCCTTCATCCCCTTCGACGAGCGGCTGGAGATCATCAACAAGATCGTCAAGCCGGCCTACGGCCCCCTCGCATTGTGAGCGCCAACGCCATCGAAACCGTCGGGCTGGATGCCGATGACACCTTGTGGCACAACGAGTCGATCTTCGCCGACTACGAAGAGCGAATGGCCAACCTGGTGGCCCGTTACCTGCCCGATGTGGACTTCCACGAGCGGCTCATCGAGCTAGAGCGCCATAACGTGGCCATTTTCGGCTACGGCATCAAGGGGTTTGTGCTGTCGATGATCGAGACCGCCATCGAGGCCACCGATGGCCAGATCACCGCCCAGGAGATCCACACCATCGTGGGCTGGGCCAAGGAAATGCACGCCCATCCGGTGGAATTGCTCGACGGGGTGGCCGAGACCATCGAGGAATTGGAGCACCGATATCGGCTGGTGCTCATCACCAAGGGCGACCTGTGGAACCAGGAGACCAAGATCGCCGCCTCAGGGCTGGCTGACCACTTCGACGCGGTGGAGATCGTGGCCGAGAAAGACGAGGCCACCTACACCCGGCTATTGGAGCGCCACGAAATCGCCATCGACCGATTCGTGATGGTGGGCAACTCGGTGCGCTCCGACATCGAGCCGGTGGTCGCCCTCGGCGGCCGGGGCGTCCACATCCCCTACCACCTCACCTGGGACCTGGAGCACGCCACCATCTCCCCCCACGACAGTTGGGTGGAACTGTCCGACATCCGCCAACTTCCCTCCTGGCTGGCCGACCAATAGAGGTTCAGTCGCTCCTGTCGTCGAGGCGATCGGTGCTGGGGTCGAAGGTGGGGAGCTGGTGCTGGACGGCGCCCTGGTGGGCGGCCAGCTCGTCATAAACGATGGCCTCCGCCTCCTCCCAGGTGGTGGCCCGAGGCGAATCCAGTTCCCGGTTGTAGGGCTGGTCGAACACGATCACGGTTCGGCCCTCTTCCCGGAGAGCTTCGACGTTGTGGGGGGCGTCTTCGATATAGACATGGGCGTCTACTGCGGTCTTCCCGCCTACGAAGCACAGGTCGCGGTAGGGGATCTTGGCCCTGTCGAGCCACTCGGCGGTGTCGCCGGCGGCGATGGCGTGGTCCCAGTTGGTGTAGAGCCGGTGGGTGATGATGCGGATCCACACCCCGGCCTCCGATAGCCGCCACAGCGCCTTGGAAGCCCCCGGCATGGCCGGCATGTCGGCCAGCATCCGATGCTCCACCACGGCCCGCCGGTGGTACCTCTCAAAGTCGCCGTCCTCGAATCCCCATTCTTGGAAACCCCACCCGCACTCCAGGGTCAAAGATTCCTCAGCCACGCCCTTTTCCTGGGCGACGATCTTGCGAAAGGCCACGGTGTGCTGGGCGCATACCCCATCGAGGTCGACACCGAGCACAAACGGACCGGGGCTCATCTTCCCTTGGGGTGCCAGACGGTCTTGGTCTCGCAGAAGGCGTCGATGAGGTAGGGGCTCTGGGCCGCCTCGTCGGCCCACTGCCGCTCGGCGGTCGATGCGCTTATCACCCGGGTGATGGTGGCCGCGGCCTGACGGGCCGCAGCTGCGCCCTGCTCGGAGTCGCAACCGGAGATGTCCAGCGAATCCACTGCCACATGGCCGGCCAGCGGAGGCACCAGCTCATCGCGGTGGCCGGTGATGATGTTGACCACCCCAGCAGGCACGTCGCTTAGCGCCAGGGTCTCGGCCAGGGTGATGGCCGCCAGCGGGCAGCGCTCAGAGGCCAGCACCACCGCGGTGTTGCCCGACACGATCACCGGGGCCAGCCGCGACACCAGCGGGAGCAGGGGCTGCTCGTCAGGGGCCACGATCCCCACCACGCCGGTGGGCTCGGGCACGCTGAGGTTGAAATAGGGGCCGGCCACTGGATTGGCCCCGCCCAGCACGGTGGGGAACTTGTCGGCCCAGCCGGCGTACCACACCCAGCGGTCGATGGCCGCCGCGGTCTCCGCGGCCGCGGCTTTCTCCGAACACCCGTCGGTTGCCCGAAGCACCTCGGCGCAGAACTCGTCCCGGCGGGACTCCATCACCTCGGCCACCCGGTACAAGATCTGACCACGGTTGTAAGCGGTGCGCCCGGCCCAGCCCTCTTGGGACGACCGGGCGGAAGCCACCGCGTCGCGCACATCCTTGCGCGATCCCTGGACGGCGTGGGCCAGGTGCTGGCCCTCAGCTCCGACCACCGGATACGACCGGCCGGACTCCGAGCGCTCGAAGGCACCGCCGATGAACTGCTTGTAGGTCTTGTTGATCAAGAGCCGACTGCTCATGCCACCAACTCCACGTAGGGCAGCAGTCCGGCGCGGCCCCCTTCACGGCCGTAGCCGCTCTCCCGGTAGCCGCCGAACGGGCTGGCCGGGTCGAACCGATTGAAGGTGTTGGCCCACACCACACCCGCCTGCATGCGATCGGCCATCCACAAGATGCGCGACCCCTTTTCGGTCCAGATGCCAGCCGACAATCCATACGGCGTGTTGTTGGCCTTGGCCACCGCCTCCTCGGCGGTGCGAAAGGTAAGCACCGACAGCACCGGGCCGAAGATCTCCTCTTGGGCGATGCGGTGAGCAGTGGACACGTTGGTGAACAGCGCCGGCGGGTGGAAGAAGCCCCGCTCGGGCAGCACACACGCCGGGGTGTACAGCTCGGCCCCCTCAGCCACGCCGGAAGCCACCAGCTCTTGGATGCGGTCGAGCTGGGCCTGGGAATTGATGGCCCCGATGTCGGTGTTCTTGTCCAGCGGGTCGCCCACCCTCAGGGTGTCCATGCGCTTCTGGAGCTTGCCCACCACTGCATCGGCCACCGACTCCTGCACCAGCAGACGAGAACCGGCGCAGCACACCTGGCCGCCGTTGAAGTAGATGCCGTTGACGATGCCCTCGGTCACCTGATCCAGGGCAGCGTCCTCGAACACGATGTTGGCCGCCTTGCCCCCCAATTCCAGGGTGAGGCGCTTGCCGGTCCCGGCGAGCTCCGCGCCAATGGCCCGGCCCACTTCGGTCGACCCGGTGAACGCCACCTTGTCAACCCCGGGGTGGGACACCAGCGCGGCCCCGGTGGCGTCGTCGCCGGTGACGATGTTGACCACCCCGGGGGGAAGCTCGGCGTCGCGCAGCACCTCGGCCAACAACAGTGCGGTCAGCGGGGTGGTGGGAGCCGGCTTGAGCACCGCGGTGTTCCCACAGGCCAGCGCGGGGGCCAGCTTCCAGGCCGCCATAAGCAGGGGAAAATTCCACGGGATGACCTGGGCGGCCACTCCCAACGGCGCGGCCCGGCGACCGCTGAAGGCGTAGTCGAGCTTGTCGGCCCAGCCGGCGTAGTGGAAGAAGTGGGCCGCCGCCAGCGGGATGTCGAGATCGCGGGACTCCCGGATGGGCTTGCCCCCGTCCATGGTCTCCAACACGGCGAACTCCCGGGCCCGCTCTTGCAGCAGCCGGGCCACCCGGTACAGGTACTTGGCCCGCTCCGAGCCGGGCAGATCCCGCCACCCCCCCTCCCACGCGGCCCGGGCCGCGGCGACGGCATAATCCACGTCGGCGGCATCGGCCACACTCACCTCGGCCAGCGTCTCCCCAGTGGCCGGGTTGATGGTGGGAGCCATTCCCCCCGCGGCCGGTTCCACCATCTCGCCCCCCACAAACAGGCCGTACTGGGAGGCTAAGCGCACCGGGGCGGTGGATTCGGGAGCGGGCGCGTAGTCCAGGCTGAACTCGCCTGCGGGTTCCAATTCGCGGCCAATAGAAGAGCGGTCAGTCAACGCTGAAGTCCTCCCGCCGCTGGTAGCGGCCGTCGCGGAGCTTGGCCCGCTGCATCAACACGTCGTTGAGCAGGCTGGATGCCCCCAGGCGGAACCGCTCCGGGGTCAGCCACCCCGAACCCAGCGTCTCGCCCACGATCACCAAGTAGTGCCAGGCCTGCTTGGCGGTACGGATGCCCCCGGCCAGCTTGAGGCCCACGGCCCGCCCGGTTTGCTCGGCCATGTCCCGGATGGCTTCGGCCATGCACAAGGCGGTGGGCGGGGTAGCCGATGTACCGATCTTGCCGGTGGAGGTCTTGATGAAGTCCGCCCCCGCCACCATGGCCAGCATGGATGCCCTTCTGATTTGGTCGTAGGAGCCCAATTCCCCGGTCTCCAGGATCACCTTGAGGTGGGCTGATCCACAGGCCTGCTTGGCCGCGGCGATCTCGTCGTAGGCCTTCTGATACTGACCGGATAGAAACGCCGAGCGGTTCAACACAATGTCCACCTCGTCGGCCCCGGCGGCCACCGCCCATGAGATCTCGGCCAGACGAGCTTCCAAGGGGGCCAAACCGGCGGGGAATCCTCCGGCCACACTGGCCACCGCCACCGAGCTGTCAGCCAGCGCACCGACGGCCACCGGCACCAACTCGGGATACACGCACACCGCGGCCACCGGGGGCACCGACCAGTCAGCGGCATCGGGATGGCGGGCTCGGGCGCACAGCGCCTGAACCCGCTCGGGAGTGTCGGCGCCTTCGAGGGTGGTGAGGTCCATCATTCGAACGGCCAGGTCGAGTGCCGCGGCCTTGGACGAGGTCTTGATCGACCGGGTGCACAACGACGCGGCCCGCTGCTCCAGCCCCACCGCGTCCACCGGGGTGATGCGGATGCCAGCCACGGCATCAGCGGCCCCCACTGGAGCGTCAACGGCGAGCAAGTCGGTCACCCGTCCAAGGATAGGGCTGGTAATCGACAGTGAGGCATTCGGCGACAGCACTCCGAAGACCACAACATCGAGACACCTGGCTGAACACGCCTAGTGGTGTGTCTTGGGTTTAGCGCCGTGGATTGCGACGGCAGCGGCGTTCCTCGCAAGGCGCACCGACGCAGCCATACCCGGAGCGTACGGCAAGGAGGAGCAACGCAGCGAGGGGCGTCGATGCCTAGCAGGACACGCGCGATAAACCCAAGACACACCACTAGGGTGAGGCTATGAGCGTTACGGTCGTCGATCACCCGCTGGTGCAGGCCCGCTTGACCGCGCTGCGCCGGGCCGACACCCCTTCGCCAGAGTTCCGGCAGGCCTTAGACGAACTAAGTGGGCTGCTGGTCTACGAGGCTTTGCGAGGCCTTCCCGCCACCACGGTGGACGTGGCCACCCCGCTGGCACCGACGTCGGGAGTCCGAATCGACGATCCCCCGCTGCTGGTGCCGGTGCTGCGAGCGGGGCTCGGCATGCTGGACGCGGCCCGGAGGCTGTTGCCCGAGGCCGCGGTGGGCTTTCTGGGCGTGCGCCGCAACGAGGAGACGTTCCAGCCCGAGCCCTATCTCAACACCGTGCCCGACAATCTCGGCGGTCAGGCTGTATTGGTGTTGGAGCCGATGCTGGCCACCGGCGGATCGCTGGCCTACGTGTGCGGGCGGATGGCCGCAGCCGGGGCCGGCCAGATCACCGCGGTGTGCGTGCTGGCTGCCCCCGAAGGAGTGAAGGCCTTGGAAGCCGCCGCTCCCGGGGTGCGTCTGTTCACTGCGGCGGTCGACGAGGGACTCAACGAGCGGGCCTACATCGTGCCAGGACTAGGTGACGCGGGCGATCGTCAGTTCGGAGAGCTCTAAACGTTTCCGGCTGCGAAGGAATCAGCCGGGACCACCCAAGTCGGTGTCGTAGGCGCTGTACACCAGATCGACGGCGTGGTGGTTGAGCTGGTCCACCCGGTGGACGATGTCGGCCATCGACCGTTCCAGGCCAGGGTCGGGCTTCTGGGCATGCAGCCGCTTGATCTGCTCATCCACCGAGGCTTGCAGCTGAACCTGTTCAGAGCGGATCTTGTTCACTTGGGGCACCAGCCGAGGGGCCAGCTCGATGCACTCGTCATACAGCCCGAGATCGCAATCCGAGCAGAATCCGGTGAGCGCCCGGCTGACCTCTCCGAGCTGGTCCTCTAGGCGCTGCACCCACTCGTCGAGATTGTCGGCGGGCATTCCCTCGGACAGCAGCTCTTGCAGGCCAACTCCTGCTCGATTGAGCTCAATGCGCCAGTCTGTGTTTTCCCCCATGGCGATCTCCTCGTCATCATGTGGGAACGACCACGCTGTCGCTCTTGCGTTCAAGGCCAGCTTAGGCCCGCTCCGACAAGAAGCGCCAGAGGACTTTGGCGAATTCTGTGAAAATGCCTAGCGGGCCGAAGGGCGCAGGATGTCGCCGGGATGGGCGTCCACGCCACTCTGATCCATTTCGCCGTCGCGGCGGATGGGGGTGCCGTTCACCAGCACGTGGGTGATACCCACGGAGGCGTCGGCGGTAAGCCGCTCGGCGTTGGCGGGGAAATCTCGGATCCGGCGAAGAGGCCCCGGCGCCACGGTGTCGGAATCGAACACCACTACGTCGGCGTAGGCCCCTTCTCGCAGGTAACCCCGATCCACCAGGTTGAATAGGTCGGCCTGCACCCCCGAGAGTTTCCGCACCGCCTTCTCCATCGGCATCAGCTCGCGGTCGCGTACCCAGTTGCCCAAGAAATCGGTGGCTTGCGGAGCGTCGCAAAGTTGGCCCACATGGGCACCGGCGTCGGACAGGCCCAGCGTGCAACCGTCCTGCTGCAACAGCATGGCCACTCCGTCGGGGTCGTCGTTGGCGATGATGCAGCTGATCCGGGTGTTCAGATCGTCGGCCACCGCAGTGTCGAGCAGCACGTCGAGGGGGCGTACTCCCTGTTCCTCGGCTACGTCGGTGAGCCGCCGTCCGATCAGCTCCGGCCGGGAATCCGACTCGGCGATCTGGAACGTCTCCCACCGCGGCCGCATAGCCTTTTGGTGTTTGAACGCCTCGTCGGTCCGGTTGCGCCAATCCTCGTCGTCGTAGGACTTGAGCCGGGCGTCGTGGTCCTCGCTCATCAAGGCGGCGAACTCGGGGTTCACGTTGAGGGTGAACGGATCGGTCATCACCATCTGGAAGGTGAGGGGGCGAGGAGTGACCTGGGGCCACACCTCGATTCCCTTTTCCCACGCCTCCCGGTTCTTGGCCGCGCTCTTCTCATGGTTCCCATTGGGGAAGGTGAGCAGGGCGCCGTAGGTGAATGGCACGCCCACTTGGGGCTGCAACGCGTACATGTCGTCGATGCCCACCTGCTCGCCGGGGGCGATCGACACCACCCCCCGACGCTTTTGGCCGAGCACGCCGATAAGCGCCTCGAATTCGTTGCGGGTGGCGAATCGGCTGGGAATGGGCAAGCCGTCAGCGCCGCGGTGGGTCATGGCAAAGCTGGTGGCCAAACCGGCCGCACCAGCGTCGATGGCCTCGGCCACCACCTCCACCATGCGAGCCACCTCTTCGTCGGTTGACGCCCGCTCGTAGGCCTCATCGCCGACCACGAATAGCCGCAGAGCGGTGTGGCCGATGTAGGCCCCGAAGTTGAGGGCGATGCCCCGGCGGGAAATGGAGTCCAGATACTGGGGGAACGTCTCGAAGTCCCAAGGGATGCCCTCGGCCAAGCTGTCCACGTTCATGTCCTCGACGTTCTCCAGCGTACGTGCGATGAGGTCCTGGTGGCTGGGCCGGGTGGGCGCGATGGAAAAACCGCAGTTGCCGGCAATCACCGAGGTCACCCCGTGGTAGCACGACGGGCTGAGGGCCGGGTCCCAGAATACTTGGGCGTCATAGTGGGTGTGGATGTCGATGAAACCGGGGGCCACCACCTGCCCGCTGGCGTCCAGTTCGACTTTGCCGGTCAGCCCCGAGCCGATCTCGCTGATGCGGTCCCCGGTGATGGCGACGTCGGCCTCCCGTCCCGGCTCGCCCGAGCCGTCCACCACGATTCCTCCACGGATGACAACGTCTGCACTCATGCGCCCAAGTCTCTCATTCCTAACTCGAACGCGCCTGTCCGGGCTGCAGAAAGCACCACTGCGCCCACGTCGATCACCTGGGGCCCGCCACGTACCACCCGTAGCGAAGCGGTTTGGCCGGTGTGCAGACGCCGGCTGCGCTCTCCGTCGAAGGCCAACAGGCACGGACCGGCCACTTCCACCGGGGCACCCAGTTCCACATACTCGCTGCGGGCCAAGCCCACCGATGCAAACCACCCCGGGGCCAGCGCGCCCCTCACCAGCCGAGCAGGGTTCTGGCTGGGGGGCGTGAACTCCAACACCACCCCCCGATCCTCGTCCGGGGTGCAGGGCACCACCGTGCCAGCCAGGCCGCTGAAGCCGATGGCGGCCGGGTCAGCCCGGGTCAATACGCCTAGCATCATGGTTTCGGGGTCGAACAGTTCCAGAGAACCCACATAGGGGTCATCCACCGCGATGGCGTCCACCAGGGCCATGTCGGCGTCGATACCGGAGTCGCCACCGTTCACCTCCACCGCCACTACCTTGGCCCGGGAGGAGTGGGCGTGCAGGTCCACCGCTCCGGTGGCGATCAGCCCCGCGGCCATGCCAGCCACGGTGGGCTCAACGTGGAACGGAAATGCGTTGTTGGTGCCGGTGGAAACCGGGATCAACGGGGCATCGGGCCATCCCAGAGCCAGCGCCCGGTTGGTGCCATCCCCGCCCAGGCTCACCACCGAGCCGCTTCCCGCATCCCGCATGGCCTGAGCCGCATCCACCGAATCGCGCTCGTCGTGGTGCAGGGGCAGGTCGAGAAGCGCCACCTTCAGGGGCAGCTGGAGGTTCTCGGTAGCCCGTCGGGTGATGGAGAACGGGTCGCGGGTCAACACCACCTGCTCGGCGCCTGTCTCGGCCGCTCCGTGGATGAGTCGGCGCAGAATACTGACCTTGTCCTCGATGGTGGAGGAGCCCGCGCTGGTGAGCAGCCGCCGCACATCGCTGCCCGATCGCGGGTTCACCAGGATGCCGACAGTGGACACTCCTCCATGTTGACAGCATCAGTTCAGTTGATGGTCATTGTGGTCAGCATCCGTCCAATGGTGGTTATTCGCAGACATTCGCAGTTCTCAGTACACGACGATGTTCGCTCTTTTTTAGGTTTGGTAGCGCGTTGCGTATTGTTGTGGGCCACTGGTTCAGAGGAGGTGTCGCCATGCGCCGGGCCCAAATGTTGTTGATGGTGCTGATGTTGGCTGTGTTGGGCGCAGCCTGCGGCGGCGGAGGAGGAACGACTTCGGAGGATCGTCCGATCGGCGTGGATCCCGACGAGTTGGTCACTGCCACCGTCACGATCCCAGAGCCGACCCTTCCCCCGACCCCAACACCCACGTCCACTCCTGAGGCATTCATCTACGTGGTCCGGGAGGGCGACACGCTGGGCAGCATCGCTGACGAGTTCGGCATCACCTGGCAGGAGATCCAAGCGGTCAACGAATTGGAGAACCCCAACGTCGTGAGCATTGGCCAAGAGATCGAGATTCCCCAGGACACGCCGGTCGTCCTTAACCGCGACGGTACCGTCCGTCCCGGCGAGCGCACCCATATCGTTGTCCAAGGCGACACCCTGCTGGGAATCGCCCTCCAGTACGGCAAGACGCTGGATGAGATCACCGCAGCCAACAACATTGTGGCCGCCGAGCTGATCCAAGTCGGCCAAGAGCTCATCATCCCACCCGACGAGGAAGAGCCCGCCCCCTAGCCCTGCGCGCCGGCCTGTCCCACAACCTGTGGATATCCACAACTTGGGCTGACCGCGCTTCTAGTGTGGGCCACATGGCCGTTCCGGCTCGCGCCTGGTTATTCGCGCCGAAAGCGCGTCGCAAAGCCACCATGTGGTGTCCACGTTGCGACGTCACCTGGTGGGGCACGGCGCGCGACCCCTGTTGGTCGTGCCGCCAGCACACCGCCACCACTCCGGCCCCGACCGCCAATGTCCGCGTGCTGGCCGCCAGCACGGTCGGCGAGTCGTGAACGTTGGGCTGGTCATTCCTGCGATCGTCGTCTCGTGAACGCTGCGCTAGCCATTCCCGCAGTCATCATCTTGGGCTGCGCCCTGCTGGCCGGCATCGTGGCCATGGCTACCCGCAAGAAACGAGCTCTGTGGGACATATTTCCGGGCCCGGTGCCCGACGCCAGTGATGCACCTTCGGGCGATGGGCCGGTTTTGTTCGATGGCGAGTCTGATTTCTCCGATCCCGACAACGAGTCAGAGGGTGTCGATAGCAAACCCAAGCTCGAGCTAGTGGGTGACACCGCAGATACAGTGCCCACCGTTGTCGACACCCCTCGGCTTGACCACGAAGGCCTAGCCGAATGGCACCGACGTCACAACCAGACGGTCTCGGCCTGGATCGAGAACCACCAGAGAGTGCTGGGCGACATCAATGCCTCCGGTCTTCAGATCGAAATGGACAATCGCGACGAGCTCTTGGCCGGACACGAAGAGTTGGCTCCGAAGATGCGGGAGGCCATCGCCAGCCATCCCTCTCCGGTGATGAGGGCCGAGCTGAGCGCTATGCACGTAGCCGGGGAGGCAGCCGTGTTCGCGGTGATCAAGAGCGACTACGCCACCGCCCGCCGCCAGCACCTCGTCTACGTGCAGTATCGGGACGAGTGGATCGAGCGGCTGCGCCAATTCTCTGAAGAGCCAATGAGCAACCTGCGGGCCGTCATGTCGACCGCCGAATTCGAACTGGAGGAGATACGCACGGCACTGGAGACCGCACTGACCGAAACCGAAGAACCAGCAGAAGACGGGCCCGACTTTGAGGCCCCGATCATGGTCCGGGAAGACTCAGAACCCGCCTTCGACATGGAAAACCAGCCCCATGGCGCCCTTGAGGTTGCGGTCGGCGTGCCCGAGGACACCACCGAAGACCTCGAGGGCGGCCGCATCCGCCGCCTCTTCCGCGGCCGCCGCACCCCCGAGGACACTGAGTAAAGGCCGTCGGCGAAACCAATCCAGACCTCTTTAGTCAGGTATTGCCTCGACAAGGTAGGGTGGGCGCACTTTCCTTCATCATTCGCAGCACAGCAAGGAGCGGAAAATGGCTATTCGACTGGGCGATATCGCCCCCGATTTCACCGCCGACACCACCGAGGGAACCATCTCCTTCCACGAGTGGAAAGGGGACTCCTGGGCGGTTCTGTTCTCCCATCCCAAGGACTTCACCCCGGTGTGTACCACCGAATTGGGCTACACCGCTCGGCTGGCCGAGCAGTTCGCGGCCCGCAACGTGAAAGTGATCGGCCTGTCGTGCGACACGGTCGAAGACCACATTGCATGGTCACAAGACATCGAAGACACCCAGGGCATCAGCCCCAATTTCCCGATGATCGGCGACGCCGACCGAGCGGTGGCCGACCTCTACGACATGATCCACCCCAATGCCAGCGACACCATGACGGTGCGCTCGGTATTCGTGATCGGCCCTGACAACGCGGTCAAGCTCACCATCACCTACCCGGCCAGCACCGGGCGCAATTTTGATGAGGTTCTTCGGGTGATCGACTCGCTCCAACTCACCGCCACCAAGAAGGTGGCCACCCCGGTGAACTGGCAGCACGGCGATGACGTGATCATCGTGCCCGCCCTTTCCAATGATGAGGCCGCGGAGCTGTTCCCCGATGGTTGGGACGAGCAGAAGCCCTACCTTCGTGTAGTCTCCCAGCCATAATCTCCACTACTTCCACCAAGGAAAACCTGGCTGACGCCGAAGGGGTGCTATTTCCATGAGCGATGCGTCCACGCTGGCCACCGAGACCATGGCTGCCGCCCGAGCGGTAGAAGCGGTAAAGATCTACGGGTCGGGGGAGACCGAAGTCCGAGCCCTTGACGGGGTGGACATTACCTTTGAGAAGGGCAAATTCAGCGCCATCATGGGCCCGTCAGGCTCGGGCAAGTCCACCCTCATGCACTGCATGGCCGCACTCGACAATCTCACCGAAGGTCACGCCCTCATCGGCGACACCGACCTGAGCACCCTGTCGGACAAAGAGCTGACCCTGTTGCGCCGCGACAGGGTGGGGTTCATCTTCCAGGCTTTCAATCTGGTGCCCACCCTGAACGCCATCGAGAACATCACCCTGCCCATGGACCTGGCTCGACGCGAACCCGACCAGGCGTGGGTCGACAGCGTGATCGCCACCGTGGGGCTGGGCGACCGACTCACCCACCGGCCCAACGAGCTATCGGGGGGTCAGCAACAACGAGTGGCGGTGTCCAGGGCGCTGGCCAGCCAGCCGGAGATCATCTTTGCCGACGAGCCCACCGGCAACCTCGACTCCCGGTCGGGCAACGACGTGCTGAAGTTCATGCGCGAAGCGGTGGACGATCTGGGCCAGACCATTGTGATGGTCACCCATGACGCCAAGGCGGCATCGTTCGCCGACCGGACCGTGTTCTTGGCCGACGGCAGACTTCAGGGCGAGATGCTCAACCCCACCGCCGATCAGATCCTCGACTACATGAAGATTCTGCAAGTGGGCCAGTTCGTCCGGGGCATACCAGAGGGGGCAACCATGGAAGAAGTGTTGGAATACATGAAGGACCTGGACGACTGAGCTTGGGCGCAGCCAGGTAGCCCCTCCTCGAAGTTCATGACCCGGTAGTCGGCGGATGACCCTCCTGCGATACAGCCTCCGAAGCATCGCCGGCGTCAAGGTGAGGTTCGCGCTCACCACCCTTGCCGTGATCATCGGGGTCGCTCTCACAGTGGGCGTGCTCATCTCCACCGACGGCCTCCGCGCCTCCCTCAACGAGTTGTCGGGCAGGATCTACGAAAAGTACGACTTCACCGTTCGCGCCGCAACCGATGTCGGTGATCGCAATGAGGGCGTGCCCCTCCTCCCCGTGGAGTTGAGTGAAGAGCTTGCGTCGATCGACGGCGTAGAGGCGGTAGTAGGACTGGCGCAGGAATTCAACGTGGTTGCCATCGACGGTGACGGCAACGCCGTAGACCCCGGTGTGGGACGACAAATGGGCTTCGGCTGGCCCGAGTCCGAAGTGCTGAGCACGGTCTACCCCTATCCCGACGGCATAAGTCGCCAACCCGTCGGACCCGATGAAATGGCCATCGACCACTTCACCGGCCGGGAAAACGGCTTCATTATCGGCGAGCGCTACGAAGTGGCTACTCCCTCCGGAACCTTCGACTTCGAGCTTGTCGGCTACCTGTACTTCCTCGATCCCGAGACCCGCATCACTCTTCAAATTGTCTCCTGGGACATGACAACCACCCGGCAGCTTGTTCACGGTGGCGGCGGCTACGACCTCATCCACGGGAAGCTGTCACCCGGCGCATCGTACGACGAGGTGGCTGCGGCCATCGGTGCCCGCGTCGGCCCTGACATCGAGGTGATCTCCAGACAGGAAAACATCGAAGAAAGCAACCAAGAGTTCGCCGAAAACATCGACCTGATTCGGAACCTCTTGCTGGCTTTCGCCGTCATCGTCCTGATCATCTCGGGGTTCATTACCTACAACACGTTCATCCTGGTCATGGGTCAGCGGATCAGAGAATTGGGGCTGCTGCGAGTTCTCGGCGCTGGGCGGGGTCAAGTCGCTCGAGTCGTCGGGTTCGAAGCCCTGATCGTAGGGATCGTGGCCACCATCGTGGGATTGGGTCTCGGCGTCTTAGTGGCCCTTGGCATTCGCTCCGCGCTGGACAGCTCCGGTGCTCACCTTCCCGAATCCGATGTGATTATCAGCGGGTGGACCATTGTTGCCGCGGTGGTCATCGGCATCGGCGTGACCATGGTTACCGCCATCTGGCCGGCCATGCGGGCCCGCCGGGTCACGCCCATGGTGGCGCTGGCCGATGAGGCCGAAATCGACCCCTTCAACCGGCGCCGCTCTCTGATCATCGGGTCGGTAGTCAGCGGGGCTGGATTGATTCTGCTGCTCATCGGCCTGCTGGCCGACCTTTCCACCTCTGAACTCCTTCTTCCGCTTGGCTTGGGAGCGCTGTTGATGCTGCTGGGGGTCAACATCATCACCCCGGCCCTAGCCCGATCGATGTCGCTATTCCTGGGGTGGCCCGCCAACCGGCTGTTCACCATCAACGGACGACTGGCCCGACTGAACGCGGCCCGCAATCCCCGCCGTACCGCTACCACCGCCTCGGCGCTCATGATCGGGCTGGCCATGGTGTCACTGGTCGCCGTGCTGGGAACATCCTTCAAGCAGACCTTGAACAGCCAACTAGAAGACTCAGTGCAGGCTGATTGGCTCATCTGCACCGGCGATTGCAGCAACGACACGTCAGCACTCAGCACTCAGCTCGGGGCATTCAGTCTGGAGGCTTCCCAGAGGATGGCAGGGTTGCCCGAATTGGAGTCGGTGGAGAACTTCCGGTTCCGCTCCGATGCTGTGCGCACCTCCGACGGCGAACAGCGCCGGATTACCGCCGCCGACCTCGACTCGTTCTCCCCCCACGTCAACCCGGGCGTCGTCGTCGGCAGTTTGAGCCAAGCGGGCCTGGGCCATGTGCTGGTGGAAAAGGACCTAGCCGATGATTTGGACGTAGCGGTCGGAGACCAGATATCCCTCGAGTTTCCCGGCGAGCAGCATTCGACCTTTGAGGTCATTGCCCTTCACACCGAAACATCAGTTGTCGGCCCCTTGGTGATTGATACCACCGACTGGGAACGCCTTGAGCTCAGCAACCAAGTCAACCTGGTGACAGCAGTCACCGCTCCGGGTATCGAACTGGACCAGGCTCGGTCAGCAATGGAATCCATCCTTACCGACTACCCCCAGGTCAACGTGAAAAACCAGGCCGAATACCGGGAGAGCCGAGCCTCACAGATCAACAACCTGCTGGTCATCATCAACGTGTTCTTGGTGCTCGCGCTGCTCATCGCGGTGGTAGGCATCGCCAACACCATGGCCCTATCGATATTCGAACGAACTCGAGAATTGGGTCTTGTGCGAGCCATCGGCATGGCCAAGCGGCAAACCTGGGGAACAATCTTCTTGGAAAGCATCATCGTGGCCGTGTTCGGGGGGCTCATCGGCGTCGCCACCGGCGTAGTTGCCGGCTCGATTGCCGCGGCCGCCTTCCCCTCAAACTTGATCTCCAGCCCGTCCATACCCTGGGTGACTTTGGTGATTTACCTGGTTGTTTCAGCCTTGGCCGGAATGCTGGCCGCCTTCTTCCCGGCCCGCCGGGCCAACCGCCTCAATGTGCTAGAAGCCATCGCTCACCAGTAAGAATGCCGCTATAGGCCTCATCCGCTACGCCCTGAAGAGCATCGCAGGAACCCGCATTCGGTTCCTGCTGACCACGCTGGCCGTCGTCGTGAGCGTGGGATTCACCGTGGGCGTGCTGGTCACCACCTCGGGGCTTCGCTCCACGTTCGACACTCTCTCCGAGGACATCTTCGAGGGCGTCGACCTGTCGGTGCGCCCCGAACTGGCCTTCGGCGACCGGGGCGAGAGCGGAGCGCTGGTAGACCCCGAACTCCTCGACGATGTGCAGTCGGTCGACGGGGTGGCAGCTGCAGTGGGGACGGTGGTCGAGTTCAACGTGGTCCCCATCACCGCTGACGGCGAGGCGGTGGAGCTCTTCGGACCGCCGCAGATCGGCATCGGCTGGCCCTCCGACGACTCACTGGGAGCTCTCGAGGTGTGGCCCGATGGCGTCAGCCGGATCCCCTCCGGGCCCGACGAGTTCGCCATGGACGCCGACACCGCCGACGAGCACGATTTCTTCATCGGCGAGCGTTACCGGGTGTCCACCCCCGGCGGCACTGAATCGTTCACCCTGGTCGGACTGTTCCGCTACGGCAGCGGCGACAATGCCACCGCAGGCGCGCAAATGATGGCTTGGGACATCGAGACCGCCCGCCAGCTGCTGCACAACGGCGGGGGCTACGACAGCATCGACATCCGACTGGAGCCCAATACCTCACCAGAGGCGGCATCGGCGGCCGTGGCCACGGTTCTTGACGATGGCTTGGAGGTGGTGGCCAACCAGGAGTTGGTAGAAGAACAGTCCGACCTGTTCAACGAATTCGTCGGCTTCTTCGAGTACTTCATGCTGGGATTCGCCGTGGTGATCCTGGTGGTGTCGGCCTTCATCATCTACAACACCTTCACCATCCTGGTGAGCCAGCGCACCCGGGAGCTGGGGCTGCTGCGGGCCTTGGGGGCCAGCGGCCGGCAGGTCACCGCCATCGTGGTCGGTGAGGCAATCGCCGTCGGGGTGGTGGCCAGCGCCGCCGGGCTCGGACTGGGGGTGCTGATTTCTCTTGGCATCCGAGCGCTGATCTCAGGTTTCGGCGCAGGCTTGCCCGACGCGCCCATCGTTGTGGGCACCAACTCGATTCTGGCCGCGGTGTTGGTCGGGGTGGGCGTGACCGCGGTGTCGGCCATTTGGCCCGCCTTACGAGCCCGTCGGGTTACTCCCATGGCGGCGCTCACCGGCAATATGCCGTCCCGCCTTACCGAGGAGCGCCGCTCGACCGGCCTGGAGAGACTGCTCACCGCGGCCAGCGTGATCTTGGTGGCGTTTGGAATCGTCTCGGAAACGGCTTCGGTCATCGTGGTCACGGCATTGGTCGGCGCGGTGCTGGCCTTTGTCGGAGGACGCAACCTGCCCCAGCCGGTGGGACAGGCCCGGGTACTGATCTTGGGTCTGGCCATGCTGATAGTGGCCGTGGTCGGTGAATTCCCGACCAGCTCGCTTTTGGCCCTGTTGGGCATGAGCGCCTTGTTGGTGTTTGTCGGGATGAACCTGGTCAGTCCGGTGTTCGCCGTTCCAGTGGCCAGAGTCTTGGGGTGGATCCCGGCCCGAGTCTCCCAAGTAAGCGGGCGGCTGGCCCGCCAGAACGCGGAGCGCAGTCCCCGGCGCACCGCCAATACTGCCTCAGCCCTTATGATCAGCCTGGCTCTGGTGTCCATGGTCTCGGTGCTGGGGCAGTCGTTCAAACAGACCCTGGAAGACACCCTGGACCGGTCGGTCACGTCCGACTGGCTTATCTGCCCGGGAGGCTGCGGCGACCCCACCGAGACCTTCAGTACGCAAGCGGCCCAGAGGATCAGTGAACGCGACGAGGTGTCCTCGGTGCTGGCCTCTCGGTTCAAGTTCGAGGGGATCCGGTCTGTGATCGACGGCGATGTCGACGAAGTCGGAGCCGTTGATCTGGATGTCCTCCCCCTGCACTTCGACCTCGAGGTCCAGCAGGGCAGCTTCGCCGGTGCCGGTCCCGGCGATGTCGCCCTGCACACCGACCAAGCGGAGGATTTGTCGGTCGGCGTCGGCGATCCGGTGGAACTTGAATTCCCCGACGGCCAAACCGCGACCTTTGAGGTGGCGGCCATCTTCGAAAACAACGCAATATTCGGCTCTTGGCTGATCGATCTCGCCGACTGGGATCGCTACCTCGTCGCGCAAGAGGACGCCTTCATCTCTGCCCTCACCGCCCCGGGCTACACCGCGGATCAGGCTCGAGAGGCAATCGAGCAGGCCACCTTGGCCTATCCGCAGCTCAACGTGCGGGATCAGGCCGAATTTCAGGAGACCCAAGAGAGCCAGGTCGACACGTTCCTAGGGGTGGTTAGCGCCTTCTTGGCCATATCCTTGATCGTCGCCCTCATGGGAGTGGCCAACACGCTGGCCCTCTCGGTATTCGAACGGACCCGGGAATTGGGCCTGCTGCGAGCAGTGGGCATGTCCCGTCGCCAAGCTCGGCGGATGATCCGCTGGGAGGGTGGCATCGTCGCCGTGTTCGGCGGGCTTATGGGCATCACCGTCGGAGTGCTGTTCGGCTGGGCCACGGTGGAGATCATCCCCGACAGCTTCGTCTCGTCATTCTCCATCCCGTGGGGCACGCTCTGGATCTACTTGGTGATCGTGGCCGTTGCCGGTCTGCTGGCCGCTTCAATACCTGCTCGCCGGGCCAGTCGCCTCAATGTCCTCGACGCCATCTCCTATGAATAGTCGAACAGCGGCCACCGAAGCCCCAGGTACGCTGCGGAGCATGCACGACACCCGCGAGTGGCAGGCGCTGAGCGATCACCGGCAAGCGCTCGACGGCGTGCATCTGTGGGATCTGTTCGATGGCGACCCGCAACGGGGCGAGCGACTTGTGGCCGAGACCGACGGGCTGCTGCTGGACTACTCCAAGAACCGGCTGACCGACGAGACGGTGGCGCTGCTGGCCACTTTGGCCGACCGGGCCGAGCTACGAGGCCGTATCGAGGCTCTTCTCGACGGCGAACCGGTGAACACCACCGAGAACCGCCCCGCCTGGCACACCGCGCTGCGCCAACCCGACCCACCTACTGAAGTCCGGCAGGAGTTCGACCGCATGGCTGGCTTCGCGGCCAAGGCCCGAGACGGTCGGTGGGAAGCGGTGGTGAACATCGGTATCGGCGGGTCGGACTTGGGGCCGGCCATGGCCACCGCCGCGCTTGATGCCTATTTCGACGCCAATCTGGAAGTGCGTTTCTTGTCCAACGTGGACGGTGCCCACTTCCGCGAGGCCATCCGAGGACTGGACCCAGCCCGGACCTTGTTCATCGTGGCGTCCAAGACGTTTGCCACTCTCGAGACACTGGCCAACGCCTTCGTGGCCCGAGACTGGATCGCTCTCCACGTGGATGCCGATCAAGTCAGCAGCCACTTCGCCGCCGTCACCGCCAATCCCGACAGGGCTCAGGATTTCGGCATTGATTCCGGGGCCACTTTTGCCATGTGGGACTGGGTGGGCGGCCGCTACTCGTTGGGTTCGGCGGTGGGACTCAGCCTCATGATCGCCATCGGCCCCGATGCCTTCGCCGACATGTTGGCCGGGATGCACCACATGGACGAGCACTACCGCACCGCTCCCTGGGCCGAGAACCTGCCCGCCCTGCTGGGGCTCGTCGGCCTTTGGAACCGCAACTTCTGGAACTGGCCCACTTATGCCGTGCTCCCCTACTCCCAGGAACTGGCCCTGTTCCCGGCCTACATCCAGCAACTCGACATGGAGAGCAGCGGCAAGTCAGTGCGGGCCGACGGCACCCCTGCCCCCATCGCCACCGGGCCGGTGGTGTGGGGCCAGCCAGGCACCAACGGCCAGCACGCTTTCCACCAACTGCTGCACCAAGGCACCGACATCGTCCCGGTGGAGTTCATTGGCTTTTGCCGTCCCACTCACCCACTTGTCGCCCACCACGACCTGCTCATGGCCAA
Source organism: bacterium (assembly GCA_026705465.1). Lineage (GTDB taxonomy): Bacteria > Actinomycetota > Acidimicrobiia > Acidimicrobiales > Bin134 > Poriferisocius. Next base: position 3,202 of record JAPPAP010000022.1, on the reverse strand, counting down.
CCTGTTCGCCCAAGGCGAGGCCTTGGCGCTCGGGGCCTCCGACACCGGCGATCCTCACCGGAGCTTTCCGGGCAACCGGCCCAGCACCGTCATACTCGGCGACCAGCTCACTCCCCGTTCACTGGGCCAGCTAGTAGCCCTTTACGAGCACAAGGTATTCACCCAAGCCACGGTGTGGGGCATAAACCCTTTCGATCAGTGGGGCGTAGAGCTGGGCAAGATCGTGGCCGGCGACATCGGTGCCGAACTCACCGGCTCGGCCGAACCGGACCCTGGCCGCGACTCCTCCACCCAATCCCTCATCAACCGCTATAGGAACCACCGGCGGGGTGTGACAAGATAAGGGCGACAACCACGCGGGAGCTCGAGGATCGTCGGGCTGAGAGGGTGTCCGCTGGCACCGACCGCTGAACCTGATCCGGATAACGCCGGCGAAGGGAGATGATGATGAGCGAAACCACCAACGGCAACGCGCCAATCCCCGCAGACTCAGCGGCAAGCGACATTCCTGCTCGGGAGCCAAAGCCCGCTCGAGAAAAAGTGTACGAAACCGGGAGCCGGCCCGACGTGCGGGTGCCGTTCACCCAGGTGAACCTCACCGAACCGGAGCCGCCGTTTCTGCTGTACGACACCAGCGGTCCGGGCTCCAACCCCAGCGTGGGTCTGCCGCCCCTGAGGCTGGAGTGGATCACCGAGCGGGGCGACATCACCGAGATCGAAGGGCGAACGGGCGATCTACGCGACGACGGCCGCCGGGCGGTACGCGACGGTGCCGCCTCCGACCCATTCATGGGCGAGCGCCGTCCGGTGCTGCGGGCCCAGGGCGCAGCGGTGACCCAGATGGCCTATGCCCGTCGGGGGGAGATCACCCCGGAGATGGAGTTCATCGCCCTTCGCGAGCGGCTCGACGCCGAACTGGTGAGGTCGGAGGTGGCCCGGGGCCGGGCCATCATCCCAGCCAACGTGAACCACCCAGAGTCGGAGCCGATGATCATCGGCCGCAAGTTCCTCACCAAGGTCAACGCCAACATCGGCAATTCGGCGGTCACTTCGTCGATCGCCGAAGAGGTGGAGAAGATGACCTGGGCCACCCGCTGGGGGGCCGACACGGTGATGGACTTGTCCACCGGCTCTGACATCCACACCACCCGGGAGTGGATCATCCGCAACTCGCCGGTGCCCATCGGCACCGTGCCCATCTACCAGGCCCTAGAGAAGACCAACGGCAGTCCCGAGGAGCTCACCTGGGAGATCTACCGGGACACGGTGATCGAGCAGGCCGAGCAGGGAGTGGACTACATGACGGTCCACGCCGGGGTGCTGCTGCGCTATGTGCCACTCACCGCCGAGCGCACCACCGGAATCGTCAGTCGCGGTGGCTCAATTCTGGCCGCTTGGTGCCTGGCCCATCACCAGGAGAACTTCCTCTACACCCACTTTGACGAGCTTTGCGAGATCTTCGCCGCCTACGACGTGGCCTTCTCGCTGGGCGACGGTTTGCGGCCGGGGTCGATCGCCGACGCCAACGACACCGCCCAGATGGCCGAGCTGGAAACCCTGGGGGAGCTCACCGGCCGGGCCTGGACCCATGACGTGCAGGTGATGATCGAGGGACCAGGCCACGTGCCGCTCAACAAGATCCAAGAGAACGTGATCTTGGAGCAGGAGTGGTGCCAAGACGCCCCCTTCTACACGCTGGGCCCGCTCACCACCGACGTGGCCCCCGGCTATGACCACATCACCTCGGCCATCGGGGCGGCCAACATCGGCTGGTACGGCACCGCCATGCTCTGTTACGTGACCCCCAAGGAACACCTAGGTCTGCCCAATCGGGCCGACGTGAAGGACGGGGTGATCGCCTACAAGATCGCCGCCCACGCCGCCGATGTGGCCAAGGGCCATCCCGGGGCCCAGGAGTGGGACGACGCTTTGTCGAAGGCCCGATTCGAGTTCCGCTGGGCCGACCAGTTCAACCTGTCGCTGGATCCCGAGACCGCGCTGAAGTACCACGACGAGACCCTGCCGGCCGAGCCGGCCAAGACGGCCCATTTCTGCTCCATGTGCGGACCCAAGTTCTGCTCCATGAAGATCACCCAGGACGTGCGGGACTACGCCGCCCGCCAAGGGGTGGACGAGTCGGTGGCCATCGAGCTGGGGATGAAGTCCAAGGCCGACGAATTCCGGAACCAAGGCGCCGAGATCTACTCGGCCGGGTCGTGACCCTGCATGTTCCCCGGCTGCATGTCATCGCCGACTGCGCTTCATTGGCCCAGCAGGCCGTTCGAGGCGGAGCCCCTGCGGTGCAAGTGCGGATCAAGGGGTCGAGCGATGCCGCGGTACTGGCCGAGTGCCAGCGCATCGTGGCGTCGGCCCGAGCCACCGATGCGGTGGTGATCGTGAACGACCGGGCCGATATCGCGCTGGCCGCCGGAGCTCACGGGGTACACGGCGGGGCCGACGACCTGCCGGTGTCGGTGCTGCGCCACCTGATGGGCTCCGACGCTCTGGTGGGAGGCACGGCCAGAGACCCTGACACTGCCCGCCGCCACCAGTCCGACGGCGCCTCCTATGTGGGGGTCGGACCGGTGTATGCCACCGCCACCAAAGACGGTCTGCCCGAGCCGCTGGGGCCGGCCGGAGTGGAAAGAGTGGCCGCCGCGGTGGACATCCCGGTGATCGCCATCGCCGGAATCACCGCTTCCCAAGTACCGGAGCTGTTGGACGCGGGCGCCCACGGGGTGGCGGTGATAGGTGCGGTGGCCCACGCCGCCGACCCCGCCGCGGCCACCGCCGAGTTGCTGGAGGCCCTCGGTGCCTGACGTACCCGCTAGGCCCGACGTTCCCCCGAAGCCCGACGTCATTATCGTGGGCGGTGGAATCATCGGGTTGTCGGCGGCCTGGCAGCTTCTCCAAGACGGTGTCGAGGTGGTGGTGCTCGACCCCGCGCCCGGCACCGGGGCGAGCCACGCGGCGGCGGGGATGCTGGCCCCCATCCACGAGGCCTATTGGGGCGAGAGCCATATCCTCCGCCTGAACTTGGCCGCCAGCCAGGCGTGGCCGGCGTTTGCCGATGAGCTCGGGGTCGACGCCGTGGACTACCGCCGTAACGGTACGCTGATGGCCGCCTACGACGCCGACGACAAGGCGGTGCTCGACAATCTGGGCGACCTGCACGAACAAGAGGGCCTACCGGTGGAACGGC
>JAPPAP010000028.1 GCA_026705465.1 bacterium | reverse complement strand
GGCTGGTCCGTTTTGGCCTGTATCTGTTCCCCGAAGCGTCCCGCTACTTCGCCCCACTGCTGTTCACCTTGGGGGTGATCGGCATTCTCTACGGCGCGGTGGTGGCCACCATGCAGCGCGACCTGAAACGGCTGGTGGCCTATTCGTCGGTGGCCCACCTCGGATTCATCGTGCTGGGCATCTTCTCCATCAACACCGAGGGCATCGAGGGTGGATTGCTCCAGATGGTGAACCACGGCCTGTCCACCGGGGCGCTGTTCTTGCTGGTGGGGTTCATCTACGAGCGCCGCCACACCCGCCAGATCTCCGAGATGATCGGGCTCCAGAAGGCGGCCCCGGTGTTGGCCGCGGTGTTCACCGTGGTGATGCTGTCGTCGGTGGGCCTGCCTGGGCTCAACGGCTTTGTGGGCGAGTTCTTGATCTTGGCCGGCGCCTTCGTGGCCCACCGCTGGTGGGCGGTAGTGGCTGCGGCTGGGGTGATTCTGGCTGCGCTGTATCTGCTGTGGGCCTACCAGCGGGTGTTCCACGGCACCCCCGACGACGCCAACCGGTCGATGCCCGACCTCAACTGGCAGGAGAAGCTGGTGATGGTGCCGCTGGTGGGGCTCATCGTTTTCTTGGGGGTGTACCCCAAGCCGGTGATCGAGCGGATGGAGCCCGCGGTCAACGCCTTGATTGCGCACATGGAGGAAGTGGAGGGGTTCGAGTCGCCCACCGTGGACGACCGGCCCCTGGGCAGCTTTGAAGAGCTCCGCACCCTCAAGGGCGAATACGGCGGCGACGAGGGGGAGGGCCACTGATGCTCACCGTTCTCGCCCAAGCCGATATCCCCGACATCGAGGTGGTTACCCCCGACATCCAGTGGTTGCCCCTCATTCCCCATCTGGTGATGGCGGGGGCTGCGGTGGTGCTGTTGACCATCGTGTCGCTGGCCGGTAGCCGACTGCCGAGTTGGTTCGCGGCGGCGTGGACAGTGGCCGCCGGACTGGGAGTGCTGGCCACTGCCATCCCGGTGTGGATACGGGTGTCGCAACGGGAGCCCCACTCGACCATTGCCGATTCGATCGGGGTGGATCAGTTCTCAGTGTTCATCATCGTGGTGCTGGCCTGCACGGTGATCTTGACCGCCCTCATCGCCGAAGGGTTCTTGCACCGGGAGAGCCTGGACGGTCCGGCCTTCTACGTGTTGTTGATGCTGTCGGCCACCGGCGGCATCACCATGGCCTCGGCCAACAACCTCATCGTGCTGTTCTTGGGCCTGGAGATCCTGTCGCTGGCGGTGTACGTGCTGGTGGCTATGCACTTGCGCCGAGCCGAGTCGCAGGAGGCGGGCATCAAGTACTTCGTGCTGGGCGCGTTCGCGTCGGCATTCCTGCTCTACGGCATCGCCCTGGTGTACGGGGCCACCGGATCGCTCAACCTGATCGGCATCGAGGGCAATCTCCAGAACAACAATCTGAGCGACAACGGCTTGCTCTTGGCCGGTATGGGCATGCTGCTGGTGGGGTTCGGCTTCAAAGTGGCCGCAGTGCCATTCCACGCCTGGACGCCCGACGTGTACCAGGGGGCACCCTCGCCGGTGGTGTCGTACATGGCTGCCGGTGTGAAGGCGGCGGGGTTCGCCGCCTTGCTCCGGGTGTTCTTCGCTGGGTTCGGCCCGATGGCCGATGAGTGGCAGCCGGTGGTGTTCGGCCTGGCCATCGCCAGCTTGGCGGTGGGCTCGATGCTGGCAATCGTCCAAACTGACGTCAAGCGGATCTTGGCCTACTCCTCCATCAGCCACGCCGGGTTCATTCTGGTCGGCGTGCAGGCCGCCACCGACGAGGGCGTGTCTAGCGTGCTGTTCTACCTGGCTGCCTACGCCGCCATGGCTATCGGCAGCTTTGCGGTGGTCACTGTGGTGAGCGGCCCCGGCGACGAGGGCACCGGCATCGACAGCTTGCGGGGCTTGGCTTCCCGCCGCCCGCTGCTGGCGGTGGCTTTCACCGTGCTGCTGCTGTCGCAGGCCGGCATTCCGTTCACCGCCGGTTTCTGGGCCAAGTTCGAGGTGATCACCGCCGCGGTGGACGCCCGCTCCTTCTGGCTGGCCGTGATCGCCATGCTGGCCGCCGTGGTAGCTGCCTTCTTGTACCTGCGGATTGTGGTGGCCATGTTCCTGGATGCCCCCGCCCCCGACGCCCCCCGCCTGCGCATCCCAAGAGGTCCTGCTTTGGCCATCGGCATCGTGGTGCTGTTCACCCTGGCCTTCGGCATCTACCCCGAGCCCATCCTCAACCTCGCCGACCACGCCTTGTTGACCGTCAGCTCCACCACTGGCCACTAACCCCGCTATCCAGTTTCCGCCTTCTCCTTACCTGTTCTGTCGAAGGCATCGGTAGCCTGGATACTTTCTGGACTTGGAACAGGATGGTGAATTGGATGCGGGGACGTAGGCGCTGGGTGGCTGTCGCGGCAGCGGCCGTTGTGCTTGTCGGGCTGGTGGCGTGTGGGAACGATGATGACGGGGCGAGCGCGCCACCGCCGAAGACCGAGCGGGATGCCTACACCAAGTGGTATGTGCAGCAGGCGGTGGACCGCTATGAGCGGACCGGTCGGCAGGCCACCATCGACTACTACAACAACGAGGCCGGTGCCGACGACCAGTGGTACATCTTCATCGCCGACACCGACACGGGCATTACCGTGGCCCACGCCACCATCCCCTCTCGGGTGGGCGCCTACTCAGCCGAGAGGGTGGATATAACCGGCCATGCCTACGGTGCGCTGCTGATGGCTTCGCCCGAGTCGGGTCACTGGGTGGACTACGTGTTCTACAACCCGCAAACCGACACCGGCGGCACCAAGCACACCTGGGCCGTCGGTCGGGACAACTTGGTTTTCGGCTCCGGCTGGTACGAGGACTCGTACCCCGTTCCCCGCCCCACCAAATCTGAGCCCGGCTCCTACACGCGGGCCTTTGTCGAAGACACGGTGTGGTTCTATGAGAGCAACGGTCAGAGCGCACTGATTCACCATTTGAATTCCCCCGACAGTACCGATCCCCCCAGCGTGGACGGTCAGTGGTACGGGTTCGCTTTCGACCTCGACGGTGTGGTGATAGCCCATCCCACGGTTCCCGCGAATGTGGGTATGACCCTTCATGAGATCCTCGGCGCCACCCCCGAGGGGTTGGCCGCCGCCGACGAGATGGTGACGGCCACTGAGGCGGGCAAGTGGGTGGACTACACCTATCTCAACCCCCAAAGCGGGGCCTGGGAGACCAAGCACACCTGGATCGTCAAGCGAGACGAAATTCACATCGCCTCCGGCTGGTACGAAGGCGGCTAAGGCTCTTTCGTCGCCGGGCGGGCAGGGCCGCGGCTAGGGCGGTGTGGGCTGGCTGTGGGCAGGGCCGCGGCTAGGGCGAGATCAGCCCGTTTTGGGGGTGGGCCCAGGGAAGCTTGGGCACATGTTCGATCTGCCTGGGCCGTTCAAGCGGAATATGGCCTATGGGGACGTCGATGACTACCGGTTCCGGCCGCTCCAAAGCCGCTGGGATCAGTCTCTCGAGGTCCAGCGGGTCGTCGGCTCTCATGCCGATGGCACCGAACGACTCGGCCAACTTCACGAAGTCGGGGTTGACGAGGTCGGTTTCGTGCGTGCCGCCGAATAGGTCGTCCAGATCACGGGCAACGTTTCCGAAAGAGTCATCTCTGAAGATGACGGTTGTGACATTGATTCCGTACTTCACTGCCGTTGACAACTCGGATGAATTGAACAGGAAGCCGCCGTCTCCGGCGACGCACACCACGGGGCGGTCTGGTTGGGCCACCTTCGCTCCCAGTGCAGTTGGGAAGGCGAATCCCAAATTGAACGAATAGCCCGAGTCGATGTAGGTGTTCGGCTGGTTCACCTGCCAGTGGGTGCGAGAGTAGAAGCCGAACTGAGTGACATCCCAGATTGTGAAGGCCTCCTCGGGCGTGCCCCGCTGTAGCGCCTCCAAGATGGGGTACTGCGGTTCTTTGAATCGGATGTCGTAGTAGGCGATGAGACGGCGGGCGGCGGTCACCGCATCAGCCGGTGACGGACGCTCTTGACACCCGGCATCAACAAGCAGCGGCAAGAGCGCATTGATGGTCGATTTGGCATCTCCGTGCAGGGGAATGGTGTTGGCTTGAATCCGAGTGAGGTCGAACTCGTCGATGTTGATGTTGACGAGCGTGGACGACTCTCCCGCCGGATTGCCCAGGGAAAAGCGTGTGCCAATACCTATGACCACATCGGCGGTCTTCATCACGTCCAGAAGCTGGTTCAATTCGTGCCGCTCTCCGCCGGGGCTGACACATGAGCCATAGCACAGAGGATGGGTATCGGGGAAGGCGCCCTTTCCGCCGCCCGATGTCACGACCGGGATGTTCGTGGCTTCGACCAGCTTGAGGAGCGCCTGTTCTGCGCCGGAGAGAGCCACTCCGCCGCCGGCGACGATCAGGGGGAGGCGGGATTGTGAGATGGCCGCCGCAGCGCCTTGCAGATGTTCGCGGCTGGGCACGACTGGTGATACCGGAACAGAATCCCGTAGCTCGACTTCATCTCGTTCCACCAGGGCATCCGGTGGGCATTCGATGTAGGTCGGACGGGGGCGGCCGGTGCGCATTTGTCGAAATGCCTCGGATACGGCTGCGGGTATTTCTCCGGGCGACAGGGCTTGTTGGCGCCATTTGGTGAGGGATCGAACGAGGTCCATCTGGTCGTCGATCTCATGGACGCCGCCCAGGTCTTTCCCCATCTGCCCTCGGGGAATCTGTCCGGCGATGAGCAGCAACGGACAAGAGCGGGCGTAGGCCGTGGCCAGCCCCCCAGTGGCATTGCATACCCCCACCCCGGGAACAACCAATGCCACTCCTGGTTTGCCTGACGCTCGGGCATATCCGTAAGCCATGAAGGTTGAGGCTTGCTCGTGCCTGGTGGTAACCATCTGGATGTCGGGTTCGTCTCGCAGCGCGGCCACGATTCCGTATAGCTGGATGCCGGGGATGCCGAAGACGACCTCGACGCCCTCTTGGACCAGCGACTTGACGAGAGCTTCCCCGCCGCTCAACTTCACGGGATCATTCTTGCATTCTTCGATGTCGGGTGGATTTACTGAGCGGTCTCCAGGCGATACACGGTGCCGTTGAAGCTCAGCACGTACAGCTCGCCGGAGGCATCCTCGCCGAAGGAGACCAGCGTGACCTGCGGGACGGAGAGTTCGAGTTCCACCCGAGTGTCAACTCCCTCGTCGTCGATGGTCAGTGCCCACAGGCGTCCCGCGCAGTAGTCGCCGAACACGTAGGCGCCTTCCAAGTGGGGAATGGCCGAGCCCCGGTACACGTGGCCCCCGGTGATTGAGCAGCCCACGTCGTGGCTGTACACATGGACGGGGAAATCCAAGTCGTCGGGGGTGGCGGTGCCGGCAAAGCGATCGTTGCCCTCGAACAGGGGCCAGCCCAAGTTGGCCCCCGGCGCCCAGCCGTCGACAGCCCGAAGAACGTGGATCTCCTCCCAGTCGTTTTGGCCCACATCGGCGATCCACAGGTCGCCAGTGGCCCGGTCGAACGAGAACCGCCAGGGATTGCGGGCTCCATAGGCCCAAATCTCAGGCCGGGCGCTGCCATTGACAAACGGATTGTCGGAGGGGATGGCGTAGCCGCTCTCATCGGCGGCCTCGGGATCGATACGGACCATGGTGGCCAACAGGGAATCCAGGTTCTGGCCATGGTTGAACATGTCGTTGGCGCCGCCGCCGTCGCCGAATCCGAGCCACAAGTAGCCGTCGGGACCGAAGGCGATATGGCCGCCGTTGTGATTGCAGGCCGGCTCGTCCACGCTCAGCACCGCTCGGCCCTTGTCCCCCTGAGCCTGGTGACCGCTCATCGGGTACTCCACGATCTGGTTGTTGCCCCTCAGGTCGGTGTAGTGGGCGTAGAGGCTCGACCCGTCGGGGGCAAAGGCGATGCCCAGCAGTCCCTCTTCGCAGTCGGTGGTTGTGAGGTCGCCGATGTCCAGCACTACCTCGGGAGGCTCGTCGCCATCAGCACCCAACAGCCAGACCCGCCCGTCTCGGGTGGCCACATACAAGTCTCCGGTGCCGCGGCCGGTGCCCGGTCGAGCCACCAGGGCAATGGGGTCGGGCAGCGACACTACCGGGATGAGCACCAGGGAGGGCTCCTGCGGCTGATCGTTGGGTGCGAGTTGGCTGCCACCGTCTGGTTCGGGTTCAGGATTGACAGTGGGGGAGGAGGTGACCCCTGGCTCTGGAATCGAGTCGGCCGTGGGCACAGCTGCTCCGGCAGCGGGGGTGGCAGTCCCCGCGGCCTGCGCGGTGCTTTGACTCCCGGTGCCAGATCGCCCGTCATCATCGTTGTCCCCGCAGGCGCTGGCTAGCAGGCAGACCAGAGCGAACCCCGCCAGCAGCCTCAGCCTGGGGCTCACGACTGCTTTCGCAGGGGCCTGATCAGACCCTCTTGCACGACAGAGGCCACCAGCTCGCCGGTGCGGTTCCACGCTGTGCCCCAGGCCAGGCCCCGTGCGTTGGACGCCGAATTGGACACTTGGTCCAAGAAGATCCAGTCGTCCATGCGCAGCGGCCGGTGGAACCACATGGCGTGGTCCAGGCTGGCTGCTTGAATGTCGATCTCGTTGCCCCGCACCGGCAGGGCCTTGGTGGCGGTGTCCAGGACGGTCATGTCGCTGGCGTAGGTGAACATGCAGGTGTGCAGCACCGGATTCTCAGGCAGCGTGCCAGTGGCCCGCAGCCACACCTGCAAGTGGGGCTCTCGGCTCTGCCCCCGTTCTGCGGGCGAGCCGGTCACGTAGCGCAGCTCGATAGGGCGGATCATCCGGCCCTGGTCGTCTACCGGGAAGCCGTCCCACACAAACGGCTCCAGTTCTTCGGGGTCGGGAATGCCGGTCGGCAAGTCGGTCTGGTGCTCGAAGCCCTCTTCTTCTTTGTGGAACGAGGCCGACATGGCGAAGATGGGCTGGCCGTGCTGGATGGCGGTCACCCGCCGAGTGGTGAACGAGCGGCCGTCGCGCACCCGCTCCACCAGATACACCAGGGGGGCAGCCACATCGCCGGGGCGGATGAAGTAGGCCTGGAGGCTGTGAACCGAGCGGTCTTCCACTGTGCGGGTGGCCGCCACGAGGGCCTGGCCGGCCACCTGACCGCCGAACACCCGCTGGCGATCCTCTTGAGGGCTGACTCCCCGGAAGATGTCCTTCTCGATGGGCTCCAGATCCAGCAGTTCGATGAGCGCATCTACCTCAGCCTGCATGACCGACTGATCCTACCGTTTGCCCCAACGATTCCCTGTCGCCCAATCGCCAGATCCCTCCTGCTGTGCCCCTGCTGTGCTCCCGCTGTGGTCGAATCGGAGGAGCGCTGGGGTACGCTTATTGCTCCCCATGTCGCTTCTTGTCTTGGCCCGCGTTCACGTTGTGGACAACTGGCGCCGCCTGCTGCGCTACTGCGGCACCTCAGCGGTAGGAGTGGTGTTGGGCCAGACCATTCTGCGGGTGTGCTACGACCTGTTGGGCTGGTCGGGGCTGGTGTCCAACTTGGTGGCGTTCGTGATCGCCAACATCCCCGTTTACTTTCTGTACCGGGGGTGGGTGTGGAACAGCGATGGCCCTACTCAGTGGGGCCGAGTGGTGCTGCCGTTCTGGCTGGTCTCGCTGGCCGGGCTGGCCGTGTCGTCGCTGGCCGTTGGACTGGTGGATGCCTCCACCGACAATGGCTGGTACATCACCGCGGCTTCGGTGGCCGCTTTCGGCACCGTGTGGTTGGTGAAGTACGCGGTGTGCGACCGATACCTGTTCGGCAATCTGATGGAGGGCAACGGCCCCTCGGAGCGGGCCCCCGAATTGGCAGGCGATGGAACCCAGTCGGCGGGCGTTAGCTGAGGCGGCCCGGGGGTTTATGCCCCCCGATGAGGGGTTGGCTCTGCATCAGGCGGCCTGCGATCTGGAAGTGGATGGGCCGCTGCTCGAGGTGGGCAGTTACTGCGGCAAGTCGTCGGTGTATCTGGGCGACGCCGCCCAAGCCCAGAGGCGAGTCCTGTTTGCCCTCGACCACCACCGGGGGTCAGAGGAGAACCAACCGGGCTGGGAGTGGCACGAGCCCGACCTCGTGGACCCCGACGTCGGCCTGATCGACACCCTGCCCCATTTCCGCCGCACCGTGTATGAGGCCGGACTGGAGGGGAGCGTGGTGGCGCTGGTGGGCGATTCGGTGGCCATCGCCCAAAACTGGTCCACGCCGCTGGCCTTCCTGTTCATCGACGGCGGCCACGGCACCGAACCGGCCCACGCCGACTACGAAAACTGGGTGCCCCATGTGGCCATCGGTGGCCGCCTAGCCATCCACGATGTATTCCCAGATCCCGCCGACGGCGGCCGTCCTCCCTATGAGATCTATTGCCGGGCCATGGAGTCCGGCGCCTTTGCCGAGCTCACCGCCACCGGTTCCCTGCGAGTCCTTGCCCGCCATGCCCTCGGCATCTGACCAAACCCTCCGTCCTACAGCACCGCTAACTTCTAGGACGTGGACAGCGAACAGAGACTGGTGTCAGGCGAAGCGTGGCGGGAGTTCTGCGACCGATTGAAGGCCGCCGGCGACCGGCTGTTGGAAGACGATTTTCCGGGGGGTGAGGCGGATCGGGCCGAGGGCTATCGGCACTTGGGCCGACTGCTGATGCAGGGGTGGATCGAGCAGGTGGAGTTCGCCGACCGGGATTTCCCCGTTATGTACCGCCATAACGACGACGTCATGCGCTGGGGCGGCCCCAATGTGGACAACACCTACTGGCGGGCCCATGTGAGCGCCGAGCACACCTATCGGGTAACCGGGTGGCTGCCACCGAGGGCCATGTTCGTGATCCAAAGCGCTCACGGCGAGATGCACCAGAACCAGCTGGGCATCACCGCTGAGTGCTCCAGCGACGACTTCGCCGTCGATCCCGACGGCGGGTTCAGCTTCATTGTCAGCGCCACCCCCCACGACGGCAACTGGCTGCCCATCGACGAGCACACCGACCACATCTCGGTTCGGGAGTACAACGTGGATTGGGGCGTCGACGAGCCCGGCTGCTTCTACATTGAGCGGTTGGGCAGCGAAGGTCAGAACCCCGGGCCACTCGACCCGGATGGATTGGCCGATGGCTTGGATCGGGCCATGGCCTGGGCTGAGGACGCCCTGGTGTTCTGGAACCAGTGGATGGAGCGCAGCCGTCGGGCTGCGCCGCCCAACGTGTTCTATGGCCCCCGTTCAGTGCCCGGCGGTGCCGACGCCATCGGCTACGGCGGCTGCTCCTACGAGCTGGCCCCCGATGAGGCCCTGATCGTCACCTGCGATGTGCCCGACGCCCAGTACTGGTCGTTCATGCTCTACAGCTATGCCTGGTTCGAGTCACTGGACTTCGCCAATCGCACCGTGAGCCTCAACAACGCCCAGATCGCCACTGATTCCGACGGCCGCTTCCGCATTGTGGTCGCGCACCAGGACCCAGGCGTGGAGAACTGGCTCGACACCGAGGGCCGCCCGGAAGCCCTCATCACCTTCCGCTGGGTGCTGAGCACCAGCATGCCCACTCCCGAGGGCATCGTGGTCCCCTTCGCCGAGATCGACAACCACCTTCCCGACTTCGTCACCCGCCTCACCCCCGCCCAACGAGCCGCCCAAATCGCCACTCGTCGGCAATCCCGCGCCCTCCGCTTTCGGTGTTGACAAGGAAAACAAGGCGGATGCCGTTAAAGTGCGCGCCATGAAGAGCTTCGCAATTGCCGTTCTGTTCTGTCTGCTGATCACCGCCTGCGGAGGCGAAGACGGGTCGGACTACGAGGCCGACCACGTTGGAACGGCGGCCTCAGCCAGCATCTTGGATCCTGACGGCAATGTCGTGGGTACTGCGGAATTCGAGCAAGGGCCCACCGGTGTGCTCATAACAGTGGCTATGAGTGGTCTGACCCCTGGTGCTCACGGCATCCACCTGCACGAAGTTGGTGCATGTACTCCCGATTTCAAAGCCGCTGGCGGCCACATCACGGCTACCGACGAAGCGCAGCACGGCTTGAAGAACCCTCAGCGCACGGTAGATAACCACGACAATGGCGACCTGCCCAACCTGTACGCGGCGGCCGATGGCATTGCCCATGCAGAGTTCTTCACGTCATTAGTCACCGTCTCAGGCGGGTCGATGCCCTCGCTGCTCGATGCCGATGGCTCCACGTTGGTCATTCATGAAAATCCTGATGATCACATCACCCAGCCCATCGGCGGAGCGGGAGGCCGTGTCGGCTGTGGCATCATTCAGTAGACGGCTACTCCTCCTTCGTCAGCCGTCATTTGGCTGAGCGGCACTGCGTCCTTGGATAGCTTGGCGAACCGACTGCTCGACCATATCGGCGACAGTTTCGGGGTTTTCGTGCTCCCAGAAGCGGAGGACGGTCCAACCAGCTTCTTGGAGGTGGGCGTCGGTGTCTTGGTCGCGGGCAATGTTGCCGCTGATCTTGTTGGACCAGTACTCGGGGTTGGTTGAAGGCTGGGTGTGGTGCTCGGGACAGCCATGCCAGTAGCAGCCGTCCACGAACACTGCGATTTTGGCCTTGCGGAACACCAGATCGGCCGTTCGACGCAACTCCGGCAGCGGTCGGGCCGACACCCGGTAGCGCAACCCCCGGCGGTGTACTGCGGAGCGAACTGCCAGTTCCGGCTTGGTGTCGCGGCTGCGGTTTCCCTGCATTGATTTCCGGGTCGCCTCCGAAGAAGCCCACGACTCCTCCGGCAGCCCGCTCATGACACTGATGGTAATGAGACCCCGAAGGGGCGTCCTCAGCCGATGGTGATGAGTTCGGGGAGGGTGCGGTGGTTGGAGAAAAGGGCGGAGGCGGGGGAGGCTCCGGAGAGGGCGTCGGCGGCCAGGATGACGGCTGCCGCGGTGTATGAGGTGCGCTCGTCGGCGGGGAAGTGGGTGTGCTCGGGGTGGACCATGCCGGTGAAGTAGGAGCCGTCGTCGGCCCGCAGGTCCTGCACCCATTCGAACATCTCGGTGGCGACGTCGCGTCGGCCCACGCCGAGGTGGGCGATGACGCTTTCGCAGGTCTCTGCGGCGGTGACCCAGGGTCGATCGGACACACAACGCACCCCGAGGCCGTCCATCACGAACTGATCGAATTGGGAGGCCAGTCGGGCTCGGCCTTCCTGACCGGTGACCACGCCCGAAAGCACCGGGTAGTACCAGTCCATGGCCCAGCGGTCTTTGGGGGCGAAGGCGTCGGGCTGGGTGCGGATCACGTCGGCCAGCCGGGCCGCGCTCAGCTCCCAGTCGGGCCGCTCATGGCCGAGGTGCTCGCCGGCGGCGATGGCGGCCCGCAGACTGTGGCAGATACTGGACGACCCGGTAAGCAGGGCGAACGACCACGGTGTGCCGTCGGCGTGGCGAGCCCAGCGGATCTCGCCTCGGGGGAGCTGCAAGTCGAGCACGAAGTCCACCGCCCGCTCCACCACCGGCCACATCGACTCCAAAAAGCTCCGATCACCGGTACACAGATAGTGGTGCCACACCCCGGTGGCCACGTAGGCCACGCAGTTGGCGTCCAGCTTGTCTTGCTCCACGCCGTCGGCCACGTAGTACTGGTGCCAGGCGCCGTCGGGCCGTTGGTAGTCCACCAGCCATTGGTAGGCCCGCTCGGCCTCGGTCCGACGGCCCATCACAGTGAGGGCCATGGCGGCTTCCACGTGGTTCCACGGGTCGGCGTGGCCGCCGGGGAACCAGGGGATCATGCCATTGGGTAATTGCCAGTCGGCGATGCTGTCAGCCGTCTGCTCGAGGTCGGCCGCCGACAGAACCCCGGCCACGCGAGGCCCAGCGAGGTCGGTCTCCCTTTGGTTGTGGGGTTCAGACGGCGACAAGCTCGGTCTCCCTTGAACTCTCTGATCCTGGCTTCCGGCTATAAAGAACCAGGCTCTTGCCCAGCACTGGACTCAGGACCCGTTCGGCAATTCGGGTGATTTTCGGTTGGCGAACAATATCCCATTCCAAGAGCCGACGATAAGCCGCCACCAGCCGGTGGTCGTCCCGATTGGGGCCCACCGCGCATCGCAACCACCAATACGGGCTGTGCAGGGCGTGGGCGTGATGGCCCGTGTAGGGGGCCAGTCCGGCCCGGCGCAACCGATCGCGGAGCACGCCTCGCCGGTAGATTCGCACGTGGCCGCCCACAGCCTTGGGGGCGTGGTACTCATCTGACAGAGCCCAGCACACCTTCTCGGGGAACCAGGTGGGCACGGTCACGGCCAGCACCCCGCCCGGGCGCAAAATCCGGGCCAGTTCGGCCAGCGCCTGATCGTCAGAGTCCACGTGTTCCAGCACTTCGGAGGCGATGACCCGGTCAAACGACTGGTCGGGGAACGGCAGGCAGGTGGCATCGCCCTGAGCCGCCTGGCACGTTCCGCGGTATTGCTCATCGGCATCAGACATAGCCGCGAACGTGGCGCGAACCTCGGCCAGCTCGGCCGAGGCCAGATCGCAGGCCACCACATGGGCTCCCCGGCGGGCGGCCTCGTAGGCATGGCGCCCGAATCCGCACCCCAAATCCAACAGCCGTTCGCCCGGCTTCAGGCCCAGGCGGTGGTAATCAACGGTCAGCATAAGAGGCCGGGTCTCTTGAAATCGCGGAGAACTACCGGCTGGGCCGCCACTCGTCGAGCAAGGCCCGATAGTGCTCCACCGTCTGCTCGGCGGTGTGACGCCAGCTCCATCGGCCGATTACCCGCTCCCGTCCCGCCGCGCCGATGCGGGCGGCCATGGCCGGATCATCCAGCACCTGGCTCAGCGCGGCAGCCAGCGCCCCGCTGTCGCCCGGTGGCACCGACACGCAGGTCTGGCCGTCGGGGCCGGCCACTTCGGGGAGCGCCCCGCCGGTGGTGGCCACCAGCGGCGTGCCGCTGCACATGGCCTCGATGGCCGGCAGCGAGAACCCCTCATACAGCGACGGAACCACCGCCACCGAGCTGGTGGCGTACAGCTCCACGATGCGCTCGTCGGGCACGCCCGAGATGAACTCCACCACTTGGCTCAGGCCCAAGCTGGCAATGGTCTCCGCTGAGGTTCCCCCTTCGCGGGGCTTGCCGATGACAATTAGGCGAACGTCCCGCTCGGTTCGCAGCTTGGCCACCGCCTCCAGCAAATAACGCAAACCCTTCATGGGCACATCGGCGCTGGCGGTGGTGATGATCTGCTCTGGGAGACGATCAACGCCGGGCAGGGGCCGGAACTGCTCGGGGTCCACTCCCACCGGCACCACATGCATGAGGCTGCGGGGCACCTTCTGGTCCCGGGCGATGTCGTCGCGTGACGACTCCGACACGGTGATAATGCGCTGCAATCGACGGGCCACTCGGGCCTGCATCCCGGTGAAGGAGTACCAGCGTCGCTTGCCCAGCCGCTCCACCCAGCCCCTCGCGTGCTCCAGCTCCAATTGGCGGTCGACGGTGATGGGATGGTGGATGGTGCCCAGCACTGGCAGCCCGTCCCGCTCGATGGCCAGCAGCCCGTACCCCAGCGACTGGTTGTCGTGGACCAGGTCAAAGTCGCCGACCCGGGAGCGCAGCACCTGCCAGGCCCGGATGGAGAAGGCCAGCGGCTCCGAGAAGGCGCCTGTCATGAACGAGCCCACTTCGGCGGCGTCGGCCCATGACTTGACCTCCCAGAACCCAGGCATCCGTCCGGGATAGGTGTCGTTGAAGATGTCGAGGCTGGGGAGCTGGTGCAGCGGCACCCGGTCGTCCAGTATCGGATAGGGCTGTCCGCTCAGCACTTCGACGTGGTGGCCGAGGTCGGTGAGCGCCTTGCTGAGATGGTGGACGTACACCCCTTGTCCGCCGCAGTGGGGCTTGCCCCGATACGACAAGAGGGCGATTTTGAGCGGTTGATCCGCCGAGACCATAGCCCCACAAGGCTTTCGGAATTCGGGGGGTTTAGCAAATGCTCAATTGCCGAAATAGGCCGCTATCTTGGCGCCGTGCGAGCGCTAGTGCAGCGGGCGGCCGAGGCCCGGGTTCGAGTGGATGGCGAGGTAATCGGGGAGATTGGCCCCGGGTTGTGTTGTCTGGTGGGAGTAACCCACGATGATGATGCCGACACGGTCAAAAAGATGGCCGGAAAGCTGTGGAATCTGCGCATCTTCACCGACGAGAACGGGCACATGAACCTGTCGGTGGCCGACACCAGCGGTGAGTTGCTGGTGGTGAGCCAGTTCACCCTCTACGGCGACATCAGCCGGGGTCGCCGCCCCTCATTCCTGGGTGCCGCCGCCCCCGATCAGGCCGCCGCCCTGATCGACGAACTGGTTGCCGAGCTACGCACCCTCGGTGCCACCGTGGCCACTGGCTCCTTCGGGGCCATGATGGCTGTGGAGCTCACCAACGACGGCCCCGTCACCCTCATGGTGGAAATCTGATCAGTCGGATTTGCGGCGGGGTGGAGTGGGCGTGCGCTGGTGGGCGATCCAGGCGGCTAGGAGAGCGGCGAGGGCCAGGGCGGTCATGGGCCAGGGGCCGGCACGGGTGGCGAGGGTTTGGCCGGTGCGGAGCTCGATCTCGGATTGGATGACCTTGCGCTCGGAGACTGCGGTGCGCTGGTACACCTTGCCGTCGGGGTCGATGAAGGCGCTGAACCCGGTGGGAGCCGACTGCACTACCCAGCGTCCGGTCTCTAGGGCCCGTAGCCGGGAGCTGGCAATTTGCTGAGTCTGCACGATGGTGAGCCAGTAGCTGGCCCCGTTGGTGGGGTTCAACAGCACCTCGCCACCGTTGCCAATGGCGTCTCGAGCCCGGTCTTCGAAGAAGATCTCCCAGCTAATGGAAACCCCGAGGCGGCCTACGGGGGTGTCCAGCACTGCGGGGGTGTCGCCCCGGCGCATGTCTCGGGCTGGCAGGTAGTCAGGGGCCAGCGGCTCGATCAGCGACCGCAGGGGAACGTACTCCCCGAACGGCACCAGCCTCACCTTGTCGTAGCGATCCACCAGGGTTCCATCGGGGGCGAACACCGCGGCAAAGTTGGCCGCCTCGGTGGCCGACACGTCCTCGACCACCCCGGCCACCAGGGTGGCGTTGAGCTTGGTGGTCAGCTCAGCTAGTCGCAGCCGCTCTTCGCTGTTGGCAAACAAACCGTGGACGTCCACCACGTCTTCGGGCCACACCACCAATTCCACCGGCTTCTGCACCAGTTGGCTGGCTTCCAGGTGGCGTTCGAACACCACCCCCGGCTCGGTGTTGGCGGCCCGGGTCCGCTGTGGACCGCCCCCCTGCACCACCGCCACGTCGATGGTGCCGCTGGCCGAGCCCTGGGGGGCCAGCGCCGCCCAGCCCCAAAACCCCACCACCACTGACGCCAGCATCAGCGCCGCCCTCCACTGCCGCTCCAGTACGGCTCCCAGAACCATGGCAATGGCCACACACACCGCCACCAACAGCAATGGCCCCAGAACCCGTACGGTGGCGGCCCACGGGGTGTCGACCTGGCTCATGGGCAGGGTGGCCAGCGGCACGCCGCCGAACGGCCACCGCCATCGGATGGCCCCGGCCAGCACGAACAGGCTGGGTAGGGCCAACCATCGAATGAGCCCCGGGGGACAGGTCGCTCCAACTAGACCGTAGAGCACGGAGAACACCACGCACACGGCCAGATAGCCGGGCAGAGTGAAGTCCACCATCCAAAACGTGGCCGGGAACAACCATCCGGCCCCGAACCCGAAACCCCGCCACGCCCGGGCCCACACCGGCTGGTCGGCCAGCAGGCGCTCGAAGGCCACCAGCCCAACCAGGGCCAACGGCCACCATCCCCACGGGGGCATCGATAGGGCCACCAGTCCGCCCGCGGCCAAGGAACCCGCCGCCGTCCACCCACTGGTGCGGGCCCATACCGCCAGCTTCGGGCTACTCATCGGGCGACCGCGCCGTCGGCCACGCTGGCCTGGGCGGCGAGACGGCCCTGGTGGATGCAGGCCGGAATCCCCAAGCCCCGAGCCCACGCCCCGGTCACCTGCAACCAGGGGGCGTCGTAGGACAGCGACTGTTCGAGGTCGGCCACCAACTCCAGATGGCCGGGCCGGAACTGGGGCAGCGACCGCTTCCACCGGCTGATACGCACGGTGTGGGGCTGGGCGTCCAACGCCATGGTTTCGGCCAAGTCGGCCCCCACCGCGTCCAACAGAGCCTCATCGCTGAGGGCCAGGGCTCGGTCGTCGCCGTAGCGACCAGCTGACACTCGCATCACCACCGTGTCAGGCGAGCCCACATGGGCCCATTTGCTGGATGCCCACGAGCAGGCGGTGATAGTCCGCCCTTCCACCGCGGGGACCAGAAAGCCCGAACCCGCCATGGGGTGGTTGACATCTCCGGCATTGAACGCCAGCGTTACCAGCACCACCGAGGCGTAGTCGATGGTGCCCAGCAGATCGGCGGCGGCCGCCGACACCGGGGCCACCAGGGCGCGGGCGGTGTCGGCGGGGAGGGTCACGATCACCTGGTCGGCGTCGAGTACGCCCAGGTCAGCCACCGGGGAAGACAGCCGCAGCCGGTCGCCCAAACGCTCGCTGAGCTCGTCGGTCAACCGCCCCAAGCCGTCAGGCAGGGTGTAGAACACAGGTGCGGTGGGATCGGCCGTCGACGATGCGGCCAGCCGACGCAGCTCCTGAACCAGGCTGGGACCTTGTGAGGCGGCTTCGGCCAACTGCGGCACTGCGGCCCTCACGCTCAGGTCGTCGATTGAAGAGGCGTTGATGCCCCCGATCAGAGGATCCACCAGCTGATCGGCCAGCTCATCGCCGAGCCGTCGCCGCACCAGCTCACCCACCGACTCGTCGCCAGCCAGCGGCGACCCGGCCAAATCAGGCTCTTGGCGGGCGCGGTCCACCCCGTCTGAAGAGACGATCCCCGAAGCGGCTAGGGCATCGAAGTCCAGCGGCACTCCCAGCACGTTGGGCTGGGGCAGAGCCCGCAGCGCCCCCCGGGAGTACACGAATGCCGCCCGCTGGGCGGGCGAAACCAGCTCGGCGCCCAATCCCAGCTCCTGGCAAAGCTCGGTTGCCCACGGCACCCGGGCCAAAAATGCGTCTGCGCCCTCATCCACCGGTTGGCCAGCCAGTTCAGTGGTGAGAAGCCGCCCGCCAGCCCGCTCAGCGGCCTCATACACCACCACTTCGGCCCCCGCTTTGGCGGCCTCATACCCGGCAGCCAACCCGGTGATGCCCGCCCCGACAACGGCAACCTTCACAGAGACACCCTCATGGCGCGGTAATCTCCCCGCGTACGGCTTCCCTTTCCGCGACTTTCACTGGGTGGCCTTGTACCCGTGGACCAGCTCGACTATCCGTTCCAGCGTCTCGGGGTCGGTCTCCGGCAGTACGCCGTGGCCCAGGTTGAACACATGACCCGGCTGTCCGGCATTGCGATCGAGCACGTTGGAGGCCCGCTCGGCCACCACCGGCCAGGGAGCCAGCACTGCGGCCGGATCCAAGTTGCCCTGCACGGCTACGTCGGGTCCCAGCCGCTCCCGGGCGTCGTCCAGGTGTACTCGCCAGTCCACTCCCACTACGTCGGCCCCCGCCTTGGCCAGCAGTTCCAACAGCTCGCCGGTACCCACCCCGAAGTGGATTCCCGGCGCCCCCTCGCTTCGGTCACCCAGTTCGGTGAAAATCCGCTGGCTGGCCGGCAGCACGAACCGCCGGTACTCATCGGGGGCCAGTGCTCCAGCCCACGAGTCGAACAGCTGGAACGCCGAAGCCCCGGCGTCGAGCTGCGAGCCAATGGAGGCGATGGCCAGGTCAGCCAGGCGATCCAAAAGGGAGGCCCACAGGTCGGGCTCGCTGTGCATCAGTCGCTTGGTGAGGGCGTGGGTGCGCGATGGCCCCCCTTCCACCAAGTAGGAGGCCATGGTGAACGGTGCCCCTGCGAAGGCGATCAGCGGCACGTCGAGTTCCGCCACCAGGTTGCGGACCGTTTCCAGCACATACGGCGTGTCGGCCACGGGGTCGAGGGGACGCAGACGGTTGAGATCGCGGGCCTCCCGAAACGGATGCTCCACTACCGGCCCCACTCCGGGCACGATGTCGACCCCGAATCCGATGGCGTGGGTGGGAACCACGATGTCGGAGTACAAGATGGCCGCGTCCACCCCGTAGCGGCGCACCGGCTGGAGGGTGATTTCGGTGGCCACCTCAGGACGGGCGATGGTGTCCAACATCGACCCCTCCCCTCGAATGGCCCGATACTCGGGCAACGACCGCCCGGCTTGACGCATGAACCACACCGGTACTTGGTCTACTGGCAGGCCGCGGCACGCTCGCAGAAAGGCGTCATTTGTGATTCCAGCGCCGTTGGCCACGCATAAACGGTACCGATCACCGTGCCTCCCAGTGCTATCGCTCCAGAATCGGCGCCCCAGTACTATCGCCTCCGATACCATCGACTCGGTGCGCCGGTCCATAGACGACTACCCCTTCGACCCGGCCGACCTCCCTCCCGGAGACGACGACGAGTTTTCCCCGGTGTCGTGGGCGGTGGCCATTGCCGACGATTACGAAGACGCCATCCCCCGAGTGGTGCTCACCGTGGAGGAGGTGGGCCAGGCTGGCTACGGGCTGGTGGCCCACCTGTCCCCGCCTCTGGCCCGCCGCCTGCGGGCCGCCCTCGGCGACGCTCTCAAAGAGATCGGCGAAGCCGCGTCTGCTTAACCTTCCATCGGCGTATTAGACTTGAACGTTCACTGATTTTGAACTGAGTCTGAGGAGTCTCCGATTCATCCGGATCACGCCGCGGAGCAGACATACATCGATCGGGCCCACCAAGCCCTCGAGACGGCCCGGGAGCGGGCCCTGTCGCTGAAAGGCATGGTGGAAGTGGGTGCGGGCGGCACCCACCAGGCCCGCTATGAGCGGGAGATCATCTGGGACTCCATTAGCACCCGCCTCAGCGCCCTTGACATCGGCAACTCGTCTCTGGTGTTCGGCCGCCTCGATTGGAGCGACGATCATGAGCAGGGCGACGCTCAGGGCGGCGACCAGCTCTATGTGGGTCGGGTAGCGGTGTGGGATGACGACCAGGAGCCGGTGACCATCGACTGGCGGGCCCCGGCCGCCGAGGCCTTCTACCGGGCAACCGGCAGCGAGCCCATGGGCCTGTCCCGCCGCCGCCACTTCGTGACCAGAGGCCGGGAGCTCCTGGGGGTGGAAGACGAGTACTTCGGCGAAACCAATGGCCGGGGCCGCATGCCTTTGGTGGGGGAGGCCACGCTCCGAGCTGGCTTGGAAGCCGGGCGCACTGGCCGGCTCGCCGATGCCGCCGCCACTATCCAGGTCGAACAGGACGCCATCATCCGCTCCCCGTTGTCGGGTCTGCTCGTGGTGCAAGGTGGTCCCGGCACCGGCAAGACAGTGGCCGCCCTCCACCGGGCCGCCTACCTGCTCTATACCCACCGCTTTCCCCTCGAAGGTCAGGGAATGCTGGTGCTCGGCCCGAACCGGTTATTCCTGACCTATATCGAACAGGTGCTTCCGTCGCTGGGCGAGGCCGGCGTTGAGGTGTCAATGCTGGCCGACTTGTTGCCCGGCACTCGGGTCAAGGGACTCGATACCCCGCAGGTCTCCCGCATCAAGGGCGACCTGCGCATGATCGCGGTGCTTCGCCGGGCTCGCCGGGATCGCCAGCGCCCGCTGCGGGCCGATGTGACGGTGGGCTTCGGCCTTCGGCGGCTTCGGCTGACCGTGGAACAGAGCGCCGAGATCGTGCGCCAAGCCCGCAAGCGGTTCCGCACCCACAACCGGGCCCGCCGCTTTGTAGAAGAACAGGTCTACCAGCAGCTAGCCGACAGTGGTGCCCGCACCGACTCACCGGCCCCCGACATGGAGGCAGTGCGCGAGCAGCTTCACGGGGGTACCGATCTGCGGGAGGCCTTGGAGTGGATGTGGCCAGTGCTCACTCCAGCCCACCTGCTGCACGACCTGTTCGGCTCGCCGGCTCTGCTCCGCTCCGCGGCCGCCTCGGTGCTCACTGAAGCCGAAACCGACCTGCTCTACCGCTCCCGACAACCTCATGCCTCCGAAGTTGTGTGGACGGCCGACGATGCCCCGTTGCTGGATGAGGCATTGGCCCTGTTGGGCCCCCGGCCCGGCCATAAGCAGTCTGACTCGATTCGTACCTATGGCCACATCGTGGTGGACGAGGCCCAGGATCTGTCGCCCATGCAACTTCGGATGATTAGCCGCCGCTCGCTCAACGGATCGATGACCGTAGTGGGCGACATCGCTCAGGCCACCTCGGCATGGGGGCACGATTCTTGGGACAGCGTGATCGAGCACCTGCCTGGCCATGTCGAGCCCCGATTCTCCGAGTTAACTATCGGCTACCGCCTAACCGAACCGATTATGGACGTGGCCGCCAAGGTGCTGGACGTGGCCATGCCCGGCCTGGTTCCGCCGCAGTCGATCCGCACCGAAGGCCAGCCTCCCCGATTCGTGCCTGTCGTCGGCCCATCGGCCTCCACCTCTGGCAATGGCCAGGGCAATGGTCAAGGGCGCGAGTTCAGCCCCATCAGCCTGATCGCCGCCGTGGTGGGCGAGGTGAAATCCGAGCTCAGCGCGTTGGCCAATGGGAATCTGGCGGTGATCTGCCACAACGAGCTGGCCGACGCCATCTCTGAGGCGCTCACCTCATCCGACGTCGACCACGGCTTGGTGTATGAGCGGGGTCTGGAATCTCGGGTGACCATTGTCCCGGTAGAGCTGGTTAAGGGGCTTGAAGTGGATACCGCCATTGTGGTGGAGCCGGCCGACATCTGCGAGAAGCTCCCCAAGGGGATGCGAGCCTTGTACGTGGCCATGACCCGGGCCACTCAGCGCCTGGTGGTTGTCTACGGCCGTCCGCTGCCCGAGCCCCTGTTGCCCAAGGAGGCATAGGCCGATGGCCCACAACCCCAGCAACCTCACCGACGAGATGAATGGCTTCCTCCGGGATCGCCACCTGGCCTCGCTCACCATTCTGCGTCCCGACGGCACTCCGCATGTGACCCCGGTGGGGTTTACCTGGGATCCCAACACCGCCACCGCCCGCATCATCACGTGGGCCGGGGCCAAAAAGGTGCATCTGCTGGAGGGAGCCGGAGGCGGTCGGGCTGCGCTGTGCCAAGTTGACGGCGGCCGGTGGGTCACCCTGGAGGGACACGCCACCGTTACTGCCGACCCCGAGCAGTGCGCCGACGCGGTGGCCCGCTACGGCCAGCGCTACAGCCCGGCCAAAGATCGGGGTGCTGACCGGCGGGCCATCATCATCGAGGTGGACTCTGTGTTGGGGCGGGCCTAGTGACTCCCAAGGGCATCGGCCTCAGTGCCAATGTGCAGGAATACTTGGTGGCCCACGGTGCTGGCATCGACCCCATCGCCCAGGAGCTGATCGACGTCACCGTTGAGCTGGGCCCCATTTCCGGAATGCAGGTCGCTCCCGAGCAGGCCGCATTCATGACCATGCTGACCCGCCTGCTCGACGTGGAGTTTGCAGTGGAGGTAGGCACCTTCACCGGCTTCTCGGCCCTGTCCATCGCCCGCGGCCTCGCCCCAGGCGGAAGGCTGCTGTGCTGCGACATGAGTGACGAGTGGGTGAGCGTCGGTCGCCCTTATTGGGAGCGGGCCGGGGTGGCCGACCGCATCGAGGTGGTGATCGCCCCCGCGGCCGAGACCCTGGCCGCCCTGCCCGAAGAGCCGACTATCGATTTGGCCTTCATCGACGCTGACAAGCGTTCCTACAAGGCCTACTACGAGGAGATTCTCCGTCGGCTCAGCCCGAAGGGCGTCATCTTGGTGGACAACGTGCTCTGGGGCGGCCGAGTAGCCGATCCCGACGCCGATGTCGTTGAGAACCCCGACACCGCCAACATTCGGGAATTCAACGACCACGTGGTTGCCGACCCTCGCACCGCCCAAGTCATGCTCCCCATCTCCGACGGACTGACGCTCATAACTCTGGCTCCATAAGGTGCGCCACGGGCCCACGGCCCGCGCCCAAGTCCCAATCAGCCGACCGAATGATGCACTGCCGCACAAACCCCTTGGCTGTCGCGATCGCATCCCCTGGCTCCGCACCCGCCGCTAACCCCGCTGCCACCGCCGACGAAAACGTACAACCGGTCCCGTGGTCGTTAGCGGTTTCCACCACCTCCCCGGCTAGTTCGGTCCAATCTCCGTGGTGGTGTACCCGGTCGATGGCGGTGGCTTCTCCGGTCACCACCAGCCAGCCGGGACAAAGCCGGCCCAACTCAGCGGCTGCCTCCAAGCCGGCCACATCCTGGAGCACCGTTGCCTCTCGGGCGTTGGGGGTGGCCACAGTGGCGTGTTTGAGCAGCTCCAGATAGATGGCTTCGGCCCCGGTGTCCAGCAGCCGGGCTCCGGTAGATGACACCATCACCGGGTCGACTACCAGGTTGGGCAACCGCCCGGCGGCGGCGAAGTCTCCCACCACCGCGATGATGTCCTGGTTGGCCAGCATCCCGGTCTTCACCGCGGCCACCGGCAGATCGTCGAGCACCGAGTTGAGTTGTTGGGCCACGAATTCGGCGGGCACTGGATGCACCCCCTGCACGCCCACCGTGTTCTGCGCGGTTACCGCGGTGATCACCGCGGCGCCGTGGATTCCCAGCGCCGCGAACGTTGTCAGGTCGGCAGCAATTCCCGCACCCCCCGACGCATCCGACCCGGCAATGCTGAGTGCCACCGGGGGGTTTGTCACGAGTGCCACTCGTCTAAGAGGGCAGCAATGGTCTCTTGGGGGTCAGAGCTGCGAGCCACCGCACCCTGCACGGCCACGCCTGCCGCCCCCGCGTCTCGGCAGGCAGCCACTCGACCCAAATCAATCCCGCCCAGGGCGTACACCGGAACATGGGCTTGGCGGGCGATCCGGCCCAATCCGCCCAGTCCCAGCGGTGGGCCGTAGCCCGGCTTCGACTCGGTTTCGAAAACGGGGGAGATGGTCACGTAGTCCACCCCCTCGAGCTCGGCCTGGCGAACCTCGTCGAGTCCGTGGCAAGACCGCCCGACGATGCCCTGATACACCTTGGGGTAGCGGTCGAACCCGGCCAAATGCACGCCGTCGGCCACCGGGTCGATCATCGACGCCAGGATGAGGCAGTCGGTCTGTTCTCTCATCAGCTTGGCCAGCTCCCGCCTGATCTGCGGAGGGTGCGTCTTGGCCCGGAAAATCACTGCGGGGGCGCTCAGCACCACATCGGTTAGCACCAGCACCTCTGAGGCCAGTGCCCGTTTGGGACTGTACGGGCGCTGGTGACGGTCAGAACTCGGCACGACCCTGGCTGGAGGTCGAGGCCTCGGCACCGAAGCGCTTGGGAATCCTTCCGGCCAACCGGGCCTGCCGTCCGGCATCGGTGGCCAGGCGTATGGCGGTGGCCATCAGCTCGGGATCTCGGGCCCGGGTGATGGCCGACGCCACCATGACCGCGTCGCAGCCCAGTTCCATGGCCAGAGCGGCGTCGGAGGCGGTGCCGATGCCTGCGTCCAACACCACCGGTACCGAGGACTGCTCCACGATCATCTCGATGTTGTGGGGGTTGCGGATGCCCAGTCCCGATCCGATGGGCGCTCCCAGGGGCATGACCGAGGCGCACCCCAGGTCTTCGAGGCGGCGGGCCAGCACCGGGTCGTCGTTGGTGTAGGCCAGCACGGTGAAACCGTCGTCCACCAGCGTTTCGGCTGCCTCCACCAGCTCGATTCCCTCGGGCAGAAGGGTGATGTCGTCGGCAATCACCTCCAGCTTCACCCAGTTGGTTTCGAACGCCTCCCGGGCCAGCTTGGCAGTGAGCACGGCGTCGGCCGCGGTATGGCAACCGGCGGTGTTGGGCAGCACGCCGAGCCCCAGGCGATCGATAACCTCCAGCACCGAACCGGTGGCCTCGGGCGACACCCGGCGCAGCGCTACGGTGACCAGTTCGCATCCCGATGCGGCCAGCGCCCGCTCCAACACGGCCAGGTTGGGGGAACCACCGGTGCCAGTGATCAACCGGCTGGTGAAGCTGCGCTCAGCCACGGTCCACGAATCGCCCATCTAGGTCTCCTGTTCCAGGGGGTCGAAATCGCCCATCTATCCCCCCTGGGCCGCTTCGAGGATCTCGACCCGGTCGCCCTCGGCCAGCAGGGCCTGGCCCCACCGGCTACGGGGGACGATCTCCCGGTTGACGGCCACCGCCACTCCCCGCTGGTTGGGGGCCAGCGTTCCCACCGTGCAACCGGCGGCCACCTCCTGATCCTCACCGTTCACAATGATGATCATGCCGTTACTCCGCTGAGGTGCTCAGTGTTGGGAGGATCGCCGGTTGGTTGGGTGGCGAACCGACCAGGGCTGAAGGAGGACAAGTCCACCGGTGGCTCATGGCCCTGCACCAACGCAGCCACCGCAGCCGCAGTAATGGGCGCGGTGAGAATGCCATTGCGAAAGTGGCCGGTGGCGTACACGATGCCGTCGTCACCGGTCCCGATGATTGGGGCATTGTCGGGCGCACCGGGGCGCAGGCCAGCCCACGTCTCCACCAGGTCGATCTCGCTGAGCCCGGGCAGCACGGCCAACACGTCTCGGAGCAGTTCGTAGACGCCACCCGCGGTCACCCGAGTGTCGAAGCCCTGCTCCTCTTGGGTTGCGCCCACCACGATCTCGCCGTTGCTGCGGGGAACCGCGTACACAGTCGATCCGCGCACCACTCCCCGCACCGGCAGCCGCAACAGCCCCTCAGGGCCGCTCAAGCGCAGGATCTGCCCTTTTAGGGGCCGGATGGGCACTCCCAGCAGTCGTCCGGTCCACGCCCCGGCAGCCACCACCACCTGTTGGCAGGCCATCACCCGGTCGTCGTCGGCCACCACTTGGTTGCCAGTCACTTCAATTGCCGAGACCGCCAGGGTTGGCACCCGATTCAGCAGTTCGGCCACCACTCGTCGGGGGTTCACCTGGTGGTCGAGCGGGGAGTACACCCCGCCCCGCACGCCGGGGGCGAGCAGCGGCTCACGGGACCGGCATTCCCGGCCGCGGAGCCGTTCCACCGGTAGGCCCTCTTGTTCGTGCAGGTCGCCCAGATTGTCGAGCAC
>JAPPAP010000008.1 GCA_026705465.1 bacterium | reverse complement strand
CTCACTTTGCCCTGGTAGATGGCGTTGTTCACCAGCACATCCAGATGGCCGAAGTGCTCTAAAGCACCGTCGATGCACGCCTCTACACTGGATCGGTCCAATAGGTCCATCACGAAGGCGGTGCCTTGTTGCCCCTCGGCTTCGATGGAGGCCACGGTGGTGTCGAGCCCGCCGGGGATAGTGAGGTCGGGGTCGTACATGTCCCGGCCTGAGCCATCGGACAACGTCCGGGCTGACACGGCCACGTCGAACCCGGCCCGAGCCAGGGCGATGGCGCTGGCCTTTCCAATGCCCCGGCTGGCTCCGGTGACTAGGGCGGTCTTTCGTTCGGTGGCGCTCATCTGGGTCTCCGCCTTTCGGTTGCTCCGACTCGCAGGCATACCGTAGGGCCATGGGTCCGCTGAAGGGAATGCGCATCGTCGAGTTGGCCGGTATCGGGCCGACCCCGTTCGCCGGCATGATGCTGTCGGATATGGGGGCCGAGGTCATCCGGGTCGATCGGGTGGGCGGGTCAGGCAACCCGGTGGCCTCGCAGTCGGGACCTATGGAGCGGGGCAAGCGCACCGTCGCCTTCAACCTCAAGCAGCCCGAGGGAGTGGAGGCGGTGCTCCGACTGGTCGAGGCGTCCGACGGTTTGTTCGAGGGGTTTCGGGCCGGGGTGGCCGAGCGCCTTGGGGTGGGGCCCGACGCCTGCCTGGCCCGGAACCCCACGCTGGTCTACGGGCGGATGACCGGGTGGGGGCAATCCGGACCATTGGCCGACCGGGCTGGCCACGATATCAACTACATCTCCCTAGCCGGACCCCTGGCCCACATCGGCCGGACCGGCCAGCCCCCTTCGGTGCCGCTCAACCTCATCGGTGACTTCGGCGGAGGCTCTGTGTTTCTAGTGCTGGGCATGGTGGCGGCCTTGTTGGAAGTGGCCCGCGGCGGTGACGGCCAAGTGGTGGACGCGGCCATGGTGGACGGGGCCGCTTATCTGCTATCGCCCTTGTACGCGGCCCACGCCAGCGGGTTCTGGACCGACAACTACGGGACCAACTTCTTGGATTCCGGGGCCTACTTCTACGAGGTGTACGGCACGGCCGACGGCAAATGGCTAGCGGTGGGGGCCATCGAGCCCCAGTTCCACGCAGAGTTCATGGCCGGCATCGGTCTGGCCGATTCTGATGATCTGCCCGATCAGATGGACTGGGACCGGTGGCCGGAGATGAAGCAGCGGGTAGGGGAGATCATCGCTACCCGAACCCTCGACGCGTGGACGGAAGTGTTCGACGGGACCGACGCCTGCGTAACCCCGGTGCTGACCATGGGCCAGACCCCGAGCCACCCCCACGCTTTGGCCCGGGATTCGTTTTTTCAATTTGGCGAGGTGACCCAGCCTCAACCCGCCCCTCGCTTCGAAGGCACCCCTTCAGAGGCGGCGGGGACATCGCAATCCCCGGGCGCAGACACCGACGCAGTTCTGGCTGAACTGGGCTATTCCGCTGAGGAAGTTGAGGCACTCCGTTCGTCGGGCGCGGTGGCCTGAGCCATTCAGAGCGGCAAAGCCGCGATTTCTGTTGGAACTGCCCCTAGCGTTGGAGCGTCGTAGATGGTGATTGGAAAGTTGGTGCCATCATGCGCATTTTGAAACTGGTTTTGCCTTTGGCCCTGGTCTGCCTGATTGCCGCGGCCTGCTCAAGCGAGAGCGAAGACAGCGTCCCTGCCGCGCCACCCAGCAAGGCCGTCGAGACTCCTGGGTCAGATCTAACGGAAGCTGCTGAAGGGCTCACCGCTGCCCAGCAAGAAATTGCCGACGCAATCTTTACTGTGATGATGGAAAGTGACGAGCGCCCCGCCGCCGCGACCGACGACCAGATCCGTTGTCTTGGAAACAACCTGGCTGCTGTCTTCTCAGACGAGCGCCTTGACGAGTTGGGCCTGAACGGGGCATCGATCACGGCGACGTACCAGAGAAGCGATTCTGCACTACTTCAAGGATTCGCCATTACCGATGACGAGGCATCGGAGGCGGTGGATCAAGCCTTGAGTTGTCTGGATTGGCGGTTGGTGGTGGCTGAGACAGTTGTTGCTGAGGGTCTTCCCGCCGAGCAAGCAAGCTGTTTTGCCTCTGAGTTCTCTGATGAGGGAATACGAGCCGCGGTGGAGAGTGGATTGATAGCCGAATCGGAGGATGGCTTCGGGCTGTTTGAAGAGGAGGCGCTGGAAGCATCCAGAGCCTGTATCGACGTCCGGGAAACGCTTTATCAGACTTTCGTCCAAGAGGGCCTATCCGAGGAAAGTGCCCGATGCGTTGCCGATGGATTGCCCCAAGAAATGGTCGACATGATGCTTGGGGGCGGGGAACCGGAGGACGAAGAAGCGGCGATGGAGATGATGGGCGAGCTCATGGCCCTTCAGAACCGGTGCCTGACCCCCGACGAGCTTGAATTCATGGGTGGTTCCGGGTTCGAAGGCGTTCCCATCCCGGAGGGGAGCATCGGCACGGGTGATTGCCCGCCAGCCGACGGGTCGGGACCGGCGGTGCTGTATTTCGACGGTCCCCAGCCCATGTGTTTGGACCCGTCCAGGCAGTACACCGCGGTGATGGACACCACAGCGGGGGAGATGCGGATCACTCTCGATATGGTGAACACGCCGATCACAGCGAACAATTTCGCGGTGCTGGCCCTAAACCATTACTACGACAACACCCTGTTGTTCCGCACCGATCCCAGCATTGGGATCATCCAGGGCGGGGCTCCCCACACCAACTCGCCGTCTGACCCGGGTCCGGGGTACACCATTCCCGACGAAGGCACCGGGTTCACCTACGAGCCGGGCCAGATCGTGATGGCCCGCACCGCGGCGCCCAACAGCGCCAGTGCCCAGTTCTTTTTCGCGGTGAATGAGAACACCGCACTGCTCAACAGCCAGGGCACCTACGTGGTGTTCGGCCAGATGGACGATGCGAGCCTCTCGGTGGCCGAGGCCATCTTGGCCAGCCACGTCGACCAGCCCGACAACCGGTTGGGCGGGGGTCCCGAGCCTCCCGTGTTCGTCAACTCGGTCAGCATTGAAGAAACCGGCTAAGACAAGAGCCGTCCTATGCGTCGCGGCTGGTTCATCCCGATAGTCCTTGCAGCCATTGTGGCGGCGGCCTGCTCGGGTGAAAGCGAGGACGGCGCGCCGTCGGTGCCGGCTACCCAGGCTCCCGCGGTCCAACCCACCGAGGTGGAAGCTCCTGATTCGTCGTCTACTGACGCCGGTAGCCCGGACGCCGGCGAGCAGGCTGAGAATGGCGATCCACCCGCATCCAAACGGCAAGAGTTGGCCAACGCGTTTGCACAGCTGGTCTTGGGAGATCAGCTGGTTACCACCTTCATGACGCGACAAGAGATCACTTGTCTGGCCGAGGGAGCATTTGCCGTATTCACCGACGCACGGCTCGATGAACTCGGACTCAACCCCGACTCGTTTACTGAGGCATACCGGCAACCGGGATTGTTTGTGTTTGGTGACTGGTTCGACATCTCCGACCGGGAGGCGTTTGATCTGGAGAATCTGGCTTTGGGTTGCGTTGACTGGCGGAACTTCGTGGTCCAGGTATTGGTTTCAGAGGGTGAGCCAATTGAGCAAGCCAAATGCATCGCCTCCCAAATCTCGGTAGACGGGCTACGAGACGTCGTGAGAGACGCCATGGTGGTCGACACGGGGGAGGGTTTCGGGGCGGCACAAGACGAAGTGGCGTCAGCCCTTACTGCCTGTTACTTGGACGCGTCTCCGGTGACGGTCTCGTAGTTGACCAGCAAGGCGAGGAGGCGTCAGCCCTCACCGTTTCCCTACTCCCGGTAGTACACCGCCTCAGCAATGGGCTCGGCGTCAGTGCCCACGCGGCCATCGGCAACCATGGCGATGAGGTGGGCCAGCACAGAGCGGGCGGCGGGCTCATGCAGCTCTGAGGCCACCTCGGCGTACATCACCTTCACCATCTCGGCGACGGTCTGAGGCCCAGATGCCAGGCATTCCATGATCTGGCGCTCCCGGTCCAGACGGTGGGCATACAGGGCTTCCACCAGAGCGTGGGGCTCGGTGACCGGCGGGCCGTGAGTGGGCCAGTACACCCGGTCGTCGGGACAGTCGGCCAACAGCCGGAGGCTGGCCAAGTAGTCAGTCATGTTGCCGTCGGGCGGGGGGATGATCGTGGTGGACCAGCCCATGATGTGGTCGCCGGTGAACACCCCAGCCGCCTCCTGCCAGCGGTAGGCGATGTGGTTGGAGATGTGGCCGGGGGTGTGCAGGCACTCGAAGCTCCACCCCGACCCCTCCACAACATCGCCGTGGACCACTGCGTTGTCGGGGATGAACTCGAGATCGCCCCGCTCCTCGCTCTTGCCGTCGTCGTCATCCGCCGCTGGATGGGGTCCGAAGCCATAGGCCGGAGCGCCGGTGGCCTCGCCCACCGCCCGTGACGCGGGGGAGTGGTCCCGATGGGTGTGGGTGATCAGCAGGGCTTCCACCTGCTCGCCGTCCACCGCGGCCAGAACAGCCTTGATGTGATTGGCGTCGTCGGGGCCGGGATCGACGATGGCCACGCGGCCCTGGCCCACGATGTAGGTGCCGGTGCCCCGATAGGTGAACTTGCTCGGATTGTTGGCCACTACTCTGCGCAGGCCAGGGGCCATCTCAACCACCGCGCCGTAGTCCACCTCGGGCTCGGTAACAAACGGAATGCTCACCGCCATGTTGGGATTCTCCCGACCGGTCAGCTTTCTTCGCCGGCCACCTCGCCGGTGGAGACGCCCAGATAGGCCGGTTTCTCGCCGCCGCCGTGGACCTTGATGTTGGCGCCCGACATCCACCGGGCCAAGGGGGAGGCCAAAAACAGGCACACGTCGGCCACATCGTCGGGCTGGCCCATGCGGCCCATGGCAATGGTCTCGCCTACCGCGTCGATGCCAGCCTGGTCGCCGTAGTAGAGGTAGGCGTCGTCGGTCACGATCAGGCCAACGGTCACGGTCAGCACCCGGATCTTGGGCCCCCACTCCACTGCCAGGGTCTCGCTCAGGTTCACCAACCCCGCCTTGGCCGCCCCGTAGGCGATGCCCATGGGGTTGGGCCGGATGCCCGACACCGATGAGATGTTGAGGATCACCCCGCCGCTGTCCTGATTCTGCATCACCGGGTACACCGCCTGGCTGAACGCCATAGGGGCCATCAAGTTCAGGGCCACGATCTTCTCGTTGAAGCGGGGCGACACCGTGGCCGAGTCGGCCGGAGGAGCCCCGCCCGCATTATTGATGAGGGTGTCAACCCGCCCAGTGCGCTCCACCGCGGCTTCTACCACCCCGGCGATCTGCTCGGGATCCCGCACGTCGGCGGCCACGAACAGCGCCTCCCGGCCGTCGGCGGCCACCGCTTCTTCCGGCGGACGGCGGGCGCAGATCACCACGTCGGCGCCTGCGGCCAGGAACCGGAGGGCCATCCCCCGGCCCAGCCCCTTGGTACCGCCGGTGATGATGGCGGTCTTGCCGGTGAAATCGAGGTCATCCATTGCTGCCAGTGTGCCCTATATGGGCCGTCGGGAGCATGACCACGCCGAAGGAGGCCGTTCTGGCAGTGTGGGCCGGGTTGCAGGAGCGGGCTATCGTCGCCGCCATGGTCGACAAGCGGATGACCGAAGACGAAGTCATCTCAGAGCTGAAGGACGGGATGACCATCGGCATCGGCGGCTGGGGATCCCGGCGCAAGCCCATGTCGCTGGTGCGGGCCATTTTGCGCTCGGATCTCAAGGATCTGACCGTGGTGGCCTATGGAGGACCCGACATCGGGCTGCTGTGCGCAGCGGGCAAGCTGCGCCGGGCGGTGTACGGGTTCGTGTCGCTGGACTCCATCCCGCTGGAGCCCCACTTCCGCCAGGCCCGCCAAAGCGGGGCCATCGAGTTCACCGAGCTGGACGAGGGGGCCTTCTACCTGGGGCTTCTGGCCGCCTCCCACCGCGTGCCGTTCTATCCCACCCGGGCTGGCTTGGGCTCCGACATGTTGATTATGAACCCCGAGTTGCGCACGGTGACGTCGCCCTATGACGACGGCGAGGAGCTGGTGGCCATCCCCGCCTTCAAACTGGATGCCGCGCTAATCCACATGAATCGGGCCGATGCCGCCGGCAACGGCCAGTTCCTTGGGCCCGATCTGTACTTCGACGACCTGTTCGCCATGGCCGCCGACAAGACCTATTTGAGCACCGAGAAGATCGTCCCCACCGAGAACCTGCTGGACGAGGGGCCGGTGCACACGCTTCGCATCCAGCGCATCTTCACCGACGGCGTGGTGGAGGCCCCCCAAGGGGCGCACTTCACCGAATGCCCGCCCGACTACGGGCGCGATGAGGCCTTCCAGCGGGAGTACGCTGCCACTGCCCGCGACCCTGAAGCGTGGGAGGCGTTCCGCTCCACCTACCTCGACGCTTCCTCCCATGCCGACTACCTGAAGGCGTTGGAGGCCCGATCATGAGCACGCAGGACGAAGCAACCATCGACGAGATCTGCGTGGTGGCCTGCGCCGAGGCCTTCCGGGGCGACGGTGAGATCCTTTGCAACCCAATCGGACCGGTGCCCTTCGTGGGCGGCCGGCTGGCTCGGGCCACCTTCGAACCCGATTTGGTGTACACCGACACCGTGTCGGTGCTGCCCGCCAACAACTTCCCGGTGGGCGTTCCCGACGCCCCCAAGGTGGTGGAGTCGTGGGTGCCGTACCGCACCGTGTTCGACATCGTGTGGTCGGGCAAGCGCCACGTGATGATGGGGGCCTCCCAGATCGACCAGTGGGGCAACCAGAACATCGCCGCCATCGGAGACTTCCGCCAGCCCAAAGCCCAGCTTCTCGGTTTGCGGGGCGCCCCCGGCAATCTGGTCAACCACACCACCAGCTATTGGATGCCCAACCACTCCACCCGCTCGTTTGTGGCCTCGGTAGACGTTGTCTCGGGGCCGGGGTACGACCGGATGCGGGAGCTGGGCGCGCCGAGCAATCGCTATCACGAGGTGCGACGGGTGGTGTCCAACCTTGGGGTGTTCGACTTCCAGACCGACGACAACCGCATGAGGATCGCCTCGGTTCACCCCGGAGTGACCGTGGAGCAGGTTGTCGAGGCCACTGCCTTCGAGCTGGCCGGAACCGACGATGTGGCCGAGACCCGACTGCCCACCGACGAAGAGCTTCACCTGATCCGCGAGGTGCTCGACCCCACCGGCGCCCGGAAAGCCGAGTTCCGCTGATCTCCAGATGAGCGCCGACCCCCGTATTCGATCCAAGGGGTTTCTCCAGTGAGCGCTGACCCCCGCCTTCAGACTCGGCTATGCCAGTTATTCGGGGTGGAGCACCCCATCGTGCAGACCGGCATGGGGTGGGTGTCGGGGGCTCGGCTGACGGCGGCCACCTCCAATGCCGGCGGCTTGGGCATCATTGCCGCCGCGCCATTGACGTTCGACCAGATGGTCGAGACCATCGATGCAGTAGCCGAAGCCACCGAACGCCCGTTCGGCGTCAACCTCCGCACCGATGCCGCCGACATCGACCAACGGGTGGATCACATCATCGCCGCGGGGATACCGGTGGCCAGCTTCGCCCAAGCCCCGGGCGAGGCCATCGTCAAGAAGCTGAAGGACGCCGGGGTAGTGGTGGTGCCCACCATTGGCGCCCCCCGCCACGCCGAGAAGGTGGCCGCCTGGGGGGTCGACGCGGTGATTGCCCAAGGGGCAGAGGGCGGGGGCCACACCGGACCCATCGCCACCACCCTGCTCTTGCCCGCGGTGATCGACACGGTGGACATCCCGGTCATTGCCGCTGGCGGCATGGTGGACGGTCGCTCGCTGGCCGCGGCCTTGGCCTTCGGGGCCGACGGCATTGCCATGGGCACCCGCTTCCTCTTGTCGTCCGACAGCGACGTCCCCGACCACGTGAAGGCCATATACCTGGACACCAAGCTCACCGGCACGGTGGTCACCACCGCAGTGGATGGCGTGCCCCAGCGGGTGATCAATACCAACGTGATTTCCCGGTTGGAGCGGTCGGGACCGCTGTCGTTCCTTCGGGCCGCCCGCAACGCACTCAAATTCCGAGCCCTCACCGGGGTGAGCTACCGCCAGCTGCTCTCAGAGGGGTTGGCCATGCGCCGCAGCCTCAACCTCACCTGGGCCCAGATGGCCATGGCGGCCAACGCCCCCATGATGACCAAGGCCGCCATGGTGGACGGCCATCCCGAGGTCGGCATCCTGCCTACCGGCCAAGTAGTGGGGAACATCGAGGCCCTCCCCAGCTGCCAGGAGATCATCGACTCAGTAATCGCCGAGGCCGTCGAAGTCTTGGATCGGCTGGCCGGGCCAAACCGGGCCTAGAGTTTCCCGCTGATGGATCTGTCGTTCACCCCGACCGAGGAGGCCTTTCGGGAGGAGGCCCGCACTTGGCTGGCCGAGAACGTGCCCGCCGAGCCGCTGGCGTCGATGGACACCCCAGAGGGCTTCGAGGAGCACCGGGCGTGGGAGCACATCTTGTTCGACGCCGGGTGGGCGGTGGTGTCGTGGCCCGAGCGCTACGGCGGCCGGGAGGCGTCGCTGGTGGAGTGGCTGATCTTCGAGGAGGAGTACTGGGCGTCGGGGGCGCCGGGACGAGTCTCCTCCAATGGGGTGAGCCTGTTGGCCCCCACCATCTTCGACTTTGGCACCCCCGAGCAGCAGGACCGCTTCTTGCGGCCCATGGCCCGGGGTGACGAGATCTGGGCCCAGGGCTGGTCGGAGCCCGATGCCGGGTCGGACTTGGCCGGGATCAAGACCAAGGCCCCACGCGACGGCGATCATTTCGTGATCGACGGCCAGAAGACCTGGTGCTCTCGGGGGGCGTTCGCCGACTGGTTCTTCTGTTTGGTGCGCACCGACCCCGATTCCGAGCGCCACGCCGGACTGAGCTATCTGCTGGTTCCCGGCGACACCGAGGGCTTAGAGGCCCGGGCCATCGGCCGCTTGGATGGCGAGCCCGGTTTCGCCGAGCTGTTCTTCGACGGGGCCCGGGTGCATGAGCGCTTTCTGCTGGGCGGTGAAGGTGAGGGCTGGGCGGTGGCTATGGCCACCACCGGCAGCGAGCGGGGGCTGAACCTGCGGGCACCGGGCCGGTTCATGGCCGCGGCCGACCGGCTGGTGGACCTCTACAAGGAGCTGGCCG
The DNA here is from genome assembly GCA_026705465.1 of bacterium. GTDB lineage: Bacteria > Actinomycetota > Acidimicrobiia > Acidimicrobiales > Bin134 > Poriferisocius. Next base: position 17,652 of record JAPPAP010000008.1, on the reverse strand, counting down.
ACAGCCGAGGCCCCGATTTGGACCGCCGCGATCAGGTGGTGAGCGCCTGGATGGGGGCCCAGGCCTACCGGTGGCAGACCTACGCCACCGAATCCCGTCTGCGAGGCGGCGCCCCTATCGGCTCGGAGGCCAGCTTCATGAAGGTGCTCTGGTCGGAGCTCGACGTGGAACTGCACGCCACCGCCCTGCGCCTTTTGGGCCGCGACGGGGAGCGGGCCGACAGCTCGTGGATGGACGGTTACGTGTTCGCGCTGTCGGGCCCGATCTACGCCGGCACAAACGAGATCCAGAGAAACATCATCTCCGAGCGAGTTCTGGGATTGCCGAGGCGGTAGGCGTGGATTTCTCGTTTAGCGACGACCAGATCATGTTCCAGGAGGCGGTGCGTGACCTGTTGGCCAATGAGTGCTCGCCAGAGGTAGTGAGAACGGCCTGGGAGAACGACACCGGCCGCAGCGACGGGCTGTGGGCGGCGCTGGCCGAGATGGGGGTAGTGGGAATGACTGCCCCCGAGCCGGTGGGCGGTTTGGGCATGGACGAGACCGACCTGGTGCTGTTGTTGGAGGAGGCGGGCCGAGCCGCGCTTCCCGAACCCCTGCTAGAACACACCGCGGTGGGCATTCCTACGCTGGCTGAGGCGGGGGGACCGATTGCCGAAGCCTGGTTGGAGCGGGCCGCGGCTGGTGAGGCGACCCTGGGCGCGGGTTCCGACGACGGCTACGCGGTGGGGGCGGCATCGTGTGATTTGGTACTGCTCATTGGCGACCAGGTCCGGGCCGTGCCGGTGGATGGGGCATCGCTGGTCGAGCACCGATCGATCGACGGCTCCCGGCGGCTGTTTGAAATTGACGGCAACTCCGTAGTGATCGACGCCGATCCCGAGCTGGCCTTCGACCGGGCGGTGGGAGCCGCCGCCGCTCAGTGCGTGGGCGTTGCCCAGCACCTGCTCGATGCCACTGTGGAATACGTGGCCCAGCGCTACCAGTTCGGCAAGCCAGTGGGCACCTACCAAGCTGTGAAGCACCACCTGGCCAACACCGCCCTCAAGATCGAATTCGCCCGCCCCGCAGCCCGCCATGCCGCTTGGTGCATCGCCGCTGGCGATCCCGACCGCAGCCGGGATGTGTCGCTAGCCAAAGCTCTGGCCTCCGAAGCGGTTGATCTGGCTGCTCGCACCGCCCTTCAGTGCCATGGCGCCATCGGCTACACCTTCGAGTACGACCTGCACCTGTGGATGAAGCGGGGTTGGGCCCTCTCGGCCGCCTGGGGCGACGCCGACTGGCACCGCAACCGCATCGCCGCTGCTCTGGGTATCTGAGCCGCCGCGGCCGCTGGCCATCATCTCCCTGACTTACACGGTTACCGGGCCGACTACGCTGCGGCGACGACAAGCCATCGGGAGGGACTTATGCGCATTTGGCAGAGCATTGCGTTCGCAGAAACGGAGCAGTTGGTCGACATCGCCGTCGCCGCCGAAGAGTTGGGATTTACCGGCCTGACCACCGCCGACCACCTGGTGACTCCGGAGACCATCGAAGCGCCCTACCCCTATTCGGAGGACGGCAGCATCTGGTGGGACCCCAACACCGATTTCCCCGATGTGTGGATGGCCGCTGCGGTGCTGGCCCAGCACACCACCACGCTGCGGTTCATGCCCTTGGTGTACATCCCCCCGCTGCGGGAGGTGTTCTCGGTAGCCAAGCTGATTTCCACTGCCGCGGTGTTCAGCAACAACCGAGTGGAGCTGGGCGCGGGCGTGGGCTGGATGAAAGACGAATTTCTGCTCACCGGCCAGGACTTCCATCGCCGGGGACGTCACACCGACGAGATGCTGGAGGTGCTGAGGAAGTTCTTGACCACCAATGGAATGGTGAGCCACTCCGGAGAGTTCTACGACTTCCCTCCGGTGCAGATGGAGCCGGTGCCCACCGGGCCGGTGCCGGTGCTTATCGGGGGTGTGTCCAAGCCCGCGCTGCGCCGGGCGGCCCGCTGGGACGGATGGCTGGGCATCAACTTCGAGATCGAAGAGCTCGAGCAGATGGTGGGCCAGCTCAACGCTGCCCGTCAGGAGGCCGGTACTGCCGACCGGGACGACTATCGCATCATGATGGCGCTCAACCAGGCCCCGACGGTGGGTGATGTGGAGCGGCTCACCGAACTGGGGGTCACCGACTTGAACGTGGTTCCCTGGCTGTTCAGCCACGGACTTGCCACCTCTTCCATCGATTTCAAGCGCGACACCATGGCGGCCATTGCCGACTCGGTGATCTCCCGGTTGTGACCGAGTAGCGTGGCGGAGATGAGCACTGAGGGGGCCACCGCGGTGGCCGAGCGTCCCGCCGGTTCGGGCCAGCCCCTCTTGGCCGTCGAGGGGGTCACCGTTCGCTTCGGCGGCGTGGTGGCGGTGGACAACGTGACCATGTCGGTGCCGTCGGGCCAGATCAGAGGACTTATCGGGCCGAATGGCGCGGGCAAGACCACGCTGTTCGACAGCATCACCGGGGTGAACACCCCCGCAGCCGGCTCCATCCGGCTGGGGGGCCAGGAGCTGACCGGGCGTCCGGCCACGACGCGAGCTCGGATGGGCATCCGACGCACGTTCCAGCGCCAGCAGCCCTTCGGTTGGCTGTCGGTGGCCGACAATGTGCTGTCGGCTCTGGAATGGGAGGGCGGCGGCGGAGGCATCGTCGCTGATCTCGTTGCCCTGCCCGCCCGCCGCCGCATCGAGGCTGAGCGGCGCGAGAGGGTTGACGAGGTGCTGGAGCTGTGTGGGCTCACCGACATCAAGGACACCCCGGCAGGGGAGCTGCCCATTGCCCGAGCCCGCATGGTAGAGCTGGGCCGGGCCATCGTGTCCCGCCCCAAACTCCTGTTGCTGGACGAGCCCACCTCCGGCATCGAACACGAGGAAGCCGAGCAGCTTGGCCAGATCATCCAGACCATCAGGGCCGAAGACCAGTGCTCGGTGCTGCTTGTTGAGCATGACGTGGCCTTTGTCATGGCCCAGTGCGACCTGATCACCGTGTTGAACCTGGGCCAAGTCATCGGCGAGGGCTCGCCCGAGGAGGTCCGCAACAACTCGGCCGTGCGCGACGCCTATCTGGGATAGCTGTCGCCTATGCAGACTTTTTCCTCTTCCACGCCCATCTCAGCCCCGGCTGAGATCGTTTGGGAGGTGATGACCGACCACCAGCTCTACTCTCGATGGTCGCCTAGTTCCCGGGTTGATCTTGAGCTCGAGGGATCGCCCGATCGCAACGGCGTCGGGGCGGTTCGGGCGTTTCGTACTGGCCCGGTGAGCACCCGCGAGGAAGTCACCGTCTTCGACCCGCCCCACCGTATGGCCTATCGGCTGCTGAATGCCCCTCTGCCCATTCGAAACTACCGCTCCGAGATGGTGTTGGTGGGCAGTGAAGACGGGGCGAGTTGCGACCTGCACTGGGACTCCTGGTTCGAAGTCATCATTCCGCTTACCGGCGGGATCCTGCGGCAGCTGATGGCCTCGGCGGTGGCCAAGTTCGCCGCCGGCATCGCCGAGGAGGCTCAGAACCGAGCCCAATCAGCGTGAGCGACTCGGGGCGGCTGGGCGCGCCCAATCTGCTGCCCCCCGCTTTGGAAGTCAGCTACGACGTCGACGACCTCGACCACCCCACCGTGACCGCGGTGGTGCGTCTGGACGAGGCCTACCAAGGACCTCCCGGCTGCGTGCACGGCGGCTATCTGGCTGCCATGTTCGACAACCTGCTCGGGGTGCTGCCCTACCGCCTGACCGGGCAAAAAGGAGCATTCACCGGCCGGCTCACCGTACGGTACCGGGCGCTGACACCGCTCAACACCGAGCTGGTTCTCACTGGCCGGTTGGTCAATGTCCGCAGCCGGCGGGTCACCGCGGCGGGTCAATGCCACGCCGATGGCCTGCTCACCGCCGAGGCCGAGGCCTTGTTCGTCCGCCCCGCCGCCGAGCGGTCATGACTGCATCAGACAACCGGCCGGTGGTGGTAATGCTGTGTACCGGCAACGCGGCCCGCTCAGTGATGGCCACCGTCATCGGACGGGCCCGCACCGATACGGTGAGGTTTGTGGGCGCCGGCACCCACAGCATCGAGGGACTGCCCATGAGCGGGCGGACTCGGCGAGCGCTGGAATCACTGGGCCTGGCCGACGGTAGCCATCGCAGCCACCAGCTCACTGCGGCTGACGTCCGAGGTGCTGATCTCATCGTGGCCTTCGCCCCCGAGCATGTGGACTATGTTCGCCGAGTCCATCCCGAAGCGGCGGCTCGCACCGCCACCATCAAGCGGCTCGTGGACGAGCTATCGCCCGGTTCAGAGCCGCTGGCCCAGCGGGTAGCCGCCCTCAACCTGGCCGATGCCGACATGCCCTGGGGCGAGGAGGTGGTGGACCCCGGCGGCTTCGACGACGACACGTTCATCGCTTGTGCCCGCGAGATCGATGGGTTGATGAACCAACTCTTGCCCTTGCTCTAGGGCTGGATACCATCGCTGCCGATGGATATTCGATATTCCGCGGAAGAGATCGCGTTCCGCGATGAGCTGCGCGACTGGCTCAGCGAAGTGCTGCCGACCCTGGGCGATCCGCCAGCCAGCGACGATTGGACCGCTCGTCGGGAGTGGGATACCGGCTGGCAGCGGATGCTGTACGACGCCGGGTATGCGGGCATCAACTGGCCGTCGGAGTTCGGAGGTCGGGGCTCCACGCCAACCGAGCACCTGATCTTCTTGGAAGAAACCACCCGTATGGGTGCCCCCTATGTGGGAATGAACTTCGTCGGCCAACTCCACGCCGGTCCGACCCTCATCCTTGAGGCCACCCCGGAACAGCGGGCTCGCCACTTGCCCGCCATGTTGAAGGGCGAGGAGGTGTGGTGCCAGGGGTTCTCTGAGCCCAACGCCGGGTCCGACCTGGCCTCGCTTTCCACCCGGGCCATTCGCGACGGCGATCACTACGTCGTTACTGGTCAGAAGATCTGGACATCCTTCGGCCACGTGGCCGACTACTGCGAGCTACTGGTGCGAACCGATCAAGAAGCTCCGAAACACCGTGGCATCACCTGGCTGATCTGCCCCATGGATCTGCCTGGCATCGAGGTCCGCCCCATCACCACCGTGGCGGGCTCCAGCGAATTCTGCGAGGTGTTCTTCGACGAAGTCCGCATCCCCGTAGAGAATCGGGTGGGCGACGAGAACGACGGCTGGCGGGTGGCCATGGTCACCTTCAGCTTCGAACGGGGTACCGCCTTCATCAGCGAGCTGCTGGGCACCATGAATCATTTGTCCGAGATGGCTGACATCGCCCGCAGCATTTCTCGCAACGGTTCAACTGCTTGGGACGATGACGAGATTCGCCGGGAGATCGGCCGCCTTCAAGCCGAATACGACGCCCTGTGGGCGCTCACCAAGCGGGTGGTATCACAGGCCCAGCGCACCGGGATGCCGGGACCGGGCGGCTCGGTGTTCAAGCTCTACTACGCCGACGTCAAGAAGCGCATGGCCGACTTGGCCCACCGCATGCTGGAACGAGAAGCCTTGGTGTTTGGCGACGAAGCCGGCGATGAGCAGACCGGTGGCGACATGGTGGCCAGTCGGCTCTACGTCCTCAGCTTGTCGATTGCCGCGGGCACCTCTGAGATCCAGCGAAACATCATTGGCGAGCGGATTTTGGGCTTGCCCAAGGAGCGGTAGGCATGGATTTTGAGTTATCCGACGACCAGGTCGCGTTGTGTGACGGCATCTGGGATCTGTGCCAGGGCCGATTCGATATCGACACTGTGAGGGGTCTGGCCGACTGCGGCGGGGTGGACCGCCGACTGTGGGGCGAACTGGCTGACACCGGGGTGTTCTCGCTGCTGGTGCCCGAAGACCAGGGGGGTGTCGGACTGGGCTGGGCCGAGGCTGGCCTGGTTTTCGAGCAGCTGGGTCGGGCCTTAGTGCCCGGGCCGCTGGTGGGCACGGTGTTGGCGGCGGGGGTGGTCGATGATGCGGTGGTCGGCCTCATTGAGCGTCCCATCGGACCAGCATTGGTGGAGTATCCCGACGTGATCGACGCCTTGCTGGTGCTCGACGAAGACGGGGTGTGGCGGGTGGACGCTGCTGACTTGTCGGTAGAGGCCGCTCATTCGGTGGACCCGCTTACTCCGGTGGGACGGGTGGCAGTACTGCCCCAGGGTAAACAGGTGGCTGAAACCCATGGGTGGGCCAATCGGGCGGTGTTCCTGAGCTCGGCCCTCCAGGTAGGTGTTGCCACCGGCGCCCGAGAGCTGGCGGTGGCCTATGCCCAGGAGCGCCAGCAGTTCGGCAAGCCCATCGGCCAGTTCCAGGCCGTCAAGCACAAGTGCGCTGACATGTACAGCCGGGAAGAGGTGGCCCGAGCCGCCCTCTACTACGCCGGTTGCGTGATGGATTCCTCCGAGCAGGGTGATATTTCCCGAGCGGTGTCGGGGGCCCGCATCTTGGCCGCCGAGGCCGCCGACCACAACGGCAAAGACTGCGTGCAGGTCCACGGGGGCATGGGCTTCACCTGGGAGATCGACGCCCACCTCTACTTGAAGCGGGCTTGGGCGCTCACCCCCTGCTTCGGATCGCTGGACGAGCACGCCGAGCGAATTGCCAACATGGTGGGAGCGGATCGTCTTGGCCTCGGTGCGTCGCTGGGCTGACCGTCTCCCGCCCCACCTCGACCCCGAGCTGGTGGAGGCAGGCGACACCCGAAACGTGGTGGACGCCTACCGTTTTTGGCGCCACGAGGCCATCGTGGCTCATCTGGACGACCGCCGCCACGGCTTCCACGTGGCAGTGGAGAACTGGCAGCACGACCTCAATATCGGCACCATGGTCCGCAACGCCAACGCCTTCGGGGCCGCCGCGGTCCACATCGTGGGCAGGCGGCGCTGGAACCGCCGGGGAGCCATGGTCACCGACCGCTACCTGCACGTGCTGCACCATCCCGAGTTGGGCGACCTGGTGGCTTGGGCTGCCGAGGCCGAGCTGACGATCCTGGGTATCGACAACGGTCCCGGTACCGAGCCCATCGAGGGCTATTCGTTGCCCGAGCGCTGCGTGCTGCTGTTCGGCCAGGAGGGCCCCGGCTTGTCACCCGAGGCGGTGGCCGCCTGCGAGGCCGTGCTGGCCATCACCCAGTTCGGCTCCACCCGCTCCATCAACGCGGGTGTGGCCTCCGGCATCGCCATGCACCGCTGGGTCTGCCAGCACGCCCTCTAATCGCAGGGGCAGAACAGCACGCCCTCAGGGCCGGGGCAGCAGGTTGCGGGGGAAGAGGTGGTCGAGCTCTTCCAGGGTCCAAGGGTCGACCTGGGCATGGTCGCCGCGGTAGATGGCCCGCTCCTCCCGCAGCTCGTTGAACACGGCCACCTGGCCGCCGGCGGCGTGGACCACATGGCCGCTGATGTAGTCGGCCGCGTCGGTACACAGCCACACCACTGCGGGAGCCACGTATTCGGGCGGGGGAGTGGTGAGGTAGCTCTGCCACATCTCGTCATCGATGATGCCCTGCTCGTGCCAGGCCTTGAAGTCGTCGTGCGACTTGGCGTGCAGCCGGGTGGCTGCCCCTGGGGCGAGGCAGTTCACCGTCACGCCGGTCCCCGCCGTCTCGGTGGCCAGCGCCTTGGTCATGGAGATCACCCCTCCCATAGCCGCCGCGAACGCAGGCTGGCCTAGGTCGCCCAGCGCCCCATGCGAGGTGGTGTTCACCACCCGGCCCCAGCCCTGGGCCACCATCTGCGGCACCGCGTGGCGGGCGATGAACCACTTCTGGGACATCTGGAGGGCGATGGTCTTGTGGTACAGCTCCGGCGCCATCTCGTAGATCGATCCCTCGATGGCTGCCCCCGCGCAATTGACCGCGATGTCGATGCGCCCATAGGCATCCACTGCCTGCTGCACCACCGCCCCAGCCCCCTCAAAAGTGGCCACGTCGCTGTGATTGGCCACCGCTGTCCCTCCGGCCGCCTCGATATCGGCCACCGTCCGAGCCGCATGAGAATCATCGGCCCCGTCGCCCAGCTCGTCGGTCCCCAGATCGTTCACCACCACCTGCGCCCCGTGTTTGGCCAGCAGCAGCGCAATAGCCCGCCCAATCCCATTGCCCGCCCCAGTTACCATCGCTGCTTTGCCATCAAGCCTCTTACTCATGGCCGGCACAGTAGCCGCCGGAACTACCGGCCTTTCGAAGGGGGGATGCTGAGGCGCCGCTGCTACTGCCGTCTTAGGTAGACGGTCCAGTTGGTGAGGCCGACGAGGGCGCCGCCGACGATGTTGCCGAGGGTGACGGCGATGAGGTTGTGGGCCACCCAACCGAAGTTGAGGCGGCCGATTTGATCGGCGGTGAGTCCGGCGGCAGCCAAGGCTTCGGCGTCGGTGGACACCAGCCAGCCCAGCGGCAAGAAGAACATGTTGGCGATGCTGTGCTCGAAGCCGGCGGCCACGAAGGCGGTGATGGGCAGGAGTATCCCGATCATCTTGTCCACTAGCGAGCGCCCTGCCACCGCCATCCACACGGCCAGGCACACCAGCATGTTGGCCAGCAGCCCTCGCACGAACGCAGTGCCGAACGACAGGTTGACCTTGTCGTTGGCGATCTGGATGGTGCGCACCGAGAAGGCGTAGTCGGCCTGGGCCCACCATCGGCTGAAGTACAGCAAGAACACGATCACCAGTGAGCCGACGAGGTTGGCCACAAAGGCCAGCGCCCAGTTGCGGCTGAGTTCTGGGCCGCTGATGCGGCGGCTGAAGAAGCTGGCCACCATGAGGTTGTTGCCGGTGAACAGCTCCGACCCGGTGACCACCACCAAGAACAGCCCTAACGAGAAGCCCACCCCTATGAGCAGTCGGGCCGGGCCGGTGCCCAGCTCGGGGCTGACCGCGATGGTGAGGGCGAACACGCCGCCCAGGGCAATGAACGCCCCGGCCATGATTCCGAGGATTGAGGTCTGGGTGAAGTCGAACTGGGCCTTGCCGATTCCGGCCCGCTTGATCTTTCGGGCAATCTCCTCCGGCGTCAAGGCTTCTGACATGTTCCCGCTTCCCCGTCCCTGGTTCCGACTGGATCAAACCGTACTATTTCGGCACCCCTTAGGGTGGCGCATACAACTTGCAAACGGACTACTAACGTGTGAGCCATGTCGGAGTCGGAAGCGGGTATGGAGTTCTCCGCCGGGGGCGTCGTCGCCGACTCCCGGTATTACGCCGGAGCGGTTGAGGCCCTGCGCAGTTCTTGTGCCCACATAGGGGAGGCGGCCGATGCGGCCCAGCGGGCCAGGTTCTTCTCTGACATCACCGGTTGGAACGATGAAGCTGGAGCATCAGCCCACGATGCCGACAAGGCCGCAGTCATGGCTATGGCCGAGGCTTTGCGGGCCAAGGGGGCGGTTGCCGCCTACGCCGATGCCGCCCGCAGCACGCTGGCCGAAGTGACAGCTGCTTTTGCCGCGCCCGATACACCCAGCAGCGCCATCGTCGGGGCGGGAGCCGGGGATGGCAATGGCGGGGATGGAGACGAAGGCGAAGACGGGGCCTTCTCGGGCCACTTGGCCAGGGCCCTCGTTGCCCTAGTGGAGGAGCGGGAAAGGGAAATCGATTCGGACTCCGACGAAGCCGGCTATGCCAAGATGGCCAACACTCTCTCGGTGCTGGCGGGGGCCCGGTCTGCCTACCGAGCGGTTGACGAGGCGCTCATCCTGCTGGCCAACGCCCGAATCGCCTATCTCAAGGATTCGCTGGCCGCGGCGCAAACCGCGCTAGCCGCGGACTTGAAGACCGCAGTGGCTGACGACATCCGGGCGACGTCCATCGGCGAGTTCCGCTCGGCACTCACCACACTGGCGGTGACCCGCACCGCCTACAACGCCGAAATTGCCAATGAGCTGTGGGGGGCCTTGGCTGAAGCCCGAACCAATTTGGCCGCGGCCACCGCAACTGTCTTCGAGATCCAAGCCGCCGCCGGCGACCGCGGCGGCGCCGACGATGTCCATTCTGCTTCGGCCCTGGCTTATTCCTTCAGCGACTCTGAGACCCCGGCAGACGTCTACGACGCGGCCCGAGACGTCGTCATCGAGGCCAAGGAGTTTCGTCGTCGGGCCCAGGCCGCATGCGACGCGGTCGACGCCTTGTTGGTTGAGAACCGAGCGGTGGCCGCTGACGCCTTGATCGAAGCCCGAGCAGTGGTCGGTTCGACGGCCCTTGTCGAGATTCGGGCGGCCTACGAAATGGTGAGTGCCGCTATGGACTCTCTGTTCGGGGCTCGGGCGGCCTTCGAAGTGGGATTCGACCTCACCCTCCCTGAGATCTTCGGAGACTTCGAGTTCTGAGAAGGAGCGTGTGGGGGTTCTATAGGGCCACGCCCACCAGCACGGCACCTATTGAGGTCACGCCCGACAGCGAGCCCATCATGGCGATGCGGCGGCGGTCGGTGGCCTTGGTGTGCAGCCAGGCGGCCACCCCGGTGGCAATCACCAGTACCAGCTTGATGGTGAGGGTGATGTGATAGCTGTTGGCCACGTCGTCGAACTCCACTTCGAGCAGGTTCCACAGGCCCGACAACACCGCCAGCCAGAAGAATGGCCACGCCACTCGGGAGAACTGCTGGGCGGCGGCCTGGGTGGCCTCGGGACCGATCCGGCGCAGGGCCGGTACCAGAGCGGCAACAACCACCTGGCCTCCCACCCACACCGCAGCGCCCAGGATGTGGAGGAATACCCGGAAGGTGTCGAGGTCCCAATTGGCTTCGATCATGGGCTCAACTTAGTGGTCGGCATGGTTGGGGTTGGTACCGTCGCGCCATGACCATCGACCGAGCCGTCTATCAGGAAGCCCTGCGATCCGACGGCGAGGCCATCGCAGCTGCCGGACGGCGGGACATCGGTGCCGAGGTGCCGTCGTGCCCTGGCTGGACCATGCACAAGCTGCTGGCCCACGTCGGCCGGGTATACCGCTCGGTGGGGCGCCACGTGGGCGAGCGGGCCACCGAGATGATCCCCGCCGACGAGATTCCCCGTCCCCCCGAGGGTGACGCCATCGTGGAGTGGTTCGAAGAAGGCCATGAATTTGTGCAGGAGGCGCTGGATGGAGCCGACCCCGATGAAGCGGTGTGGAGCTGGGCCGGCCAGAACACAATGGCCTTCTACTTCCGCCGCATGGCCCATGAGACCGCGGTACACCGCTGGGACGCTGAGGCTGCCTTTGGAGCTCCCGGACCAATCGATTCCGACCTGGGGGCCGACGGGGTGAGCGAGCTGTACGAGGTGGTGTTGCCGTTCGCAGTGGCCAACTGGGACATGACACTGCCCGACGCCAGCTTGCATCTGCATCGCACCGACGGCGACGGGGAGTGGCTGCTGGTCAACGACGGCGGCCGCATCAAGATGTGCTTCGAGCACGCCAAGGGCGATGCCGCAGTGCGGGCCAGCGGAACCGACCTGCTGCTGCTGGTGTGGGAGCGGATCGGGCTGGACGGCCCCGGCGTGGAGACCTTCGGCGATGCCGATGCGGCGCGGGCCTGGTTCGCCCTGTCCCGATAGAGGCCCCGAGCAGCCTGGTCATGGCCGACGAAACATCCCCACCGGCGCCAATGTCGTCGGTTCCCACTCGGGCCGATGTGTTCGACCAGTACATGCCCATCGTGCTGTTTTTGGTGCTCAACAGCGCGTTCGGCTTGGTTCCTGCTATCGCAGCCATGACGGCGTGGGCCGTCAAGGCCCAAGTCAGCCGGTACCGGAGGGGGCTGCCCCTCGGGCGGGTGATGCCGATCATCGTGGTGTACCTGCTCATCCGGGGCACGCTGGGCATCATCTACGACAGCGAGGACGTGTACTTTGGCATCGGCATCGGAGCCAAGGCGCTGGCCGGGCTGGCGCTGTTGATCTCTGCGGCCATGCGGCGGAACGCAACCGGTTACGCCCTGCCCTACCTCGTCCCCATCGATCGCGATACCAAATCCCATCCCGAATACCGAGCCGCCACCCGCCGGGTCTCGGTCGCAGTGGCATTGATCGTGTTCGCCAGCGTCGGCTTCGACACCTGGCTGCTTCAGAACGCTTCAATAAACAAGTTCGTGCTCATCCGCCTAGGTGTCAACTGGGGGGCATCGATAGCCACGATCCTGAGCGTGGGCTTGTACCTCGACCGCCGTCTGCGTCGCATCCCCGGCTTCCCCGGCATGATGCCCCTCGTGGAACGCCGCCTAGGGGATCTCGGCACGAACCCGCCTTCTACCTCCGAGAGGTGACCTTCACGCCGGGGTGACCGGCTGGCATTCGCATTACTAGAGTCTCGGCCATGGCAGAGAACAACTGGGGAAGATGGGGCGACGAGGATGAGCGGGGGGCGCTGAATCTGCTCACTCCCGACGTGGTGAAGCAGGCCAGTGCGTCGATCACCACAGGAAAGGTGTACCCGCTGGGCATTCCCATTCAGTCGCAGGGTGTGCCCATCATGGACTACCGGGGCACCCCGATGCGGTTGACCCTTCAGAACGCCTCCGATGAGGGTATCTACGAGGCCTACGGCTGCCACGCCGGTACCGGGGCCCACGAGGATGTTCTGGTGTTCGCCTCCCACACCACCAGCCACATGGACGCCCTGTGCCATGTGTACGGCCAAGACCAGCACTACAACGGCTTCTCCAAGGAGGCCATGAAGACCCATACCGGCGCCTCCCGGTTGGGTATCGAGAAAGTGGGCGTCATCGCCGGGCGGGCCGTGCTGCTCGACATGGTGGCCCATACCGGGGCCGATGGCTGGTTAGAAGCAGGAACCCCGATCAGCGGGGCCGACATGGCCGCCTGCGCCGAAGCCCAGGGAACCCCGGTGCGAGCCGGCGACATCGTGTTGATTCGCACGGGGTATCTGGACATGTGGTGGTCGATTGAGGCCGACCCCACTGCCGAACAGCCCTTTGCCCAGCCCGGCATCAACAACGACGGGGCCGAGTGGCTGATGGCCAACGATGTGGTTGCTGTGGGGTCTGACAACGCGGCCATTGAGGTCATCCCGTTCGACGGGAATGACTTCCTCACCGTCCACAAGATCCTGCTGGTGGGCGCGGGCATTTACATGTTGGAGTTCTTGAACTTCTCCCAGATGGCCGCTGACGGGTGCCACGAAGGCTTCATGACCGTGTCCCCGCTCAACGTGACCGGAGCCACCGGCAGTCCCATTAACCCAGTGGTCATCGGCTAGCTCCTCCTATGTCTGAGACAGCCTCGGGAGGTCTGTTGGGTACCCCCGGTGGGGCGGTGCTGGACCAGGTGCGGGTACTGGAGATTACCCGCACCATCGGCGGGGCCTACACCGCCAAGCTGTTCGCCGACGCCGGGGCCGAGGTCATCAAGGTGGAGCCCCCGGGCGGCGACCAATGGCGGTCGTGGTCGGCATCGGGATCGCCAGCAGGCGGTGACGCCGGCGACGGCGCCTTCTTCCAATTCCTCAATGCCGGCAAGCGCAGCACGGTGGTCGACCTGGACGACCCAGTGGGACGAGACCGGTTCCTGTCGTTGGCCGCCACCGCCGATCTCGTCATTGAGGACTTGGGCGCTGGGGTCGTTGAGTCGATGGGTTTGGGCCACACCGATCTGGTCAAAGCCAACCAGTCCCTCGTGATGCTGTCGATCTCACCGTGGGGTCGAGGGGGTCCATGGGACCAGCGCCCGGCCAACGAGTTCACCCTCCAGTCCTGGGTGGGCTCCACCCACAGCCGCGGCATTCCCGGAGAGATGCCCCTGTCGGTAGGGGGCAAGCTAGGGGATTTCCTAACGGCAGCCAACGCCGGGGCGCTGGGACTGGCTGCGCTGATGGCCGCCCGGCAGGGCAACGCCCAAGGCGAGCATGTGGACGTCTCGGCCTACGAAGCCATGACCACTAGCTTCATCGTCTATGCCCACCTCTACGCCACCTATGCCCCCGAGTCCCGCACCGGTTCTACCCGCTCCATCGAGATCCCCTCGGTGGAGCAGGCCAAGGACGGCTGGGTGGGGTTCTGCACCATCACCGGCCAGCAGTTCAAGGACTTCTGCGTGGTCATCGACGACCCCGAGTTGGCCGATGATCCGATTTTGACTAGCGGCGATGGCCGGATGGACAACCGAAACGAGGTGTGGGAGCGCATCGCCCGCTACACCAAAGCCCACACCGTGGACGAGATCGTGGAGAAGGCCACCTTGTTGCGAGTGCCGGTGGCTCCCATCGGCGACGGCAGCCGGGTGGCCCAGATCGATCACTTCGCCGAGCGGGGCGTGTACCTGGAGAATCCCGGCGGGTTCACTCAGCCTCGAGTGCCCTACCAGCTCAGCGCCCGCCCAGCTCGTCCGGTGCCGCCCGCTCCCGACTTGGGTGAAGCCGATGATGAGCTACTGGGGGCGCAGAGCGACGCCAATCGAGCCTCCAATCCGCTGCCCGCTCGCACGGAGCCATCGCTGCCCCTGGCAGGGCTCCGGGTCTGCGATCTGGCCACGTTCTGGGCCGGGCCGGTGGCGTCGTGCCTGTTCTCTGCTTTGGGCGCCGACGTCATAAAAGTGGAGTCCATCCAGCGATGTGACGGCATGCGCTATGCCAGCGGACTCAAACGAGACAATTTGTGGGAGTGGAGCCCGGTGACCCACGGGGCCAACACCGGCAAGCGGTCGGTGACGCTGGACTTGTCCAGCGACGATGGCCTGTCTCAGGTGAAGCGGCTCATCGAGATGTCCGACATCGTGATCGAGAACTTCTCCCCCCGGGTGGTGGAGAACTTCGGTTTGGACTGGGAAGAGGTCCACCGGCTGAACCCCAACGCCATCATGGTGCGGATGCCGGCCTTCGGGCTGACCGGGCCGTGGCGCGACCGCACCGGTTTCGCCATGACCATCGAGCAGGCCAGCGGGTTGGCCTTCCTCACCGGAGATCCCGATAGCCGCCCGCTGGTTCCCCGGGGGATGTGCGACCAATTGGGCGGAATGCACGCAGTGTTCGCCACTCTGCTGGCCCTGGAGCACCGGGCCCAGACCGGCGAAGGGATCTTGGTGGAGGTCCCGCTGATCGAGGCCGGGCTGAACGCGGCCGCCGAGCAGGTGATCGAGTGGACCGCCTACGGCCAGCTCCTCCAACGCCAGGGGAACCGCTCTCCTTATGCAGCCCCCCAGGGCATCTATGCCGCCGAAGGCGAGGACCAGTGGGTTGTCATCTCCGTCGAACAGGACGCCCAATGGCCCGCACTGGCGGCCTTGATCGGCCATGACGACTGGGCCGGGTGGGCCAGCCGGGCTGATCGCCACAACCACCATGACGAGATCGACGCCGCCATCAGCAGATGGATCGCTGGCCGAGACCGTGACGACGTGGTCTCGGAATTATTGGACGCCGGTGTGCCCGCCGCCCCGGTCATCAATGGCCGGGTGTCGATCGACAATCCCCAGCTCGTCGCTCGGGGCCACCAACAGTGGATGGACCACGTGGTGGTAGGGCGAGTGCCGTATCCCAGCTTCCCGGGCCGGTTCAACGGCCAATACCACCGGCTTCGCCGTCCCGCTCCCACCCTGGGCGAGCACAACGAGGAGATCTTGGGCGATGTGCTCGGTCTCGACGAAGCCGAGATCGCTCGCCTAGCCGAAGCCAGCGTCATCGGTACCCGCCCTACCGCGTGGGGCTAGTCGGGAAAAACGCGAGCGGCCCGCAAGATCACGCCCACTTCGGTGGCCTCATCGGCAAAGTTCACCCGGTCGCCTCGCTCGGTGGGCGGATCAGCACCGAAACCGGCAATTGAGTCCAGATAGCACTCGGCAACCCCGTCGACGTCGCTGCGGGGAAATCTGGCGGCGCTGGCCAGGATGGCCGATAGCTCGGGGTCGCCGTGGAACTGGTGATAGCCCAGGAAGAACTCGGTGCGGGCGTGACGGGCGTGCACTTCAAGCCAGTAGCGATGGAACTCAGCCGCGCTGAGATCGGGTCGACGGCTCAAGACGAAGGAGAGCTGAAGATCACCGGTTCCCGGTTTGATCGTGTCCGTGCGTCCGGCGATGACCGCGCTACGGTCGATGTCCACAGCTCCGTACAAGGCCGTTGCCGCGTCTTGCAAGCATCCGACCAAGAGACCGGGGTCGGCCAGAGGACCGAATTCCACCACGGCCTCGTAGGCAGGCCGCCCATCCGTAACATGGCCCCTCATTGGGTCGTCTAGCAGGCGGACCAGTACCCGTCCGGTCCGCTCGCCTTCGGGCAGGCTGCTCAGCCGCTCGGCCAGAAAACCAGTCAGACGAGCAGCCAGCCCCGGATTCGGCTCGGCACAGATCAACAGTTGAGCTTTGGTTTCAGCGTTCGCCATGAGCACCTGCCTGGGCTATCCCGGTCTAATGGTTCCTAGTATGGCCGTCGATGTTCCTCGATCTCACCGAGAGCCAGCTCGAGCTGCAATCCACTCTGCGGGCCTACTTCGAAAGCCTGATGACCCCCGAGCGGCGGGACGCCATGGAAGGCAGAAGGGCGGGGCAGGTATACCGGGAGACCGTCCGCCAAATGGGCAAGGACGGCTGGCTGGGGGTGGGCTGGCCCAAAGAGTGGGGCGGACAAGGCTACACCCCGTTGGAGCAGCTCATCTTCTTCGAGGAGGCCAACCGAGCCGGTGTGCCTCTCCCGTTCGTGACGCTCAACACGGTGGGACCGGCACTGAACGTGTACGGCACCGAGGAGCAGAAGGCGTTCTTCCTCCCCAAAATCCTGGCCGGCGAGTTGCACTTCTCCATCGGCTACTCCGAGCCCACCGCGGGCACCGACTTGGCCTCGCTCAAGACCAAGGCGGTGCGCGACGGCGACGAGTGGATCATCAACGGCCAGAAGATCTGGACCACCGGCGGCCACGAGTCCGACTGGATATGGCTGGCCACCCGCACCGATCCCGACGTGCCCAAGCACAAGGGCATCACCATCTTCGCGGTGGACACCACCCTGGACGGCTTCAGCCACACTCCCATCTGGCTCCTTGGCGGCGGCCACACCAACGCCACCTACTACAACGACATACGGGTGCCCGATTGGGCCCGCATCGGCGAGGTGAACGGGGGGTGGAAGCTCATCACCGCTCAGCTCAACCATGAGCGGGTGGGCCTTGCCCCGGCGGGCAACATCGACGGGCCGCTGCGCCGGGTGGTGGACTGGGCCCGCCAGACCACCTTGGGCGACGGGCGCCGGGTGATCGACCAGGAGTGGGTGCGCCTCACCCTGGCCGAGGTTTACGCCAGCAACGAGGCGCTGAAGATGTACAACTGGAAGGTTGCCGCCGCGCTGGAGGACACCGAGTTGAAGCCGGCCGATGCCTCGGCCATGAAGGTGTTCGGGACCGAGCTGAAGGTGAAGTCGTTTCAGGCATTGATGGAAGTGCTGGGGCAGCGGTCATACCTGGTGAAGGGGACGCCGGAAGCAGTGCTCGCGGGGGAGCTAGAGCGGGCCTATCGAGGGGCGCCGGTAGGTACCTTTGGTGGGGGAGTGAACGAGGTTCAGCGGGATATCATCGCTACGGCTGGGTTGGGGTTGCCGAGGTCGCCTCGCTGAGTTGATTAGCGCGCGTCCGGTGTGGCGGCGGGTCCTGTCCCGGCCCAGCCCGCCGTCCTCGATGAACTCCGGGCGGCGGGCGCCCTGAGCCGGGCCACCCCCC
>JAPPAP010000040.1 GCA_026705465.1 bacterium | reverse complement strand
AGCACTCCCGCCGCCGGACCAAACCGAGTGAAGCATCGTCATCATGGGCAACTTTCTATCAGACCGGGCCAATGGTTCAAAGTCTATAGGGTCGCCGAGACCCGATGGGGCAAGGAGCCATGTAGCTCCACTCGACGGGCTGGGCCTGACCCCGGCTCAGCACGGGGAATAGTCTGTCAGGTCTGCGGAGAAGTTTCAAACACTCCCAGACAATCTTCCGACAGTTTCTCCCTGCTTGGGTGGGCAGCCAAACGGGGAAAATGCCGGGGCTGATCGTTACGAACAGATGTCGCGAGCCAAGTCGGCGGGGCTGTCGCCCTCGAAGACGGTGGCCCCCAGTCGGCGGCAGGCCAGCGCCACTGCGCTGTTGAAAACAGCCTGCGGGGAGGCAAATGTCTCCAAAGCCGTCTGGCGGGCGATGGCCTCTCGGCGGCTGAAGGGCAGCGAGCACACGTCGGCCACGCCGTCTTTGGGGGCGCTGTCGTGGGCGTAGGTGCGGGCGCCGCCCAGGCTGTAGTTGGTACACCAGTCGGGGCCGTCGATGTAGCTGGAGTAGAAGCGCTCGGCCTGGGCTTGGCCCACCGGGGCGGGGGGCGCGGTGAGCTGGCCGGTGGTGCAGACGTCGGTGGCCAGGTCGGCGGGAGCGTCGTCGTAGTCGCCGGTGAGCTGGTTGCAGGCCAGCCGCACTTGGGTCAAGAAGGCATCGGGGTCGAGTGAGGCCAGCGTGGTGAGGGCGTTCTGGCGGGCCACCGCCTCACGGCGGGTGGAGGGCAGCGAGCACACGTCGGCCACCCCGTCTTTGGGGTTGCTGTCGACGGCGTAGGTACGGGGGCCGCCCAGGCTGTAGTTGGTACACCAGTCGGGGCCGTCGATATAGCTGGAGAAGAAGTCGCCGGCCACGGTGATGGTGACGGTGTCGGTGCTGGTGGCGCCGGTGGTGTCGGTGACGGTGATGGTGAAGGTGAGCTGCACGCTGCTGAGCCCGCCGAGGCGGGGGGCAGTGAAGGAGGGCCCGGGGGTGTTGATGTTGGCCAGGGGGTTGCGGAAGTTGCCGTTACTATCGGGCAGGAAGCGGCTGAGCACCCGCCGATCGCTCGAAGTCAAGGGCCGCTGGCTCTCCGCAGGGAAGGGCTCGAACCCGGTGTAGGCCCACGACCACGTGACCACTCGATCGTTGAGGTCGGAGTCGGAACTGCCCGCCCCGTTGAGCTGGACCCGCTGGCCGGGGTCGACCACCTGGTCGGGACCGGCATCGGCGGTGGGCTTCTCGTTGACGCCCAAAACGATGATGGTGACGGGATCAGAGGTGACGCTCACTCCCCAGTCGTCGATCACGGTGAGGGTGAGGTAGATGTTCTTGATGCCGCCCACGGAGAGCTGGGGTGCGGCAAACGACACGGTGGCCTGGTCGGCGTTGACCAGCCTCACGGTGGGCTCTTCGAGCGGTGTGCCGTTGGCATCGGTCTCAACCCAGCGGTAGGAGAGCTGGTCGCCGTCGGGGTCGGTGCCGCGCCCTTTGACGTCGACCGTGCCTTTGCGGTCGGTGCCGCCCAGCGATCCGTCGCTGGTGGCGATCTGAGTTGGAACGCTGGCGGTGGGAGGTTGGTTGTCGGCCACGATGAACAAGATCTGGTCTTGGCCGCGGCGGTTGGTGGGATCGGTGACGGTCACGGTGACGAGGAACGACTGGCTGTGGACGGCATTAGCCGGGGCGGTGAAGGTGGCCCGGGACGTGGTGCCCCTGTGGGAGCTGGACTGGCTGGCGACGACGCCGGGGCCCGACCAGGTGTGGCGGAGCTGGCGGGCCTGGTTGCTGTCTTCATCGGCGCCAGTGGCGACGAGGTTGACGGTGCGGCCCGGGGACACGACGTAGCGGGAGGTGGGATTGTCGGGGTCGAGGCCATTGGCGTCTTGGGCCGGTTCGCGGGGGCTGGCCAGCTCGACGGCCACGGTGGGCGGCACCTGGTGCTCGACCACGTTGATCCTCACGGTGGAGGCGGTGCGGATTCCGGCTTCGTCGGTCACCGACAGGGTGTAGTGGACAATGGCGCCCCGGGTGGTGAAGTCGTCGGGAAGATCGATGGTGAACGAGTCGGTGGTGACTTGGCGGGAGGGGATGTTGAACACGGCCCGATTGGGAACGGCGGAGATCTTGGCCCAGTGGTAGGTGAAGTACGGGGTGCCGGTGGTGCCCGCTCCGGGGGAGGCGGTGCCTTGCAGGGTGAAGCGGGAGCCCTCGCGGATGGTCCACTCGTTGTCGTCGTTGCCGCCTTGGCCGGGACGGGCGACGACGGCGTTGATGGTGTAGCGCTCGTCGTCTTCGATGGTGCCGCTGTTGTCGGTGTCGGTGGCATTGGGATTGGGGAGAAGGGCGGTGGCGCCGATGGACACTCTGGGGTGGCCTCGGAAGTAGATGGTGACCGTGTCGGAGGAGGACTCCCCTCGGGGGTCGGTGACGGTGAGGCGTATGTCGAGGGAATAGCCGCTGGTGGTTATCTGGGCGGGGGTCGGGGGGACGAAGTAGGCCTCGCGCCCCGCGGGCGAGCCGGTGGGGAAGATCGGCAGCCACCGATAGCTCGGGGTCTGCACCGTCCAGACGTAGCGGAGGTCTTCGGCGTTGTCGTCAATATCGATGGTGCCGGAGGCGTTGAGGTTGACGACGTCGGTTTGGCCGATGGGGATCACCTGGTCTCGGCCGGCGATGACGATGGGGGGAACGTTGATCTGGGCGTGGGCGGGGCTTGCCGAGACTAGAAGGGCGGCGACGAGCGCGGCGGTGAGGATGGTGGCGAGGGTGCGGCGGGGGCCGTTATGCATACGCTACGAGGATACCTGCGCGCTGCGTTATATATAGGCGCGGGTGGGGCATCTTCGTGGTCCTCGCAGGGGAGGAGATCAGGCGGGGAGGCCGTCGGTGTAGGTGAGGGTGTTGTTGGGGACGGCGGGGGTGCGGGGGCCGTCGAACAGGATGCCGGTGAGGTTGAGGGGGTCGCAGGCGGCGATGGTGATGGCTTGATTGGTGCGGGGGCGGCGGGCGGTGGCCTGGAGTTGGTCGGCGGCGGCGGGGAGGGCGAACTGCTCGCCGCTTTGGCCGGCTATGAAACGGCCGCCTCGGACCAGTCCCCGGTCTTCGAAGCGGCGCAGGGCCTTGAGAATGTCTCGCCACGGAGTGGCGGTGGGAGTGGCGGGGTGGTGGGCGAGGCTGCGGAACACCACGCCCCAACAGGCCAGCAATTGCTGGGCGGTGGCCTCGGCGAGGTCTTCGGTTGGGTACTGCTCGGGTTGTTGTACGAGCGACCAGCGGCCGGGGGCGGCGTGGGTTTGGGCGGGAGAGCGCAATGTTAAGGCGCGATTTATCCGGTTTGAACGGGTGCGGAGGGCTTGGGAGCGGAGGTTCTGGTCTGGGCGATGGCGGGTGGGGCGGCGATTGGTGCGGTTGAGCAGAGCCCGCACGGCGGCGAAGCCATCGGCGGTGAACAGGCCGAGGGCGACGCCGTTCCACAGGGCCCGCTCGATGTCGTCGGGCAGGCGGTGGGTGGCGGTGGCCAGATCGGGGAGGAAGCTGGCGCCCTGGGTTTGGAGGATGTCGGCGATCTCTTGGACGGGGCCGGCTTGTGGGGGTTCGGGACTTTGGGTTCGGGCGGCGGCTAGGAGCCAGGGCAGGTCTTCTCGGAAGACGAGGGTGACGGGGGTGGCCTTTCGGGGGGCCATGGTGTTGGCCTTGGCAGGGGTGTTTGGCGGCGTTAGGCGGAGCCAGGCCAGTTCGCCGCGGTAGCAGAGCTCGTCGAGCCAGAGGGGGTCGTAGTCGGGGAGGCGTTTTTGGATGACCTGTTGCTCCCAGGCGCCGGCGGGAAGGTCGAGGCCTTGGAGCTGCTCGAGGACTTTGGTGAGGCCGGGGCGGCCGCGCACGGTGGTATCGGGCGTGAGGTGGTGCCAGTCGAGGAGGAAGCGCATGAAGTCCTGCGGGCTGGCGGCTTGGACTGAGGCGCGTTTTTGTCTTCGGCTGAGGTAGGACATTCGTTGGAGTAGGCGTCTGCTACACCAGGTTTCTGTTCCCCCGGTGTGGCGGCGGGTCCTGTCCCGGCCCAGCCCGCCGTCCTCCATGGAGTCCGGGCGGCGGGCGCCCTGAGCCGGGCCACCCCCCGCCACACCTCCGTTGAGGGCACCCCCCTTTTTTTGTTGGTAGGGGGGTTGTTGGGCGCTCACCGTTTCGGAGACGACCACTCCTCCTTGGCCAGCCGCAACAGGTAGGGACTGACGATCTGAACTTGCCACCGAAGGCAAATGATCGGCGCGCATTACTGCGCCTTCTTGTTCTAACTGGGCGAGGGACTGTCTGACGGTGGAAAGAGGCAAATCTGTCTGCTCCGACAACTGCTCGGGGGTGGTGGGGCCGGAGATGTCGAGGTGGCCGCTGACGGTTTCGGTGGCTTTTTCGGGGGTTAGGGCGGTTTCTGACAGTTCCGTGGTGGTCCAGAGGGGGGTGTGGGCGGCGTTGTTAATGGTGCAGACCCGGGTTTTGGATTCCAGGGCTTCGTAGAGCTCTTGCCAGGCGGGGTTGGGCCGGGTAGCTACCAAGGAGGTGAGCAGGTCGTGGAGTTCGTCGGGATTGCGGGGGTCGGGGGTGACTTCTTCGACTACTTGGGCGATGGCGTCGGGGGTGATCTGGGCCAGGGTCGTCTCGTCGAGCGTGGTGGGCTGAGAGGCGCTGCGGGGGCGGAGGCCCCGGGGCAGGGTGACGGCGTTGGTGCGGCGGTCGACGATCTCGGCATCGTCCAAGAAGGCATAGGGGCGGGCGTTGACGATCTCATGGCACAGCGGGGAGGGCTCGGTGGTGTCGCGGAAGTGGGTGCGGACGGCTCCGGAGCGGATGTTGGTGAGGAGTTGTCTGAGGCCGTCCACGTCGAGGGCCTCGTGGAGGGTGTCGTGGAGGGTTTGGCGCACCAGGAGGTGGTCGGGGATCTCGATGGGACCGGCCACGTTCTCCTGGCAGGCTGCCGCGCCGGGGAACACGGCGGCCATGATGTCGTCGGCCTCCATGCGCTGGATGGGGGGCGGGTTGCGCTTTCCGCCCCGGCTGCGCAGCACCACCAGGGCCCGGTTGAGGTTCCAGCGCCAGCGGGCGGTGAACATGGGCGAGTCGAGCACGGCCTGGGTCAGCACCTCCT
Organism: bacterium; assembly: GCA_026705465.1. Taxonomy (GTDB): domain Bacteria; phylum Actinomycetota; class Acidimicrobiia; order Acidimicrobiales; family Bin134; genus Poriferisocius. The sequence continues at coordinate 129,864 of JAPPAP010000040.1, read as the reverse complement.
CCACCGAGTCGGGGTGCAGAAACTGGGGGACGTCGCTGAGGGGGAAGCTGTGGTGGGGGCCGAGCGACAAGATGATGGCGTTGTCGTTGGCCGCAGCCTGGAGCTCGAAGTCGAAGCGGCGGCAGAGGCGCTTGCGCAGGGCCAGGCCGAAGGCCCGGTTGATGCGCCCGCCGTGGGGCGAGTGGACCACGAGCTGCTGGCCGCCGGTGTCGTCGAAGAAGCGCTCGAACACGATGTCGTCTTTGGTGGGGACGACGCCGAGGGTGGCTTGGGCGGCGGCGATGTAGGTCACGGCCTGCTCGGCGATCTCATCGGTGGTGCCCTGGGCTTGGGCGAACTGCTCGGCGGCGGTGGCCAGGGCCGCGTCGTCGAGGGGGTCGGCACCGGGGCTGTTGGGGAGGAGGCTGTATATATAGGCGCGCAGTTCCGACACCTGCTGGGAGAGTTCGGCGGTGCGGGCCGGGGCCTCACCGAGCCAGAAGGGGACGGTGGGCGGGGCGTCGCCGGCGTCGATCACCCGCACGGTGCCGGCGGCCACCTGCTTGATGCGCCAGGAGTGGGAGCCGAGCAGGAAGATGTCGCCGGCCATCGACTCCACCGCCCAGTCTTCGTTGACGGTGCCGATGAAGGTGTCGTCGGGCTCGGCCACCACCCGGTAGTCGCCGTTCTCGCCGATGGCGCCGCCGGAGGTGAGGGCGGCCAGGCGGGCCCCCCGTCGGCCCCGCACCTCGTGGTTGATGGAGTCGTAGTGGAGGTAGGCGCCCCGAGGGCCCCGGCCGGTGACCACTCCTTTGGCCGCCTGCTGCACGGCCTCGTCGAACTGGGCCTTGGTGAGGCGGGCGTAGGGGGCGGCCTTGGTGAACATCTCATAGAGGCCGGCGGTGGTGTGGTTGTCGTCGGCGGCAGCCTCGGCGATGAGCTGCTGCACCAGGATGTCGAGCGGGGCCTCGGGGGGGCGGATGGCGTCGAGCTGGCCCTGGTTCACGGCGTGGATCAGGGCGAGGGACTCGATGAGCTCGTCGCGGGTGAGGGGCCACAGGCGGCCCTTGGGGGTGCCGTGGCGGCTGTGGTTGGAGCGGCCCACCCGCTGGAGGAAGGTGGCGATGCTACGGGGCGAGCCCACCTGGCACACCAGCTCGACGGGGCCGATGTCGATGCCCAGCTCGAGGGAGGCGGTGGCCACCAGGGCCTTGAGGTCGCCGGCTCGGAGGCGGTGCTCGGTGCGGATGCGGCGCTCGGTGGACAAAGAGCCGTGGTGGGCGGCCACCGCGTCGTCGCCTAGGCGCTCGGCCAGCTGGTGGGCGAGGCGCTCGGACAGCCGGCGGGTGTTGACGAACACGATGGTGGTGTGGTGCTCGGTGATGAGCTCGGCCATGCGGTCGAGGATCTGGTCCATCTGGGCGTGGGAGACCACGGCCTCGAGCTCGTCGTCGATCAATTCGAGTCGGATATCGAGGTTGCGCTGGTGGCCGGTGTCGATGATGGTGCAGCCAGAGCCGGGAGCGGCATCGGCGGCAGAGACGCCGGTGAGAAGGTCGGCGATGGTGCCGATGGGGTGCTGGGTGGCCGACAGGCCGATGCGGGTGGGCCGGATCTCGGCCACATGCTCGAGGCGCTCGAGGGTGAGGGCCAAGTGGCTGCCCCGTTTGTCTCGGGCGGTGGCGTGGATCTCGTCGACGATCACCGTCTCGACGGTGCGCAGCACCTCGCGGCTTTTGGCCGCGGTTACCAGCAGGTAGAGCGACTCGGGGGTTGTCACCACGAAGTTGGCCGGCTTTTTGATCATGGCCGCCCGGGTGTGGGCCGGGGTGTCGCCGGTGCGCACCGCCACCGTCAGCGGTGGGGGCTCGAAGCCCTGGGCTCTGGCCACCTCGGCGATCTCGGCCAGGGGGCGCTCCAAGTTCTCGGCGATGTCGGTGGCCAGCGCCTTGAGCGGCGACACGTACACCACCTGGCTGGCCTTGGCCACCGTTTCGCCGTTGGCGTGGCGCTGGTAGAGGTTGTCGATGGCGATGAGGAACCCGGCCAGGGTCTTGCCCGACCCGGTGGGCGCGGCGATCAGCGTGTCTTGGCCGGAGGCGATGGCCGGCCACCCCTGGGCCTGGGCCTCGGTGGGGCCGCCCGGAAACCGCTGCTCGAACCAAGCCGCCACCGCGGGGTGGAACTCATAGCCGGTGTCGGCGGCCACGCGGGGCTCGGCGGTGGTCGGGGAAGCCACGGCGTCAGACTACCGGCCGCCTGTGACAGTGGTTTTCGGGTGAGAACTACCTGGGATGGAGGGATTCGGTTTTCCCCAACCAGAAGTCACAAATCAGTACGTATAGTTGGTGGCGGAGGTTGTTTTGAGCCAGACCGATCTCGGATCCATCGCTGCTGAGGGAGATTCTCTCGAGAAGCTGGTCAACCAGTGGGCAGAGGCTGCTGTCTCTTACGCCACTGTTGAACCAATCCAGGATCCAGACGGATTTGTGGCGACAATCTCTGGGCTTAAAGGTCCTTGGGCATTCGGGGAATCCAAGGAAGAAGCTCTCGCCGAGCTGGAATCAGTTTTGCGCGACTGGGCTGCCATCAAACTCGCCGAGGGCGACGACGACATTCCCCCCATGAAAGGCATTCACCTCACCCCACCCCCATGACCGGCAGGCTGGTCCCGGTCAGCAGGAGAGAACTGATTAAGCGCCTAAGAAAGATGGGCTGGGAAGGGCCCATTCCTGGCAGGCGACATGAACTGATGCGCAAGGAAAGGCATACGGTGCCAATCCCGAATCCCGGACGCCGCAGGGACATCGGCCCAGGCCTTATCAACGAGATCTTAAAGCAAGCCGAAATCACTAGGGATGAGTGGCTAGACGCTGCAAACTGAGGTTGGCTGGCGTTGGTGCGGGGCCATGGCAGGCCGCCTGTGGCAAGCTCGGCGGGTGGGATCGACTTGGGGTGGGCGGATGTCGGGGCGGGACTATGACGCCCGGTGGGAGCGACTCGAAGCCGAGGGGCACAACCCGCACGGGGAGGCCGATTTTGTGGACTCGCTGTTGGGTGGTTCCGGGCGGGTGCTGGACGCGGGCTGTGGGACAGGGCGGGTGGCGGTGGAGCTGGCTCGGCGGGGGTACGACGTGGCCGGGGTGGACATCGACGACGAGATGATCTCGGGGGCTCGGGCCAAGGCGCCGGAGCTGGGGTGGCATCAGCTCGACTTGTCGACGTTTGATTTGGGTGAGACCTTCGACGCAGTGGTGATGGCGGGGAACGTGCTGCTGTTCACCGGGCCGGGCACCGAGGCTGCGGTGGTAGGGCGCTGTGCGGCCCACCTCTCCCCCGGCGGCGCCCTAGTGGCCGGGTTCCAGCTGCGGGGTGGCGGCTACGGGCTCGACCGCTACGACGCCGACTGCGAGGCAGCGGGATTGTCCTTGTCGGAGCGGTACTCAACGTGGGAGCGAGGGCCGTGGGCGGGCGGCGACTACGCCGTGTCGGTACACCGCCCCATTTAAGAGGCGCGCGGCACGGGGCGCGAGACTGGGAGGGTGCTGGGCGGGCCGGAGATCATCACCTTCTTGCTGCTGGCGCTGGGGGGTGCGCTAGCGGTGGGGAACATCGCCGCGCTGATCAATCCTGAGGGGCCTCGAAAGCGCCGGACGGGTCGGCCCGACATACCTCCCCCGCCGGGTGCCCCCGGCGAACCAGCGACCCCGAAGGTGGGGCGCAGCGTGGTGATGATCGTGGTGGGACTGGTGATCGTGATCTGGGCCATCGCCAGCCTGGTCGGGGGGTGAGGCTTCCCGGCTAGGTCGGTGACCGACCACTAGGGTCGGGGTGGATATGGCGTTGTTGGATGTGGCGGGGGTCACGGTGCGGTTCGGGGGGGTCACCGCACTGCGGGACCTGTCGTTCACCGTGGACGAGGGCAGCATCTGCGGTTTGATCGGGCCCAACGGAGCGGGCAAGACCACCCTGTTCAACGTGGTCAGCCGGGTGTACGACGCCCAGGAGGGGGCGGTGGGCTTCGACGGGGCCGACCTGCTGGCCCGCCCGGCCCACGCCATCAGCGGATTGGGCATTGGCCGCACCTTCCAGAACCTGGCGTTGTGGCCGGGCATGACCGTGCTTCAGAACGTGATGGTGGGCGCCCACCACCGCTCCAACATCGGAGCGCTGCGGGCCGCGCTGCGGTGGGGCTCGAGCCGGGAGGAGGCCGAGCTGACGCAGACGGCGTGGGAGGCGCTGGAAGAGCTGTCGCTGACCGATGTGGCCTTTCACCCCGCGGCCGGACTCCCGTTCGGCACGTTGAAGCGGGTGGAGCTGGCCCGGGCGCTGACCAGTCGGCCCCGGCTGCTGCTGCTGGACGAGCCGGCCACCGGATTGACCCAAACCGAGGTGGGCGAGCTGGCCGACCTGCTGGTGGCACTGGCCCAGCGGCACTCGCTGACGCTGCTGTTGGTGGAGCACCACATGGGGATGGTGATGGGAGTGTCCGACAAGGTGGTGGTGCTGGACTTCGGGGCCAAGATCGCCGAGGGCTCCCCCGCCGAAGTGCAAAACGACCCCGCAGTGGTGGAGGCCTACCTGGGAGCCGAGCAATGAGCGCCCCCTATCTCGAGGTGCAGGGGCTGAAGGCGGCCTACGGCGACATCCAGGTGCTGCACGGCATCGACTTCTCGGTAGCCGAGGGCCAGATCGCGGTGATTTTGGGGGCTAACGGGGCGGGCAAGACCACCACGCTGCGGGCGCTGTGCGCCATGGTGTCCACCGAGGGGTCGATCAAGCTGGCTGGCGACGAGCTGGCCGGGCAGCGCACCGCCGACATCGTGCGCCGGGGAGTGGCCCATGTGCCCCAGGGGCGGGGGACGTTCCCCGAGCTGAGCGTGGAGGAGAACCTGATGGCCGGGGCATTCGTGCGCTCCGACCCTGAGGTGCGGGCCGACGCAGACCGGTGGTACGAGACCTTCCCGGTGCTGGGCGAGCGGCGGGGGCAGACGGCCGGCAGCCTGAGCGGGGGCGAGCAGCAGATGCTGGCCATCGCCCGGGCCCTCATGCTGCGGCCATCGCTTCTGCTGTTGGACGAGCCGTCGCTGGGGTTGGCGCCGATGATCACCCGGTCGCTGTTCGAACAGCTCACCGCCATCAACGCCGATGCGGGCACCACCATGCTGGTGGTGGAGCAGAACGCCAGCCTGGCGCTGGGGGTGGCCGATGTGGCCTATGTGCTGGAAGCCGGGGAGGTGGCGCTGTCGGGCCCCGCCGACGAGCTGGCCGCCGATGACAACGTCCGCCGGGCGTATCTGGGGTATTAGCGATGGGTGTTTTGGCCTCTGTTCTCGGGGTGTTCGACATCACGCTGGACAAGCTCTCGGACGGGGAGCTGTGGCTGGCCCAGTTCTTCCGCGGACTGAGCGACGGGGCCACCTATGCGTCGGTGGCGCTGGCGCTGGTGATGATCTACAAGTCCACCGGGTTCATCAACTTCGCCCAGGGCTCGCTGGCGCTACTGGGGGTGTATTTGGCCTACATCTTCAGCGTGGAGCAGGGCCTGCCGGTGGCGGTGGCGGTGGTGTGCGCCATGGTGGCCAGCTCGGCAGTGGCGATGCTCGTGGAGCGGGTGTTCATCCGGCCGTTCCCGCCCGACCACGTACTGCCCCTTGTCATTGTGACCTTGGGGCTGCTGTTGATTATCGACTCGGCGGTGGGGATCGTGTGGGGGTTCCGCACCCGCAGCCTGCCCAGCATGTTCCCCAGCGGGGCGCCCATCGAGTGGGGCATCGCCCAGCTCACCTGGCGCACCATCGGCAACCTGGGCACGGTGTTCGCGGTGGTGGGGCTGCTGTATCTGCTGTTGTCGCGCACCAAGGTGGGGCTGGCGTTTCGGGCGGTGTCGTCGAATCTGGAGTCGGCTCGGCTGGTGGGCATCCGAGTGGGGCCGACCCTGGGGTTCGGGTGGGCCCTGGCCGCGGCCATCGGCACCTTGGGCGGGGCGCTGGTGGTGCCCGATCTGCTGCTGGAGCCCTCGATCATGCTGCGGGTGCTGATCTTCTCGCTGGCCGCCGCCGCGTTGGGCGGGCTCGACTCCATGGTGGGCGCGGTGATCGGCGGGTTGGTGGTGGGGCTGGCCCGCAACCTGCTGGTGACGTTCTTGGACTTGAGCGAGCTGGCGCTGGCCACCGCGGTAGCGGTGATCTTGGTAGTGCTTCTGGTGCGGCCCACCGGCCTGTTCGGATCGACCCGGGTGGAACGGGTATGACGCGGGTGCATTGGACTTCGGGCGCAAGGATGCCGGCATGAGGGCGATGGGCGTGGTGGCCGAAGGCAGCCGCCAGCACCGGCGGCGCCAAATCATCGGATGGGTGCTGTTCGCCCTGGTGGTGGCGCTGGTTCCGTTTTTGATCGCCGACACCTACAGCCCGACGATATTTGGCAACCGCTACACGTTCGGGCTGGGCAATCTCAGCCAGGCCATCGCTTTTATGGTGGCGATTTTGGGGTTGAACATCGCCACCGGCTACAGCGGACAGCTCTCGCTGGGCCACAGCTTCTTCGTGGGCTCGGGGGCGTATCTCACCGCCGTGCTGGTAAATGAGTTTCATTGGTCGTATCTGGCCACGCTCGGGGTGGTGGTGCCGGGGCTGTTCGTGTTCGGAGTGCTGTTCGGACTGCCCGCGCTGCGCATCCAAGGGCTGTATTTGGGGCTGTTGACCTTTGCGGTGGCCGCGGTGTTCCCGTCGATCATCCGCCTCGACAACGTGGCCGACCGCACCGGGGGCAGCAATGGGCTGCTGATCGACAGCGACCTGGAGGCACCGACATGGGCGCCCATTGAGAAGATCACCGAGTGGCTGCACGCCATCCCGGGGGTGGGTTCTCGGGTGCCCGACGGGCTGACCGGCCGCCAGGAGGAAGCGGTGTACAAGTACTTCTTGCTGGTGATCATGGCGTTGGTGTGCTTCTGGCTGGTGCGCAACATTCTGGCCGGACGAGTGGGGCGGGCCTTGGTGGCGATTCGGGACAACCCACTGGGAGCGGCGGCCAACGGTGTGAACCTGGCCACCTACAAGACGCTGAGCCTCGGCATCAGCGCGGCGGTGGGCGGGGTGGCCGGGACCATGCTGGCCATGCACTCGGGGTTCGTGGGGCCGGACGAGTTCGGCTTCTCCATGGCCATTCTGCTGATCGTGGGACTGATCGTGGGGGGCTCGGGCACTTTGCACGGGGCGGTGGTGGGCGGCTTGGCCATCCAGTTCGTGCCCCACTGGTCGAGCCAGACCCAGACCCTGCCGGGCACCGACGTGGCCCTGGAGGGGCCGTATGGCACTGCCATCTTGGGCGGCCTGTTGATCATCATCATCTTCGCGTTGCCGGGCGGGGCGGCCCACGGGTTCCGTCGCCTCAAGGGCCGGCTCATGCCGGTGGCACCGCAGCCGCCGGGAGGTTGAATTCTTCGGGGCTGTACGGGTGTCAATTGTCACTTGGCCCGCGTAGGGTTACGGGACTGCTTCTGATTCGAAGCCAATCTCAGAAGGGATTCTTCAATGTCGAAACTCCTGCGAACCTTGTTCGGGCTGTTCGTTGTATTCGCGTTGGTAGCCAGCGCGTGCGGCAACGACGACGATGACGCGCCGGGGAGCGAACCGGCACCCGCGGCTCCGGCCGACGAGCCCGATGAGCCTGCGCCAGCACCAGAGGACGAGGATGAGCCCGCCCCCGCTCCCGAACCGGAGGACGAGGATGAGCCCGCCCCCGCTCCCGAGCCGGAGGACGAGGGCGAGCCCGCTCCCGAGCCGGAGGAGCCCTCTGATCCCAACATCGTGGAGTTGGGCGGCGGCGCGGTGATCGACATCGGCGAGTGCCCCGATGAATGGGACAACTACGCCGGCGTAACCGACACCGAGATCCGCTTCGGCAGCAGCTTGCCCCGGTCGGGCGCACTGGCCGGATTCGGCACCATCGCCGACGGCGTCGGGCTCTACTTCGACGCGGTCGGGCCAATCGAGGGCCGCAACGTGGTGATGGTGGCCCGGGACGACGGCTATGTGCCGGCCCGCACGGTAACCAACGTGGAGGAGATGATCGACGTCGAGAACCTGCTGGGATTCGCCGGGATCCTGGGCAGCCCCAACAACCTGGCCGTCCACGACTTGTTGAACGAGAACTGCATCCCGCAGCTGTTCAACCTGACCGGTCTGCCCGAGTGGGGCGACCCCACGAACTACCCATGGACCACCGGCGCGCTGATGTCGTATGAGACCGAGTCCCGAGTGTGGTGCCAGCACATCGCCGACGAGATCGGCTCGGGCGCGACAGCCGCCGTTCTGGCGCTGGGCAACGACGCCGGAGAAGCATGGCGGGTGGCCTTCAACGAATGCGCGGCCGAACACGGGATCGATGTGGTGGATGAGATCAAGCACGATCCTCAGGCCGACTCGGTGGGCGCTGACGTGATCAATTTGGCGGCCAGCAACGCCGACGTGCTGGTGGTGGCCTCTTCTGGGGCCTTCTGCCCGCAGGCGGTGGCCACCGTGGCCAGCCTCCCGTGGGATCCGATGATGCTGGTAGCCAACGGGTGCCAGAGCATTGCTTTGTTCTGGGTGCCCATCGGGCCGCTGGCCAACGGGGTCCGCATGGTGAACACCCAAAAGGACGTGTCTGACGCCTCGCTGGCCGACGACGAATGGGTGCAGTTCGTGCGCAGCGCGCTGGAGGGACAGGGCATCGATCCCGAAGCCGCCTCCCACGCCTTGGGCTACATCTTCGGCGAAGTGCTGCACGAGGTGCTGCTGGACGCGGCCAGCATGGACGGCGGCATCAACCGGACCAACCTGATGCGGGCCATGTGGCAGATGGACTTCGACTCTCGGGGCGCGCTGGGCAATTCCCCGCGGCGCATGGACGGAGCCAACGACTCCTACATGGTGGAAGCCGGTCGCATGGAAGAGCTGGTGGTGGACGCCGACGGCGCCCGCTACGTGCCCGTCAGCGACGTGATCTCCTTCGAGGGCGAGACCGGCACGTTCGGCAACTAGCCGACTGAATCGAGGCGACCCCCGTCCGGCGGCAGCTGGGCGGGGGTCGTTTTGTTTGTCGGCTAGGAGACGGTGATCGGCACCGACGAGTAGCCGGCCACGTTCGACATCTGCACCCGGCGCAGGCCATCCTCGTTCACCTCGAAGGCGGGCCAGCGACGGGCGATCTCCTCGATGGCCACCCGGCTCTCCAACCGGGCCAGGGCCGCGCCCAGGCATACGTGGAGGCCGTGGCCCAGGCCCACGGCGAGACCCGGCTCACGGGTGATGTCGAAGCGGTCGGGATCGTCGTAGCGGCGGGGATCCCGGTTGGCCGCCCCGGTGATCAAAAACACCGGCTTGTGCTTGGGGATGGTCACCCCGTGCCATTCGGAGTCGACCATGGAGTAGCGGCCCTGGTACTGCGAAGGCGCCCAGTAGCGGAGGATCTCCTCCACGGCGTTGGGAAGGACGCCGGGGTCGTCGAGCACCTTGGCCCATTGGTCGGGGTAGCGGCCGAACAACACCACGGCGTTGCCCACCAGCTTGGTGACCGTCTCCGATCCGGCGGCGGCCAACAGCGTGCCGAACCCGGCGATCTCGGCGTCGTCGAGGTGGGTGGTGGCTCCGTCTTCGGTCTCTACCTCGGCCTCGATCAACTCGCACAGCATGTCGTTTGCCGGCTCTTCCCGCTTCTTCTGCACGAGTTGGTACAGGTACATGCCCTGGGCCATGCCCGCTTCGGCGGCGGTCTGGCTGCCCATGGCCGAGCCCTCCTCGCGGTGGAGCATCTCGTCGGTCCAATGCCTGATCTGCTGTCGGTCTTCGGCGGGCACGCCCAAGATGGTGGAGATGATCTCAACGGGGAACGGGGCGGCGAACTCCTCGAGGATGTCGAACTGGCGCCGGCCCATGAGCGGGTCGAGATAGCCGCTGATGATGTCGCGCACCAGGTCCTCGTATTTGCCGATGGAGAGGGGGGTGAACGAGCGGGACACCAGTGCCCGGTAGCGGGTGTGCTCGGGCGGGTCCATCGAGATGATCGACCCCATGTCGGCGGGCTCGCCCGACGAAAGCTGCTCATAGGTCTGGCCGTGGGTGGAGCTGAAGGTGGCGTAGTCGCGGTGAGCGGCCACCACGTCGTCGAAGCGGCTCAGGGCGTAGAAGTCGTACTGCTCGCTGTAATAGCAGGGGGCGTATTCCCGCAGGTCGGCGTAGGTATCGTAGGGATCGTCGAAGAAGTCCCGGCTGAACGGATCGAACTCAACGGCGTTGGTCTGCACCATGGCCCCAGTATTGACTATTCGCCGCCGGTATCAAACAGCGTGGCGGCCAGGGTGTCGGCGGCCTCGGCAGACGGGCCCTGCCAGGTGATGGCGCCGTGGTCGAGGAGGATGGCCCGGTCGCACAGGGCCAAGGCATGGCTCATGTGCTGCTCCACAATGAGCAACGAGGTGCCGGCCTCGCGGATTCGGGCCAGCACGGCGTAGACATCGTCGGTGACGATGGGAGCCAAGCCCAGCGAGAGCTCGTCGGCGATGAGCAGGCGGGGGGTCTCCACCAGCACCCGGGCCATGGCCAGCATGCGCTGCTCGCCGCCGGAGAGGGTGCCAGCGATCTGACGGCGGCGCTGGGCGATGGGAGGAAACAGGTCGAAGGCCCGACTGAGGGCGTCGCGCACCCCGGAGCGGTCGTGAGTGCGGGAGAAGGCCAGGGTGAGGTTCTCCTCCACCGTGAAGTCGGAGAACACGGCCCGACCCTCGGGCACGTGGACCACCCCGGCCTTGGCGTAGCGGTGGGCCCGCGCCTTGGTGAAGTCGTTGCCGTCGACCATCACCTCGCCCGCGGTGGGCTCCACCAGACCGCTGGCCACCCGGGCCACGGTGGTCTTGCCCGCACCGTTGCGGCCCAAAAGCGCCACGGTCTCGCCCTCCCCCACCGTGAGCGACACGTCGAACAGGGCTCGGAACGGTCCGTAGGCGGCGTTGACATGGCGCAGCTCCAACACGGGGATCACCAGCGGTGCGGGGGCAGCCACGGTGGCGCCAGCAGGGGACTCAGCGGCGGTGGGGGCAGCGGTGGGCTCTAAAGCGTCGCTCATGATGTGCCTGCCACAAAGTCGCCCAGGTAAGCGGCCCGCACTTGGTCATCGCGCATCACGTCGGGGGTGGGGCCGTGGGTGATGAGCTTCCCGAAGTCGAGCACGTAGGTGCGCTCGGTGAACGAGGCCACCAGTTCCACATCGTGCTCCACCAGCAGCATGCCGAAGCCCTGTTCGGACTGGATGCGAGCCAGGGTGTCGGCCAGTGCGTTGGTCTCGGCCCGGTCGAGGCCCGAGGAGGGCTCATCCAGCAGCACCACCCGGGGCTGGGTCATCAGCGCCCGGGCCACCTCCACCAACCGGCTCTGGCCCAAGCTGAGAGCCTCGATGGGCTCGTCGCCCATCCCGCCCAAGCCAAGGCTTTCCAGAAGGGCGTCGCACCGCTCGATCTCGGCGGACTTGGGCAGGCCCAGGCCGATCAGGTCTTTCCATAGGGCTCCGGTGCCGCTGCGGATGCGGTGGGCGAATAACAGGTGATCGCGCACCGACGACCCGCTGAACAGCTCCACCCGCTGGAAGGTGCGACCGATGCCGAGACGGGCCCGACGGTAGACGGGCAGGCCGGTGATGTCTTGGCCGTCGAAGCTCACCGATCCGGCGTCGGGGCGAAGCAGGCCCAGCAGGCAGTTGAACAAGGTGGTCTTGCCCGCACCATTAGGACCGATCAGGCCCACCCGCTCCCCTTCTTCGACCGCGACATGTACGTCGTCGAGGGCGGTGATACCCGCGAACCGCTTGGTGATGCCGTCGGCCACTAGCAGGCTCATGGCTCACCTTCCGGGTCGGCCGCGGTGGGTACTGCTGGCCCCGTGGTGGCTGCGGCCATCGCCGGTTGGCGACGGGCGAACATGCGCTGCATCATGGCCTGCGATCGGCGTTTGCCGTGCTCGAGCAGGCCCTCGGGATGGCGGGCAAAGGAGATGGCGGCGAAGCCGAACAGCACATACCGCCACGCCCCGTGGAGCCCCAGCCAGCGGTCGAGCACCAGCTCGGGGAAGATGACGAAGGCGACACCGGCCTGGATGCCGCCCTCCACGGTGCGGGCCCCGAGCACCACCACGATCACCAGCCAGAACAGTCCGGTCTGGGGGTCGTAATTGGACTCGTATCCCACCAGCTTCTCCTCCATGGCCAATAGTCCCCCGCCGATGGCGGCGATGCCGGCCGACACCGAGAACACGATGACCCGGGACCGCCAGGAGATCACCCCGATGGACTCGGCCGCGGTCTCCGAGCCCCGCAGCGCTCGTAGGGCCATGCCGGTGCTGCTCTCGCGGATGAGAATCACCAGCACGCCCACCAGCACCAAGACAGCGATGCACAAGATGAGGAAGTTCTCTCGGCTGGAGAAGTCGACGCCGAAGAACTCGGGGCGGGGAACGCCGCGGCCGTGGAACAAGGAGCCGCCCACCCAGTCGTACTTCACCAATACGTCGTGGAAGAAAAGCGCGAAGGCCAAGGTGGCGATGGCCAGCCAGATGCCGCCCAGGCGCATGACCGGAATGCTGAGCACTGCCCCCACCGCGGCGGCGATGGCCGCGCCGGCCAGCATGCCCACGATCACCGATACATCCCAGCGCTGGGCGAACTGCATGGCCCCGAACGCGCCGATGGCGGCGAAGGTCACCTGGCACAACGCGATCTGGCCCCCGAGGCCGGTGAACACCACGATCGACAAGAAGATGATCGAGAAGATCACCGAATGGGTGATACGGGATATCCAGAAGTTGTTGGCGTAGCCGAAGGTCCAGATGCCCACCGCGGTGAAGAAGGCCAAGGCCATGACCCGGGTGTAGATGGTCATGCCCCGGCTGCGGCTGGTGGCAGCTAGCGCGGGCGGGGGCGGGGATACCCCCAATAGGGGGTCGGCCCCAGCGACCTGGCGGCGGATGGCGGGCCAGAACACGATGATGGCGAACAGCATCACGTAGGGCAGCGCCGGTCCCTGCAACTCGGCCAAGATGACGTTGTCTCGAGGCACGTGGGTGCGCATCTGGGTGGTGACCACCCCCAGGGCCAAGCCGCCAAGGAGGGCGGCGGGAAGGCTGACCAGGCGGCCCAACGCAGCGGCGGCCAGCGCGGAGATCACAATGGGGAAGAACCCGGTCGGCTCCAGCACCGTGCCCAGCGATGACGTGGTGGGCACCAGCAGCACGCCGGCCAGACCGGCAAAGAAGCTGGAGAGCATCCACGAGCCCGACGACACCCAGTCAGCGTTGACCCCGTTGAGCTCGGTCATCCGGGGGCTCTGCACCACCGCCCGGATGCGCAAGCCCAAGCGGGTGTAGCGGAACAGGGCGGCCAGGGCCAGCGAGGCGGCCACCACGATGACGAAGGCGGCGATCTCGTCGCGGGTGACGGGGTACCGGCCGAACAGCCGGTACACGGTGGTGCCGTCGGGAATGATGCCCACCGCCCCGAAGGGCTGCTCGCGGTTGTAGTCGACAATGAGCTTGAACAACTCGGGCAACGCCACCAGAAGGCCGAGCGAGATCACCAGCTTGGCCACCGCGGAGGCGGCGTGGACATGGCGGAAGATCAGCCGCTCCAGCAGCAGGCCGAGCACCGGGGCCACCAGCACCACGGCGACCAGCACCGCCAACCAAATGGACCAGTCGCGCCGCACGTGAAGCTCGTAGTAAGTGGCGGCGCTGATGAAGGCCTGAGCCCCAAAGGCCAGATTGAACACGCCGGAGGTCTTGTAGGTGAGCACGAAGCTCATGGCCACCAGGGCGAACCCCGCGCCGATGGGCAGGCCCTGGAAGAAGGCCCGGATGGTTTCCTCCAGGACCCCGGCGGCCAGGACGCTGGCGGTCATCGTCGGCTCAGCCTCTGCTCAGCAGACCGTGTCAGTTCACAAAGGTGAGGGCTTCGGGCTCGTGCCAGTCTGTGCGGACAACCTCCCAGCACATCCACGGCTTGCCGGGCTCACCGGTCCACTGGACGAAAGCGCCGTCCACAATCTGGACGGCGTTCACGCAGCGGTACTCGTAGTCGGCGTCTGGATTGTCGTTGGGCAGCGCGATCTGGCGGTTCCAGTCGATGGGGTTGGTAAGGCCGTCGTGGCTGTAGTCCTCAAACGAGCGCACCGCCTCCATCAGGGAGGCCCGGTCGAACTCGGGGCCGGCAGCTAGGAGTCCGTCGTAGAAGAGGTGGGCGTTGAGCCAGCCGACGATGGTCTGCTCTTCGAGCTTGAGGTCGGCGGTGTACTCGAAGAACCTCCGCTGGAGCTCGCTGTCGATTTCGGCTTCAAATGGCACGAACTGGGTGAACACCAGATCGCCCTCGAACAGATCGGCGTTGGCGGCCACGAAGTCATGGTTGTAGGTGTTGGGGTGGTACATGGTGACCTGGTCGCGGTGGTCCTGCTTGACCAGCTCTTGGGCGATGGTGCGCATGCCGTTGAGGTCGAGGCAGGTGAAGATGAAATCGACGCCTTTGTCCTTCATCTCCGAGACCTGGGGAGCAACGCCGCCGGCTAAGCCGAATTCGATAGAGGTGTCGAAGAACTCCACCGTCATGCCGCCAGCCTCAGCGCTGTAGTGCTCAATGGAGTCGCGGGTGCCCTCGGCGCAGACTTTGGAGTTCTCGCTGTTGCCGTAGCCGAAGATCCCGACCTTGGTGGCCCCCACCTGATGAGCGACCCAGGGGAACAGCTGGTGGATGCAGCCGATGCAACTGGGGGCGATATTGCCGACGATGTTCCACCGGTCGGCGAACTCGTTGTGGATGTTCCAGCCGAAGGTGGGTATTCCAGCGTCGTTGAGGGTGTCGGCCCCGAAGAACAGCAGCGTGGCCACAAAGGCGGCGAGCGAGTCGTCCTCCTCCACCATGGCCAGCGATTCGGCTTGGTTGGCGAACAGCTGGTCGTCGCGCTTGTTGGCCAACACCAGCTCGCGGCCGTAGATGCCGCCGGTGTCGTTGATGAAGTTGAAGTAGGCCTCGATGCCGTCGTTGTAGGCCGCGATGTTGGTGCCCAGCATGTTGTTGCTGATGGTGACGATGGAGGTGACCTTGATCTCGTCGTCGTTCACGCCGGGGACGCCGGAGATGGGCACAAAGGTGTGGCGGTGCTCGGGCTCTTTGGGCTCCTCGGGCTCGGGTTCAGCTTCGGGCTCGGGGGCGGGCTCGTCGTCAGTTTCCTCCGGTGCGGGCGCGGGCTCGTCATCGGGCGCCTCCTCAGGAGCGGGGGCGGCAGTGGCAGCGGGTGCGCCCCCTTCGTCGTCGTTCCCGGCGTTGCCGCAGGCCGTGGCCACCAGGGCCAGCGCGGCCAGCGCAGCAAGAATCAGCTTCCACCAACGAGCAGTCATCACGGTCCCCCTTGACGTTTGTCCCGCTCAAACTAGCCCAACTCGACAGAGTCAGGAAGAGCGGTCAGTGGCTGGTGCGGTAGTCGCCGAACTTGGAGTCGCGCTCGGACAGGGTGGTGGTGAGGCCCTTTTTCTTGATGGAGCCCACGAAGTCGGCCATGGCCTGGGTGTGGGTGCCCAGGGCGCACAGCTCGGTGCCGGCCCGAATTCCGGCCCGCATGCCCATGTGCTCCATCTGGCGGTGGACCACCCGCTTGTTCATCTGGAGCAGTTCGGCGGGCACTTGGGCAATGCGCTCGGCGATGTCGAGCACGGCGTCTTCCAACTCGTCCTCGGGGTAGGCGGCGTTGGCCCAGCCCCGCTCTACGGCTTCCAGACCGCTCACGTAGTCGCCGGTGAGCATCATCTCCATGGCCTTGCGCATGCCCATGAACCAGGCGTGGAAGTGCATGTCGGGCACGCCGAAGCGAACGGCGGGATAGCCCATCTTGGCGTCCTCGGCCATGTAGACCAGATCGCAGCCGGTGGCCAGCTCGCTGCCCCCGGCCAGGCAGTAGCCGTGGACCTGGGCGATGACCGGCTTGGCCAGGTCCCAGATGCTCATCCAGCCCTCGGTCACGTGGCGGGGCCACTGGCCCTCGCCGCCGGGGGTGTAGAAGGGCAGCTCATAGCCCTCGTTGCCCCCGCTGAGGTCGTAGCCAGCGGAGAACGAAGGGCCAGCGCCGCAGACGATGCTGACCTTGACGTCGTCGTCTTGGTCGGCCTCGTGCAGCGCGTCGAGAACAGCCCCCCGCAGCGGGTGGATGAGGCTGTTGCGCTTCTCGGGACGGTTCATGGTGACGCGCCGGACATGGGGGCGGGGGTTGTCGATCAGGACGATGTTGTCGCTCATGGCCGCCAACCGTAACCTGCGGGCCGATGTTTGCTCTCACCGCAGCGGCCCCGGTTTTTCGGCCATGAGCGAGCCCCGGCTGATTGCCTCGACCAGGGGGGCTCGGGTGGCGTTGCACGACTTGGGCGGCGAAGGGCCGTCGGTGCTGTTGACCCACGCCAACGGGTTCTGCGGTCAGATGTGGCAGTCGGTGGCCCGCGAGCTGACGTCGGTGGCCCGCTGCTGGGCGCTGGATTTCCGGGGCCACGGCGACAGCGTGTCGGGGCCGGATGAGGACTACCACTGGGACGGAATGGCCGACGATGTGCTGGCCGCCGTGGACGCTATCGATCCCACGCCTCGGCTGGCGGCGGGTCACTCGCTGGGCGGGGCGTCGATCCTGAAGGCCGAGATAGCCCGGCCGGGGACCTTTGATCGGGCCTGGATGTTCGAGCCGGTGACCATTCCGGCGTTCAGCCTGCCCCGCGACGGGGTCAAGGCGCTGGGCGACATCGCCCGAATGCGCAAGGAGATCTTCGAGTCGCGCCAAGCGGCATATGACCGGTACGGGTCCCGGCCCCCGTTCAGCCTGTTGGACCCCGAGGTGCTGCGGGCCTACGTGGACCACGGCTTTCGAGAGCGGGGCGACGGCACAGTGACCATGAAGTGCCCCCGCGAGGTGGAGGCCACCATCTTCGAGAACCCGGACCGATCGGCGTTCGACCGGCTGGGTGAAGTGGCTGCCGCGGTGACGGTGGTAGTGGGCACCGACGCCGACCCGCCGGCCATGGCGGCGCCGCTCATCGCCGAGCAACTGCCCAACGCCACGCTGGTGCGCTTCGACGATCTGACCCACTTCGGCCCCTTCCAGGACCCGCCCCGCATCGCCGCCTCCATCGCCGCCGCTCTGTTCGACGGCTGAGGCACAATGGGGGCATGGACAACATCGATTTCGGCGATCTGAACTACCTGGCGATCTTGGTCGCCGTGGTGTTCAACCAACTGCTCGGCGCCTTCTGGTACGGCACCTTGGCCAAGCCGTGGATGGCCGAGACCGGGATGACCACCGAGGACATCGAGGCCATGAAGGGGACGCCTCGGCAGTGGTACCCGTATGTGATTGCCATTGTGCTGGCCATCGTGTTCACCCTGGGCTTGGCGCTGTTGGTGCAGGGCATGGAAGCCACCAACGCAGGCGAAGGGCTCGGGCTCGGGGTGCTGGCCGCGGTGGGGTTCGTGTTGACATCGCACGGCGTGAACTATGCGTTCGAAGGGCGCAGCGTGAAACTGTTGGCGATCAACTTCGGTTACCCGTTGATCTCGTACGCCGTGATTGGGCTTGTCCTGGCGGTATGGAATTGATTGGCGAAAGACCGGTTCACCTCAGTTACCGTGAAGGCCCTTCATGCAACTCCACAAACTGCCCACCAGGCTGAAGGCTGCGTACCGCGGATCGAACGTGGCCCGTCGGGTGCAGCACTTCGAAGGATGGACTGACCGGGCGCAGGCCGAGAACACCGACACCAGCGCCTACAACCACGCCGAAACCGTTCAGGAGTACTACAACCTTTGCAGCGAGTTCATGGTGTTCGGTTGGGGCGAATCCCTGCACTTCGCTCCCCTGTCGCCCCGAGAGACCCTGGAGGACTCCAAGATCCGGCATCAGCGGCTGATGATCGACAAGCTGGATCTGCGCGAGGGCATGAACGTGGTGGACGTGGGCTGCGGCATCGGAGGACCGATGCGCCGGGTGGTAGCTGAAGCCGGTGTGCGGGTGACGGGAGTCAACAACAGCGAAGTGCAGCTGGAGAGGACGAAGGCGTTGAACGCCAAGGCGGGGATCGACCACATGGTGGATTACCTCGCGTGCAGCTTTATGGACATGGGCGCGGTGGCCGACAACACGTTCGACCGGGCCTACGCCATCGAATCCACGTGTCATGCCCCAGACAAGGCCGGCGCGTTCGTCGAGATCTACCGCGTGTTGAAGCCCGGCGCCCTGTTTTGGGGCCAGGAAATGTGCATGACCGACAAGTTCGACCCCCACAACGATGAGCACCAGGCCATGAAGCGGGATCTGAGGCACGGCATCGCACTCAAGGACATCGCCACGACGAGCGAGGTGGATCGTGCGCTCGAAAAGGCGGGATTCCAGATCATCGAGGGGCGGGACCGAGGCGTGGTGGACGAGGAATTGTCGACACCGTGGTATATGCCCATGGAGACCGGGAAAGGCACACGGGGCAGCGACTTGCACCGGATTCCGCTGAGCCGAAAGGTGATGCACGGGGCATCGAAACTGGCCCAGGGGCTGAGGATCATCCCGAAGGCTTCGGCCGATGTTGTGGAGCTGCTCGATGAGACGGCCAAGGCCTATGTGGCCGGCGGCAAGACCGGGATCTTCACGCCGCTGTACTGCTTTTTGGCCCGCAAGCCCGAGACGGAGTAGCGAGCAACCCGCAAAAGGCGGCGAAGCCGCCGCGCTAGAGGATTGCCCCCGACTCCTTCATGGCGGCGATGTCGTCCCAGGGGACTCCAGCTCCGAGAAGCAGGGTTTCGGTGTGCTCGCCGTGCTCGGGGGCCCGGTCGACGGTGACCGGCTGCTCGTTGAACATGGCCGGGTTGGCCACCAGTTGCACCTCTTGGCCGTTGCCGGTGGTCATGGCCGGGAGATAGCCGTTGGCGACGACCTGGGGATCTTCGTAGAGCTCGTTGAGGGTCTGGAACGGCACCCACACCCCCTTGAAGTCGGCCAAGGCCTCCTTCCAGTACGACAGGGGCTGGGATTCGAACACCTCGTCGAGGATGGCGATGCACTCCTCGTTGTTCTCGGCCCGGGCAGCCATGTCGATGAACTTGGGGTCGGTGGCCAACTCGGGGCGGCCGATGCACTCGCAGAGCTGGGCCCAGTGCTTGTCGGCCTGGAGCAGGATGAAGCTGAGATAGCGGTCGTCGGAGGTGCGGTAGGCGTTCACCACGGGGTTGACCATTTTGGTGCGGTCACCGGCCGGGAGACGGTCCATGCCGAAGAGCTTGGCCGCGATCACCAAGGGGGAGAGCTGCCACATGGCGGTGGCCAAGAGCGACACGTCGATGATCGACGGCTCGCCGGTGGCAGCCCGTTGATAGAGGGCGGCGGCGATGGCCCCGGCGGTGGCCATGCCCCCCATCACGTCGCCGAAGGCGGGGGCGGGCTGGCTCATGGGCCAGCCGTCGGGACGGGCCGGCAGGGTGGCGCCCATACCGCCTCGGGCCCAGAACGACGCGCCGTCGTAGCCGCCCTTCTCGGCGTCGGGACCGTGAGGACCTTGGCCGGAGCCCCGGGCGATGATGATCTGGGGGTTGCGCTCCCGCAGGTCTTCGGTGTCGATGCGGAGTTTGCGGCGCACCGGGGGCATGTAGTTGGTGAGGAATACATCGGCGGTCTCCACCAGCTTGAGCAGCATCTCCCGGCCGTCGGGATGGGCCAGATTCAAGCCGATGGAGCGCTTGCCCCGATTGGGCTGCTCGATCATGAAGTTGACGCCGCCGGCGCCGCCGGGGACGAGCCCCGAGGTGATGAGGCCCCGCTGGGGATCTCCGGTGACCGGGTGCTCCACCTTGATGACGTCGGCCCCCCAGTCGACCAGCACCGAGCCGCCGGAGGGGATGAACATCCAACTCGCGACCTCGACCACGCGGATGCCCTCGAGGGGGCGGCTGGGCGGCGCGGCGTTCTCGCTCACCAGACCAGCTCCAGGTTGTCGATCTGGCGGATGCCCTGGCTGAACTGCAACTCGACGCCGTCGGCCAGGCGGTAGTGGGGCACCCGGGCGTGCCACTCCTCGAGGGCCACCCGGAGCTCCATACGGGCAAGGTGGGACCCCAGGCAGCGGTGGACGCCAGCACCGAAGGCGATGTGCTTTTTAGACTCGCGGTCGAAATCCACCTGGTCGGGCGTGGGCCAGGCCCGCTCGTCGGTGTTGGCCGAGCCGATCAACAGGTGGATACGGGTGCCCGCCGAGATGGGACAGCCGTTGACCTCGGTGTCGACGGCGGTGAGGCGGGCCGAGCTGGCCACCGGGCTCTCGTAGCGGAGCATCTCCTCCACCGCGTGGGGGATCAACGACGGGTCGTCCACCAGCTGTTGGCGGTGGCCGGGGTTTTGGGCCAGGAACGCCACCATGCACTCCAGTGAGGCCGACACGGTGTCGAGCCCGGCCAAGAAGAACAGGTACCCGATATCGACCACATCGTCGCGGCTGAGGGGCTGGCCCTCGACCTCGGCGTCGATGAGGGTGGACAAGAAATCGTCTTGGCGCTCGGCCATGCGGGCCTCCACCACCTCTTCGAGGGCGGCGTAGATCTTCTGACCAGTGGCCTTCACCTTCTCCCGGCGCTCTTCCATGGAGCGGGCCGGCGGGCGGATAATGCCGTCCTTGAGGGCCAGGAACTCATCCACCCGGCTGACCGGCAGGCCCAGCAGCTCCAAGAAGATGGTGGAGGGCATGGGCTCGGCGATGTCTTGGTGGAAGTTGCAGTGGCCCTGATCGGCCACCTTGTCGATGAGCTCGCGGATCAGCTCCCGCACCCGGGGCTCGTGCTTGGCCATCTGCTTGGGGGCGAACAGCGGGTCGAGCGCCTTGCGGTGCTTGCGGTGGTGGGGCGGGTCGATCTGGAGGGGCACCAGGGGGCGGACGTTGCCGATGTCGACGGCGCCGGGGTCGGAGGAGAACACCTCGGGGGTCTGGAAGGCCCGCATCACGTCCTCGTGGCGACTCAGGGTGACGGCTCCGGACTGGCCTCGGCCGGCCAGCTCGGTTACCGGGGCGTTGTCTCGAATCTCCCGATAGGTGCCGTGGGGATTGCGGGCCACCTCGGGGGGTTCGAGCGAGTATTTCTTGTCGTCGGTCATCAGGTCTCCTCAATCAGGATGATGGCGTTTTCGGGGCAGTTCATGAGCGCCCTGCGGGCCTGGTCGGCCAGCTCGGGGGCCACTTGGCGCTCGTCGGTGGGCTCGCAGTAGCCGTCGTCGTCGGCGTCGAACAGGTCGGGGGCCAGCATGTAGCAGCGCCCGTGACCCTGGCAGAGCTCGGTGTCAACCTTTATTCGCATCAGCGGGAATGGTAGGCCAAGCGGCCGGTACGGCTCATCGTGGCGCTCATGGGATGGGGAGAACGCCGAGGCCGTCGGGGAAGTTGAGGCCGTAGTCGATGGTCTCCGGCGGCAGGGGCTGGTCGTCGGCGTCGAAGCGGATGCGCCGGACGGTGCCTTGGCCACCTGCGGGGCCGATACCTCTGTCGTTTAGGGCCAGGGCCAAGTCGGCGTAGTACAGGGTGCCGTCGAGGCCCACGGCGACGCCCAGCGGGGATCCGGTGCTGATGGGCTCGGTACCCAGGCCCTCGCCAGGGGGTGGCGCCAGCACGGTGCGGACATAGGTGCCGTCGCCGTCGTACTGGTTGATATGGCCGGTGACGACATCGGACACGTACCAACCGCCTCGGCCGTCGGCTGCGATACCGCTGGTGAGGCCAAGGCCGTCACCGGGAGCGATGAACAGCTCGGCGGTGACTGCCGCGGGGTCGCACTCCTGCTCGCTTTGGGGCAGGTTGGCGTAACGCCAGATCCCGGTGGTGGGGGGGCGAGCCGAGGCCACCAGAACACCGTTTCCGTCCACTGCCAGTTGCTGGGCGGTGGCGATGTCGTCGGCCACCACACAGCGGGCATCGTCATAGGGCGGGAACCACACGGTGAGCTGGCCAGTGCCCGGTCCGGACGACTGATTGCCCACATCGGTGGTGAGCAGCAGCCCATCGGGAAGGAAGGCGCAGCCGTAGGGCTCGGGCTGGCTGTCGGCATCCTCGAAGTCGGGAGTGAGCTTGCCGATCTGGGTCGCGGTGAGGATGCCCAGGGTGCTGCCTTCGAGCTGGAAGATGCCGAACCCGGCGGGGATCTCGGGCTGACCGGTGTCCTCGCCGGCGATGAACCGGCCGTCGCCGGTGAAGCACACCTGGCCGTTGATGTCTCGGCCGTTGGGATCCTCACGGGCGTTGGTAATGAGGCGCTGGACGCCACCGTTGTCGCCGTACACCACCAGGTTGTTGCCCTGGGGGCTGAACACCAGATAGGTGGGCGGGTCGAGGGGCTCGGTTTGCAACGGCGGGTTGAAGCCGATGCTGGCCACCAGGCGGTCGAATCCGTCAGCGGGGCCGGGAATGGTGGTGGTGTCGTTGAGGGCCAGCAGGCTGATGCGGTTGTAGGAGGCACCGGGGCGGGGCACAGTGCGGGCAATGCAGCCGCCGTCTTCTTCGAGCACGCACAGGTAGCCGCCCGAGGGACGGTCGTCGCGCTCAGACACCAGCACGCCATAGGCCGAGGCCCCCACTGCGGCGGCGTCGCTCCCCTCTCGGAGCCAAGCGGCGGGATCGCCCAGCCCGCTGGAGGTGACGGTGAGCTCGAAGGGGTCGGTTTGGATCGACAGGGTGAGCTTGGGGTCGGTGCCCGGCGGCGGGGTCTTGAAGTCGAAGCCGACGTCGCAGGGGGCGTCGATGCAGCGGCCCGACGCCCCCACCAGGCGGACCTGGCCGGCTTCGGGCTCGGGCTCTTCTTCGGGCGCGGTTTGCTCGGCGGCCTCCACGTCGGGGGCGATGGTGTAGCGGAACACCCCTGAGGTCTCCGATGGGCCGGCTGATCCGGGCTCGCGGAAGCCGGCCACCGCCCACATGTCGTCGCCGACGATGGCCACTCCCCCAGAGATGAGCCCGGTGAGCTCGTCGGACCACAGCACCTCGCCGTCGTCGAGGCGCAGGGCCCGCAGGGTGAAGTCGAGCGAGCCCACGAACACCACCCCGTTCACCTCAGTGGTGGGCGAGTACGTGGGGCCGACGGCGTGCTGTTGCCAGACGATGTCGCCGGTGGCGGCATCGAAGGCGTGCATGCAGGGGCAGTCGGCCACCCCGGTGCCGCCGGCGATGATCCCGTCGGCGTAGGCGGCGGGGCCGATAAACCCGCCGCTGGAGAAATTGGGGCGGATCACGTTGTCGGCGGTGGCCCGGGTGGACCACACCAACTCGCCGGTGTCGCGGTTCACCGCGTAGAACACGGCGTCTTTGTTGCCGAGGCCGACCAAGTCTTGGCCGTTGGCGGTGAACAGCACCGGGGCGCCGGAGAAGTCGGAGTCGTCGTTGTTGGGCGGGTGGGGCTGGAAGCTCCAGGCCGGCTCGCCGGTGTCGATGTTCACCGCGAACAGGGCCTCGGTGTAGGGGCCCCACCCGTCGGGGGAGGTGGGGCAGTTGGCGCTGCCCGCGAACATGAGCCGACGCTCAAGGTCGACCGAAGGCGAGCCCCACACGCCCCCGCAGCCGTGGTGGCTGCCGCCTTCGAGGTCGAAGTACCAGAGCTCTTCACCGGTGGACAGGTCGACGGCCACCACCCCGGCGGGAAGCGGGGCGTTGTGGGTGTCGAAGGTGGCGATCACCCGGTTGTCCGCCACGATGGGGGTGGTCTCGAACTCGGTGGGCCAGCCGGGCTCGCCGCGGGCGTGGGTCCAGATCACGGTGCCGTCGCTGGCGTTCAGGGCGTGGATGGTGCGTCCGGCGTTGAACACCACCGCGGGGATGCCGTCGATGAGCGTGTAAGAGGCCGAAGAGGTGATCTGCCCGGCGTACACGTTGTCGTGGTACTCGGCGTCGAAGTGCCAGATCTCGGTGCCGTCGGCGGCGTCGAGGGCGTAGAACCGCCCGGCCCAATCGCCCACATAGAGCACGCCATTCACCACCACTGGGGCGGCAGTGACCACGTCGCTGGTGTTGAAGTACCAGATGCGGCGCAGGTCGCCGGCGGTGTCGGGGCTGATGCCGCTATCGCAGGGGTAGGAGAAAGTGCGGTCGATGCCGTGGCCCCACATCGGCCAGTCGCAGGTGGGGCCGGTGGGAGCGGTATCGGGTTGGGCTGTCGGGGCTGGAGTGGGGGCTGCCGTCGGGTCGGGCTCGGCGGTAGCGGCCGGGGTGGGGGCTGGGGTGGGGCCCGCGGGCTGGTCGTCGTCGCCTCCGCAGGCGGCAGCGACAAGGGCCGAGGCGAGCAGAATGGCGGCGAGCCGCGGTAGCAGGGTCATGGTTGGTCGATGCTAATGAATCCCGCCATTCAGTGAGACGGAGACCGACAGGGAGTGGGAGACTGAGGGCGAATGACCGTTGACACCGCTCCGGCCCAAGTCGAGGCGCCCAACACGGCCGAGCGCCGGTTCAGCCAATCGATGGTGGTGTCGGGAACTCGGTGCCTGCTGACTTATCTGGTACTTCCGTTTTTGCTGCCGGTGCTGGGGGTGGCCGAATCGGTGGGACCGGCCATAAGCCTGCCCATCGGACTGGTGGCCATCGTGTTCAATGGGTTGAGCATCCGACGGTTCTGGCGGGCCGACCACCGGCTGAAGTGGCCGGTGAGCACAGTCAACGTTCTGGTGATCGGGTTGCTGTGCTACCTAACTGTCAGTGACATCATCGAGCTCGCCGGCTGAGTCCGGCGATTCCGCCGCTCTTAGCCACTCCAAAGTGGCCAGCAACCCGCTGGTGCGAGGTTTGTGGATTCTGGGAGGGCTGTTGTGTGTCGGGTTGGGGGCCCTCGGGGTAATCGTTCCCGGTCTGCCGGCCACGATCTTTTTCATCATGGCCGCGGCCGCGTTCTCCCGGTCGAGCGAGCGCATGGAACGGTGGGTGTTGAACCTGCCGGGGGTTGGGAAACTGGTGGCCGACTATCGATCTGGTTTGGGCATGCCGTGGCGGGCGAAGGTGATTGCCGGGGCCATGATCGTGGTGGCGGTGGGGTTGAGTGCGGGGCTGTTTCTCAGTTCGTGGACGTGGCGGGGTGTGGTGATTGGGTTAGGAATAGTGGGGTTGGCGTACATCTTTGGGCGAGTCCCCACATCGAGACCTGACTCAAAATAGATTTCAGAGAATTTCAATCTATTCTCATATTATCCAGGTAAGATCAAAATGGAGCCGGGGTGGGGTAAAACAGCATTCGTCCGCTCTGGCCCCCACCCCGGCTTCACCTCTCACTGTATCCCCTGTACGTGTCAGATTGAAACGTCTTTTTGGGGCTTAGAGATTCGCAATCTCATGCTCTATGCGGGATTCGATGTGGGCGCGGGCGTTGGCGATGCGGGTGGGGAGGTGCATAGAGGGGAACAGGCCCTCGGAGGGCTTATAGCTCTTGAGGATCTGCTTGGCGATGGTGTCTTTGTGGACCTCGGTGGGGCCGTCGGCGATGCCCATAACCGGGCCACTCATCCACATAGAGGTGAGGGGCATGAGGTTGGACACGCCGAGTGAGCCGTGGGCGTGCATGGCCCGGTACACCACGTCGATCAGCACCTTGGGGGTGGCCACCTTGACGCCGGCGATGTGCTGGCGGACCTTGGCGTAGTCGCCCTCGTTGTCGATCAGCCAGGCGCAGTGGAGGACCTGGAGGCGGAATTGCTGGATCTGGATCCAGGAGTCGGCGATCCAGTGCTGGATGGACTGCTTCTCGCCGATGAGCGAGCCCTTGGTCTCTCGGGACAGCACCCGCTCGCACATCATGTCGAGGGCCCGCTGGGCCACCCCCACCGAGCGCATGCCGTGATGGACCCGGCCGCCGCCCAGGCGGGTCTGGGCGATCTTGAAGCCCGATCCCTCGTCGCCCAGCAGATTCTCGGCCGGCACCCGCACGTCGTTGAACCGGAGATAGGCGTGGTCGCCGTCTTCCAGATCCTCAGTGCCGAGGCCGACGTTGGCCACCACCTCGATGCCGGGGGTGTCGGTGGGCACCAGCATCATCGACGAGCCCCGGTACACCGACACGTCGGGGTTGGTGATGAGCATGACGATCATGAACCTGGCGTACTTGAAGTTGGAGGCAAACCACTTCTCGCCGTTGATGACCCACTCGTCGCCGTCGCGGTGGGCCCGGCAGGTGAAGTAGTTGGGGTCGGAGCCGCCCTGGGGCTCGGTCATGGCGTAGGTGGAGGAGATCTTGTTGTCGAGCAGCGGCTGGAGGTACAGCTCCTTCTGCTCGTCGGTGCCGTAATGGGCGATGATCTCGGCGTTGCCGGAGTCGGGGGCCTGGCAGCCGAACACGACCTGGGCCCACAGCGCTCGGCCCAGGATCTCGTTCATCAGGGCCAGCTTCACCTGGCCGTAGCCGAGCCCGCCCAGGTGGGGACCCATGTGGCAAGCCCACAGGCCCTTGTCCTGCACCTGCTTCTGGAGCGGTCGGATCAGGGCGTCGGCCGTCTCGTTGGTGCGGTCGAAGGGGTTGACCTCGCCCCGGAAGTAGAGGTCGATGGGCTCGATCTCCTCAGTGACGAAGGTGTCCATCCAGTCGAGCTTCTCTTGGAATTCGGGCTCGACAGAAAAATCGATGGCCATGGCACTACCGCACTCTCTGGGTTGGATTTACAGTGTTTCAATATGAAGTTCGAGATGACTCCGGGCGAAATTTTAGCGGCCGCCCGAGCCCCCGAACCCGGTGACGAAGGGTACGACCCGTTTGACGCCTTCGACCAAGCCCAGGGGGCCGAGCACTCCATCAACCCCTACGACGTGTACACCGAGCTGCTGGCCCAGTGCCCGGTTCACCGGGGCAGCGTGTCGCAGATGCTGGGGGCGGTGAGCGTGAGCGATCTGATGGCCGGCGATCGGGACATCGTGAACGTGCTTTCGTACGACGGGGTGGAGGCGGTGCTGCGGGACGGGGCCACGTTCTCATCGGCGGGCTACGCCGAATCGATGGGGCTGGTAATGGGCCACACCATCTTGGAGATGGACGAGCCCGAGCACGGGCAGTACCGCAAGCTGATCCAGCAGGCGTTCACCCGCCGGGAGATGGAGCGGTGGGAGCACGAGATCGTGAACCCGGTGCTGGACCACTACATCGACGCTTTTGTGAGCCGGGGGCGGGCCGATCTGGTACACGAGCTGATGTTCGTGTTCCCGGTACACGTGATCGCCATCGCGCTGGGGCTGCCGGAGTCTGATCTGCCCGCCTTCTACCGCCGGGCGGTGGAGATCACCAACATGGCCTCTCAGATCGAGCGGGGGTTCGCGGCGTCGCAATGGCTGTACGACTACCTGGAGCCGGTGGTGGAGGATCGGCGGACTGGGCCCCAAGAGGACCTGATCAGCCTGCTGGCTCACGCCGAACTGGACGGCCAGCGGCTCACCAACGACGAGATCATCGCCTTCTGCCGATTGCTGCTACCGGCAGGGGCGGAGACCACCTACCGGGCGGCCAGCAACATGATGGTGGGGCTGCTCTCGAATCCCGACCAGTTCGACGCGGTGCGGGCCGACCGGTCGCTGGTGACCGCCGCGGTAGAGGAGGCGCTGCGGTGGGAGGCGCCCCTGACCGGCATTTCCCGCACCGCGACAGCCGACGCAGTGGTGGACGGCATCGAGGTTCGAGCCGGGACGGCAGTGAACACCTCCCTGGGATCGGCCAACCACGACCCTTCCCGCTGGGATGACCCGGAGGTGTTCGACATTTTCCGGCAGCCGAAATCGCACATAGCCTTCGCCACCGGGCCCCACCTGTGCTTGGGAATCCACTTGGCCCGTATGGAGATGCGAGCGGTGCTGGAGCACCTGCTCGACCGTCTCCCCGGTCTGCGCCTCGACCTCGACGCCGAGCCGCCCAACATCGCTGGCCTCGCCTTCCGCGCCCCCGCCACCCTCTCGGTGGTGTGGGACGTCTAAGGCCCTAATCGGGCGGGCGCTAGAGGTTGGTGGTTTGGGCGAGGGCGGCGGCGTCGCGGGCCAGGTCGAGGACGACGCGGCCGAAGGCTTCCATGCGGGGGTTGTCGGCGCCGCCGGCCACGAAGCGGGCGTAGCCGCCCTCCAGCACGATGGCCAGCTTGAATCGGGCCAGGATCACGTAGTAGTCGATCTCGTCGACGTCGCGGCCCGACATGGTGGCGTAGCGCTCCAGCAGGTCGTCGCGGAAGGGCAGGCCGTCGTAGTCGACGTAGCCCACTGAAGGGCGACCGTCCTCGTCTTCGGGCCAGTTCATCACCACCCAGGCCAAGTCGAGCAGCGGGTCACCCACGGTGCCCATCTCCCAGTCGACGACGGCGGCCATCCGGGCGGGGGCGCCGTGGTGGAACATCACGTTGGCGAACTGGTAGTCGCCGTGCATGATGCCGGGCGTGTAGCTGCGGGGCGTGCGGCCCCGAAGCCAGTCGCCGGCTTCGTCGAGGCCGGGGATGTCGCGGAACTTGAACCGGTTGAGGTGGGCGTACCAGCGATCGACCTGGCGCTCGTGGAAGCCGTCGGGACGGCCGAGCCCCTCCAAGCCGTTGGCCTGCCAGTCGACCTTGGACAGCCGGGCAATGGCATCCACCAGCTCGTAGGCCAGGCCGGGGCGGGCGTCCATGTCGGAGCCAAACGGCTCGGGCCAGCCGGGCTCGCTGATGGGCGACCAGCCGTCGATGAAGTCCATGAGGTAGAACGCCGCCCCAATGATGCTGGTGTCGTCGGTGCCGCCCGCCGCTCGGGCATGGGGGACGTCGGTGTCGGCCAGAGCCGACAGGATGCGGTACTCCCGCATCATGGTCTCGTTGCGCCCGTCGGGGACCTTGCGGGGCGGACGGCGCAGGGCCCAGCGGTGCTCGCCCCGGCAGATCTCGAAGATCTCGTTGGAGGCGCCGCCGGAGATGAACCGGCTGGTGATGGGCTCGCCTTGGCCGGGAAGGCCCTGGTTGTCCATCCACTCCCCCAGCGCGACCGGTTCGATCAGGCCCTTGGTGCGCTCGGCTTCGGATGCTTCGTCGGTGTCGGTGCGCGAGAAGACGCTCGAATCCGTGGCTGACTCGGTTTGCTCGCTCATGCGGCAGGGCGAAGGGTGAGGAGCTCTTTGAGGTTTTCCGACATGACCTTGCGCTGGCCTTCGGGGCTTTGGTCTTCCACTTCCTTGATGAAGTCGAGGGGCGTGCCGAGGCCCTCGGGATGGGGGAAGTCGGAGCCGAACAGCACCCGGTCGATGCCGATGTTATCGATGAGTCCGGAGATGTCCTCCTCGTAGAACGGGCTGATCGAGATGTGGCGTCGGAAGGTCTCCACCGGGTCTTCGGCGAACTCCTGGGGCATCTTCCCGTAGGTGATGGCCAGCTCCTCGATGAGCGGGGCCACCCAGGTGGAGCCGTTCTCAATGCAGGCCACCCGCACGCTGGGATGGCGCTCGAACAGCCCGTGGCAGATCATCGCCGCGATGGTGTCGAAGATGGGCCGGCCATGGCTGATGACCGTGCGGAAGGCGGCGGGCTTGAACGGCAGGAATTCGTCGCGGCCGCCCTCCCAGGCGCTGGCCCGATCGTCGTAGCCGGAGTCGGAGGCATGGCAGGTGACCAGGATCCCGGTTTGCTCCACCACATTCCAGAAATCGTCGAACTCGGGCAGGCCCATGGAGCGCGACCCCCGCACGCCGGGCACCGGGGCGGGACGAATCAGCACAGCCCGGGCGCCGTTGTCCACGGCCCACTCCAGCTCCTCGATGGCCCGGCGGGGGTCGGGCAGGGTGATGATCGGGGTGGGGAAGATGCGGTCGTGGTAGTTGAACGTCCACTCTTCGAGCATCCAGCGGTTGAAAGCCGAGATGGCGGCGTGGGTGAGGTTGATGTCGTCCTTCATCCGCTCTTCGAGCAGCGAGGCCAGAGTGGGGAACAGCAGGGTGGCGTACACCCCCTGTTCGTCGAGCAGCTTGACGCGGTCTTCGGGGTTGCGGAAGGCGGGCAGGCAGCGGATGGGCTTGCCGGTGAAGTCCCGCAGGGTCTTGCCATCGGGGTTGTTGCCCCGGTGGTAATCCTCCCAGGCGCCGGGAGCGGCCACCACCTCGAAGGTGGGATTGGGGATGTACTCACTGATCTTGTTGTTGATGGCGATCTTGGTGCGACCCTCGATGTCCACATAGCGGATGGCGGTGCGGTATCGCTCAGGAAGGTGGCGGGTGAAGGCGTCGATGGGCTCGTAGAGGTGGTTGTCGGCGTCGTAGGCGTCGTAGTCGAGGGTCATGGCTCCTCCGGGGAGAGGATTTCGGGTGTTGATTCGGTGACGAGAACCGTGTCGCGAGCATATTCCTCGCCGGTGCCCGCGCTCACGCTGAGCACCATGTGGGCCTCGAGGATCTCGCTGGCGCCGTAGCGGTGGTTGATCACCGGGGGCTCGAAGCCCATGCCGCTTCCTCGCACCAGCCAATCGCCGTCGGGGGCGGCTCGGCGGAGGTCTTGGCCGGTGGCACCGGGAACGCAGGCGGCGATCAGGGCGGCGTGGGGCCGGGAGGCGGGCGGGGCGCCACTGGCGGTGCGGCCCAGGCCGCCCTCGTAGTGGGAGCGGATGCAGCTGAAATCGACCATGGGGCCCTCGACTCGGGGCTCGGCGGCGGGGGTGGACGATCCGGCCAGGGCCATGACCTCCACCCCGGCGGCCAGACGCTGGGCATCGGTGCCGGGATGGGCGAGGGCGGCGGCCACGGCTTCGGCGGCCACGGCGCAGGCGGCCCGGATGGCGTCGACCTCGGAGGGCAGCTTGGTGCGACGGGCTCGCAACAAGATGTCGTCGACGGCAACGATCTCGGCTTCGGGAGCGACCGCGCTGATCAGGCCAGCCATGCCCGGCGACCAGGCGTCGACCCCCACTCTCCGGGCGGTGGCCATCCCCGGGTTGGCGGCCAGGCGCTGGTAGATGATCCCCCCGTTCCAGGTGATGCCCTGGAGGTGGTCGAGATCGATGTCGCTGGGGACGCCCTCGTCCCAGGTGGACAGCAGGAAGATCTCGCCGGTGGCGGTATTGAGGGTGCAGACCGGTCCGAACGGACGGGTGCCAGCGGTCCAGAGCTGGTGGGCGCCGGTGACGTAGTTGATGTGGTCTTGGCGACCGGCGACCAGCATGTCGATGCCGGCGGCGGCCAGGGAGTCGACGGCACGGGCCCGACGCTGGAGGTGCAGGCTCATCTCGGCACCTCGATGTGGGTCGAAGGGCGATGAGTCATCGAGGCACCTCGAAGGGATCGTAGGGGTAGCCGCCGCCCAGAGGAATCCAGCCGTCCTCGGTAACGGCCACAATCTCTTCGGCCCGGTAGCCGCCGGTGCCGTCTTCCCAAATGGCGGGCTCCAGCACCAACACCATGCCGGGCTCCAGAGTGTGGGCGGCGTCGAAGTCGGGGCCGTTGTCGGTGCCCAAGAAGGGCATCTCGGCGCTCTCGATGCCCACCCCGTGAACGAGGTAGAAGTGCGGCATCCACGGGCGGTCGCCGTCGGTTCGGTAGGGGGCGTCAGCAGCGGTGGCCGCAGCGCACACCTCGGCGAAGGTGGCGCCAGGGGCAATGGCGCCGTAGGCCGCGTCCATGACCGCCAGCCACCGCTCGAAGCAGCGCTGCTCAGCGGGAGTGGGCGGGCGGCCGACCGTCCAGGTGCGGCCAAAGTCGGAGGCGTAGCCGTGGTAGTCGCTGCCGGAGTCCACCCAGATGAGGTCGTCCTCGGCGTAGACGGGATCGCCCGACCAGGTGGGGAAAGCAAGGTGGCCAGTGGTGGTGCGGGGGCCGTCGGCCATGCGCCGAGCCATGGGCTGGAAGATAACGTCGATCATGTTGGCGTCGATGCCCTCTTCCCGGAGGCGGCGGAGGAACACGGCGGCCAGCTCGCTGCGGCGCACGCCGGGGACCAGGGTTTCGTACACCGAGGCCATGGCCCGGTTGGTGCGGGATTGGGCCTGGTGGATGCAGGCCAGCTCGTCGACCGTCTTGCGGAGCTTGACCGCGGCCATGGTGTTGGCGGCATCGGCGATCTCCGCGGCCGACAGCACGCCGGTTCGGCGCATGGCCCCGGTCATGAGGTCGATGCCGACGCGTCCGCCACGGGCATGTTGGCCGAGGATTGCGTCGAGCTGGGCGCCGAGGTCGGCGGCACCCTCGTCGATGTCGGGCCAGACAGCGGGATGGTGATCCACAGGGAGGCCGTCGGGGTCGCCACCCAGCAGGCAGGGCTGAGGATGGTCGGCGACGACCACAGCCACAGGGCGATTGGCCGAGGCGTGGGTGGCGTCGGCCCCTTTGGGGAGGCAGTCGGTGGCGTAGGCCACATGGGGGCCGTGGAGCAGCACCAGGGCGTCGAGGCCGTCGGCGGCCATCTGGAATTGCAGTTTGGCGTAGCGATGCCGCCGCAGCCGTCCCACGTCGAGCTCCAGCGCCGGGGCATCAGCGGTAGCAGGCATGGTCAGATGATGCCGTCGGCTCGCAGGGAGGCCAACTCGTCGGGCTTGAGGTTGCACAACTCGGTGAGCACTTCGTCGGTGTGCTGGCCGACTCGGGGGGCGCCGGTGGGGACGGGAGGCGGCTGGCCGTCAAAGCGGGGGTAGGGAGCTTGCTGGCGTAGGGGGCCGACCACCGGGTCGTCGATGGCAACGAGGTCACCGCGGGCGATGACATGGGGATCGTTGGCGATGTCGGCGGCGTCGTAGGCGGTGGCCGCAGGCACATCGTGAGCCACGCAGCGGGCTTCGATGTCGGCGGCATCGAGCAGGGCGGTCCAATCGCTCACGATCTGGTTGATCTCGCCGCCGTTGGCGACTCGGGCGTTGGCGGTGGCGAATTTGGGATCCTCTATCAGCTCGGGTCGGTCCATGGCAGTGCATAGGCGGGCGAAATTGGCCTGCGTGGCCGCGGTGATGCACACCCAGCGGCCGTCACGGCTGGGATAGTTGTTGATCGGAGCCGAGTGGTCGACCCGGTTGCCGACGCGGTTTCGCACCAGGCCGAGGTTGTGGTAGGCGGCGTGGGTCCACTCCATGATGCGCAGCACCGAGCCGTACAGGTAGGCGTCGATCACCCCACCCTCCCCGCTACCGCCGATGTCCCGGTCATACAACAAAGCGGTGGCAGCCTGGGCGGCGAACACCCCGGTGAGGTAGTCGGCAACAGTGACGCCGGGGCGCACGGGGGAGCGGTCGGGCTCGCCGGTGAGGTGAAGCAGTCCGCCGTAGGCCACGCCGTTGCGGTCGAGGCCGGGGAGCAGCGACTTGGGGCCGTCCTGGCCGTATCCGCTAATGCGCACGGTGACCAAGCGGCGAGGCAACGCTCCAGGGTGGATGTTCCAGCGCTCCAGAGTGCCGGGACGGAAGTTCTCGCACAGTACGTCGGTGTGGGAGGCCAGTTGCCGAAACAGCTCTTGGCCCCGGGGTTGGCGCAAATCGAGGGTGACCGATTTTCGGCCCCGGCCCTCCACGGCCCAGAACAACGAGTAGGGGTGATCGCTCCCCTCCCCCTCACCTTCGTTTTGGCCGGGTTTGGCGTAGGGGCCGAGGGTGCGGAGGGGATCGCCGGCGCCGGGTTGTTCGATCTTGATCACCTCGGCACCCTGCTCGCCGAGGAGGCCGGCGCAGAACGGAGCGGCGATCCGGGTGCCCACATCGAGCACTCGGACTCCGGCCAGCGGCTTACGCATCGGCGTACTCGGACATCGCGGTGCTGAGGCCTTAGTGGCCTAGCTATCGCGGTGCTCGGCGAAGACTTCGGACATCGAGGACTTCTGCATGCGCCGGTCTAAGGCCCCCAAGGCGGTGTCGGTGTTGTGCATCCAGTGGTGGACCATGAAGTGGTAATCCCAGGAGTCCCTCTGGCCCATGAACTCCAGGGTCTTGTTGATGGACCGCTTCACCACCGCGGCGGTGGCCGGAGGGACCAGGGCGATGGCCTCCGCCATCTCCTGGACGGAGGCGGCCAACTCGTCACGCGGCACCACCCGATTGACCATGCCCAGGCGCTCGGCGTCGGCGGCGGAGATGGTCTGGGCAGTGAGCAGGAACTCCTTGGCCTTGCGGGGCGGCATCTCCCACGGCTCGATGAGGATCTCCACCGCGGCGCCGGTCATGCGCAGCACCGGGTTCTGGAAGGAGGCATCGTCGGAGGCCACGATCAGATCGCACATGCAGGCCAACATCACCCCCGCGGCGATGCATTTGCCGTGGACGGCGGCGATGGTGGGCTTGGGGAAGTCGCGAATGCGCAGACAGCGGTCGAAGTACATGGTCTTCTCGTGATGGAACTTGCCCTCGGGGGTGTCGCGCATGAGCCGCCATTTGTCGGGCTCCACGTCGCCCACCAGCGCCTTGAGGTCGTGGCCGGCGGAGAAGTGGCGCCCGTTGGCAGCCATCACCACCACCCGCACCTCGTCGTCGGCCTCGGCCAGGTCGAAGGCGGCATCGAGCTCGTCGATGAGCTGGGTGTCCTGGGCGTTGGCCACATCGGGCCGATTCAAGGTGATGGTGGCCACGGCCTCATCGACGCTGTACTCGATGGTGTCGAAATCGGTGCTCATAGGTGCTCCTATCGCGGCTCTCGGGGCAAGCCCAGAGTCCTCTCCCCGATGATGTTCCGCTGGATTTCGCTGGTTCCGGCGAAAATCGTCGCAGCTTGATAGTACAGCCATGACCGCTGCCAGCGACCCTCGCCGGGGTTGTGGGGGTCGCCCCGCCACAAGCAAGCAGCAGGACCCAGCACATCCATGGCGGTGCGGTGCAGTCGTTGGCTCATCTCGCTCCAGAACAGCTTGGCGGTGGCCGACTCCGGGCCGTGGTCTTGGCCGTTGGCCAACCGGGAGAGCACCCGCCAGTTCTGGAGCTGGAACAGGCGGACCTCGATGTAAGAGCGAGCCAGGGCCTGGCGGACCACGGGGTCGCTGTTGCGGCCGGAGTCGGCGGCCAGGCGGAACAGCTCTTCGAGGAGCTGGAGGTGGATGACCAGCTGGCGGGGGTTGGTGCCCCGCTCCACACCGAGGGTGGACTGCGACACCCGCCAGCCGTTGCCGGGCTCACCGATGACCTGGTCGTCGGCCACGAACACCTCGTTGAGGAAGACCTCGTTGAAGTCGGACTCGTCGGTCATCTGGCGCAGGGGGTGGATGTCCACCCCGTCGGCGTGCATGTCGACCATGAAGGCGGTGATGCCCCGGTGCTTGGGCTCATCGGGGTGGGAACGGGCCAGGCACAGACCCCAGTCGGCGAACTGGGCATAGGAAGTCCACACCTTCTGGCCGCTGAGCCGCCATCCTCCATCGGTGGGAACGGCTCGGGTGGACAGCGACGCCAGGTCGCTGCCGGCATCGGGCTCACTGAACAGCTGGCAGAAGAGCTGCTCGGCGGGGAGGATCGAGGGAAGCCAGCGCTGCTTCTGCTCGGCGGTGCCGTGGGCCAGGAGGGTGGGGCCGATCAGGTTCACGCCCAAGCGGCCGACCAGCTCGGGGGCCCGGGCCCGGGCTAGCTCCTCCTGGACGATGTAGTGGTGCAGACGACCGGCGTCCCGCCCGCCGAACTCGACCGGCCAGGAAACGCCGACGAGGCGGGCATCAGCCAGGGCGGCCTGCCACTTGCGCAGGAAGGCGACCTCTTCAGCTAGATCGTCGAACAGCGGCGGCAGGCCTTGGCCGTACTCCCAGGGGAGGTTCTCCTGAAGCCACTGGCGGCATTCGTGTCGGAACGCCTCTTGCTCCGGTGTGGGGGCTAGGTCCACATCTACTTAGGCGGCGGTGACCAGGATGCGCTGGCTGGCGAAGCCGCCGATGCCGACGTGGTTGCCGTCGATCTCCACCGTGGTGGTGCCGTCGGGCGACGAGGCGGTGATGACCCCCTCGGCACCGGGGACCACCGAGGCGTTCTCCAGGTAGTCGAGCAGCCCCTCGGTGAACTCCAGCTCCTCGGTGATGCGGGTAACCACGAACCGCTGGCCCACTTCGATCTTGGCGAGCGCCTTGGTTGGGGGGGCTTGGTAGGCGGATCCGGGAATGGGATTGCCGTGGGGACAGGTGGTGGGGTCGTCGAGTACCCGCATCATGGCCTGCTCCACCAAGGGAGAGATGACGTGCTCCCATTTGCCGGCCTCGGCGTGGGCGTCGGCCCAAGACAGGCCCAGCACCTGGGTGAGGAACACCTCGGCCAAGCGGTGGCGGCGCACTACCCGCTCGGCTAGGTCCATCCCGTCGGGGGACAGCTCGATGGACCGGCCCTTGAGGGTGACCAGGCCCTCGGCCTCCATCCGGTGGATCATCTCGGAGACCGCGGGACGGGACACTTCGAGACGCTCGGCCACTCGGGCCTGGATGACGTCGACGTCGTCTTCGGCCAGCTCGAAGATGGTCTCGCAATATTCCTCGAAGGCCGGGTGCCATTCGGGGGTCTGGTATTGGGGCACGACTGAAAGTTTACCCAGTGGAGTCTTCCAACAACCGAGCCAGCTCGGTGGTGTCAGGCTTCCCGGAGGCCATCGTGGGCATATCGTCCATTGCGATGATGCGCTCAGGGGTCATGAAGCGGGCCGCCCCAGACTCGGCGAACCAGCGACGGCACTCCTCTAAGTCGAACGGGCCGTCGGCCACCACAAAGGCGGCCACCCGCTCGCCGAGGCGCTCGTCAGGCTCGCCCAGCGCCACAGCCTGGCTCACCGCCGGATGGGCCTCGAGGATGGCCTCCACCTCGATGGCATCGATGTTCTCCCCTCCCCGGATGATCTTGTGGCCCAGTCGTCCAATCACGGTGAGCCAGCCTTCTTCATCGATGTGGCCTAGGTCGCCGGTGCGGAACCAGCCGTCTTCGGTAAAGGCGGCCGCGGTGTGGGCGGGATCGAGATAGCCAACGGTCACCTCAGGGCCGTGTATCTGGATCTCGCCGTGCTCGTCGACCCTGATCTGGGTGGGGGCGAAAGCGCGGCCGTCGGTGTTGGCCATGCGCTCAGGGTCGTCTTCGTTGGTGCAGGTGGTGACAGTCGGGGCTTCGGTGGAGCCGTAGGCTCGCTTGACGATGCAGTCGAAGGCCTCTCGGGCCCGATGCACAAATGCGGGGGTCACGCTGGAGCCGCCGATGGAAAGGAAGCGGATGGTGGCAACCCGGCTGGGGCTGAAGTCGGGATGGGACATGAGGTCGTTGAAGAAGGTGGGCGGGCCGATTATGTAGGTGGCCTGCTCTTGTTCGATGAGCCGCAGGGCTTCGCCGGGATCCCAGCGGGCCATGAGCACGGTTTTCATGGGGATCGCGCCGGGGATGAGCACTCCGTGCAGGAGGCCGGCCACATGGGCCAGGGAGGCGGGAAACAGCACGGTGTCGTCAGCAGTGAGGCCGCTGATCTGGATGTACTGGCGGACCTTGTAGGCAATGGCAGCCTGGGTGTGTACGACCCCCTTGGGGACTCCGGAGGAACCGGAGGTGAACATGACAAGGGCCCGGTCGTCAGGGTTGACCTGGACCAGCGAGCGGCGGGACGCATCGCCCGAGGGGCGAATAGAAGCGGGGTCGAATAGACGGTCGATGCCCAAGAGGCTGAAGGCATGCTCCTTTTGGCGGCCCCCGTCGGCGTGGAGCAGCGGGACCGGCACCGCGCCGGCCTGCCAACAGGCCCGATAGGCCACCACCCCCTCTGGGCCGGTGGGCAGCTGGAAGGCGGTGGGCTGGCCTGGTTCCAGAGTGGCGGCGGCCTCGGCCGACCAGGCGACCACTTCCTCGGTAGAAAGGCGTCGATCACCGGCCACGATGAAGTCGTCCCGCGGGGGTACGACGGTGAGCAGCTCGTGGATCATCGCCTCAGTGGTCGGCGAAGCGCTCGCTGAGAAGCCGCTTCACACCCATCAGGTCGATCTTGCCCGAATCGAGCCAAGGCAGCTCGTCGGGGGTGTTGAACACGGCGACGTGGCGGGGAACTTTGTAGGACGCCACCCGATCGGCGGTGTAAGCCCTGAGCTCTTCTGCGGTGAGCGGCTGTTCCGGCCGCACGACCACCGCTGCAGCCACGTCTTCGAGCCGGTCGGGATGCGGAACACCGCACACAAAGGCGTTCAAGACCTCGTCGAGTTCCTCCAGCACCAGCTCGATTTCTCGGGGAGCGATGTTCATGCCCGACGACTTGATGAGATCGCCCATACGGCCGGTGAAGTAGAAGTGGCCGTCGTCGTCGAAGTAGCCGCTGTCGCCGGTGCGGTACCAGCCATCGGGGGTGAAGGCATCGGCTCGCTCCACCTTGTATAGGCCGACCATCAGGGAATAGCCCCGCATCCACACCTCGCCCCGCTGGCCAGTGGGGCATTCGAGGCCGGTCACCGGATCGACGATCTTGTGCTCGACCCCGGGCACCGACCATCCGAAGGATCCCCGCTTCTCATCGGGCAATTCGTCTCCCATCACGCCCAGAGTGTGGGGTCCGAGCGTCTCGGTCATGCCCAATGAGTTGACCCGCAGCTCGGGATCCTCGATCTGCTCTTCGGGAGGCAGGAGGGCATAGAGGCTGCCGCCGCGGACCGACGACAAGTCGCGTTTGGCAAAGTCGGGGTGCTCGGTGAGCAGCTTGGCCATGTGGGGCCAGCCTGAGACCGTGGTTACCCTCTCCCGCTCGATGAGAGCCAGGGTTTCTCCAGGCTCGAACCGCTCCTCGAACACCATGCAGGCACCGGCATGGATTACCGCCACCAGCATGAACGACATGCCCCCCACCCAGAACAGGGGCATGGGCGTATAAATGCGGTCGTCGGCCACCAGATCCCGGAACGGCCACAGGTTGTAGGCGTGGCGAACGACTGCACCCTGGGTATGGACCGCTCCCTTGGGCGCGGCCGTGCTTCCCGAGGTGTAGATCATGGCGAACTCGTCGGCGGGGACCACCTCGGCCTCCGCCGCAGCCAGCAGATCGTCGCTGACGGCCTCTCCTGCCGCCCGCAGGTCGTCGATCGAACCGGCCCAAGGCCGGTCGGACTGCCCCCAGACCCACACCGAGCGCAGGAACGGGTGCGACGGGGCTTGGATCACCGGGTCATCACCGGGGGCGGCGATCTCCTCGAGGCGGGCCAGGTAGTCGTGGTTGAGATGGCGGGAAACGCTGAGCAGTACCTGGACGTCGGCGTGGCGCAGTACCCAGTCGAGTTCTCTTGGCTTGTAATAGGTGTTAAGCAGAACCCCGAGGGCGCCTATGCGTCCAATGGCCAGCCAGGCCGCGATCCAGTTGGGGCTGTTGGGAGCAAGCAGTCCCACCCGGGTGCCCTTGCCGACTCCGATAGCCAGCAGACCCTTGGCTATCGCCGCGGAGGCGGTGTCGGCGTCGGCGTAGGTCATCCGCTGGTCGTCGAGCACGGCGAACTCCCGTTGCCCGAAGGCGTCGGTGAACGCCCGGATCATCTGGGGGATGGTC
Organism: bacterium; assembly: GCA_026705465.1. Lineage (GTDB taxonomy): Bacteria > Actinomycetota > Acidimicrobiia > Acidimicrobiales > Bin134 > Poriferisocius. Next base: position 90,432 of record JAPPAP010000040.1, on the reverse strand, counting down.
GGCTCGTATGGGGGGAAGTCGACCGGTTGGGTGCCGGGGCCGGGCTTGGCGGTGTTTGGCATCTACGAGGCTCGCGAAGGAGCGATGACCGTTTCGCCGTAGCGGCGCATGGTGTCGAGGGTGGCTTCGATGTCGTCGCCGGGGAGGTTGACGGTGATCCACGTCACCCCCAGCGCTTCCAGATCGGCCAGCCCGGCAATGTGGGCGACGGCATCGAAGTCGGCGTCGGCCGGTCGGCCGCCGACGTGGTTCAGATAGCTGATGTCGATGTCGGCCGGATCGCGGCCGGCCTCGTCCACGTAGGTCCACAGCTCGTCGAGCAGGGCCGCCAAGTCGTCCAAGGTCTCCAGCGGCGGGGTCCTGGCGGTGGTGGCCAACACTCGGGGGGCGGGAAACGGGGTCCACCCGTTGGCCACGGTGGCCACCCGGCGGCGGGCTCGCTTGGAATTGCCGCCGATCCAGATGGGGGGATGGGGTTTCTGGACCGGCTTGGGGTTGGCGGTTTGGCCCAGGGCGGTGAAATTGCTGCCCTCGTAGGCGAAATCGTCGGTGGTCCAGATGCCGATCATTGCTTCGAGGGCCTCGTCGAAGATCTGGTTGCGGTTGTTGAAGTCCACGCCGAGGGCCTTGAACTCGCCCTTGAGGTAGCCGGAGCCGGTGGCGAAGATGAACCGACCGCCGGAGAAGGCGTCGATGGTGGCGATGGCCTTGGCCATGATGAACGGGTTCCGATAGGGCACCACCACGATGTTGGGAATCAGCTTGATGCGATCAGTGATGGCGGCGCAGAAGGCCAGGGCGGCGAACGGATCCACCGCGTCGTGGCCGCCGGCATTGAGCCAGCGGTCGGTGGGAGCGGGATGGTCGGTGAATCCCAGTCCGTCGAATCCGGACTCCTCGGCGGTGCGGGCGAAATCCACCACGCCCTGCTTGGTGATCAGCTTCTGGTCCCACGGGTGGGCCACCATCGGAAACGTCACTGCGAACTTCATGGATCTCCTCTTTTGTGCGCGCCCTACTGTGCAGCCTCGCTCTCCTGATCGCAAGCGGCACGCCATTGGGGATAACGGCGGTCGCAGGCTTCGGCCCATTCGGGTCGGGGCTCGACCCGATGGCCGGTGCGGGCCCAGCGACGGGCGCCGGCCAGGTCGCTGGCTTCCAACCCAGCGGTGACCCGGGCCATCCATGCCGCTCCCCTCGCTGCCCCTTCGGGTACGGCGGTGACGTCCACCGGCAAGCTGGTGGCGTCGGCCAGGGCCTGCATCCAGCGTTCAACGTGGGTTCCTCCGCCGACGGCCACGATGCGCTCGGGAGTTGCGCCGGCCACATTCAGATGGTGGCGGACGACGAATCCGGCGGCCTCGTAGGCCGCGGCCAGCACATCGGAGGGGCCGTGGCCGACGTCGAGGCCGACTAGCGCAGCCCGCAGATTGGGGTCGTGGAGGGGGGTGCGCTCGCCCCGGATATAGGGCACCCACAACGGCAGGCGGTCAGGGTGGGACGGCTCGGCGACCGGGTCGCCGGTGAGGGTTCGGACCCGCTCCAGGAATAGGCCGCCGGCGTTGCTCGGCCCGCCGATGGCGGACAGGCCGGGTTGGAGATGGGGGATGGTCCAAAGCCCCTCGGCTTCGGGCCACCCCTCGCACACCGCCCAAGTAATGAGGGTGGTGCCGCAGATCACCAGCACGTCACCGGGAGAGTCGGCTCCGGCAACGAGTTGCTCGGCCAGCGCATCCACCGTGCCCGCAGCAACTGGGATATCTTCCCGATGCCCGACGGGGGCGGAGTCCATGGCCAGTTGGGGAAGTTTCGCGGGATCGCACCATTGGGCGTCCCAGCCGTCGGCACCGAAGACGGGCAGGCAGGTCATAGCGGTGATCGCGTCGATGGCGGCGACGCCGCAGAGGGCCTGGCTGGCCACCGCCTGGGCGGGCCAGTAGGCGTGGGCGTCGGGCACGGCCTGCTCCAATGACCGCAGGAACCCGACAAACTCGCCGTCGGGATGGTGGCCCCGGTGGTCGCCGTACAGGATGCCCGGTGAGATCGCTTTCCCGTCGACGTCGACCGCAGCTAGCGACGGGACCATGGCGGCCAGGCCGATGCCCGCCACTCGGTTCCCGGCCGAAACGGCGTCGCAGGCCTCGACCACACTGGTGCCCCACACCGCGGTGGCATCGTGTTCGAGCACCGCGGGAGAGGGGGCATTCACAGCGTGAGGGATGCGGGTGCGGGCGCGCACTTCGCCGTCGGCGTCTACGGCCACTGCCTTCACCGAGGTAGTGCCGATGTCGATGCCCACCGTCACCTGGACTGCCTCATCCATAGCCATCAACCCTACGCTTGTGGCGTGAGCAAACCGAGAGCGCTGGTCACTGCCCCGCTGAGGGGACCGGGCTTGGACCGGCTGCGGGATGTGGCCGACGTGGAGTTCGATCCTTGGATCGAATACCAGCCCATCCGGCTGTACAGCGCCGATGACCTGGCCGCCCGGTTGGCGGAGGTGTCAGCCGATCTTCTGGTGTGCGAGGCCGACGAGTGTCGGGGACCAGTGTTCGAGCAGCCGCTGCGGGTGGTGGCCTCCACCCGGGGTGACCCCACCAACGTGGATGTGGACGAGGCCACCGCGGCGGGCATCCCGGTGCTGCACGCCCCAGGGCGCAACGCCGACGGGGTGGCCGAGATGGCGGTGGCGCTGATGCTTGCTGTCAACCGCCATCTGATTATGGGCGACCGGGACATGCGGGCGGGCACGGTGTTTGCCGAGACCATCCCCTACCAGCGTTATCGGGCCTGGCAGGTGGCGGGCCGCACAGTGGGGTTGGTGGGGCTGGGCGCGGTCGGACGAGCGGCCATGTGGCGCTTCGAGGGCTTGGGGATGAAGGTGATCGCCTACGACCCCTATCAGCCCGACGCCGACTCCGACCTGGACGAGCTGCTGGCGACCGCCGACGTGGTGTCGATGCATGCTCCAGCCATACCGGAGACAGCGGGGATGATCGGCGCTGAGCAGTTCGCGGCCATGCGGCCGGGAACCATTTACCTGAACACCGCCCGGGCTGCACTGCACGACACCGACGCTTTGGTCGAGGCTTTGGCCTCGGGACATTTGGGGGGCGCGGGCCTCGACCATGTGCAGGGGGAGATCCTCCCGCCCGACCATCCGCTGACCAAGCTCGACAACGTGGTGCTGACGCCGCACATCGGCGGCGCAACCTACGACACCGAGGTCAACCAGACTGACATGGTGGTGGAGGACATCTGCCGGCTGCTGGCCGGGGAGCGCCCCCACCGCCTGGCCAACCCGGAGGTATGGCGATGACCGACAACGCCGACATTCGAGCCCAAGTGGTGGCGGCAGCTCAGGCCATGGACAACGCGGGGCTGGTGGTGGGCACCGCGGGAAACGTGTCGGGACGGGCCGACAACGGGATGATCTGGTTGACGCCGTCGTCGCTGCCCTACGACCAGGTGAGCATTGACAACCTGGCCGCGGTGGACCTGGACGGGAACCTGCTGGAGGGCACGTCGCGGCCGTCCACCGAGAAGGCCATGCACCTGGCCTGCTATCGCGCCTTCCCCGAGGTAGGCGGGGTGGTGCACTGCCATCCGATTCACGCCTCGATGTTCGCGGTGGCCCACCAGAGCATCCCTGCGGTGATCGAGGAGGTCATCGTGTATCTGGGCGGAGACGTGGCGGTGACCGACTATCGGACCACCGGCTCCGAGGAGTTAGGCGAAGAGGTGGTGCGCCACCTGGCCGACCGCTCAGCGGTGCTGATGGCCAACCACGGGATGCTGTGCATCGGCGAGTCGCCCGACCACGCCCTGCACGCCGCCCTGGTGGCCGAGCACACCGCCCGCATCGTGTGGGGCGCCAGCCGCCTCGGTGACGTCGTGGACTTGCCCGACAAAGCCCGCTCCGACTTCGAAGGCGTCTACACCTATCTCCGCAGCGAAACCTGGTCGGCCTCGTAGCGCTCAGACGGCGGCGAGTTCCAGGGGGACGATTTCTTCGAGGCTGATGGGGCGGTCGGCGACACCTTCGAAGGCATCCTTGGCGGAGTAGACCTCTTCGCCCCGCAAACGGGCCTCGGGGTCGTCGAGGTCGACCGGCCACACGATGCCCATGCGGGACTGGGCGATGTAATAGGAGTCGACGTCGGGCACGTCGATGCCCATGGCCTGGAGCGTGCGGCCGGGATAGGCCATGCTCATAACGCCCTCGGTGAACACTGCATCGTCGTCGACGATGACCCGGTCGCAGTCGAACTCCAGCCGGTGGGCGCCGGTCTGCACGATGCTGCGGTCGTAGAAGCCCCGGATGGCGTCGCGATCACCGCCGGGGCTGGCGATGGGATCGTCGGGGTTCGACCAGATGATGTACTGGGGCTTCTCGCTGAGGGTGGCCACCACTCCTTCGATGTCGGCCTGGGCCTCGCACTTCATGTGGTCCAGCACCAGCCCCAGCACATGGCGCCGGCGAGGGTCGGTCTCGGCTTCCAGCCGCTCTTCCACCAGACGCCACGTCTTGTTCGGATTCATCTTCATCGAAATCGCCTTTCACTCCGGCTTCGACCTAGAGGCTAACGGTCGAGCCTCGGCTCACTCCAAGGGAGCGATCTCGTCGAGGCTGATGGGGCGGTCGGCGATCCCTTCGAAGCGATCACCCTCGGCGTACACCTCCTCGCCCGACAGCCGGGCTTCGGGGTCGTCGGAGTCGATGGGCCACACGATTCCCATGCGGACTTGAGACAGGTAGTAGGAGTCGGCGTCGGGCACTTCGATGCCCATGGCCTGGAGCGTGCGGCCGGGGTAGGCCATGCGCATGACCCCCTCGGTGAACACCGCGTGGTCGTCGACGATCACCCGGTCGAGGTCGAGCTCCCAGCGGTGGGCGCCGGTTTGCACCAGGGCACGGTCGTAGAGGTCGCGGATGGCGTCTTTCGAGCCTCCAGGGCTGGCGACGGGATCGTCGGCGTTGGGCCAGATCTTGTATTGGGGCTTGTCGCTGAGGGTGTCGATCACTCCCTCGATATCGAGTCGGAGCTCGCGTTTCATGTGGTCGAGCACCAGCTCCAGCACATGGCGCCGGCGAGGGTCGGTTTCGGCTTCCAGCCGTTCGGCTACCAGACGCCAAGAGTTGTCGGGATTGATCTTCATCGACACCGCCTTTGCTCGGGCTCTGACGATAGGGGCTGAGCGGTCGCAACGTCACTAGTGTCGCTGGGCGATGAGCGATCGGGAGTTTGCCGGCAAGACGGCCATCGTCGGGATCGGAAGCACCGACTTTGCCCAGTTGTATCGCTCGACCGATCCGGAGCGCACCGGCGAGTCGCTGGCCACCGAGGCCATCGCCGCGGCCATTGCCGATGCCGGGTTGGAGAAATCGCAGATCGACGGGCTTATCACTGGAGGGCTGCCGCACTATGAGCCGGTGGCCTATCGCACCGGGCTGACCGACGTTCGCTTCGTGGTGGACTACCCGGGGGCCGGGCGCATGTGCGCCATGGCCCTGATGCACGCCGCCACCGCGGTACACCACGGATTGGCCGATTACGTGGTGCTGTTCAACTCGGTGGTGTTCCGCTCTCAAGGCGTCAAGTTCGGGGCCCAGGGCCAGGGGCTGCTGTATGACACCATCTACGGCATGGCCTCGCCGGGGGCGCAGTACTCGCTGGCCTTCACCCGCTACCAGGCCGAGTACGGGGGCACCGAGGAGCAGCTCGGCGCCATTCCTGTGGCCATCCGCTCGCATGCCCGAATGACTCCGGGGGCCATCATGCAACAGGAGATGGCCATCGACGACTACCTGGCCGCCCGCTACATCGCCCAGCCGCTGCGCCTGTTCGACTATTGCTTGATCAACGACGGGGCGGTGGCCTACGTGGTAACCACCGCCGAGCGGGCCCGGGATCTGGCCCATCCCCCGGTGCTGATCGCCGGCACCGCGGGACGGGCCAACTTCCGAGAGTGGTACGTAGACCTGGGGTTCTGGGACGAGGCCTGCCGGTCGATGAAGGCCGACCTGTTCGATCCGCTGGGGGTAACCACTGACGACATCGACTGCCTCCAGGTGTACGACAACTTCAGCGTGTCGGTGCTGTGGGGGCTGGAGGGATTCGGCTTCGCCCCCCAGGGTCAGGGTTTGGAGTGGGTGCAGAACGGCCGCATCGCCCTCGGCGGGGAGCTGCCAATTAACACCAGTGGGGGGATGCTGAGCGAGTCGTACCTCCAAGGGTGGAACCAGCACGCCGAGGCGGTGCGCCAACTGCGGGGCCAGGCTGGGGAGCGCCAGGTGCCCGACTGCGACTGGTCGCTGTACTGGTGCCTGTCAGCCTTGCCGGGGGCGTCGCTGCTGTGCCGGGACGGGCTGCTGTGAGCGGCGAAGCGGGATACGCCAAGCCGCTGCCCACGGTGACCCACGAGGATCGAGAGTTCTGGGCCGCCGCCCGCCAGCACCGCTTTGTGCTGCCTGAGTGCCGGGCCTGCGGACACGTGTGGTTCCCTCCCTATGCCTCCTGTCCGGCGTGCCTGTCGTTCGACCGGGGGTGGACCGAGGCGTCGGGCCGGGGCACGGTGTGGGGCTTCACAATCATGAGGCAGCCCTACATCCCATCCTTCGAGCCGGAGCTGCCCTACAACGTGGTGCTGGTTGAGTTGGAGGAGGGGCCGATGGTGTACTCCAACCTGGTCAGCATCGACAACGACGACATCGCCTGCGGCCTAGCCGTGGAGGCCGTGTTCGAGGACGTCACCGACAAGATCACCCTCATCAAGTTCCGCCCTTCCTGAGGGACGGAGCCCGACCGCTAGATGCTGGTTAGGCCGTGGGCGTGGCCGGCGGTGTAGCCGCCGTCGACGGGGAGGGCGACGCCGGTGACGAACGAAGAGTCGTCGGAGGCCAAGAAGAAAGCGGCTCCGGCGATCTCCGAGGGGAGCCCCCAGCGCTTGAGCTTGTGCTGGTCGCGGATGCTGTCGGCGATGGGCCCGAGATGGGGGATAACCGACTGGAACATGGGGGTGTCGATGAAGCCGGGGCAGATGGCATTGGCCCGGATGTTGGCCGGGCCGTAATCGTTGGCGATGTTCTTGGTGAGCAGGATCACCCCACCCTTGGAGGCGTTGTAGGTGCTGCCTCCCTCGCATCCCTCGAGCCCCTCCACGCTGGCGATGGTGATGATGCTCCCCGAGCGGGCCTCCACCATGGGCTTGAGGGCGGCCCGGCACGAAAGCATGGTGCCCTTGAGGTTGATGTCCTGCACCCGGTCCCACTCCTCGACATCGAGGGTGTGAACCTGCCCGCCGCCGGCGACCCCGGCCGCGGTGACCAACACGTCGAGCCGTCCGTGGTCTTGGATGATCTGGCTCACCAGCTCCTCTTGGGCGTCGGCGTCGCGAACATCGACCAGATGGAAGCTGGACGCGGGGGCCGTTTCTTCCACGGCCTTCCAGCCATCGCTTTCGGCGATGTCGGAGCCGATCACCACGGCCCCTTCCTCGGCGAACCGTTCCGCGGAGGCCAGGCCAATGCCCGAAGCCGCCCCGGTGACCCACGCCACCCTGCCTTCTAGTCGTCCCATCGGTGTTGCCTCGCTCTCTTCTCGGGTCAGGCGAATCGTAGGGTGAGGAACGGGGCTTTACGCACCCCTGGGGCCGATCAGCGTGCCGGGAAGCGCATCGGTGGGCTTGCCATGCCAGTAGGTAGGCATACCGTTAGCGATAGTGGCCCGAAAGCCGCCTGGCTCCCGGCTGAACCGCCACGAACCGCCGGGCACGTCCCGCACCTTCACCTCTTGTCCTAGTGAGATCTCGTCCAAATCGAACACCGCCACATCAGCAGCCATGCCCGGGGCGACCACTCCCCGGTCAGTCAATCCGAAGAAGCCTGCGGTCCGACCGGTGAGCACGTGAACCGCCTCTTCGAGCGACAAGAGCCCAGTGTCGCGGTGGTAGTGGGTAAGTAGGTGGGTGCTTTGGCCGGCACCGCAGAACAGCTGGAGGTGGGCTCCGCTGTCGTTCACGTTGGTGAGGGTGTGGGGCGAGCGGATCACCTCGGCCAAAGCAGGTTCGTCGTGGACGTCGGGAAGCGCTCGCAGCGATGAGCCGATGCCATTGTCCAACAGCCAGGATGCCAGAGCATCGGATACATGTTGGCCGGTGTTGGCCGCGTGTTCAGCGAGCGAGATGCCCAAGGGGCCGACGCCAGTTTCTGACAGGGCGAAGACAAGCGTGTGGGGGTGGTCGACCCTGGCCCGGCGGGACTTCTTGCGGTTGTCCCAGTCGGATCGGGCCTGATCCCGCCAAGCGGGGTCGGCCAAGAGAGTCATCTTGTTCTCAGGAGGACCATTGACCAGGTCATTCCAGGCCGGGACCCGCTGGAAGGTCAGCGCCTTCTCAAAGTTGAAATACAGGTCGAGCGGTCGGGTGCCCATCGTGGGCCAAAAGTCCACTCCTTGGTCTCGAAGGCGGCGGTCGAACGCCAGCGTGTCGGCCCGATAATCGGCCTCATTGGCCATAGCGGGAATGGCCGTCCACTGCCCTCGAATGCCGCGGGGTCGGGCGAGATCGGCGAATCTCTGTACGTCGTCGAAATTGTGCTCGGGCTCATTGAACCGAGTGATGGCCTGGAAGGTGGTGCCGGGGTGTGCGGCCAGCACATCGAACAGCGCGGCGTATTCGTCGTCGGCAGCATGACGGCTGGGAACCAGCCGCAGGGTGCGGTCGAGGTCGAATCCGTTGGTGGAAAGGCCCAGGGCTCCAGCAGCCAATGCCTCGTCCAGTGCTTGGGCCATGGCGGTGCGCTCGGCTGGGGTGGCGGGACGCTCCCAAGCGGCGTCCCCCATCACAAAGGTGCGCAAGCTGATGTGGCCGACATAGCCGGCGATGTTGGCCGCAGTGGGCTGCGCTTCGAGCGCGGTCCGGTATTCGGGCCAGGTGGCCCATGTCCAGGGGACATCCTCCTCGAAGGCGACTAGCGGGAGGTCTTCTAGGAAGCAAAACAGATCCACCACTTCGTCGCGCTGGGGACCAACCAGCGGTGCCATAGACATCCCGCAGTTCCCGAACACGGTGGTGGTGACCCCATAGCTGGGCAGCGGATCGAAGGAGGGATCCCACCACATGGCCCCGTCGAGATGGGTGTGGGTCTCGATGATGCCGGGGGTCACCAGAGCACCGGTTGCATCCAGTTCCTCCTCACCGTCGGACACCAACCCAAGACCCACCTCGGCGATGGTCCGCCCCCGCACCCGCACGTCAGCGCGTCGGGCCGGCGCCCCCGTGCCGTCCACCACCGTCCCGCCTCGGATCAACAAACCGTCCATGCCCTTGACAGTACCGCTGTCGTTGATTCCCGGCGACAGGGCGCTACCCCACCAGGCGGACGCGTTGGTGCTTGACAGCCCCGAGGTGGAGGTGGCCGTGGCGCTCGGGCTCGTCGACCAGCTCTAAGCGGGGCAGGACGGGGAGGATGGCTTTGAGCATGGCTCGAAGCTCCCAGCGGGCCAGGTTGGCACCCAAACAGAAGTGGACGCCATGGCCGAAGGCCATGTGGTGGTTGGGATTGCGACCCACGTCGAAGTGGTAGGGATCGTCGAACACCGCATCATCCCGGTTGGCCGACGGGTAGAACACGCCCACGGTGTCGCCCTCTCTGATGATTTGGCCGTGGCGCTCCACGTCGGCGGTGGCGGTGCGGGCGAACTGGATGACCGGGGAAGTCCACCGCAAGATCTCCTCCACCGCCGGCTCGATCAGCGACTCATCGGCCAGAAGGCGGTCGATCTGGTCGCGGTTCTGGAGCAGGGCGGTCACACCCGAGGTGGTGGCGTTGCGGGTGGTCTCGTTTCCTGCCCCCAGCAGCAGGGTGATATAGCCGGTGAGCTGCTGGGTGTTGAGCGGGCAGCCGTCGACCTCGCCCTGGACCACCGCGCCGGTGAGGTCGTCGCGGGGCTCGGCCTGGCAGTCGTCGATGATCGTGCCGATATAGGCGCTGAAGTCCTTGCCCATCCGGAATCTCATGTCGTCGTAGGTCTCGCCCGGCTCGGCCCAGCGCATGTGCTCCTCGTCGTTGAACCCCATCTCGGTGAACTTATGGACCTTCGACCAGTCCTCGATGTCCAGGCCCATGAGATCGCAGATGGTGGCCAGGGGCAGCTTGACCGCGTAGTCCAGCACCAAGTCGGCCTCGCCGTCGCGCTCCAATACCTCCACGAATTCGCCGGTGAACCGGGCGGCGTACTGGGCCAGGTGATCCTCGTGCTCTCGCATGGCCCGGGGGGTGAAGCGCCGGGCGGTGAGCAGGCGGAACCGGGTGTGGCGGGGCCGGTCCAAGAACACCATGTCCATGGGCTCGTCCAGGTCCCATCCCAGTTCGGTGAGTCGCCGTTCTCGGCGCTCCCACATGCCCTTGTCGTCTTCGATGGAGGCCAGGCGAAGGCGGGGGCCGCCGTTGATGAACAGCTTGTCGTTGGACGACACCCAGTGGATGTCCTCGTGGCGGGTGATGGCCCAGAACGGCTCGATGTCGGGACGCTCGTACCAGTGCACTGGGGCTTCGGCCCGCAGCAAGTCCCATGCGGCCCATGGGTAGCCGCGGTCGCTGTACAGATCGGTGGAGTGAATGTCGATCTCGTCGAGCGACAGTGCACTGGTGTCTGTGATGGTCATACGCTGCTCCCCCGCGCTTTGCTGACAGGAACATATTGGCAGAATGGCTATGAGCAGCCCTAAGTGTTACTTGCTCCCGGTGTGCGGCGGGTCCTGTCGCCTGACGGCGGCCTGGCGTGCTTCGCGTGCGCCAGGTCCGCCTCCGGCGCCACCCCCCGCACACCTACCCGTGTCCGCTCACTCGTCTTCTTGGTTTGAGCCGGGCCACCCCCCAGCCTGCCTACTTACGGTCGCTCACTCGTCTTTTGATTGGCCTCCGGCGCCACCCCCCACCACAACCCGATTTGGTGCCCGCCGCCCCACCTACCCCCGCAAGTCGCTCACTCGTCTTCTTGGTTTGAGCCGGGCCACCCCCCAGCCTGCCAACTCCCCATCCCTCGCTCACTCGTCCTTTTGGTTTTGGGTTTTGGTCTTGAGGGTTTCCCAGAGTTGGGATCGGAGGGGTTCGGGGGCGACGAGCTCGAAGGCTTGGTTGTCGAGGCGGGCGAATCCATCCAGCGGATGGTCGGGGCGCCACCACAAGGCGTTGGGGCTGACTGAGTTGGGGCCGGCCAGGTAGCGGATGTAGCTGGCAGCCAGCATGGTGGCCGAGTCGCTCACAAACTGCTCGTTCAATTCCACGGGACAGACCATGACCGTTTGGGCCGTCGGGACGGTCACCACCGCGCCCATGGGGCCGATATCGGGAACGGTGCGGCCGAAGTCGAGCAGGTGCCCGGATACGAACAGGGAGTCGCCAGTGAGAATCTGGAAATTGCCGGGTAAATCGCTCCCCTCCAGAGCGGCAAGGGGCTCGTCCAGCAGGGTGCTGGCCAGCGCAATCGCCATCACTTCGCCTTGATCGACACCCCAGTCGTTGAAGTAGCTGCGATCGACCGGGCAGGAGGCGCCGTCTAGGTCAACGCACAGACAAGCGGAGAGGCCCAGCGGCAGGGGATCGCACACCGAGTCGATATAGCTCAGATGCTGTTGGCCGACGACCCTGACCCTCAAGTCGGGTTGGAGCTTCTCGTAGTCCGCCAGGCGCTCAGCCAAGAGACCGGGAGAGAAGTCGTCGAGCCGGGCAACGTGGTTGTAGATGATGACCCGCCAATCACCGGGCTCGGCCACTCGGCAGGTCTGGGCCAGGTTGGACAGGCCCAGCACACAGTCCATCTTCTCGATGGTCACGGTTCCCTCGGCTTCATCGATTGTGAATTCGCCGTATCGGGCTTGGACGACGCTCTTCACATGGCTCAGAAAGCTGCGGAGCTGTTCGGCAGTCCACCAGGGCGCCCAAGCGTAGGAAACAGGCGGAGCAGACACAGGCTCCTCCCCTCACATATCGGTATAGGGGGGAAGTTTGGGCGAACTGTAGTGATTCGAAGCTGGGGATCGCTTGTGGAAATCCAACTATATCTAATTTGTTTCAATACATTTCAAAGGATTGTCTCCCGTCATGGGCTGCCGCTAGTGTGGGACCGTGGCTGATGCGGCGCTTATCGACATCATCAAGCGGCAAGGATTGCGAAAACTGGACCAGCCAATAGAGCTGGCCAGTGGGGCCATGTCGAGCGATTTTGTCGACGTCAAGGTGGCTCTCTGCCGATGGGCCGATCTTCAGGTGGCATGTCGGGCGATTGTTCAGCAGGTTCGAGCGGCCGGCATCGAATTCGATGCGGCCGGGGGAATGACCATGGGGGCCGACTCCCTGGCTGTGGGCATCGCCGCTGAGACCGACGGCCATTGGTTTTCGGTGCGAAAAGAGCCAAAGAAGCGGGGCACAAGACAGCAGATCGAGGGCACTCCCCTCGGACCGGGGCACCGAGTACTGCTACTGGAGGACGCAACCACCACCGGCGGCTCTACAGAGAAGGCCTACGAGGTGATACGCGAGACCGGAGCCGAAATCGTGGCCGTGGCCACAGTGATCGACCGAGGCGACACCGCCCGTCGCCGCTTCGACGCCCTCGGCGTGCCGTACTTCCCCGCCCTTACCTACACCGACCTCGGCATCGACCCAGTAGTACCCCCCCCCCAAGCTGAGCCCTGGGACACGCTCCGCATAGTCTGAATTCACCGAGCCGGGGCAGACTTTGGGGCTGTGAGCCTGCCACCGATTGCCGAAGCTTCCGACGCTGATATCGCTGCCGCCCTGGCCGAGGCCAACTTCCCAGCATTGACCATGGCCATCGCCCATCTGGCGGGTGACGCTGGTATGTTCGGCGATCGCCATAAGCCCGATGGGATGTTGCTTCGGGAGGATTTTGCGGGAATCGACGAGGACGCCCGGGCGGAGATCCTTGACACTGCGCTACGGGTGCTGGGCGACTACCGGGACGGCCGCATTCAGGCAATTTGGCGGCCCGATGACGCGCAGCTTCACTCGATGCTGCGGTTTGCCAGCGGGGGCGACATCGGCGACGAGTACCTGCCCATGATGATCGGCGAGCTGAACTTGGAGGGCACCGACGGCTACGGGATCGAGTGGCGGAAGCAGCCATCGGCCGAAACGCTAGAGGAGTTCCAAGTCTTGGTGATCGGGGCGGGCATGTCGGGCATCTGCGCTGCTTACCGGCTCAAGGAGGCGGGCATCCCCTACACCGTGGTGGAGAAGAACCCGGCGGTGGGCGGCACCTGGTACGAGAACAGCTACCCGGGCTGCAAGGTGGACGTGCCCAACCACTTCTACTCGTACTCGTTCGAGACCCAGACCGACTGGCCCCAGTACTACTCCAACCGGGATCAGCTGCACGACTACTTCGAGCAGTGCGTGGACAACTTCGGCATCCGAGACGACATCCGGTTTGAGACCGAGGTGGTGCGGGCTTCTTTCGACGAGGCCGACGGCTGCTGGCACGTGGAGCTGAAGACCCCCGAGGGGGGCGAAACCCTGATGGTGAACGCCATTGTGAGCGCAGTGGGCCAGCTGAACCGGCCCAAACTGCCCCCTATCGAGGGGATCGAGCGGTACGAGGGGCCTTGGTTCCACTCCGCCTACTGGGACCACAGCCATGACCCGGTGGGCAAGCGGGTGGCGGTGGTGGGCACGGGAGCCAGCTCAATGCAGCTGTGCCCGGAGGTGGCCAAGGTGGCCGATCGGCTGCTGATCTTCCAGCGCTCGCCGCAATGGGCGGCGTACTCCCCCGACTACGACCGAGATGTGAGCGAGCAGAAGCAGTGGCTGATCGACAACGTGCCGTTCTACGCCAACTGGTACCGGTTCGTTCTGTTCTGGCGGACCTCCGACGGCATGTACGCCGCGCTGGTGGCCGATCCCGACTGGGAGCACCCCGAGCGGGCGATGAACGCCGTCAACGACATGCAGCGCGAGATGTTCACCGCCCACATCATCGACCAGGTAGGCGGCGATGAAGATCTGATTGCCAAGGCCCTCCCCGACTACCCGCCGATGGGCAAGCGGATGCTGATCGACAACGGCTGGTTCAAAATGCTGACCCGCGGCAACGTGGACCTGATCGTCGACCCGGTGGACGAGGTAGTCGAGAAGGGAATCCGCACCGCCGACGGCGAGGTCCACGAGGTGGACATGATCGTGTACGCCACCGGGTTCCACTCCCACCGGTTTCTTTGGCCCATGGAGATCGTGGGGCGCTCGGGACGAGCGCTGAACGAGGTGTGGGGCGAGAACGCCCGGGCCTACCTGGGCATCACCGTGCCCGACTTCCCCAACCTGTTCTGCCTCTATGGGCCCAACACCAACCTGGGCCATGGCGGCAGCATCATCTTCCACACCGAGTGCCAGGTGCGGTACACGCTGCGTTGCCTGCGGGAGCTACTGGAGGGCGGGCATCGGTTCTTGGACTGCGACCAAGACGTCCACGATGCCTACAACGACCGGGTGGACGCCCAGCACGAGCGCATGATCTGGACTCATGAGGGCATGACCAACTGGTACCGCAACGCCGAGGGCAGGGTGGACACCAACTCGCCGTGGCGCCTGGTGGACTACTGGGAGATGACCCTGGAGCCCGACCCCGCCGACTACGCCTGGGGCTAGCCCACTCAGGAGGAGCGCAAAGTGGTGGCGGGGAGGGTGTCGAGCTGATCGAGCAGCGACTTCCCGTCGAGTCGGGTGGGGGTGCCGGTCACGAGGATGTGGTCGACACCGGAGGGGGCGTCGGCGATAAGGCGCTCGCCGTTGGCGGGCATGTCGTGGACCCGGCGGATGGGGCCGACGTCGATGCTGTCCCAATCGACCACCGTGACATCGGCCACCGCGCCGGGACGCAGGTAGCCCCGGTCGGGGGCTAGGCCGAGCATTTCGGCCAACTCGCCAGTGAGCTTGTGGATACCGGCCTCGGGGGTCATCACCTCGCGGTCGCGCACCCAGCGGGACAAAAAGTCGGTGGGCATGACCGCATCGCAGATCTGTCCGACGTGGGCACCGGCGTCGGACAGGCCCATCACCGCCCCCTCGGCCTGCATCAGCGAGGTGACTCCGTCGACCTCGTCGTTGGCGAAGGTGATCTCGAAGCGGGTGAGTAGTCCGTCGGCCAAAGCGACGTCGCACATGGCGTCCCACGGGGTGCAGCCTCGCTCGGCGGCCACTCCCCCGACGGTGTTCCCCACCAGCTCGGGCTGGTTAGGCGACTCCACGATGGCCAGGGTGTTCCAGCGGGAGGCCAGCAGGCCGTTGGCGTCGAGGTCGGACTGCACCCGGGCCCGCCATTCGGGATCGGCGTACAATTTGGGGCGGTCTTCGTGGGCCAGGGCCACCAGCTCTTTGAACGACCCCATGGTGTAGAAGGAGGTGGGTTCGATCATGGTGACGTGCTGGGTGATGGGACGACAGGTGACCTGCACCCACACGTCGGCGCCGGCAGCTCGTCCGGCTAGGTGGTCGGCCAGCTTGGTTCGGTAGTCGGCCCGGGAGGAGGCCGCCGCCGGGTAAGTGAGGATGGACGACCAGTTGAGCCGGCGGCCCAGCTTGGGCTGGAGGTCGTACACCCAGCGGTAGTTCTCTCCGGGGGCCACGTGTACCACGCCCCGGCCGATCTCGGCGGTGACCCCGATGAGGGCCTCGGTCTCCTCTTGGGAGGCGGCGATAGAGGGCACCGGGCGGCCGCCGTCGCCCAGGTGGAATCCGGCCCGGTCGGTGGAGAATCCCAGGGCGCCGCCGTTGATGGCCTCGGCCACCGCCGCCTTCATCTGGTTGATTTCTTCGGGAGTGGCCTCCCGCTCGTAGGCGTCTTGGCCCATGACGTAGAGCCGCACCGCGGTGTGGCCCACGTATCCGCCGAAGTTCACGGCCAAACCCCGGTGCTGGATCACATCGAGATACTCGCCGTAGGTCTCGAAGTCCCAGTTGACCCCGGCCTCGAGAGTGGCCACCCGCATGTCTTCCACCTTGTCGAGGGTGCGGATGAGCGAGGCCCGGTCGGCAGCCTTGGTGGGGGCGATGCTGTACCCGCAGCTGCCGGCCACCACCGAGGTGACCCCGTGCCAGCACGATGACGACAGCCAGGGGTCCCACAGCACTTGGGGGTCGTAGTGAGTGTGGCAGTCGATGAAGCCGGGGCAGACGAGGCGGCCGGTGGCGTCGATCTCGGTGGGAGCCTTGATGGTGTCGTCGATCTCCACGATGTGGCCGTTGGCGATGCCGACGTCGGCGCGGCGGCCGGGATTGCCGGTGCCGTCTATGACGGTGCCGCCGCGGATGGCTAGTTCGGCGTTCACGGCATCAATCTATGCCACAACGATCCACCGGCGTGGTGGCGGGTCCTGTCCCGGCCCAGCCCGCCGTCCTCCATGGAGTCCGGGCGGCGGGCGCCCTGAGCCGGGCCACCCCCCACCACGCCTATCGCGGGGCTACCACCTCTTGGGTTTTAGAGGGGGGGTTAGTGCTTGGTGAGGTGGAGTTTTTCTCTTACGGCTTCGGGGCTGAGCACGTCGTAGTTCATGGCTTCGAGGATGGTTACGGCTCGGGCGACAAGGTCGGCGTTGGTGGCGAGTGTGCCCCGGCTGAGGTAGATGTTGTCTTCCAGGCCGACCCGCACGTTGCCCCCGGCGATGGCGGCCAGGCCGACGTAGGGAAGCTGGCTGCGGCCCAATGAGAATGCCGAGAAAATCCAGTCGTCGGGCAGGTTGTTGACCATGGCCATGAACGTGTTGAGGTCGTCGGGGGCGCCCCAGGGGATGCCCATGCACAGTTGCACCATGACCGGATCATCGATGAGCCCTTCATCCACCAGGTGCTTGGCCAGCCAGAGGTGGCCGGTGTCGAAGATCTCGATCTCGGGGCGTACGCCCAGCTTCTGCACCTGGCGGGCCATCTCGTCGAGCACCGACGGGCTGTTGACCATGATGTAGTCGCCCTCGCCGAAGTTCATGGTGCCGCAGTCGAGGGTGGTGATCTCGGGCATCAGCTCGCGCACATGGGCTAGCCGCTCGGTGGCTCCGGCCATGTCGGTGCCCTCGTCGGATGGGGGGAGGGGCACCTCGGCCGACCCCAGGGTGAGATCGCCGCCCATACCCGAGGTGAGGTTGAGCACCACGTCGGTGCTCGACGCACGGATCCGCTCCACCACCTCGGTGTATAACTCGACGTCGCGGGCTGGCTCACCGGTCTCGGGATCGCGGACGTGGATGTGGACGATGGCCGCGCCCGCGTCGGCGGCGTCGATGGCCGCATCGGCGATCTGCTGGGGGGTGATGGGCACCAGGTCGGACTTGGACGTGGTGTCGCCACTGCCGGTAATGGCACAGGTGATGAAAACTCCGGTCATGCGGGGGCCAACTCGCTTTCTTTCGCGCGGCGGTTGAGAACTCGGAGCTTGCAATAGATGTCGTCGCTGTTGACGTAGCAGCCCCGAAAAAGGCGACGACCGGTGGCGGTGTCAAACGGCTCCCGGGCGTGCTGCACCCGCCGATTGTCGAACACCGCCACGTCACCGGGCTCCAACCGGTAGGTGATCAGAAATCGGGGATCGCGGGATAGCTGGGCCAGCCTGTGTGCCGCCCGGTAGGCCCGGGGAACGTCTTCGGGGGCCATGTCGGGGTAGGTCCGCACCGGGTAGAACGTGCGCAGAGTGAGGGGCGCACCGGATACTCCCAAGTCGATCAGCGGTCCAGACCAGCGCCAGTCGACCTCGGTCCCCCGCCCATGGAACACCCACGGCAACGTGGTGAGGGCCTCGTAGGCTTCAGGGTCGTGCTTTTCGATGTGGCGGGCAATGGCCAGGCCGTCGCTCATCTGGCTGGCCCCGCCGACGCAGGAGTTCTCGATGCAGTGGAAGAACTGGAAGCCCGGCGGCGTCTCCAACGAGGGCAAGTCAGTGTGAGGGCCAAGGCCGATGCTCATGTAGGCGGTGGAGGTGGGATCGGGCATCGCCTCGATGTCCCACACCGGGCCGAAATGGGAGTCGCGCAGCACCCCGACCCGCCGGGCCACGGACTCCAACTGGTTGGGATCGAGCGACAGCGACGTCAACCGGGTCAAACCGTAGGCCGCCAAGTCGTTGAGCCACTGCCGGAATGTCTCGGGGTCGGACAGCACCGTCGGCCCGTGGAAGGTGACCGGTTCGGGCAGCACGGAGGAGTCCCACGGAATGGGTGTCGGCAGAAAGCTCTCCGGGCGGAACTGGCCGTCGGCGACGTGGCGTAGCCAGCCGGGGTGGTAGCGAGAGACCACGTTGTCGTGGGCCCACCGCAACGCCAGGGCCCCACCGGCCTCCACCCAGGCCTCGGCCACCTGCCAGTGGTCGCCCAGTTCACCGGGATCGAGCAGGCCTTCTCTCGAGGAGGGCTCGAATTCGCGCTGTTCGGCCAGCCACCACCGATAGCAGCGCAACTCGGCGCCGTCGGCCCACGCGACCACCACGAACTCGCCGTCGAGACGAACGCCGCTAAGCGGATGCCACTCGTAACGGTAAAAGTCAGGCGTGAGCGGTCCCGCCATCGCCAAAAGCGTATACCAGCAATATGATTACCGGTATGCCTTCTCGCCAGCTCGATTTTCCGGTTTTCGACGCCGATAACCACATGTATGAGACCACCGAGGCGCTTACAAAACACCTGCCTGACAGCCACCGAGGTCTCATCGACT
Source organism: bacterium (assembly GCA_026705465.1). Classification (GTDB taxonomy): domain Bacteria; phylum Actinomycetota; class Acidimicrobiia; order Acidimicrobiales; family Bin134; genus Poriferisocius. Next base: position 71,717 of record JAPPAP010000040.1, on the reverse strand, counting down.
ACATCGATCACAACGGCCGCACCAAGATCATGGTGAGGGGCAAGATCAGCGAGTACATCCCAAACCCCACGTTCCAGCGGGTGGGCTCGCCCGGTGCCCAGGAGGAGTACTTCAAGAGCGGCAATCCGGAGGGCAAGTCGCGCCGGGAGATCATGAAGCCGATCGACGCGCTGCCGGCGTTCTTCGACCCTGAGCCCCGGCTGGAGCTGATGGACGAACTGGGCTTGGACTACGCCATGATGTACCCCACGTTGGCGTCTCTGGTGGAGGAGCGTTTCCGGGACGCCCCCGACGAGTGCCATATCGTGATCCACGCCCTCAACCAGTGGATGCTGGAGCACTGGACGTTCAACTACGAGGGGCGCATCTTCCCGGTGCCCATCGTGACCCTGCCCATCGTGGACAAAGCCATCGAGGAGTTGGAGTGGTGTGTGGAGCGGGGGGCCCGAGCGGTGCTGATTCGCCCCGCGCCGCCTCCCGGCCTGCGGGGGCCTCGCTCGTTCGCGCTGCCGGAGTTCGACCCGCTGTGGGAGCGAGTGGTGGAGCTGGACGTGCTGGTGGCCATGCACGCCTCCGACAGCGGCTACACCCGGTTCACCAACGAATGGGAGGGCGCCAGCGGCGAGATGATGGCGTTCAACCAGTCGCTGTTCCAGATGTCGGTGATGCACAACCGGGCCATCGAGGACGCCGTCACTTCGTGGGTGGCCCACGGTGCGCTCACCCGGCATCCCAAGCTGAAGGTAGCCATCATCGAAAACGGCAGCTCTTGGGTGCGCCCGCTGCTGGCCCATCTGGAGACGTGCTACCAGCGATTCCCCCACGCCTGGGAGGAGCATCCCGTGGACGCCATCAGGCGCAATATCTGGATCCACCCCTTCCACGAGGACGACCCGGTGGGACTGATCGATGTGGTTGGAGTGGACAACGTGGTGTTCGGCTCGGATTACCCCCACGTTGAGGGCATGGCCGACCCCATCTCGTTCGTGGATCAGCTCTACGGGCTGCCCGACGATCAGATCCGCAAGGTGATGGGCGGCAATATGGCCGGCCTGATGAAGGTGGCCTAGGGCCTAGCTCCCTGCGGCAACGGTCACCGGTTCGATGTTGAGGAACCGGGCCAGGTTGTCGCACATGATGGTCTTGATGTCGGCGTCGCTCATGCCCTTGAGCTGGGTGGTGGCGTAGAGGGCGGGGAAGGGCAGCCCCTCGCTGTGGGGGAAGTCGGAGCCGAACACGATGGGCTCGATGCCCACCGCATCCACCACCCGGGCCACGTTCTCCTCGGGAAATGGGGCCACGATGAAATGGTCGCGGAAGATATCGCTGGGCCGGCGGTCGAGCTTCGGCCCCCACTTGGCCCCTCGGCCCATGAGAAAGGCGTGGTCCATCTTGCGGAGGATGTAGGGCAGCCACACCGTGCCCTGTTCCGACAGGCACACCTTGACGTTGGGGAAGCGGCCGAAGAGGTTGTGCAGCACCATGGCGGCCACCGTCTCCATGGCGGGGCGATCGCCCCAGTAGAGAACCCATTGGAGGGCGTCGAAGTCGCCCAGCCCGACCTCGGGGTCCTCGCTCCAATCGGCCCCGTTCTTCTGGTAGTCGGTGGCCCCCAGATGGGTTACCACTCGGGCCTCGGCCTCATTGATACGGGCCCAGAAGCCGTCGTAGATCGGGTCGGCCATGGAGCGGCCGCCCCGGGGGTCGTGACGACCGCCGTGGGCGTGGCCGCTGATGATCTGGATGACGGTGGCACCTTGGTCGAGCACTAGCTCGACCTCGGCGGCGGCTTCGTCGGGGTCGGCCAGCGACACATAGGCGGGCAGGAATAGGCGATCCAGGTAGCCCCAGCCGATCTCCTCGTTGATCCAGCGGTTGTAGGCCCGGGTGTTGGCGTAGATGCCGTCGACGTCGTCGGCGAACTCGTACTCCAGCGACAGGACTTGGTTGGGGAACATAAGAGCGGCCCCGATGCCCTGGCTGTCCATGAGGGCCAAGCGCAGATCGCGGTTGCCCCACGACTCCTCCTGATCCCGGAAGTAGGCGATCAGCTCGACGCGCTCCTCCATGGAGAGGTTGCGGTAGGGGTTGAGCCGGGACAGCGTCATCCCCGGGGAGTGGATGTTGGACTGGCCGGCCTTCATCTGGTTCTCGTCGCCCGCAGTGGGCACGGCGCGGGCAGCCACTTCAGCCGCAGCCTCGTCGTCGGAAGCCACCAGGGCCACCGCCTGGTTGAGACGGGACGGCCGCCCCCCGAACACCCCCACCCAGCGGCCCTGCTCGTCGGCCTCGAAGGTGACCGCCTTGTGCCGCCACTTGGGGTCGACGTAGTTCACATACAGGTCGCGGGGCTCCACGAAGTGGTTGTCGGCATCGTTGATGAGAAACGGCAGGTCTGGGTGCTGCTCAACCTGGGCCAGAGCCATGGGTCCATGGTACGGCGAGTTAGAGGCCCACGGCGTCGCGGAGGGCGGGGCGGGGGTTGAGGTCGGCCAGCGCAGCTTCGGAGCGGGCCAGGAAAGCAGCGGCGAAGGCCTGGCGACCGGGGGAGGCGTCTTCGGGGAAGGTGACCACCTGGCAGCTGGCGGGGACGGTGTAGGCGGCGTGGATGCGGTGGGCCAGCCAGGCCTCGTCGAAGGCGATGGACTGGGCGCCGTGCTGGATGCGGGCGTCGAGGTAGCGCTGGATGAGGGTTTTGTCGTGGGCGAGGCGGTCTTCAGGAGCCATGGACATGTTGAGGAAGTAGCTCACGTCGCGCAGAGGGGCGCCCACGTTGATGAGGCCCCAGTCCAGAAAGCCCGGCCCGCCGGCCTCGGTCACGAACAGGTTGCCGATGTGGCCGTCGCCCTGGAGCACGGTGGCGGGGCCGCCGATGGGGCCTGCGGCCCATGCCTGGTGGAGCTCGGTGGTGTGGCCGATGTAGAGCTCGGCGATCTCGGCGAAGGCGTCGGTGAGCTTGTCGCGATGGTTGTCGAGCCCATAGCGCAGCAGGCGGGCGCCGTAGTCGCTGCCCTTGTTGGCCAGCGGCACCCAGTCGGCCTCGGCGGACCGGCGTTCGGGATCCTCGTAGCGGGCGTGGAGCTCGGCGAAGTGGTCCATGGCCTCAGCGGCGTAGGCCACCGGAACCCCTGTGCTGTAGTCGGGCAGGGACTTGGCTGAGTTGTCCAGGTCTTCCAGCAGCAGCACGAACGCACCGGAGTCGGGGTCGAAGGCGGCCACATAAGGGGTGAGCGTTTGCATGGGCACGCGGTGGGCCAGGCGCTGGTAGAACAGCGCCTCTCGACGGCCCATGCCGGTTTGGTTGATCTGGGCTCGGCGGTCGGGGTCGAGCGGCGGGAGCTTGGCGAACATGGTGGCGGGCAAGTCGGTGTCGCCCCGGTAGATGAGGCCGAGGCGGGCGTTAGCGTTGGTGCCGGCGTGGATGGCCAGCACCTCCACGGCGGTGACCACCGTGCCGGGATAACGCTCGGCCAGGTTCTCGGTGAGCCAGTCGGGGGTGATGGCCTCGGGATGTTCGGGCAGGCTCACCGGGCCTGGTCAGCGGGCACCCAGCCGCCGGGCTCGAGGCCCAGGTAGCGCTCAAGCTGGCGGTGCATGTTGATGATGCGGCACTCCTCGCCCGAGAGCCACACGTGGGTGAAGCCGGGCTGGTGGAGGCCCTTCTGCATGGTGCGGATGACGCTGAAGTCCTGGTTGAGCACGAACCCGAAGTCGGCCTGGTCCATGGGCACCGTGACATGCACCGGCGAGGAGGCCGGGGCGTCGGCCGATGGCATTCTGCTGAGGTGGATGGTGGCCAACTCGCCCTCATCGGGGTTGGGGCCGGGCCGGGCCGTCAACACGGTGAAGATGTCGGCGCTGATCAGCACAGTGGTGTTGGGAAAGAGGTTGTATTGGCTGAGGTGGGTGATCTGGGCGGTGTCGTAGCCCGACAGGTCGACGCCCACGGTGGCCTGGTGGTCTCTGATCTTCTGGGCGATCACGTCTTGGAGGGTCTGGCCGTCGGGCACCTCGGGGACAGGACTGCCGGGCTCGCCGTACTCCGGCCCCATGCGGCCGCCCTGGGTGACCACGAACGACTCCCACACCGTCTGATCGTCGACGTTGCGGCCCAGGCGGGGGCTGGGCACGCCGTAGGGCTGGTAGGACACGCCGTGGCGGTCCCAGATGCGCTGGGGGGAGTTGACGTCGTTGATACTGGCCAGCATCTCTCGGTGCAGCCCCTGCACGTGGTAGGTCTCGGAGAAGCCCTCGTTGACCACCTTCCAGTTGCAGTTCACCGGAGTGGCGGTGGAGTAGGTGCCCCGGAACTCGTCGAGGTTGGCCCAGGCGATGTCGTCGGGGATGCCCTCCAGCCAGTCGGCCAGCGGCTCGGCCTCGAGGTCGAGGTTCACGAACACCAGGCGGGCCCAGGTGTCCACCTGTACCGGGACCAAGGGGAGGTCGTCGTTGCTGATGGGGCCGAAGCCCCGGCGGGAGGGGATCTCGCGGAGTCGGCCGGTGAGGTCCCAGGCCCAGCGGTGGTAGGGGCAGCGCAGCTCGGTGATGCCGGTGCCCGAGCCCTGGCAGATGGAGTTGCCCCGGTGGCGGCAGACGTTCTGGAAGCCCCGGAGCACGCCGTCTTCTCCTCGAACCAGAATGATCGAGTACTTGCCGAGGCGATGCTCGAACCAGTCGCCGGGGTTGGCGATGTGGTCGACTGTGCAGGCCACGTGCCACACCTTGGGCCACATGCGCTCGTACTCCAGTTCGGCGAATTCGGAGGAAAGGTAGCGCTGGACGGGGATCTTCACCGGGGCATCGGCGGCGAGGCCCGAGGCAGTGACGGCGGTGCCCAGAATTTCGGCCTCGTCGGTTGTGGCGATGTCGACCATGGCGTCAATCGTGGCACACGACAGGCATCAAGAAGCTTGCCCGAACGGCGATCACCCGGTGTGGGTCGGCCCGCCGCCACTGTTGCTCAACAGCCTGGAGGCGGGCTGATGGCGATCGAATAGCGCTTGTCGAATGGCGTCGGCGGTGCCTACAGGAGCCAAGCCGTCCACTAGGCGTTCGAACTTGGCATCGAGCTCCGGTCGGCTCAGAGGGTCGTGCATGGAGCCCTTCTGGCCGTGAACGGTCCGCTCAAATACCTCTCCGCCAGTGGTGAACACCCGCACTCTGCCCCCCATCTTCCAGGCGTAAGTGCGGTCGAACTCCGGGGCCGCCTGGAGCGGAGCCACCTTGGCCTGAAGCTCGGCCAGCGCGGGGTGTGCAATCCGCTCCGGCCGATAGGTGGCCGGGTCGCGGGGGTCGGCCAGGAGGGCGGCCGCGATGTTGAAAGGCGCTGAGTACTGCGCGGCCATGACCGATGTGGTGCCGTCCATGCTGTTCTGGGTGGCCGCCTTGGTGGGACAGTCGGCTTCGATCCGGATGACCTGGGCTGGGTCGAAGCCGTGCTCGGCCTGAAGTTCAGCGGTGGCTTGAATCAGCGGGTGGATGTCGCTGCACGCCGCATAGGGCTTGACCGTGATCTCGTCGATCATCCAGCGGGTGCCCAACCCGTCGGTCAGCCGATCGAGCTCGGGTTCGACGCCGAATACCCGACAGAAGCCGTAGCGCCCGGCTAGCCCGTCGTCGGCGCCCTCTACTCCCCGGGCGGCGAGGGAGGCAGCCAGCAGCCCGGCCTCGGCTGCTCGCCCGGCATGGATTCGTTTGGCCATCCCCCCGGAGGAGGCGAACTCCATGGTGCCCGAGGCCAGCGAGACGGCGATGCCGAAGGCATGGTTCATGGTTTGGCCGTCGAATCCCAGCAGGCGTCCCGCGGCCGCAGCCGAGCCGAACACCCCCGACATCGAGGTCGGATGGAACCCGGCCAACATGTGGGCCGCCGGACCGACGGCGGTACCAGCTCGGCCCATAGCCTCGTAGCCGATCAGGATGGCTTCGAGCAGATCGAGGTTCGTCGCCCCCCGGTCTTCGGCCAGCGCCAAGGCGGCCGGCACCACCACCGCTCCCGGATGGCTGATGGCCTCTTCATGCACATCGTCGAGTTCGAACCCATGGGCCGAGGAGCCGTTGGCGAAGGCGGCCATGGCCGGGGTCGTGTGCGAACCGGGGCCGTGGGCAACGCCGATCACGGTGGCCGTTCCATCACCGCCGGTGGCCAGCGCATGATCAATGGCCGCCTGCGACCAAGGCTGGCCCGCTCCCTGAATGATGCACCCCACGGTGTCGACCAGGGCATCGGCGGCCCGGTGCAGAAGTCGATCCTCGACCTTGCCTGACAGTCCGGCTAGGTAGTCGGCTAAACGGCGGGAGGGCGTTTGGTTGTCAGGGGCCATCCAGCGCGTCCAGCAGCAGCCGTTGGAGATGGGCGACGGTGTTCTCGGAGTGGACGTCGGCCACTCCGCTGGGATTCACGATCAAGGGGCCGGGCCGGTAGCCGCGGCTGGCCGCGCCCTTCTGCACCGACTCCATAATGCTCAAGTCCTCCACCACGGTGGTGGTCCAGTCCAATTCGATCACCTCCCGCTGTTCGGGGGTGAGGTCGCCCCGGTCGAGCCACCATTCTCGGATGAGCATGGTCTGGTCGACGGCTAGGGGCACCCAGCGGAACGTGTTGAGCTCCCGGCCGGGATAGCACTGGATGGAGGACACCGGCCAGGTATAGAAGGCGCCATACTCGCCCACCTCGCCATGGCCGGTGGCGCCGGAGGGCTTTGGGGGCGCCCCCTGCGCGGTGTGGTGGATGGTGAATCCTCGAAGGGCGATGCGATAGCTCCCAGGATTGACCGTATTGGTGGTGAAGCTCTTGTGGACGTTGGGGCAGTGGTAGCACTCGTTGTAGTTCTCCACCGCTATCTTCCAGTTGGCGTTGATCAGCTGGGTGCGCCGGGACGACAGCACCCGCTGGTCGGCATCAGGGGCTATGGCCAACAGCTCGGACTCGATATCGGGAACGGTGTCTTCGAGCGGAATCGCATCGGGATCGAGGTTGGCGAACAGGAATCCGGCCATGGTGTCGAGACGAACCGGGGGCACGCAAAGCTCGCCCACGTTTTCGCCGCGGGCGGTGAGGAGCCGCCCGCCGAGGTCGTAGGTCCAAGCGTGATAGGGACAGGTGATGGCCGACAGCTCGGCGAAATCGCTTGCTATCAGCCGATGGCCGCGGTGCTGGCACACGTTGTAGAAGCCTCGTACTGCCCCATCGTGGTTGACCACCAGCACACTCTCGTCGCCCACCGGAGCCGTGAACACCTGCCCCGGCGAGGCCACTTGCGAGACGTGGCCGACGAGCTGCCAGGTGCGGGCGAAGATGTGGTCGAGTTCATGGGCGAACACATCCGGGTCGGTGTAGTAGCGACCATCTAGGCCATTGTGTCGAGAACCCACCCTCGTCACCATGGCTATCTCAGCCCATTTCGGCTAGCGCGTCAACAAGGCGGTCCATGCGCTCGGTGAAGTTCACGTCGCAGCGCAGGAAGCGGTCGTCGAGGCCCCGCCACGACACCGCGCCGTCTTTCACAATCACCCCCCGCTCGAGCAGGCCGTTGAACACCTCGGTGGAGTCGGTGTCGGGGTCGAGAATCTCCACCAAGAAGAAGTTGGAGCGGCTGCCGGGCACCATGCGGAATCGGTCCAACTCCCCGAGGCGCCCTTGTACGTGGTGGCGGGCCTCAACGATGGTGGACACGGTGCGGGCCACGTGCTCGTTGTCGTCGAGGGCGGCGACGCCGGCGGCGATCTGGAGCTGGCCCATGTTCCAGGTGGGCTTGACGGCCAAGAGGGCGTCGATGATCGGCCGGGCGGCCACACCAAAGCCGATCCGCAACCCGGCCAGCCCGTAGGCCTTCGAGAAGGTGCGCAGCACGATGAGGTGCTCGTACTCCCTGGCCAGGCGGATGTAGCCGGGGGTGTCGGAGTAGTGGACATAGGCCTCGTCCAGCACCACCAACGCCTGGGGGGCGGCCTCGATGAGGCGGCGCACGTCGGCCTCGTCCAGCCAGGTGCCCGATGGGCTGTGCGGATTGGTGATGAACACGATTCGGGTGTCGTGGTCGATGGCGGCGGTGTAGGCCTCGGGGTCCAGCGCCATGGCGGGCCGATGGGTGGCTTCGTGGGCCAAGATAGGGATGCGTCCCTCCGCCTCGGCAAAGAGGTGGTAAATGGGAAAGCAGGGACCCGGCATCAAGATCTTTCCGCCGGGCTCGCAGAATGCCCGGATGAGCAGCGAGATGATCTCGGTCTCCCCCGCGCCGCACACCACCTGGTCGGGCTCATATCCGTAGGTGTCGGCGATCTTTTCCCGCAGGGGCTCGGCGGTCCACGACGGATAGAGGTGGAGGCGGTCGAGAGCGTCGGCAACGGCAGTCTTTGCCTTGGGGGAGACGCCGTAGGGGTTCTCTGCTGAGCCCAGCTTGGCGATATCGCCCGGGGCAATGCCGTAGCGCTGGGCCACATACTCGCTCGCCAATCCAGGCACGTAGTACTCGGGATTTTTCAGGCCGGGATGGGCGTGAAACATGGGGCCTCTCTTGGAGTACTAGAAGTATCGAGACTCTACAATTCTGCCCAATGGCGGTGCCTGACTCAGCCCAGGTGGTGATTGTGGGCGGTGGGATCTGCGGCGCCAGCCTGCTGTACCACCTAGCCCACGAGGGCTGGACCGACACCTTGTTGGTGGAGAAGGGCGAGCTGACCTCGGGCTCCACATGGCACGCCGCCGGCCAGATAACGCACTCGGTTTCCAGTTATACCCTGGCCTACCTCCGCAAATACGGCTGCGAGCTCTATGGGTCACTCGAGGCTGAGAGCGGCACCGCCCCGTCGTGGCATCGCAGCGGGAGCTTCCGGGTGGCCTACGAGCCCATCGAGGTGGACTGGCTCAAGGGCCAGTTGGGGGTGGCCGAGTACGTGGGCAACCACATGGAGTGGGTGGATCGCGACTTCATGGCCAAGCGCCATCCGTTCTACGACGTCGAGTCGGTGATCGGCGCAGTGTGGACCCCCGACGACGGGCACGTGGATCCCACCGGGGCGGTGAACGCCATGGTGGCGGTGGCCCGCGGCCGAGGAGCGCAGATCAGCCGCAGCAATCGGGTGATCGACATCAGCCGACGGGCCGACGGGACGTTCGAGGTGGTCACCGAGCAGGGAACCGTCCGGGCCGAGCACGTGGTCAACGCGGCGGGCTGCTACGCCCACCGAGTGGCCGGAATGGTGGGCCTGTCAGCGCCCATGGCCAACGCCCTGCACACCTATCTGGTTACCGACACAGTGCCCGAATTCGCCGACCTCGAACACGAACTGCCCGTGGTGCGCGATGACTATGTGTCGGGCTATGTGCGCCAAGAGCAGATGGCGGGGCTCATCGGCATCTACGAGCAGCGAGATACCGAGACCGCTTGGCCCGACGGACCCGACTGGTCGCTGGAAAACCCCCTCTTCCCTGCCGACTACGACCGAATCGGATTCTGGCTGGCCCGCGCCTTTGAGCGGGTCCCGGTGCTGGAGCCTTTGGGCATCAAGAGGGCCATTCGAGGGGCCATCGCGCACACCCCCGACGGCGAGCCCCTGTTGGGCCCCTCGGGCATCCCCAACTTCTGGATGATGGCAGGGGTACAGGTGGGAATCGCCGACGGACCCGGACTGGGGCGGGAACTGGCCCGGTGGATGGTGCATGGCGAGACCGAGGTGAATGTCCGCAGCTACGACGCCCGCCGCTTCGGGTTCGTGCCCCCCGATGACGCGCCGCGCTATGGGCGAATCAAGGGCGCCGAAGACTACGAGTATCGCCATCAGACGCCGGTGCCGGGGCTGGAGCGTCCTGAGCTGCGTCCCTATCGGGTGAACTCGCTGCACCAGCGGTATTCCGACAAGGGGGCGGTGTTCACCCAGGTGTACGGGTGGGAGCGGCCCAAGTGGTTCCCCGGAGCGGCCGGGCTGGCCCAACAGGACGTGGTGGCGTTTCGCCACACCGACTGGTTCCCGGTGGCCGCCCAGGAGTGTCGGGCGGTGCGGGAACGGGTTGGCATTCTGGACAGCACCGCCTTCGCCAAATTCGACCTCATCGGACCCGACGCGGCCGCGGTGCTGGACCAGCTCACCACCAACAAGCTGCCGTCGCCGGGGCGGATTGCCCTCAGCTATTTCCTCACCCCCACCGGTCGCCTCGAGGGCGAGGCCACCATCACCCGGTTGGGCGACGACCACTTCTATCTGGTGTCGGCGGCCGTAGGTGAGCAGAAAGACCGGGAGTACTTCGAGACCCACTGGCCGGCTGGCGCCCGAGCCGAGCTGAGGGTGCGATCGGAGGACTTCGGCGTTTTGGCTGTGGCGGGACCCCGGGCTAGGCAGCTGCTGGCCCGGTGTACCGACGCGGATCTGGGCAATGAGGCATTCCGCTGGCTCAGCGCCCAGAGCATCACTGTGGCCGGAGTGGATGTGCGGGCCCTTCGGGTGGGCTTCGTCGGCGAGCTGGGCTGGGAGTTGCACGCCCCGGTGGCCGATCTCGGCGTGCTGTACGACGAGTTGTGGGAGGCGGGCCAAGACCTCGGGATGGCCAATGTGGGCAACCATGCGCTCGACTCGCTGCGCATGGAAAAGCAGTACATGGTGAGCCGCGACCTCACCCACGATGTCGGCCCCGACGAGGCCGGCCTCCACCGCTTCGTGAAAGTTGACAAGGGGCCGTTCGTGGGCCGGGACGCCCTGGCCGACCGGCGAGAGCGGGCCCAGTCGGGGCAACATCCCTATCGTTGGAAGCTGGCCTACCTGGACATCGACATCGACGATGCCGATGTCCACGGCAGCGACGGGGTGTACGCCAACGGTGAGGCGGTGGGGCTGGTCACCACGGGCGCTTACGGTCACACCGTGGAAAAAGGCTTGGGCTTTGCCTATCTGGCCCCCGAGCACGCCGAGGCCGGCACCGAGTTGCAGGTGCGAGTGGTGGGCGAGTTTCGCCCAGCCCGGGTGCTGAGCGAACCGGCCTACGATCCCACCAGCGCCCGATTGCGCATGTAGCCCAGGATGGAGAGAGCTGTGTCCACTCCCCACACCGCCCGTCGCCGCTACCAGGCCCACGCCGGGTTTGTGACCACGCCCCGGTACTTCGACGACAGCCCCCAGCAGTTTCTGCAAGTGGCCCCACCAGGCACGGGAGTGCTCCAACGGGTGCTCCACATCCCCGACTATGGGTGGGGACTCGACGAGCGGGCCGCCAATTTCGAGCTGCTGAGCGAGGCCGCCGCGTGTCTGGCCCAGTCGCACTGCCAGGTGATCGGGCAGGTGGGCACAAATTGGGTGCACTGCTCGGGCACAACCGGCCCAGAGGAGATAGTCGAGTTCTGCCAACAGCTGTTTGACGAGACCGGCGTGCGATTTCTCATGGCCGGGCAATGCCTGGTGGAGGCGCTGCGGGCCATCGGGGCCACCACCATCACCGTGGCAAACGGCTATTTCCGCCCCGATTGGTCGGCGGGCATCAACCGCTATCTGGAAGCGGCGGGCTTTGAGATCTTGTGGGCAGGTGACCTGATCGACCAGGGATTGGTGGCCGACCACGACGAGAAGCTGGCCATAGAGGCCGCCACCTTGTGGGACTATCCCGACCATCTGATGGAGGCGGCCGCGGTGGACGCCCACCGCCAGGCTCCCGAAGCCGACGCCATTGTCCAAACCGGGGCCGGTTTCCGAATGCTCCAGGTGGCCGATGCCGTCGAGGAGCGCACCGGTGCCCCGTTGGTGGCATCGGACATTGCCCTCTACTGGGCCATGCTGTCGGAGCTGGGCTTGTCGGCCGTACCGGGCCACGGCTCGCTGTTGGCCATGCTGGGGGAACGGAGCCCGACATGACCGGCGGTCGAAGGATCTTTGCGCTATGGGCTGTTCCCCGGTCGACATCCACCGCATTCGAGTGGATGATGCGGATGCGGGGCGACATGACCTGCTTCCACGAGCCATTCGGAGAAGTGTGGTACCAGGGCGAGTCGCCAGATTGGCCCCGCCTTCAGCCCGACAGCGTGCGAACCCCCGGCCTCACCTACCAGTCGGCTTGGGCCACTCTGAGGTCAGCGGCGGCCGATGGGCCGGTATTCGTCAAGGACTTCCCTCACTATCTAGATGCTCTGTGGAGCGACGATTTCTTCGACCACTTCACCCACAGCTTCATCATCCGCGACCCGGCCAAAACCCTTACCTCCATGTACAAACACTGGCCCGACTTCCACATCAAAGAGACCGGCTTCGCCGAACAGCGGGCTTTGTTCGACCATCTGGCCTCCAGAACGGGCGCGCCGCCACCGGTCATCGACAGCGACGATCTGCTGGAAGACCCACCCGGCGTGGTGGAGGCCTGGTGTCGGGCGATGGGCATCGAGTTCATCGAAGAAGCGCTGCGGTGGGAGGCCGGGGCCCGCGACGAGGTGAGCTGGTGGGACGGCGGCTCCTTTCACGAGAACCTTCGCAATTCAAAGGGTCTGGAGCCCCAGCCTCGGACCCATGTCGACATCACCGCTGCTCCCCCGCGGGTGCAAGAGGCCTATGAGGTCACCCGACCCCACTATGACCACCTCTTTGCCCATCGCCTTCGAGTTCCATGACCGAGCCAAGCGAAACCGTGACGCCAACTGACGAATCCACCCGGGGAGCCGGGCGCCCGGACCGGTTGGCCAGCGTGGCCGAGGTGGTGGCCCGCGACCTGTGCGTGGGCTGCGGGCTCTGCGAGGCGGTCACCGGCGGACGGGTGAGCATGGCTTCCACGCCGGCCGGTTCGCTGCGACCCGCGCCGGTGGACGGCTTCACCGCCGAGGAGGAGCGGGCCATCCTCGACGCCTGTCCGGGGGTGACCGCTGAGCCCCGGGCCGATATGAGCCTGCCGCTCGATCCGGTATGGGGACGATGCGGCACCATGCGCTACGCGTGGGCATCCGATGGCGGCGTGCGGTTCACCGCGGCCACCGCTGGCGTGCTCACCGCGTTGGGGCAGCATCTGTTGGCCTCTGGCGAAGCCGCTTCTGTCCTCCATGTGGGTCCCGATCCCTCCCAGCCCCTACGAAGCCGCTGGGTGATCAGCACCACCCCTGATGAAGTGCTGGCCAACGCCGGGTCCCGGTACGGACCGACTGCGCCCTTGGCCGGATTGGGCGTGGCGCTCGACCGGGGTGAACCGTTCGCGGTGATCGCCAAGCCCTGCGATCTTGGAGCACTCCATCAGCGGGCCGCGGCCGACCCCCGCATCGACAAGCTGGTAGTGGCCCGGCTGGCCATGGTGTGCGGCGGCCAGTCGCGCTTGTCAAAGACGCAGCGGCTGCTGGACCAATTGGGGGTGACCGAGTCGGCGGTGACACTCATTCGCTATCGGGGTCACGGCAATCCCGGCCCCACCCGGGTGGAGACCCGAGACGGCCAGGCGTTCGAGGTCGGCTACCTGGAGTTGTGGGAGGACGAGGGCACCTGGGATCTGGAGACCCGTTGCAAGCTGTGCCCCGATGCCCTGGGGGAGGCCGCCGACGTGGCGGTGGCCGACGTTTGGCCCGGAGGGGCGCCCACTGGCGAGGACGAGGGCTTCAGCGGCGTCATCGCCCGAAGTGCGGTGGGCGAGTCGCTGTTGAGCAGGGCGGTTGCTGAAGGCCGGATTGTGCTGGGAGACGCAATCGACCCGAGGGAATTGGACGATATGCAGCCCCATCAGGTGCGAAAGAAGGAGGCCCTCGCCGCCCGCTATCAGGGCATGGCCGATGCCGGAGTGCCCCCTATCGCCACCCGGGGTCTGCGGATCGACGAACTGGGTCGTCGCCTGGCACCGGAGCGGGCCGCAAGCCAGCGACAGGGGGCGGCCGATCGGATGAGGGCGGCCGATCGGATGAGGGCGGCGGGCTCATGACCAGCCTGGGAGCGTCGGGCGAGTCTCGGATTCCCAAAACCATGCGAGCGGCAGTTCTGGTGGGCAGTGGCGGCCCCGAGATGATCGAGGTGCGCAGCGATGTTCCCGTCCCTCGGCCCGGTGCGGGCGAGGTGTTGATCGAGGTGGCGGCCTGCGGCATCAACAACACCGACATCAACACCCGGGTGGGTTGGTACAGCCGTTCGGTGACTGGCGCCACCGACGGGCGCGGGTTTGAAGAGGCCCGGCCCGACGACAGCACATGGGGCCGGGGGGCGCTGGGCTTTCCTCGCATCCAGGGGGCTGATGTGAGCGGGCGGATCGTGGCAATGGGCGCCGGTGTGGACCAGGCGTTAGTCGGACGCCGAGTGGTGGTCGACCCTTGGATCCGAGATTCCCGCCACCCTGAGCGCCGCGAGCTGGCCGGTTATCTGGGCAGCGAGCACGACGGCGGGTTCGCAGAATACTGCGCAGTGCCTGTGGTCAACGCCCACCCCATCGGCACCCCTCTGAGCGACGTTGAGCTAGCCAGCTTCGCCTGCTCGTGGTCGACCGCCGAGCACATGTTGCAGCGGGTGGAACTGGAGCCGGGTCAGTCGGTGGCGATCACCGGGGCGTCGGGGGGTGTCGGCACCGCCCTCATTCAGCTGGCCAAGCGGCGGGGAGCCCGGGTGGTGGCCATCGCCGGGCGAGCCAAACTCGAAGGGCTTGGCGATCTGGGCGCCGACGCGATGGTTGCCCGCGACGACCCGGCCCCGCTGGAGGCCGCAGTGGCAGCCAACGGGGGTCCATTCGACGTGGTGGCCGACGTGGTGGGCGGCGATCACTTCGCCGACTGCCTCGACGCGCTCCGCCGAGGCGGGCGCTACGCCACCTCCGGGGCCATCGCAGGACCGCTGGTGGAGCTCGATTTGCGCACCCTGTATCTCAACGATCTGGAGCTGTACGGGGCCACGGTGTTTGCTCCCCAGGTGTTTGTTGATCTTGTCGGATACATCGAGCGGGGCGAGGTCCAACCGGTGGTCGCCGGGGTCTATGCCCTAGAGGACATCCACGCCGCGCAGGCCGACTTCGAGCGCAAAGAACACATCGGCGCACTGGTCATCTCCCTTCGATGAGGCAACGCCGGGCGGAAGGCCCGGTAGGGAGACTTCTGGAGTTACGAGCGGGGCTCGGTGATGAAGATGGCTTCGGCGGTAGCGCAGATGGTGTCGCCGGCCCGGATCTCGCCGGTGGCGATGTGCTTGCGGCCCTCGGTGTGGGAGTAGCGGCAAGTGACTTCGAGGGGGGTATGGAGAGGGACGCCGGTCTTGTAGCGGATGTTGATGCCGGCGGTGAGGCCGGTGGCACCGGCTCGGGTGGCGGCGGTGCCAAGAGCCTCGTCCAGGATGGTGGCCACCACGCCGCCGTGAGCCCGGTGGGGCGGTCCGGAGTGAGCCTCGGTAAGGGTGACGGTGGCCCGCATTTCCACTGGTCTTGGTTCTGCGTCGGGGTCGGGCAAGGGGACCGGGTCGAATATGAGCCGGGGGGCGTGGGGGTTGAGCAGGCCTGATCCGGCTTGGGTCAGGTTGTAGATGGTGCCATCGTGGTCCTTGGCCACCACGATGTGGGGGTCGCGGGCGGCGGCCCGAAGGCGTTCGGTGATGTCGGCCAGGGCGGCGGCTATCTCGGCCCGGGTAGCGGGGTCGGCGTCGTTGGCCGACACCGCGGCCACCAGGTCGCGGGTGCGCTCCACCAGCTCGTAGGCCTCGGGTCCGAAGTCGTCGGGGTGGGGCAGGTCGCCGAGCAACTCGGCCAGCCGGTAGGCCGATGCCGTCTCGGGGTGCTCTTGGTCAGTCATGGGCTATGTCACTCATGGTCTCGCACCGGGATGTCGAAGCGCTCGATATAGCGGGCGAAGCGGGCCCGCACCTCGGCTCGGGTGAGCCCCAAGTCCTCGAACTGGTAGCTGTGCCCTCCGTGCTTGCCGGGCGGGGTGGCGGCCGCATGGGCGGCCATGGCCTCCTCGGTTTCGGCGGTCAGATCCATTCCGAGCTGTTCATACACCGACTGGACTGCGGCCATCTTTTCGGTGCTCACCAGCTCGTGGGGAACTTGGGCGGTGCGCTCGGCTGGCAGCCGGCCGGAGTCGATGAGGTCGATGAGGTTGTCGAGGCTGCGGCTGTAGAGCTCGAGGTGGTATCGGCCGATGGCGGCAAAGTCGACCAGGTCGGAGTGGGCCCAGCGCATGGTAGCGATGAGGCTGGTGACCGAGGGCAGGATGGCGGTGGGATCGCGGTGGGTGATCACGAAGCGGGCATCGTCGAACACCTCCAGCAGCGCGGGCAGGCCCTGGAGATGGGCGGGCGACTTGAGCACCCAGCGTCGGGTGGGCATGCGCCGCTGCAAGATCTGGAGCACCTTGCGATAGGTGCGGTAGGCGGGGCGCAGATCGGCGCTGTCGTACCAAGCCTGATAAGTGGGCACGTCAGTGCGGCTGACCATCTCCTCGGAGCGGAACTCGAACGACATGGCCGACAGGCACTCCTTGTACATGCGCCCGGAGTACTCGTGGATGGCCAGCATCCCGCTGGCCACCGTCTGGGGCATGACGAGCTCGGCGCCAGCGAGGGCGATGCGGGGGTCGGCGGCTCGGATGTCGGGATCGGGATGGGGCGGGGGCACCGGGCGCAGGAGCTCCCAGCCTTCGGGGGCCCGATGGGCGGGGTCTTGGGCCAACAAGCCGTGCATAACGGTGGTGCCGGTGCGGGGGGCGCCGATGACGAAGATGGGCTGGTCGATGGGCTCGTCGAGGGTGCCGGGATCGGCGGCCAGGTAGTCGCTGATCTGGATGCGGACTTCCAAAAGCCGCAGGATCATCCGCCGCGACATCCACCGGCCCATGACGGTGAGGTCGGCCTCCTGTTCCAGCCCGCGGCAGAACAGGGTGAGCGGCTCGATGAAGTCGTCGTCGCCCAAGGCAGCCCGGTCGTCGGGGGCCCGGCCTTGGCGGACCAGGGCCTCGGCCATCAGCAACTCGGGGTCGAACGGGCGACGGGCTTCGTCGACCACCGGCCCGGCATCGCCCCGGTTGACGGCGGCCACCCAGTCGGGCCGGGGATCAGGGGTCCAGCTCATGGCCGCCAAGAAGGGTTCGCATCACCTAGAACAGTACGCTCAGGCGATGCTGAAGGGTCAGGTCGTAATCGTCACCGGCGCCTCGAAGGGCATCGGCCGGGGCATTGCCGAGTACCTAGCAGACGAAGGCGTCAAGCTGACGGTGACCAGCCGCAAGCCCGAGCGGATCGAGGCCACCGCCGCCGCACTGCGAGAGCGGGGTGGCGATGTGCTGGCGGTGGCCGGGTCGGTGGGCGACCGGGACCACACCAACGAGGTGGTTGATCGCACGGTGGAGCGATGGGGCACGGTGGACGGGCTGGTGGCCAACGCCCAGTCGTTCCGCCCGACCATGCCGCTGCTGGATGTGGACGAGTCGGACATGGACCTGCTGCTCAATACCGGCCCCAAGGGCACGCTGTGGTTCATGCAGGCGGTTCATCCCCACATGGCGGCCAAGGGCCGGGGCCGCATCATCACCTTCGGCACCAACGTGGGGATCACCGGCGGACCCGGCTACGGGCCCTACGGTGCGGCCAAAGAGGCCATTCGCTCCCTGACCCGCACCGCGGCCCGGGAATGGGGCCGAGACGGCATCACTGTTAACTGCGTGAACCCGGCTTCGGTGGCCCACCGAGCGCCCCCTGACGACGACCCCGACCGGCTGGCGTCGTACAAGGCCCTGTTCGACAATCACCCCATGGGGCGTGACGGCGATCCAGTGGCTGACATTGCCCCGGTGATCGGGTTCCTGCTGTCCGACGCCAGTCAGTACGTAACTGGGGAGACGTTTCAGGTTGACGGTGGAGGGCTAATGCGCCCCTAATGGGGAAGGCGAACCGGTGGGCTGGCGGGTCCTGTCCGGCTAAGTCCTGAAGCGGTGGCGGAGGTGGGCTTGGCGGGTGGCGAGGTCGGCGGCGTTTTCGGCGGCGGTGACGGTTGGATGGTCGTCGGGGAGAGCGGCGACCACGTCGGTGAGGGCGACCACATCGGTGGTGGGGGCCATGGCTTGGTCGCCGGTGGGCCAGAACCAGCGCAGCGTGCACAGGCCGTTGCGCCGGTTGGCATTGTCGAGCCAGTTGGCCACGCCGGGGTCGGTGCCGCACACCACGTAGCGCACCTTGCCGTCGGAGGAGACGGTGGTCTGGGTCTGGTTGCGACAGGAGATGTGGGCGTAGGTGTCAACCAGCTCGAACGTGCCCATCATGTAGAGCTGGGCGCCCCAGTAGTGGGCCTCGGGCACCTCGGCGGTCACGATCAGCGCCTGGTCGGGCTCTAGATCCCAGAAGCAGAACTCGTAGCGGGCCATGGACAGGCCCTTGGACACCTCCAGGGTGCGATTGGTGAAGGTGTTGTCGATGCGCTCGGCCCGGTTCATCACCATGTAGGCGTTCCACCGTTCGATGGAGTCGGTCATCTGCATCATGGCCCGTTCCACGCGATTGGCGAAGGTCGGCCCGTCGAGCACGGGAGCCGGTTGGGGGTCTAGGCATTCGATGGTGAAAAAGGCGGGCTCATCCGCGGTCCAGTCGAAGTAGTACTCCCGTATCGACGCCGACAGCACGCCGTCGGGAATGGCCACCGCACCGGGCTCGTCGCCTCCCAGCAGGATCTCGAAGTCGTCGTGGCGGCCGAGCCCCAGGTCGTGGGCGGTAATGGTGGTCTTGGTGCCCCAGATGTCGTTGTGCATGAACCCGGCCCGCAGGGCAATGATGAAGTCGTCGCAGCCGTGCATGTTGCCGGTGATGCGATAGCGGCGCCCAGGCTCGATGCGGGCGTGGCGGTACACGTTGTCGGCATTGGGGCCGCCCCACTGGGTGATCAGGTCGTTCTGGCGGCTGAACTCCGGGCGGGTGGGGTCGGCGTGGAGCACTTCCCAGCCCAGAAACGCCACCACGTTGTCGGCCACATGCTCGAGCATCTCCAAGTCGCCGCCGTCGGCGGTGGGATAGGGCGAGACCACGACGTCGCGGCCCAACTGCTTGAGCAGGTCGCACCACTCATCCCAGGCCTCAACGGCGGTGCTGATATCGCTCATGACGCAAACCTTGTCAAGAACGGCTCCACCGCGGCGAGGAAGCCGGGGGTGTTCTGGCCGTGGACGTTGTGGCTGCAATCGGGCACGGTCACCAACTGGCCGTTGGGCAAGGCGTCGGCGAATCGCTCGGCGGCCTCGGCGGTGAGCACCCAGGAATCGGCCCCCCGCACCAGCAGCACCGGCTGGGCGATGCGCTCGGCTTCCTCCAGGGTGAAGCGGTCGCCAGCCCGGCGGTGCTCGGCGCCGTGGGCCAGCCGGGGGCCGTGGTCCACTTTGGAGATGTAGGTGCCGTCGACCCGCTGGAGCAGGTTGTACTTGACGGTGCGCTCGATGTGCTCCCGGCTGCGGTAGGGGTCGTACTTCTGCACCGCGGCCACGAAGTCGTTGAGGTCCTTGAACTCCCGGTTCTCGGTTACGAACGTGCGGATCACCTCAGTCCCCACCTCGGAGATCTCGGGTCCGATGTCCACCAGCACGATGGCCTTGGCCAGTTCGGGGTGCTCGAGGGTGAGGCGCATGGTGTTCATGCCGCCCATGGAGTGGCCCATCACGATGGGATCGGCCACCCCGAGCGCCTCACAGAAGGCGGCGGCGTCTGCGGCCATGGCTCCGGAGGAGTAGTCGGCGTCGCGGGCCCACTCGCTGTCGCCGTGGCCCCTCTGGTCGAGGGCCAGCACGTGGTAGCGGTCGGCCAGCGCCAAGCTGACCAAGTCCCAGGAGTGACACGACTGGTTGCCGCCGTGGAGCAGCAACACAGTTTGGTTGTCGGCATTGCCCCACTCCGAGAAGTGAAATCGATGGTGGCGGGCCACGATGTTTCGGGACACGTAGGAGGTGTCGGAGCCGTGGGCGATGCCGAGGTCGGCCGCGCTGGTACACAGGCTCTCGAACTCAGCGGTCACCGTCATGTCCAGCGGCTCGGCAGTGGAGGCGAACTCATTGAGGTGCATCAGCCGCCTCCCTCCTTCAAATCGGCGTAGAAGTACTTCACCAGCTCGTTGAACACGTCGGCCCGCTCCCACTGGAGGAAATGGCCGCACTCGGGGATCACCACCGGCCCCACCCGGTTGGCGAAGGCAATCTCGCAGCGTTTGGGGAAGTCCTTGGGAACCACCTGGTCGTCGGGGCCATAGAGGATGAGCGTGGGTGCCTGCACTTGCATGCCCATCATGGGCGGCTCGGTCATGGGCCGGCCGTACTCCAGCTGGTACACCGACCAGCCCGCGGCCAGTCGCTCCAGGTCGGCAAACGGCTCGGTCATGAAATCGATATCGTCTTCCTCGAAGGAGTACTGGGAGGCCCACAGCCGGTGCTCGTAGCAGTCGCGGACATAGCGGCGGCAGCGCTCGGGGGTATCGAGATCGGCCCGGAGCTGGTCGGGGTCGCGGCCCTGACGGATGCGGTAGTCGCCGGTAGGGCCGTGCGGCAGTGGGTTCAGCGACAGGCCCCTCTCGGTGTACCAGTCCACCTGGTCGACGATGAAGGGGGCCACGGTATTGAAGAACACCATCCGCTCGGCGAACTCGGGCCAGCGGTTGGCCATGTCGACGATCACCGCGCCACCCACGTCGCCGCCCAACAGTCCGACCCGCTGGTGGCCGAGCACATCGTGGACCAGGGTGTGGATGTCCCGGGAGTACAGCACCAGGTCGTACTGGTCGTTGTCGGACAGATCGGAGTCGCCGTAGCCCCGCAGGTCGGGCACGATCACCTCGTAGCCGGCCTCGGCCAGCGGGATGATGTTGCGCCACCAGATGCGCTTGGTCTCGGGGTAGCCGTGAACCAGCACCAGGGGGTAGCCCCCCTCCCCCTCGCGGATGTAGGCCAGCGACAGGTCGCCATCGACCGGGGCCCGGTGGATGGCAAAGGCATCGGCGGGCGGAGTGGGGGGCTGATCGGGACGGATGGGAGGCACGGCCCGGAAGCCTATTCGCTTGCGCACGAAGTGGTCCGTCTGCAAATTGGTCAGGGCGTCCTGCTAGGCATCGACGCCCCTCGCGGCGTTGCTCCTCCTTGCCGTACGCTCCGGGTATGGCTGCGTCGGTGCGCCTTGCGAGGAACGCCGCTGCCGTCGCGATCCGCACCTGCCAATTCACAGACGGACCACTATGCCCTACAGCGGGCGAGATGCTAGGAAATATCAGCCGAAAACCGATAGAGAGGCCGACATGGAGTTTGGACTTTTCATCCAGGGATACGTGCCCCAGCATCGCCGGGACGTCGACCCCGATGCCGAGCACACCGCATTCATGGAGGAATTGGAGCTGGTCATCGCGGCCGACAAGGCCGGGTTCAAGTACGTGTGGCTGCCCGAGCACCACTTCCTCGACGAGTACTCCCACATGTCGGCCAACGACGCCATCGCCGGCTATCTGGCCCACGCCACCGAGCGCATTCACATCGGCTCGGGCATCTTCAACCCGCTGCCCCAGGTGAACCACCCGGCCAAGGTGGCCGAGCGGGTGGCCATGCTCGACCACCTCTCTGGCGGCCGGTTCGAGTTCGGCACCGGCCGGGGCGCCGGCAGCCACGAGATCCTGGGGTTCCTGCACCGGGAGGGCATCACCGACACCTCCCATACCAAAGAGATCTGGGAGGACGTGATCGGCGAGTTCGCCAAAATGTGGACCCAAGACACCTACGAGGGCTACGAGGGCAAGTTCTGGTCGCTGCCACCCCGCAAGGTGCTGCCCAAGCCATGGGGCAAGGGGCACCCGGCCATGTGGTACGCCGCGGGCAACGTGACCAGCTACGCCATGGCCGCCCGCAAAGGCCTCGGCGTGCTCGGCTTCTCGGTAGGGGCCCTCGACGAATTGGCCCCAGTGCTGGAGGCCTACAAGCGCGACATCGTCAACGCCGAGCCGGTGGGGGCATTCGTTAACGACAACCTCATGGTGACCACCGGGGCGTTCGTGGCTGAAACCGATCAGGGGGCGGTGGACCATGCACTGCGGTCGTCGATGACCTATCTCCAGTCCAACGTGTTCCGCTACCACGACACCTTCCCTCGCCCCGAATGGGTGCCGCCGTGGCCCCAGACCATCCCCATGCCGACCGCTGATGAGCTGTGGGCCAATGTCGGTCAACCGGGCAGTGTGATGGGCGACCCCGACCAAGCTCTCAAAGGCGCCCAGCAGTGGGCCGACGCAGGGGCCGACCAACTGGTGTTCGGTATGGGCTCCAGCGAGCGGGCCGACGACCTCAAGACCATCGAGTTGTTGGGCAAGTACGTGATCCCCAAGATCGACACCGATCCGGTGCACCGCACTACTCGCCTGCGCGAGAACGCTGCCTAGCACTACCGAGAAGGAACAACCGAAAGCACCCAGAAAAGAGGCCGACATGGAGTTTGGAGTCTTCATCCAGGGCTACGTGCCCCAATTTCGCCGGGAGGGCGATCCCGAAGCCGAGCACAAGGCGCTGATGGAAGAGTTGGAGCTGGTGATCGCGGCCGACAAGGCCGGGTTCAAGTATGTGTGGCTCACCGAGCACCACTTTCTCGACGAGTACTCCCATCTATCGGCCAACGATGCGGTGGCCGGCTATCTGGCCCACGCCACCGAGCGGATCCACATCGGCTCGGGCATCTTCAACCCGCTGCCCCAGGTGAACCACCCGGCCAAGGTGGCCGAGCGGGTAGCCATGCTCGACCACCTCTCTGGAGGCCGATTCGAGTTCGGCACCGGCCGAGGGGCGGGCAGCCACGAGATCCTGGGCTTTCTGCACAAGGAGGGAATCACCGATACCTCGGCCACCAAGGAGATCTGGGAGGACGTGATCGGCGAGTTCGCCAAGATGTGGACTCAGGAAACCTACGAGGGCTACGAGGGCAAGTTCTGGTCGCTGCCGCCCCGCAAGGTGCTGCCCAAGCCGTGGGGCAAGGGTCATCCGGCCATGTGGTACGCCGCGGGCAACACCACCAGCTACGCCATGGCCGCCCGCAAGGGCCTCGGCGTCCTCGGCTTCTCGGTGGGGGAACTCGCTGAGTTGGCCCCAGTGCTGGAGGCCTACAAGAAGGAAATCGTGAACGCTGAGCCGGTGGGGTCGTTCGTGAACGACAACATCATGGTGACCAGCGGAGCGTTTGTGGCAGAGACCACCGAGGAAGCTGTGGAAGCCATCATGCGGTCGTCGATGACCTACCTCCAGTCCAACGTATTCCGCTATCACGACACCTTCCCCCGCCCCGAGTGGGTGCCGCCCTGGCCCCAGACCATCCCCATGCCCCCCATCGAGGAGGCCCAGGCCATGATCGGCCAACCCGGCGCAGTGATGGGCAATCCCGACCAGGCGCTAAAGGGCGCCCAGGCGTGGGCTGATGCGGGGGCCGACCAACTGGTGTTCGGCTTGGGCTCGGCCGAGCGGGCCGACGATCTCAAGATGATCGAGCTGTTGGGCGAGCACGTGATCCCCAAGATCGACACCGATCCGGTGCACCGCACCACCCGCCTGCGCGAGGCTGCCGCCTAGGGTTGAGCCATGGCTGACGATCCAGCTGGCCACCCCAACGCCGTCATCGAAATCGACGACGGCATCATCACCGTCACCCTTGACCGCCCCGACAAGCTGAATGCCATCAGCCACGACATGACCGCGTCGCTATGGGAGGCGGTGATGGCGCTGGGCGACCGCGACGATCTGCGCTGCATGGTGATCACCGCCAAGGGCCGCTACTTCACCGCGGGGCAGGACATCTCCAGTCCGGCGGGAAACCGGCCGGGAGACCCCGAGACCATGGACCAGCACCCGGGATGGAACTTCCGGCGGGACTACCGCAGCCACCACCTGCTCTACGACGAGATGGAGGCGGTGGAGAAGCCGGTGATCATGGCCATCCAGGGGCGATGCCTGGGGGCGGGGGTGGAGATGTCCGGGTCGGTGGACTTCCGGTTCTGCACCCCGGAAGCCTCGTTCGCATTGCCCGAGGTCAAGCTCGGGGGCATTGCCGGCAGCGGGGGAACCAGCAGGCTGACCCGGCTGATCGGGCCGAGCTGGGCCAAGTGGATGGCGATGGCCACCATGGAGATCGATGCCGAACAGGCCAAATCGATCGGGCTGATTCATGAGGTGTACCCGGCGGAATCCTTGATGAACGAGGTGTACGCGTTCTGCCGGCATCTGATGTCGCTGCCCACCGAGGCAGTGGGACTGGCCAAGATGGCGGTGGACGTCCACGCCGATGTGACCGACCGGCACATTCAGCGCCAGTTCGACCGGGTGGCGGTCTATTCCACGCTGGCCGCGTTCGAGAAGTCAATGGAGCGCTTCGGGCGCGAGCCCGACAAGAAATAGGCCAGCACCCTTCGGGGAACGGCCCCTAAATCTTGAACAGTCGGCGGGCGTTGGTCTCGGCGAACTTGCGAGCGGCGTCCTCGGACATGGGGGCGGTGGTGTGCTTGAGGGATTCCATGCTGTTGGGGAAGAGAGTGGACTCGTGAGGGTAGTCGGACTCCCAGGTGATGTTGTCCTCGCCGATCACGTCGAGGGCGGCGATGGCGGTGTCATCGCGCAGCATGCACACGGTCATGTGCTCGGCGAAAGTTTCTCGTGGAGGGCGTTGGGCGACGAGTTGTACCCGGAAATTGTCGAATACGTCACTGGATTGCTCAAGCAGGTAAGGCGCCCAGCCGGCGCCGCCTTCGGAGAACGCCACCTTGATGGAGCGGTGGCGGTCCAAAATGCCGGAGAACAGCCAGTCGGAGCAGGCGATCATGGAGTTGGCCCCCACATAAGGCAGCACGGTGCACCCGGGGGCATCGTCGGACGACTTGATGAGCTTGGACGACGAGCCGATGTGCAGGCACACCACAAGGCCGGTTTCGGCCACTGCATCCCACAGCGGCTCCCAATGGTCGGTATAGACCGAAGGAAGCCCCAGCGTGGTGGGATTCTCAGAGAAGGCCACCGCCCGAGCCCCCATTGTCGCGGTGCGACGCACCTCGGCGGCCGCAGCGGCCGGGTCCCATAGCGGCACCACAATCAATGGGATGAGCCGTTTCGGATCGGTGGCGCACCACTCCTCCAGAATGAAGTCGTTGTAGGCCTGCACACATAGCAAGGCCAGATCGAAGTCTCGGCTGACCACGAACCTGTGGCCGGCGAACCGGCTGAAGTCGGGAAAGTTGACTTGGGCCCAGATGCCATCGAGGTCCATGTCGTCGAGGCGAGCGCCGGGTTCGTAGCAACCAGGCCGCATCTCGCTGAATCTGGCCACGCCGAGCGGATCGTCGTCAAAACCGGGCAGGGTGCGGGTGTTGCCCCGCACGGTTTGGATCACTTGGTCTTCGTACAGCCACGCCTCGCTGCCATCTTCCAACTCGACAACCCGGGGGCCGCGTTCCCGATAGGCAGCGGGCAGCCGGCTCTGCCACAGATGGGGCGGTTCGATGACGTGATCGTCAACCGATATGGGCTTGACGTCGGCGGGAAGCATGGGTAGCTCAGGATAGTGTTCGAGCGTGATCCCACGGATTTGGGCTGGCCTGTTGACGGCTGCCCTCGTAATCGCAGGCTGTGGCGATAGCTCTGATGAACCCGAGGCAGTCATCGTTGAAACCGTGGACCTGGACGAGATACCAACCGTTGCCCCTTCCACGGAGTCGCCGACACCGGTGCTCGCCACACCGACACCGACGGCCACACCGACGCTGACGGTGCCGCCCGAGCCAACTCCTCCCCCGTTGCCAGAGGTACTGGTTTGGCCCACCTTCGAGCCTGAAGCGTGGCCGCGCACCCCAGATGAGGCGGCGGCGGGTTTCGCTCAGCATGTGGCCCGCGGAGACAGGGCCGCCGTACCACGACCGGCTGTCCAATCCGAAATGAACGCCACCGCCGAGCTGCCCGGGATTGCCGAGGACGGCTCGCCGTTCGGGTTGGCCACCACCATCCATATGCAGCAGGTTCAACTCGACGACGGATCCACTGCCTGGATAGTTCTCAGTGCTCGCTCCCCGGACATTGTGGTCGATTCTCCTGCCGTCGGGGAATTGCTGGCCGGCGGCACGTTGGTGCGGGGCGAAGGCAATGGCTTCGAGGGCACGATCGTGTTCCAAGTAGAAGACCAAGACGGCCTGTTGGGAATGGCCATCGCCGATGGCGGGGCGCTCGGCGTGAACCATCCCTTTGAAACCCAACTGCCCTTCGATCAGCGCCCCGCCTCCGGCGACTGGGCGATCCTGGTGGGCTACACCACTTCTGCCGCCGACGGCAGCCTCTCCGCCCTCACCATGCTCCCCATGCGCCTGGTTGACGGGTCGTAGTTGGATCGAAATGACCTGTAGGCGGCGGCGCGTTGTGCGGGTGTGAGCACTCCGGCAAACGGAGTGACTTGCCGAAGATCGCAACCATGTTCGCTCGGGTCGAGCATTCGGCCAACGATCTGATCGATAGTCCCTTGGAGAATCTTCTCCCATTCATCCAAGAGCGGAGATGCGTGGGGGTTCATCGACCGCATCCGAGAGATGTTTCGCTGGGCAACCTCAACTACCTCAGCTCCACGAACCCTCAACTCCTTTGCGATTGCAGCATGGAGGAACATGCTTCTCTCTTGATCGCGCGTCAGCGGTGTACTGACCAACGGATAGCAAGCGAGGCCCACTGAATTCGCCAACCGCTCCACCGTGCGCCACGTAGGACTCTTCGCTCCAGATTCATATGCCGCCACCGTCGGCTGGGATGTCTCGGCAGAATCTGACAATTGGCGCTGGGTCATGCCCGCTACCGCACGAATGGCTCGAACAGGATTCATTCCATAAGTATATCCGAACAGATATATAAGAGGGTCAATCCTCGAATACCGGGGGGCGCTTTTCGGAGCGGGCCAGGATGGCTTCTTCGAAGTTGCGGGTGGTCATTCGCACCAGCAACTGGGCGTTCATCTCCGAGCGCATGTGGGCCGCGTAGCTGGACGCCTCCAGACCGGACCAGAGCAACCGCTTGGTGAGCTCAGTGCCGGGTCGGCTGAAGGCGGCGATGCCGGTGCCGATCTCGTAGCAACGCTCCAGCAGGTCGGCCGGCGGCACCGTCTCGCTCACGAGGCCGATGCGGGACGCTTCATCGGCATCGACGTCTCGTCCGGTGAGCATGATCTCGAAGGCACGCGACGACCCGATCGCCCTTGGCAGGGTGAAGCTGAGACCCAGCTCGGCCGCAGTGAGTCCGTTGTTGATGCCAGCGGCCCGAAAGTAGGCCTCGGTGGACGCGATGCGAATGTCACAGGCCAGAGCGAGGCACATCCCCCCGCCAATGGCTGCACCGTTGATGGCCGCGATCACCGGCTGGTGCAGGTCGCCGATCAGCTCGATGACCTCGTGAAGACGATCAGCGGCCCGGTGGGCGATCGTTGAAGGAGTAAGGCCATCGATGTAGGGGACCCGGCCCGCGCTCACCAGGTCGGCACCGGAGCAGAATCCGTGACCGGCCCCGGTGACCACGACTGCCCGAATGTCGTTGTCGTTGTTGACATCCCGCAGGGCCTCAGCGAGGGGCACCATCACATCGAAGGCCATGGCGTTCATGCGCTCGGGCCGGTTCAGCGTGACCAGCGCGATGTCGGGCCGGGGATGGTCGATCAGTACGAAATCGTCTACAGAGGACATAGCGGGCGACAGTACCAGCCACTGATTCCAAGCGATTCCTCAGCCGGGCAAGCCGGACGTCCCGACCGTGCCATTGATGTGCCCTAGAGAGCCCGAGAGGAGAATCGAACTCCTGACCTATTCATTACGAATGAATTGCTCTGCCGACTGAGCTACTCGGGCGCGGGGGTCAGGCTACCAGCCCTATTGGCGGGGAAGAGACAGGAAAAGGGCTTGGAGGAGGAGGGGCTCATTGGGGTTGCGCACCAGGCAGGCGTGGGCATCGCGCAGTCGGTTGACGGCCTCGACTGCCTCGGGAGCATGGCGCCCATCGGGCATCTTTTGACGGTACAAATCAGCCAGGGTGGCCAAACCGAAACGCAGTTCGTCGGCTCGCAGCAGACGCTGTTCTCGGCGGTGGCGGGCATCCATTTCCCGGCGTAGACGGGCCTGGGCACCCATCTCAGCTTCAATGCGGGCTAAGTCTTCGGACTCGGCCTGCTGGCGAGCAGTCAAGGGGGCTTGAGCCTCGTCAATGAGGGCCCTCAAGTCGTCGACCAATGCCACCGCTGTGCGGCCAGTGCCGTCCAAACGGCTCGGGACGGCGGCCCACGCCCGCCGACGAGCGCTGAGGCTGGCATCAGTAGCCAATAGCCGAGCTCGACTCACATCTCCGGCGGCGGCAGCGACAATGTCATCCAGCCCTTCGGAATCGACCCCTTCACGCTCCAGAATTCGACGTACATCGTCATCGGGTACGGGATTGAACTCGACGATGACGCAGCGGGAGGCAACCGTGGCGTGATCGGGGGGGATCTCCTCGCTCAATAGCACGATCACCACAGTGGAGGGCGGCTCTTCGATGGTCTTGAGCAGGCTGGCCACCGCTTCGGGCTCCGCAGTATGGAACCGATCGCAGACAATCACCTTGCGGGGGGCCTCCACCGGGCTGCGGGACGCCTCGAAGATGATCTCATCGGCCTCAACCACTCGCAGGGTGCGGCCTTCGGGCTCATGCATGGACACATCGGGGTGGCGTCCGGCCATGGCCAAGCGGCGGGTCCGAGAGTCGACCCCGATCAGCGCCGCGGCGAAGGCCAGGGCGGCGGTGCGCTTGCCGGTGCCCCGCGGGCCGCACAACAGGTAGGAGTGGACAGGCTGTGCTGCGGCTGCGGTCAGGATCTCTACCGCCTGAGGCTGGCCCTCCACTTCGGCCCAAACATCGTCCACGGCATCGGCGATACCGGGAAGCGAGTCGTCGCCTAGTGAATCCGGTTGCCGCTCATCCAGGCCTAACGAGTCAGACACCGAGTCGCTCCTGCACCGCGGTGTACACCGCTTCGGCTACCTCCTCCACCGAACGGTTGCCGTCGATCACTACCCACTGATCGGGGTTTTCCTCGGCCAGAGTCCGGTATCCCTCGAGCACCCGCCGGTGGAAGTCGGCGTCCTCGGCTTCGATCCGATCACTCGGCGATGCCTGGCGCGACCGAGCCTCGTCCTCGGACACCGTCAACAGGACGGTCAAGTCGCTTTGCAGTCCGCCGGTGGCGAAAAGAGACAGGGCCAGGACATCGTCGACCCCCAAGTGGCGTCCGAATCCCTGATAGGCCAGGGAGGACCCGATGAATCGGTCGGTGACCACATGAGTGCCAGCGTCCAGGGCGGGACGGATCACCTCGGCGACGTGCTGGGCCCGGTCGGCGGCCATCAGCAGGGCTTCAGCGTGGGGTGACAGCGCCAGATCGGGAGAATCCAACACCAGCGTGCGGACGTGTGCCCCGAGTTCGGTAGCGCCAGGCTCGAACGTCAACAAAGCCCCCAATCGCTTAGCCAGCAGTCGGGCCTGGGTGCTCTTGCCGGTGGCTTCGCCCCCCTCGAATGCGATCAAACGGCCGGTCATGGGGGATCGACCTGGTCATCGAAGTCTTGCGTCATGCCATCAGTGGAAAGCGCTTGAGAAAGTGGTGCATCCTCAGCTTCTCTGCGCAGCGATGTCAAAGCTAGGAATCCGGCACCCACAATTATGAGCGCGGCAAGCCACAAGGTGAGGCGGACACCTGGGATAAACACATCGAATCCAGCAATGCTCACACTCTTGTCAAAGAACTTGTCAGACAAGCCGTTGAGCAGCAGGGCCAGAAACGGTCCCACCGCGAAAGCGATCAATATCGACAGCCGGCCCAACGTGTACAACCCGGCGAAAATCCGGCCTCGGAATTCGTCGACCACGTTTTCTTGAAGCAAGGTGAACCCCAAGACGTAGACACCCCCCGCGCACATTCCCACTCCGCCGACCAACAGCGCAGACCCGGCCAAGGTCCACATGGAGGTGGCGACGAACAAGCAGAATCCGGCACCAAAAACCGAGGCAGTGAAAACCAGCCTCTTGTCTATGCGTCGCTGCCCGAGGGATAGAAGTAGCACACCAATTGCCATGCCCACGCCCAGCGCAGTCACAAAGGTTCCGAATCCCTCCGTGCCCTCGTTTAGCACATCTTCGGAAAACACCGTTCCTAGGGGCACCAGCATTCCCCCGCCGATAAGACCGGTGGCCAATGCCACATTTACCGCCCGGACTGTGGGATTCAGGAACATATGGCTCCATCCCTCTCGCAACTCGCGGAAGGTCTGCAATGCCAACTCTCGAAAGCCCAGCACTTGGTCATCAGGCAGTTGAGAAGGCTGAGCTGCCGGGGCGGACTTCAGTAGCGTCAGCCGCGAGATGATGAAGGCCGAAGTCAAAAAGGTAAGAACGTCCACATAGAAGGACAAGGACTCCTGATCAATACGAAAGAAGCTGAGGGCGTCGATCTCCTCTAGCTCGGTGGCCAACTCGGCCAGGCCCCAGAACAGACCGGTAGCCAAGGGAAAAGTGCCGTAGCCGGCTACCAACGAGAGTGAGTTAACCCCGATCAGCTTCTCGCGGGGAACCAGATTCGGTACCGAAGCTTCCTTAGCCGGCGCCCAGAGCAGAGTGAACCCTTCCAGGATCAGCGAAGCCAGCACCAGTTGCCACACGAAATCCACGAACGGCAACCAGGCCAACGTGGCCGCTCTACCTAGGTCACATACCACCATGGTGCGCCGCCGGTCCCAGCGATCCACCAAAACCCCCGCCAGCGGAGCCAAGAAGAAACCGGGGAGGATGCGGGCAGTTACTACAAGGCCAACAGAAGCTTCTGGAATCCCGCCCCCAACTCGGGCTGCCGTGATGATGATGGCCAGAAAACCCAACCAGTCGCCGGTGGCTGAAACCACTTGAGCAATCCACAGTCTGAAGTACTGGGCGCTGCCGAATATGCGGTCCACCCGGGTGGCAGCCGCCGAGGAAGACCCGTCAATTGCCACGCCGAGCCGCCTCCACGCCGCTGAGGTTAGCTATCGCCTCACGACTTAGTACGTGGCTGCGGTTTTTTCTTCGTCGAACCTGACTTTGCCGTGGTCTTCTTCTTTGCCGCCGGCTTTCGGCGGGCTGTCGACTTGCCGCCACCAGCAGCAATCTTGTCCCGACGGATCTGAAGCAGTTCCGATGCCCGTTCCACGGTGAGCGTCTCCACCGAGTCGCCTTTGCCCAACGAGGCGTTCACCTCCCCGTCGGTGACGTAGGGGCCATAGCGGCCGTCCTTGACCACCATCGGCTTGTCGGTGGCCAAGTCAGGACCAAGCTCGCGGAGGGGTGGCTTGGCCGTCTGCCCCCGTCGGCGGCGGGGCTGGGACAACAGCTCCAGGCACTGCTCCAGCGTGATGGTGAATAGCTGGTCTTCGGATTCGAGGCTCCGGTTCTCCTTGCCCTTGCTGAGATACGGCCCGTAGCGCCCGTTCTGGACCACCACCTCGATGCCGTCAGCAGGGTCGGTGCCCACCACCCGGGGCAGCGACAGGACTTTGAGCGCATCCTCAAGCGTGACCGTCTCCGGCTGCATGTCAGCCAATAGAGATGCTCGCTTGGGCTTCTCCCCGCCGTTGTCGGACTCCTCGCCCACTTGGACATAGGGACCGAACCGCCCAGTGCGCACGACCACCGACAAGCCGGTCTCGGGATCGTCACCCAGAGTTCGGTCCCCGGAGGGAGCAGCAATGTACGTGAGGGCTCGATCTAGCGTCAGCTCGTCGGGAGGCAGGTCTTCGGGAAGGCTGGCCCGATCCTCACCGCACTGCACATAGGGCCCATAGCGCCCAACCCTGACCACGACCTCCTCGCCGCTTTCGTCGGTGCCTATAGGAATGGAGTTCACCGCCCGGGCATCGATCTCCCCCAAGCGATCTGACACTGCGGTGCGAAGTCCATACTTGGCAACGCCGTGGGCAGACTCATCGTCGGGCTCCCCATCGGCAGGGCCGAAATAGAAGCGGCTCAGCCAGGGAATGGACTCCCGGTTGCCCGAGGCAATGCCGTCGAGGTCGTCCTCCATGCGAGCGGTGAAGGCATAGTCCACCAAGTTTGGAAAGTGTTGCTCCAACAGGCTGACCACAGAAAAAGCGGTGAACGACGGCACCAGAGCCGTGCCCTTCTTCCACACATAGCCGCGGTCGACGATGGTGTTCATGATGGTGGCATAGGTGGAGGGACGACCGACACCGAGCTCCTCCAGCCTCCGCACCAGCGATGCCTCGGTATAGCGAGCCGGAGGCTGGGTGGCGTGGCCAGTAGGGGTCAACTCCTCGATGGATAGCGGATCACCGGCCGCCAACGCAGGCATGCGTCGCTCTGCTTCCTCTTGATCGGCGTCATCGTCGGTGCCTTCGGTGTACACCCGGCGGAAACCCTCGTGAGTGATCACCGTCCCCGCAGCGGAGAATGCAGCGTCGCGCCCATCGTCAGCAGTCCCGCCGAGATCGACATGGACGGTCTCGCCCACAGTGTCGGTCATCTGGGAAGCCACCGTGCGCTGCCAGAT
The DNA here is from genome assembly GCA_026705465.1 of bacterium. GTDB lineage: Bacteria > Actinomycetota > Acidimicrobiia > Acidimicrobiales > Bin134 > Poriferisocius. Next base: position 39,239 of record JAPPAP010000040.1, on the reverse strand, counting down.
CAGCTCGTAGACCTGGGCCTCCAACTTGGGTACTTCAGCCCTCACCTCCTCAGGAGAGCGGAACTGGTCGCCTGAAGGGCGGATGGCCTCGTGGGCTTCTTGGGCGTTCTTGACCTTCTTGGCATAGTGGCGGGGGTCATCGGGCAAAAAGGAGGCGCCGAAGCGATCAGAGACAGCGGCCCGAGCCGCCCGCAGGGCAGTGTCCGACAAAGTGGTGCTGTCGGTGCGCATGTAGGTGATGTAGCCCTTCTCATACAGCGACTGAGCCGTTCTCATGGCCATGGCCGCCGACAAGCGCAGCTTGCGACCGGCCTCCTGCTGAAAAGTGGAGGTCATGAACGGCGCCGCCGGTCGGCGGCGGTAGGGCTTGACCTCCACTTCCCGCACGCTGATCTCGGCATCGGCCAGCCCCCGGGCCAAGCCGTGAGCTGCTTCCTCATCAAGATGAACGGCGTCGGAGCTGCGGAGCTGCCCGCCGCTGTTGAAATCCTTGCCGGTGGCCACCTTGGCGTCGTCGACTGCGGTGAGCGAGGCGGTAAAGGTCGAGGGATCACCGGGGTCCAAGTCGCCCAACACCCGGAATTCGGCGCTCAGACTCCAATAGTCGGCGGCGGTGAAGGCCATGCGCTCCCGCTCGCGCTCGACCACGATGCGAGTGGCCACGCTCTGCACCCGGCCCGCCGACAGGCGGGGCAGCACCTTCTTCCACAGCACGGGCGACACTTCGTAGCCGTACAGTCGATCGAGCAGGCGGCGGGCCTCCTGGGCGTCGACCAGGCGGCGGTCAAGGTCTCGAGGTGATTCGATGGCCGCCTGGATGGCCGACGGGGTGATCTCGTGGAACACCATCCGCTTGACATTGACATCGGCCTTCGGAGACAGAACCTCGAGCAGGTGCCAGGCGATGGCTTCTCCCTCGCGGTCTTCATCGGTGGCGAGATACAGCTCGTCGGACTCCTTGAGCAGTTGCTTCAGCTTGCGAATCTGGGCCTTCTTGTCGGAGGGCACCACATAGAGCGGTTTGAAGTCGTTATCGACATCGATTCCCAATCGAGACCACGACTCGTTCCGGTAGGCCGCCGGCACCTCGCTGGCGTTGCTGGGCAGATCACGGATGTGCCCGATGGAGGACTCCACCACGTAGCCGCTCCCCAAATAGCCCGCGATGGTCTTGGCCTTGGCCGGAGACTCGACGATCACAAGGGCGTTGGACACGGGGAGAAGCTAGGGGTTGGAAGGGAGTTGATGTCAAACAGACCCTAAACCGGATGCCCAGCCAACTGGGGGATCAGGTTTTGTCGGAGTACTTGGGGCGAGGCTCCGTGCGGGACAAAATCGCCAGACCAACGACCGCGGCGATCAGCGAACCCACGAGAATGCCGATCCTGGACTCATCGGCGACGGATGAGTCGTCGAAAGCCAGACGGGAGATGAACAGCGACACGGTGAAGCCGATGCCGGCCACCATGGCCAACCCCACCATGTGGAGGCCGGCCAGTGACTTTGGAATGGTGACCCAGCCCAATCGGTGGGCGATCCACGAGAACAGCGAGATGCCCGCGGTCTTGCCCACCACCAACCCGATGGCCACCCCCAGTGTCACCGGCGAGGTGACGGCATCGGAAAGCACGTTGCCGGAAAGCTCAACCCCGGCAGCGGAAAGGGCGAAGAGGGGAATGATGATGTAGCCGGCAATGGGGTGGAGCAGCTCTTCGATCCGCAGGCTGACCGGCTGCGACTCCCGCATGTGGAATCCGACTCGACGCACGTCGTCGAGATCGACGACATCTTGCATCTGGAGCCAATTGGCCCAGCGGCGGGCCTCCTCTTCTGACTGGAGGGGCTTGGCCGGCGTGATCAGACCGAGGATCACCCCGGCAATGGTGGCGTGGACCCCGGATTCAAGCACCGCCAGCCAGAAGGCCACTCCAATGATGAGGTAGACGGGCAGATACCAAACGTGCAGTCGGCGGAGCACCAAAATGCCAGCCAGCAGAATGGCGGCGGTGAGCAGCCAATTGCCGGAGAGATCGCTGGTATAGAAGATGGCGATCACCAGGATGGCGCCGATGTCGTCCACGATGGCCAGCGTCAGTAGGAACACTTTCATCTGACGAGAAATGCGATTGCCGAGCAGCGACAAAACGCCGACGGCAAAGGCGATGTCGGTGGCCATGGGGATACCCCAGCCGTCTTGACCGGGCCCACCGGCATTGAAAGCGAAGTAGACCAGGGCGGGCACCACCATGCCGCCGAGGGCGGCCACCGCGGGCAGCGCGGCGAAGCGGGGATCCCGGAGCTGGCCGGTCACCAATTCCCGTTTGATCTCCAATCCGATCACGAAGAAGAACACGGCCATGAGGCCGTCTTGAACGATGTGGGCGAGATCGCGCTCGAATTGATAGTCGCCCACTGAGAACGACACGTAGGTGTGCCAAAAGTCCTCATAGGAGCCCTGCCATGGAGAGTTGACCCAGACCAGGGCGGCCACGGTGGCGATCAGCATGAGAACACCGCCCGCGGCTTCGATAGCTGCGAAATGGAGAATGGGACGGCCGATAAATCGAGCCAATCGACTGGAGCCGCCCAGGAAGGTCAGATCGCTGAGAGGGTTCTTATCAGCCATCAGCGCTGAACGTAGCCGCTATTGGCCTGGCTTCCTCAGTCACAGCCGACCGCAGGCCATTCTTTCGCCAACAATTCAGGAATCCGAATTGTTGGTGGAGAGATGGATGGCCAAGCACACCTGGGTGCCGTCGGGGCCGCTCTGGATTTCAACGTCGTCAGACAAGACCCTCATGAGATAGATGCCCAAGCCGCGCTCGAAATTCAGACGGCTGGGATCGTCGGGCTCGGGGAGAACTTGAATCTGATCAGGGTAGAAGCCGAAACCCTGATCGGTGATATGGAACTCAAGGCGGTCTTCGGTGATTTTGCAGCGAATCCGAATGGACTCGTCGCGGCAGGCCCGGGCATGCGCTTCGATGGCGTTGGTAGTGGCCTCGGAGACAGCCACCTTGAAGTCCTCGACGCGCTCTTGACTCAAGTTGGTGTCCATTTCTGCGGCCTCGACCACCAAGGAGCGAACCAGCGACAGATATTCCGGCCGGGCCGGAATCTCGAAGTCCATGCTGGCGGGATCGGACATCACGCCTCGGGATCCTCAGTGGCGGCAGCAATCGAGTCAAACACGTCGAGGACGCGGTCGAGCCGGGTCAGTTCAATGAGATCGGCGAGGCGTGACCCCACCATGACCAAACGAATGTCTCCCCCCGCGCTCCGCACGCGCTTGGCCGCTCCCATCAGCACGCCCAACCCGGTGGAATCGATGAAATCCACCCCGGAGAGGTCGATCACCACGTTCTGGGCACCCCCGGTGATCACTCCCAGCAGACGCTGGCGGAAGCGGGGGGCGGTGGCCATATCGATCTCGCCGGTCACCGTCAACACTTCCCATCGCCTGTGTGAGGCAACGGTGACACTGAATTCCACGAAATATCAGACTACTTGCGTACCGAATTCGTTTCCCGGCACGGCGATTTTTCCGTCTCGGCATTGGTCCCGTTTCCGGGCACCGCGACTATTCCACCCTGATAGTCAAGGCCTCCTCAAGCACCATCGAGGGAAACAACCGGCCCACGATGGGCACCGCGGGTTCCGGGCGATAGCGCACCGTCACCCGAAGAAGGGCGCCGGTGCTTCGACCCCCCGATGTCTCCACTTGCAACCTGTCCGGGTCCAGGGCGGTGGCGGCTCGCGCGGCAGAAGCAGCCGCCTCGGTGGTGGGTTCGACTGCGGCCGCTCGGGCCGCTTCCCGGGTCGCATGGACGACGAGGATGTGGTCGCGCACCAGCAATCCCACCTGCACCAGCACCAACACCATCGCCATGACCAGCGGAAGGACCAACGCGGTTTCAACTGCGGCTTGGCCCCGGTCGTGGCGCGACAGTCCCGCATCTGGCCAGGTTGCGGCAGCCACCGATTAGCTGACGAGGCCGGTGATGTGGCGAAAGACGGCGTCGAGCAGATTCCCAATGCGGTTGGTCTTGGTAACCCAGGACACCAAGAGCATGGCCACCGCGGCAGCCCCCAAAAGGATGAGGGCGTACTCGGCGGTGGCCTGGCCCCGATCAGAGCGCAGACGGGCCAGCCATGAGTCCAAGGAGAACAACAATTGAAGCAGGTTCATGCAAAGCACCTGTATGGAAGGGACGCGACGGGGGAAGATGGCGACTGGGTCATTGGCGAAAGGCGGCCAAGGTCTCGGCAAGCACTGGAGCCAGGGTGAGAAGGATGAATGCGGGCAGAATGCAGATCACCAAGGGAAACAGGAGCCGCAAGGGCAGACGGCGAGCGTTCTCTTCAGCTCGGCGGCGGCGCACCAGCCGACTGTCAGCAGCAAGCTGCTCCAATGCGGTTTCCAAATCGGTGCCATAGCGGTCACCGTCAACCAGCACCCTCACCAGCGGACGTACCGGCTCACCGACAGAGTCAGGCAGTGTTTCCAGCGCATCGGCCAGACGCATGCCGGTGCGAACCCGCCAGCTGGCGCCCACTAGTCCAAGCCCGACCGGACCGCAGAGGCGCTCCCCCACGGCGGCCACCGCCAGATGAACGTTGAGCCCCGACGAAATGGCCAGCCGCAGCAGATCAACCGCTTCGGGCAGCTCTTCGAGCACCTCAGCCTGCTGCCGCCGTTCTTGTCGAGCTCGTCGGCGATGGGGGGCGATCCACACCAGCAGGCCGATGGCGATCCCAACCACGGGATGTACGGCCACTGCGACCACGATGGCCGCAGCAAGCCCGAAGGCGGTAGCGGTTGTCGAGGAACCTGCCCGCTTCGGGACCGGCGAGGGCGATCGAACCTGGCGAGGTCGTTTCCGCCATCCCCACAGCACCACCACGCCAGCCCACAGCAACCCCAACGCCAAAGGAAGGGTCATCTCAGCTCCGAGAATTGACGATTCGACGCATCCACAGCGCGCCGATCACATCGAGGCCCAGACCGATGATGAGGACGGCCAAGCCAAGAGGGGTGGTGAACAGAAAACTGGCCCCATCGTCGCCCACACCCGCCGACAAGAGCATGAATCCGGCCGGCAGAGCGGCGATCATCATCGCCGACACCCGAGCCTGCGACGTAAGCGAGCGCACCTCAAGCTCCAGCGCGGCCCGATCCCGCAAGGTGGCGGCCACTCCATCGATAGCCCGAGCGCGAGCGCCCCCTGCGGTGGCGGCAAAGGCAATGGCGGCAGCAGCCAAGCTGACACCGCTATCGGGGCGACGGCTGGCCCAACGTTCGAACACGTCAGCGCTGCGAATCCCCCGTTGGAGCTCGGCGGCCAGCGGCGCCACCTCGTGATACAGCGGCGATGGAGTGCTGGAAGCAGCCTCGACAGCAGCAGGACCGAGCTGCAGCCCGGTGCGCAAACCGCGGGCAATGGCCTCCAAGAAGCCAGGAAGCTGTCCCTCAATTGCCCGATCGCGGCGATGGCGGTTGATCCTGAGCACCGCAAGGCTTCCGGCGACAAACCCTGCCATTCCCAACAGGGCCCCCACCGAGCCGGCCTGGAGTGCACCGAATCCGGCACCAAGCAGGGCAACGGCACCCAGCCCCCTCCACACTTGGGTCAAAGTCAGATTCACATTGGCCAATGCAGCCATGGCTTGAATCCGACCGGCGACTGCGGCGAGAGCCGTCTTAGCCGCAGTTATGGGCGGAGCCATTGGGGATCGGGTTCCGTAGCGTCAGGAATCCGGGGGGCAACCGCAGGAAGACTGTGCAATTGGTTCTCGTCGGCGATCTGACACAGTCGAGGACGGCTGCCGTCGTCGCGTTCCTCGGTGCGGTCGATAATTGCCAGCGAGGTGATGCTCCGTCGGCCGTGAGAGCGACGGGCTACATGGACCACCATGTCGACCGCGGCGGTGATCTGCTGCCGTACTGCGGCCAAGGGAACAGCACCTCCGTCGAGAAGCACCATGGTCTCCAGCCGGCTCATTGCGTCGTCTGGGCTGTTGGCATGACAGGTGGAAAGCGAACCCTCGTGGCCGGTGTTCATGGCCTGAAGCATGTCCAGTGTCTCTGCTCCCCGAACTTCACCGACGATGATGCGATCAGGCCTCATCCGCAGGGCGTTGCGCACAAGCTGTCGAATGGTGACGGGGTCAACGCCATCGGAATCGGCCGGTCGAGCCTCAAGGCGCACGACATGATCGCTGGCCAAAGCCAATTCAGCTGCGTCTTCCACCGTTACCACCCGCTCCCCAGGAGCAATGAACGCGGCCAGCGCATTGAGCAGCGTGGTCTTGCCCGCCCCAGCACCGCCCGACACCACGAGATTGCAGCGCGCCCCCACCGCCCACCGCAGCGCCGACACCACGCCCGGAGGAGCAAAGTCCTCCAGGGGAACCGGGCGGACAGAGAAGCGGCGGATGGTTACGTAAGGCCCGTCCACCGCCACCGGGGGCACCACCGCATTAAGCCGGGATCCGTCGGGGAGGCGAGCGTCCACCATGGGAGAGCTGCGATCAATGCGCCGGCCCAACGGTGCCACGGTCTGTTCGATGAGCAGCTCGATGGTCTCGACGTCCAAGACGATCCCCGTCGTCTCCAGGCGACCGCGGCGCTCGACCCACACCGGTCCGGGTCCGTTCACCATGATCTCCGACACCGACGGATCGCGCAGAAACGGTTCAATGGCCTCTCGCCCTCCCCCGCTGCGACTCCACACCAAGGCTCAAAGCTCCTCGGACAACCGGCCAAGGGATCTGATCGCCCCTTTGGGCACCCGAGTCCTCAGCATCCCCGCGTCTACCGCCCGGGCGATATCGGGATCGACGGCCACCGAGGCCAGCACTGGAGCGCCGATGGCCCGCTCGCAGTCGGATCGAGTCAATGACCGACCCGCTTCAGCCACCAGCACGACCCCGCTGGGCCGAATCGGGAGCGACACAGTACGGCGCAGGGCCAAATAGCAGGCCCGGGTAACCAGTATCGACTGGTCGGCTTCGGCCGCCAGCCGCCAGCGCAATTCGTCTTCGCCTGAGTCGCTGTCCTTCTGCTGAGTTCGGGAGCGCAATACCCCGGCGTCCACGACCACGACCGCATCGGAGTCCAGCCATTCCACAAGCTCATCGGCTCTTCGCCCTGTCAAGGGCACCTGCCCCCGGGCCAACAGCGACAAGTTCGGCGTCAGCTCCTCAAGCCCCCGTTCCAGCGAGCAGGGAGCCAGATCGCCGCGAAGCCACTCGGCCAATCCCGAAGTCGTCTCGGCGCAGCCGAACACGGCGGGTAGATCGCCGCAGAGATCAACGAGAAGAACGGGCCGGTCGCGATCTTGGGCAGCATGTAGGCTGACGAGGGCGGCCGTTACCGTTGTGCCAGAACCCCCCTTGGTTGACCAACAGGTCACCAACATGGAAACCTCCGCGAGTTGATCGCTTCGGCGAGCAGAGGGGAAGTCAGAACAATCTATGTTGAAAATGTCTGATAATCAACAAAGATTTTCTGGCGGATACGACGTAGGTCGATTTTTCCGACCTTTTGCCGGCCTGGCCGTACCAGCGGGCGCGGTGGTCGCAGCCCTCGCAGTGGGTGCCATCCTTCTGGGGGTATTCGGAGCTAACCCGCTCACTGGCTACCGGGAGTTGTTCACCGGGGCGTTCGGAGGACCTGACGAACTGGCCGCCACCGCTCTGAAGTCCATTCCCCTCATGCTGGTTGGCGTCGGCATCTGCATCGCATTCCGCACCGGCGTCATCAACATCGGTGGCGAGGGCCAGATCATCATGGGTGCCATCCTGGCCACATTGGTGGCGCTGGCCCTGCCCGATGTCCCCCGCCCGATACTGGTTCCGCTGGTCATGATCGCAGGAGGCGTCGGCGGGGGGATCTGGGGAGCTATTCCTGGAGCGCTCAAGGCCTACAGCGGCGTCAACGAGATCCTCAGCACCATCATGATGAACATCATCGCCGGGTTCTTCATGAGCTTCTTGCTCGAAGACTGGCTCATTGCGCCCGGTGAGATCAAGATCCAACAAACCAAGCGCTTGACCCAGAATGCCGACCTGCCCATCCTGCCAGGGGGAACGCGCCTGCACCTGGGCATTGTGGTTGCCCTGATCGTGGCCATTCTGGGGTACCTGCTGTTGTTCCGCAGCAGCCTGGGCATGCGCTTGCGGGCGGTGGGCCACAACCCCCACGCCTCTCGGGCCGCGGGCATGAGAGTCGAGATGAGCATCACCCAGGCATTGGCCTTCAGCGGCGCCTGCGCCGGCATCGCCGGTGCGGTGCTGGTGTTCGGGAGCGAATCGCACCGACTGATCGGCGAGGGAGGCCCGTTGGCGTTCACCCAGAGTGCGGGTTTCAACGGCATCGTGACCGCGTTGTTCGGGGGTTTGCACCCGCTGTTCACAGTGCTGTCGTCCTATCTGTTCGGCGGCATGCTGGCCGGGGGCATATCCCTGCAACGAGCGGTGCAGGTGCCCCAGGCCCTGGTGATCGCCCTCAACGGCGTGGTGGTGGTGTTCGTGGTGGGGAGCCTCAAATTGCGCGCCCGAGTACAGCGATGGGCTGAAGGCGATATCCAGATGGAGGATCGGGCATGAGCGACTTCTTCACCGTCTCCATCATCATCGCCACACTGGCGTCCGGAATCCGGCTGGCTGTGCCCTTCCTGCTCGCCGCGCTCGGTGAGGCCGTGGGCCAGCGGGCTGGGGTGCTCAACCTGGGGGTCGAAGGAGTCATGCTCATCGGCGCGTTCGCCGCCTACTACGCCGCCCTGGAGTGGGACAGCGCCGCCCTGGGATTGCTGATGGGGCTCCTGGTGGGAATGGTGATGGGCCTCATCTACGCCCTCATCACTGTGGTGATGCACGCCGAACAGGGAATCAGCGGAATCGGCATCTATCTCTTCGGCTTGGGCTTCACCGACTTGCTGTTCCAAAAGCTGGTGGGTACTCCGAGATCCATTGACGGACTCCAGACCAGGCCACTCAACTGGCTGGCTGACGACACCGGCCGGGCGGGCGAACTGCTGTTCAGCCACACCATCCTCACGTATGTGGCCTTCTTGCTGGTGCCGGTCATCTATTGGCTCATCACCAAGACCACCTTCGGCCTCAACGTGCGAGCGGTGGGGGAAAACCCGCAAGCGGCCGACACCCTGGGCGTGAGCGTGAACGGCATTCGAACTGCGGCCATCATCATCGGCAACACCATGGCCGGGCTGGCGGGTGCGGTCTTGGCTCTGGAAGTTCAGATTTTCCAACAGAATCTCACTGCCGGACGAGGGTTCATCGCCATCGCCCTGGTGTACTTCGGGGCGTGGCGGCCAGTGGGAGTGATGGCCGGCTCCCTGCTGTTCGGCATCGTGTCCTCCACCGTGCTGCGACTCCAGGTTGAAGGCATCATCTCCGGATCGGTGGCATCCATCGCCAACATGGCGCCGGCGGTTTTGACGGTGATCGTGCTGGTGGTGGTGAGTCGGCGCATCGGCCAACCGGCCGCCCTCACCCGGCCGTTCACGCGCGACGGCTGACGCCTAGCAGGCCGCCTCTAGCTGGCAAAACCAATACGCGTACGGTTGGGCTGTGCGGGCGCGTCACTGGGCGGTTTTCTGGGTGTGCATGGGGGCCGTGTTCCTCATCACCCTGGACGCCACCCTGCAACCGCTGGCCCTGGTCAGCATCGGAGAGAGCTTTGAGGCTAGCCGCCCGTCAACCGTCTGGGTGCTCAGCGCCTTCTCCATTTCGCTAGCCACATTTGTCGTCGCCGCTGGGCGCCTGGCCGACCGCACAGGTCGCCGCCAGGTGTTCCTGGTCGGCCTGGCCCTGTATGTGCTCGGTTCGGTGGGAGGCTGGTTGGCTCCTGAGCTGTGGGTGCTGGTGTTGTGCCGGGCCGCGCAGGGAGCGGGTGCCGCCTTCGTCATGCCAGCATCTCTGGGATTGATCCTGGCGGTGTGGCCCGCCGACGACCAGACCCGAGCCATCACCGCGTGGACCGCGGTCGGCGGTGTCGCCGGGGCTCTGGCGCCAACCCTGGGCGGGTTGCTCATCGACGTTTGGGGCTGGCGGGCAGCATATGTGCTGAACGTGGCCATCGGGGTGCCTTCGTTCCTGGCCGCCCGGGCACTGCTCACCGAAACCGAGCGCAAGGTTGCCTCTCGGCTCCCCGACTTCGTGGGCGCACTCATGGTCGCGGCCAGCCTTGGGATGCTGACCCTCAGCCTGGTGCAAGGCCGGACGTGGGGTTGGAACGATGGCCGCATCATCGCGGCCTTTGCTTTGGCCTTTGTGCTGGTGCCGCTAATCCGGCACCGCATTCTGGGCCATCCCGCCCCCATCGTTGAACCTCGACTGCTGAAACTGCGGACCTACCGGCGGGCGCTGTTCATCGCCATCGCCATTCCCAGTTTCCTGTTCCCCTATTTCGTGATGATGGTGCAGTATCTCGAGCAGGTTTGGGACTATCGGCCACTGAGAGCAGGGCTTGCGCTCTTGCCGTTTCCCGCCGCGGCCACGCTGGCCAGCGTGTTGGCCGGACGATTGAGTCGCCGTTTTGACGAGCGCACCATCGCGGTGGCCGCCATGGCCACCACCACGGTGGCGGTGGTGTGGCTGCGGCTAGTGCCGGGGCCCGATCCGGCCTACTGGACCGCGTTCTTCGTGCCCATCCTCCTAGGCGGCATCGGTGGCTGGGGAATGGGGCTGCCCATGATCAACGCCATCGGAGCTCGGGACCTCGACAATGAGACCTACAGCCTGGGCATGGGGGTGCTGTCCACCGCACGCCAAGTGGGGGCGCTGACCGGGTTGGCTGTCGCCTTCGGACTGCTGGGCAACGTGTCCGACGCCCAGCTCTTCGACCGCTTCCAACAGATCTGGACCGTACTGGTAGTCCTGTCGGTCATGGGCGTGTTCGTCGCCCTGTCCCTGCCTCGGCGGACGATTCCGTAGCGAACTAGCTGGGAGTAGACGCCAGAGGCTTCAGTGCTTGGCCTTCTTGTGGCTGTCGGCGATCGCTTTGCCAATCATCTTGTCGGTTTGGCGACTACCCGTGGTGGCACCGCCTCCAACTCCGGAGCCCCCCCTGCGCGAGAAGGCAGCTCTGGTGGCTTCTCGGATCTGTGTGGTATCAGGTCTGTACCCTCCCCCTGGATCCGGGGGCATATGGCGCAGCAGTCGCAGGAAGTTCATGAATCCCCTGAACGGATTGCGGGCCATCTGGGTGTCCTCTCTGGATCGAAGCCGGGGCGCATCCCCAATTCTAGCGGGCAAATGAGGCCAACCGGACGGCGTTTCGCGTCACGCTCACCGACAAGTTCCCCCCGCTCGGGTTGAGCTAATTGGGAGAAAGCGCCAACGGGATGCGCTTGACGCCTACCCCTACGTTGGTGGTGGGGCCGGCGGCCAGCCATTCCACTTCGCCGGTCAGGCGAAAATCGCTGAAGCGGGTCAAAAGCTGCTCGATCATCACTGACACTTCCCGCTTGGCCAGGTTCGCCCCCAGGCAATAGTGCGGTCCGCCCCCGCCGAAAGACACATGCGGGTTGGGGTCGCGCCGTAAGTCGAATCGGAACGGGTCGTCAAACGCTGCCTCATCCCGGTTGGCCGACGGGTACCACAGCGTGACCCGATCCCCTTCCCTGATGATTTGGCCCGCCATCTCGACATCCCGAGTGGCGGTGCGGCCGAACAGCAAAACCGGACTGGACCAGCGAATGATCTCCTCCACCGCGGTGCCCATGACCTCTGCGGTCCGCTCGGCCAGCAGTTCCATCTGGTCTGGGTGATTCATCAGTCCCAAGAGCCCCATGGACAAAGCGTTGCGAGTGGTCTCGGACCCGGCTAGGCCCAAGATCACAAAGAACATGTCCAACTCCATCTCGCTGAGGCTGGTCGAATTTCCGTCAGGGCCGTCGATCTCGGCATGGGCCAAGATCGTCCATACGTCGTCGGCTGGCTCGGACCGCTTGGCTTTCCCTAAGTCCCGGGCGTAGCACCACAGGTCGAACTGGGCCTTGTCATTGTCCTCAGGCCCAAGGCCTGATGCCGGATCCCAGGCCTTGATCATCACGTCGGTCCGCTCAAACACCCATGGCCGGTCATCCTCGGGAATGCCCATGATGTCGGCGATGATGTGCATGGGGAGCTGGTAGGCCACCTCGCTCACAAACTCGCACTCCCCTTGGTCGGCGACTTCATCCAAGATTTGCTTGGTCCGAATCCGGATGTGCTCGTCCAGCTGGGCGATCATCCGAGGGGTAAATCCGGCGCTGATCAACCGCCGCATCCGGGAGTGCTGGGGCGGGTCCATCGACACGATCATGTGGTTGCGATGCTCCAGCAGCGTCTTGTAGACACCCGATCCGTCGATGGCTGAGAAGGTCTCCCAATCCCGATTGGCCGACTGCACGCTGGCGTGATCGCACAGCACCCAGAACTCCACCGGCTCCTCGGTACGGGCGAATTCCGCCGGCGGATGCTTGAACACCGGTGAAGTGGCCCGCAGCTCGGTGAACAGATCGTGGGGGAATCCCTGCAGGTACAGATCTGTGCGGCACAGGTCGATTTCCGACACGGCAACCATCGCCTCACCATAGTGATCCCCAACACCCCCGGCGGTACGGTGTCGGCGTGATCGAGTACCAGTTGGTGTCGGCCGACTCCCATGTGAATGAGCCGCCCGATCTGTGGACCGACCGGGTGCCGGCTCGCTACAAGGACCGCGCCCCTCGCATGGAGAGCTTCGACCAGGGCGATGCCTGGGTTCTGGAAGGGGCCCACGATCCCATCAATTTTGGCGGCAACTGCTCGGCAGGATTGCCGATTGACCAGCGTTCGGGGTGGGTCCGCTGGGAAGACGTCCGAGCTGGCGGCTATGACCCGGCTGCTCGGATCGAGGAGCAAGACCAGGACGGCGTCAACCTGGAAATCCTGTATCCCACTCCCCGGATCGGCAACCAACTGGTGTGGCAGCGCGACGACGCTGACTTCCATATTGCCTGCATCCGGGCCTACAACGATTGGCTGGCCGAGTTCTGCGCCCACAACCCCGACCGGCTGTGGGGGGTGGCCATCCTTCCCAATGTTGGGACGGCAACCGCGGTGGCTGAGATGCAACGGGTGGCCGCTTTTCCTGGCATACGGGGGGTGATGCTGGGTCGGTGGCCCAGCGGGGATGAGGTGCTCACGGCCGAAGACGACCCCGTGTTTGCCACGGCTGCCGAAGCCGGATTGCCCCTTTCTATACATGTGGCCTTCGCTACCCACGCCCAGGGGGATGTGGCCAAGATGAAGCTCACCGGGTCGATGCGCTTCTTCGATATGCCGGTTCGCATCACCCAGCTCATCGAAGGCGGCGTGTTCGACCGCTATCCCGAACTCCAGTTCTTGGCAGTGGAGACCGACAGTTCCTGGTTTCCCTACCTGCGGGAGCAGATGGACGACCGCTTCCGCCGGGCCAACCCCGCCACCCGAGCCCGCATCGCGAAAATGCCCGGCGACTACTTCGACACCAACATCGCCTCCACCTTCATCACCGACCACTACGGCGTCCTCAACCGCCACCACATCGGCGTGACCCAGATGATGTGGTCCAGCGACTTCCCCCACGGCGGATCGGACTGGCCCGACTCCCGCGCCACCATAGATGCCCATTTCGATGGCGTGCCCGACAACGAGCGCCACTCCATCTTGGCCGGTAATGCCCTCCGCATCTACGGACAGGAGGTGCATCCATGAGAGTCGGCGACATCACCGCTCCCGAGCACACGGCCAACGGCAAGCCGCTCGACGGCATACGCATTCTGGCCATCGAGCAGATGCAGTCGCTCCCCTACGCCACCCAGCTCATGGCCCGAATGGGCGCAGAGGTGGTCAAGATCGAGCATCCGGTGCGAGGCGACCTGGGCCGGGGCTCGACCCCGACCATCGCCGATCCCGAGGGTCGGCCGGTGGGCGGCACTTACCTGCGGAACAATCTCAACAAGCGCTCGGTGGGCATGGATTTGAAGAATCCCAAGGCCATCGATCTCATCCGCCAGATGATTCCGAGCTTCGATGTTCTGGCCGAAAACCTCAAGCCCGGAACGCTGGAAAGGAGCGGCTTGGGCTACAACGACCTGTCTCAGGTGCATCCCGGCCTGATCTACCTGTCAGTGTCGGGGTTTGGGAATCTGGGTGAGTCTCCCTACGGCCATTGGCCGGCCTACGCACCCATCGCCGAGGCCATGGGCGGCCTCTACGCCATCAACCGGGCCGACGGTGAAAACGTGAAGGTGTCCCCGGTAGGTGCGCTGGGCGACACCGGCACGGGCCTTTATGCCGTTATCGGAGTGCTCATGGCTTTGCGGCAGCGGGAGCGGCACGGTCATGGCCAGCATGTGGACATCGCCATGTTCGACGCCATGGTGGCCTTCGGCGACATGGTGCCCAACTATTGGTCGCTAGGAGCCGATCCCCGGGTTCCCACTCCAATCATCAACGACGGATTCCCCATCGACTCTGGGGAGCTGGTAATGCAGATCGGCCGCGAACACCAGTTCGAACGCCTGTGCCATCTCATCGGCCGACCTGAATGGCTGGAAGACGAGCGGTTCTCCACCCGCGACGGGTGGCGGGAGAATCTGGATGAGATTCGGGCTGCGGTTCGGGCGTGGGCCGGAGATCGCACCACTGTCGAAGCGGCCAATGACCTGGCTGCGGCCGGTCTGGCCGCCGCTCCGGTGTTTGAGGCCCCCGACGTGATCGACGACCCCCATGTCGCCGCTCGCCACATGATGGTAGAGATACCCCGCCCCGACGCCGACTCCCCGGTGCTGACCCCGGGCAATCCAGTGAAGATGTCGGCGGTCAGCGAGGGTCCTGACACTCGCCCGCCATGGTTGGGTGAGCACACCGACGAGGTGCTGGCTGCCGAGCTTGGTTTGAGCAAGGAAGCGCTCGCCGAGCTCCGAGGCGACGGCGTCATCGGTTGATGACATCGACACCGCTTCATTTTGACGGGTGCACCGCGGTGGTCACCGGCGCAGGCCAGGGACTGGGCCGGGCCTATGCCCTCTTGCTGGCTGATCGAGGAGCGCAAGTAGTGGTCAACGACATCGCTCCCGAAGCCGCTAATCAGGTGGTTGACGAGATCACAGCGGCCGGCGGCACGGCCATCGCCGACCACCACACCGTGACCACCCCTGAGGGTGGTGTCTTGCTCGCCGAACAGGCCCAAGACGCGTTCGGCGCGGTGCACATCGTGATCAACAACGCTGGAGTCAATCGAGCGACCGAATTTGTGAACATGACGCCGGAAACCGGCCGCGACCTGTTCGACGAGATGATCGCCGTCCACCTGCTCGGCCCCTGCCATGTGCTGTGGCCGCTGTGGCCCGCCATGGTGGAGCAAGGCTACGGCCGAGTCGTGAACGTCGCCTCCGGGGCAATCTGGGGCTTGCGGGGCCAAGCGGCCTACGCCGCCTGTAAGGCGGGGGTAATGGGGCTTACCCGAGCACTGGCCCGCGAGGGCCGCTATCACGGCGTGCAGGTCAACTGCGTACTCCCTTGGGCCGTCACTGGCCCAAGCCCCGACCGCTCCGACGAGGAGTTCGGCGCCATCATCGCAACCCATATGCTCTCCGAGAAGGTTGCTCCTGCCGTGGTCTGGCTAGCCCACGAGGACTGCCCCGCCAACGGCGAGTTGTTCACCGTAGACGGCCCCCGAATGGCCCGTCTCGCCTGGATCGCCACCCAAGGCCACACCGATCTCGACCCCACTCCTGAGTCCTACCGCGACCACTGGGATCAGGTCATGGACCTCGCCGACTTCACTGTCCCCCAATCAACCAACGACCACATGCGCAATACGGTGATGCCGGCGTTTACTCCTCCTAGTCCATAGACAGAGGCACTCCCTCAGTCCCAGTGATCCATGGCCGCCCCGCGGCAGCCAGCGCTCTCCACTTCTCCTCAGAACCAGCCGGATCAGATTGCCCGAGCTCCTCAGGGGTCGGGCCGATTCGATCAACCAGCGGAGCCAATGCCTCGGTGTCGAAGCCGTAGAACTCCGCGGCGTTCAGTCCCAGGATGGCCGCAGTGTCGTCAGCGGGAATGTCCCAAAACGTCTCAGCCAGCGCCTTGCGGGTATGGGGCCATGTGCCCTCGGGATGGGGAAAGTCGTTCCCCCACATGATGTTGCCCACACCGATCTCGAAACGCCGAGCCAGTTCCCGTCGCTTGGTGCTGGCCGCCCCGATGGCGCAGTTGCGATCGAAATAGTCGCTGGGCCGCAGGCTCAGATGGCTGTAGGCGTCGGCAGCCAGCTTTTGCGCGCCACCGTGTTCCCGGGAATAGGTGGCGTCCATGGTCCACAACATGTCGGCGGCCCAGAAGCAGCCGCATTCGGTGATGGCGTAGCGCAGCCCCGGATAACGCTCGAACACGCCGGAATACAGCAAGAACCACAGCGGACGGGTGGTCCACCACCGCACTTCGGCCACGTACATGCCAATGAACCCGGGACCGGTGCCATAGTCGCTCCGCGGAGCAGCCCCTGAGTGGGTGTGAACCGGCATATCCAAGTCCTGACAGGCCGCCCACACCGGGTCATAGCGACGCTCGTGGTAGCCAGGACCCTCATTCCACATGGAAGCGATGAGGATTCCACCCCGCAGCCCTGACTCCCGGGCTCGAGCAATCTCGGCTACCGCGGCATCCACGTCGGCGATGATCGGCACCACTGCCACTCCCGCCCTACGCTCGGGGCTGTCGTTGCACAAGTCGGCCAACCACCGGTTGTGGGCCCGAGCCCCGGCCAACAGCAGTTCGGGGTCTTCAGCGAACGACATTCCCAAACCAGCCCCGAACGGTGCTGAAGCACCTCCGGTCACCGCATCAGCATCGGGAAAGATCACTTCGCCGGCGACGCCATCGCCGTCTAGTTCCGCATCCCGTCGGGAAGCGTTCCAAGCCCCACGCAGCCCCTCCTCGTTCTCGCCGAACCACTCCTCTTCGAACTCGGAATTCCCCATGATGTTGGCCTGACTGCGGATCGCGGCCCGTTGAACCATGAAGTCATCGAAGGCATCGTGGTATTTCGATTCCAAGTAGTCCCGATACTCCAAATTCGGCAGCCCCGCATGGCAGTCCGACGAAATCACCAAATAGCGCTCAGTCATAGTCGCCCCCTTGCTCTGACAATAGCCAAGCCGACCCAAGGAGGCCTCTGGTCGGGCAGGCGGGATTTGAACCCACGACCTCTTCGTCCCGAACGAAGCGCGCTACCAAGCTGCGCCACTGCCCGTCCCAGTAATCCTATCTAGTGAGGTGAACAAACGACCTAGGTGGGGAGGGGGGTGGCTCCGAGGCCAGGACTCGGCGGCACCGTCCGCCGAGCCGCCTCGGAGACAGGACCCGCCGCCCCACCGGAGGATGCTCTAACCCAAGACCGCAGCAACCGCCCGCTGCACACTCACCGCGTCCAACGGCTTCACCAGCCAACCATCCGACTGCGCCTGCTTCGCCAAGTATATGTCGGCCTCACGGTCCAACAGCATCAACACCCGAGTCTCCGGCGCCCGCCCCATTTCCGCCTCCAGGCGCAAATCCAGACACGTCGCCATACCCCCCATGTTCCCGATCTGAAGATCGCAGATCACTACGTCCGGCCGCTGTTCCCGAACCGCGGCCAGCACCTCCACTCCTGCTCTCACCCTGCTGATCTCGGATGCATCGCTCCCCAACGCGGCATCAACTGCGTCATAAACGGAGTCGCTGTCGGTGGCCAAGAGCACGTGGGTCACGCTTCGATGGTATCCAAATCAGTGTCACCACAGCATGCTGGGTAAATGTGGCTGGCGATGGAATTGAGGCCGTGCTGCGTTAGCATCAGGGGCGGTCAAGGGGAGGCGCATTGCTCGAGATCGACGTCGAAAATCTGGACACCCACACGGTGCTTCGTCCCAGCGGCGAGATCGATGCGTACACCGTGGCCCAATTTCGGGAGCGGATCGGCGACTTGGCCCTTGAACCCCGCCTGCTCATCGATTTGGGGTCGGTCCCGTTCATGGACTCCGCTGGTTTGGGGGCGCTGATTGGCGGTATCCGACGTATTCGCGATTCCGACGGTGAGGTCGTAGTGGCCTGTGGTGAGGGGGCGTTGGCCCGGCTGTTGCATACCACCGGCTTCGACCGGATCGTCCCGGTGGCGGAAACCCCCGAAGAAGCGCTGGCCGCACTGCTCAGCGACGAGTCACCCGAGGCTTTGTAGATCCACCAGTGCGAACCTCGCGGTTGAAGTTGGCTGCTGCCTGCCTCGTCGGGGGCGGCATCCTGGCTGTGCTCGGCTCCTGGGGCAGTGCAGCGGCGTCCAGCGACCCTGCTGATGCCGGTGTGGCCGTGGTGGTCGAAGTCACCGGCTTGCTCGATCCGGTCATGGCCGAGCTCATCGAGAACTCGGTGGATGAGGCCGCCGATGCAGGCGCCCGGCTGCTGGTATTCCGCGTCGACAGCAATCGCTCGGTCGTATCGGACCATCGCCTCGGCGAGTTAGCCGACACTATTGCCGGATCGCCGGTGCCGATCGCGGTTTGGGTCGGTCCGAATGGAGCCTCTTTGGAAGGCAAGGTGGCTCAGCTCTTCGCCACCGCCGATGATGTCGGCATCGCCCCTGGCACTCGGGTAGGAGACCTGGGCCCGCCGCTTTCGCAATTGACGGGCCACCCGGTGGCCTGGGACAACCAAGAGCTGATCAGGAGTGAGAAACTTGGATGGAAGCAGCTCATCTTTGAAGGGGTAATCGCCTGTGAACCCTTCACCGCCGATGACCTTGCCGACCGCTACGCCGAGGCAGGCATCACGTTCGACCCCGAAACCGACCGGGTCCCCCCCATTGAAGAACAGTGCGTCGCTCCGCTCATCGGCGACTATTTGGTGGACTTGGACCATCTTGGCTTTGAGTCCAATCTGGTTGAGGTCGACGGCCAACCTCGATTGGAACCCTTGACCCAAGTCCAATTCCGAGGCCTGTCCCTTGCCCATCAGCTGTTCCACACCGTGGCCAGCCCGCCAGTTGCCTACTTGCTTCTGTCCATCGGTATGGGTCTGATGCTGTTTGAGTTCTTCACTGCGGGCATCGGGGTGGCTGGCGTGATCGGAGCGCTGCTGTTCATCTTGGCCAGCTACGGACTCTCGGTGCTGCCCCACAACACTTGGGCACTGGTCCTGTTGGGGACATCGATGGTGGCGTTCGGCATCGACATCCAAACTTCCGTTCCCCGCTTTTGGACCGCTGCCGGGTTAGTCATGTTCGGGGCGGGCACATGGTGGCTCTACGACGGGGTGTCTATGTCGTGGATTCCCATGGTGGTGATGACGGGGGCGGTGGCAGTGGCCATGTTCTCGGGAATGCCATCGATGGTGCGCACCCGCTTCTCCACGCCGACCATTGGCCGGGGATGGATGATCGGTGAACTGGGAGAGGTCGTCGAAGACGTCTCTCCTGACGGGGTGGTTCGAATTCGCGGTGCCCTGTGGCGAGCTCGGGTCAACCGGGCAACACCGGTGACCGTTGGTGACCAGGTCAAAGTGGCTGAAATTGATGGTTTGTGGTTGGAAGTGGAGCCCATCGAGGGTGCAGCTCGCGACTACCGAGAGCCCCGCCGATAGCCCAGCAGTCGGTTGCGAAGCCAGTAAACAGACCAAAAGCGATTGGCAAATGCTCTGCCCTCATCTTGTGCGCGGCCAACTTCGCCTATAAGGTCCGCCCAAAGAGGGTGCTCAAGAGTGAGCGCTGTCACCAGCGAGAGGGCCTGGCAAGGGGGTAGTCAAGAGTGAGCGCTGTCACCAGCGAAAGGGCTTGGCAAGTCAAGGCAGCCTGCCGTGGGCCGCACGCGGCTGTGTTCTTCCCACCTCCCTCATTTGAGCGCAAAGAAGAGAAGCTCGAGCGGGAAGGTCGGGCTAAGGCCATCTGCGAGGAATGCAGCGTTATCGATGAGTGTCGCGAATACGCCCTGAAAATTCGCGAGCAGCACGGCATCTGGGGCGGCTTGAACGAACTGGAGCGTCGAGAGATCCTCAACGGGCGCCGAAACTGACCACATCGTTATAGGCGCGGGCCAGCGATCCTCACATCACCTCTTCGTCGGGTCACACCATGCCCGTCCATCCAAGCCAGCAGCGGTAGGGCGTATTTCCGGGTGGTGGCCAAGCGCTCTCGCACTTCGGCAACGGTGACCCCATCGGGTTGAGAAGCCAGCATCTCAGCCAGCACCGACTGAGCACCCTCCACGGCTGAAGCGGCGAAGAACACCCCATCCTGTTCCACAATCAAGCCTCGCTTGACCAGTTCTCGTACCTCGCTCCGACCTACGCCCGCTGCTTCGGGGTCTGGGGGCGTGAATGGGGCTGCCTCCAATGCCGCGGTGTACCGGTGGTTCTCGAACGGGTCCGACTGGCCAACGAGGCGAACTCGGCCCCCCTCGATGGTCACATCCTCCAGTAAGTCCAAAACTGCTCTGTCTCGCTCGTTCAATCCGGCGACGTCCAGCCCCAATGGACCGGCTCCATTCACTGCTTCGCGAAGCCGAGCCTGCGCGCGCTCAAGCACAGCCGGACTTACCACCCATCGGCCGACGTCAGGTTCCCGGGGTTGGCCGGTCAGCAGCGTCAGGCGGTCGGCCTCCACCCAACCGCGCTCAGCGATGACTCGGTCCACCGACAGGTCGGGTTTGGCTTTGGACGCGGGCAGCATCGGATCGACATCGAGGACGGTGCCACCCCCGATTGTCTCGGCTCGACCGCTCTCCCTCAAGACGAACCGGTCTCCGGGCAGCAGCGGCAATGGCCGAGGGAGGTGGAGCCGAACCAGCCCCGTCTCACCTGGCACCAGCGCCTCGGGGCCGAGGATGCGCATCCTGACCGGCAACTCGCATGCCCCCACATAGATGGCATGGGCGCCTCGGCGAGACACCTCGTGGTCCAGGGTGCCCAACACGGTCAACGAAGCGTCGAGCCGGCTGGTCAGGTGCCACTGTCGATTTCGAACCAGAACATCGCCTCGGGCTACCTCTTGATGGTTGACTCCCGACAAATTGACCGCCACACGATTGCCCGGTCCGATCTTTGTTCTCTGGCTGTAGTGGCTCTGCAAGGCCCGTACCCGGACCGCGGCACCTTTGGGTCGCAACTCCAACTCGTCGTCCACCCGGATCTGTCCGCCACCCAAAGTGCCGGTGACGATTGTTCCCGCGCCCCGGGCCGCAAAGGCACGGTCAACCCACAGCCTCGGTCGACGGAGGTCGGCGGCCGCCGGAGTCCGGTCCACCAGTTCGTCCAGCCCGGCTTGCAGATCATTGATGCCAACCCCATCCACCACGTCGGTTTCCACCACGGGAGCCCCGGACAAGAACGTGCTCTCCACTCGCTCTTCCACCTCTAAGCGAGCCAGTTCGACGATATCGGTGTCGCACAATCCCACCTTGGTCAGGGCAATCAGCCCGTGCGACACCCCCAGAAGCTCAAGGATCCGCAGATGCTCTTCCGACTGGGGCATCCACCCTTCGTTGGCAGCCACCACGAACAAGCAGGCGTCCACCGCGCCCACTCCGGCCAGCATGTTGCGGATGAATCGCTCATGCCCGGGCACGTCGATGATCGACACCGACCGTCCCGAGGGCAGCTGCGCCAACCCGAAGCCCAGGTCGATGGTGAGGCCTCGGGCTTTCTCCTCGGCAAATCTGTCGGGGTCGATTCCGGTGAGCGCCTCCACCAGCGTGGACTTCCCGTGATCCACATGGCCGGCGGTGGAGATCGTGATGCTCATTGGCAAGCATCTCTTATGACCTGCACCAATCGGTTGTGGCGCTCCATGGCGATGCTCACCCAAGAGCCTTCAGGGCAGCAATCACATGTTGGTCGTCGTCGGGGGCCACCGTCCTCAGGTCCAACCAAGTGCGACCTTCGCTCACTCGGGCGATGATCGGCGGGGTCTGGGCTCTGAGCGAGGGAGTGTGGTCCCCATTGAGCACCACGCCGCAGGAGTCGATCTCTGCTCCTGGAAGCGTGCCGCCGCCCGGTACCGACGCCATCTCCGCAACTTCGCCCGTCCCCGACCCTTCGACCACGGCGCGAGCTCGTTGTTCCAGATCTGTCATTGCCAGCGAAGCCATCCGCCAAAACTCGATGTTGTGCCCGTCTCGTCGCAAATAGGCCAACGCCACCTGCTGGAGTGCGTTCAGCACCAAGCTGCCCGGGCGAAGTGCTCGAGCCAGGGGGTGGCGGGCGCACTGGCTCACCAAATCAGCTCGGCCAGCGATGATTCCCGCTTGGGGACCCCCGAACAGTTTGTCGCCTGAAAACGTCACCAGGGCGGCGCCGTCGGCCAAGCTCTGTCGGGCCGCGGGTTCGCCGATGAGCCACGTCGGAGGACCGTTGTCCAGCCACGGACAGGCGGCATCAATCAAACCTGACCCGATGTCCGCGACCACGGGAACGTCGAGTGAGGCCATCTCGGCCACCGTTACATGCTCGGTGAATCCAACGATGCGATAGTTGGACTGGTGGACTTTCAAGGCGAGGGCGGTGTCGTTGGCCGGGTTGGTCACCGCTGATTCAAAATCGGCCAATCGGGTGCGGTTCGTGGTGCCCACCTCCACAAGCTGGGCACCGGACTGTGCCATGACCTCCGGCACCCGGAACCCACCGCCGATCTCTACCAGTTCACCCCGAGATACCGTCGCTCCCCGCCCGTTGGCCAGCGCAGCTAGAACCAATAGCACTGCTGATGCCCCGTTGTTCACCACGATGGCGTCTTCGGTGTCGCACAGGCGGGCCAAGAGCGCAGCGGCATGGGCATGGCGTGACCCGCGTCGGCCTGAGGACAAGTCCAACTCCAAGTTGGTATAGGCCGCGCTGGCGGCCACGGCCAACGGTGCCCTGCCCAAATTGGTGTGCAGCAATACTCCGGTGGCGTTCACCACCGGCTGAAGCAGCGCCCGGGCCGCGGCATGGGCGTGGCGTCGGGCTCGCTCTTCGATATCAGCTGTGCCGCCGTCGGCGACTGCTGTTCGGGCGGCATCCACCAGCAGCGGATGGGGCAGCCCAGTGTCAGCCAGCGACCGAGCCAAGGCATCCACCGAAGGGGGTCTCACAGACATCAGCGTATGGCTCCGTCAATCGGGCGTCATCTGTGGCCGGTCAATCGCCGTCGGCAAGATCGGTGTCGTGAATGGTCCCCGGCCCGGTATCTCCGGGGCCTATGAAGGTAACCCGATGGCGGAACCGGCGGATAAGAATCGGTCGGATCGCCATGCGGGTAGGCGGAAACAGCAGTAAAAGGCCCACGGCGTCGGTGACGAAACCGGGGGTGAGCATGAGCGCGCCAGCCAGCAGCACCAAGCCGCCGTCAACCAACTCCCGACCGGGCATTTGGCCCTCATGAAGCTTGCTGCGAATCCGCCAGAGCACCGCCAGCCCCTGAGCCTTCACCATCCACGCGCCGACCACGCTCACCACGATCAACAGGCCGATGGTCTCCAACGTGCCGATGCTCCTAGCTGTCTCCACGATTACGTACAGCTCCACCAGAGGCACGGCGATGAACAGCAGTACCAGCCAAACCAGCAAGTCTCTATCCTCCGCTGATTCCTATGAAGAGGCGATATCGAGGCTGACCAGTGCCTGCTCAGCCGCCTCGAATATCCGAGCGGTGCAGCTTGTCATGTCCACAGGAGGAATCTCCTCCAGCAACCGATCGGCAATGGCTCGAAATGCATCGGCCGCGGGACCGGAAGCATCCTCCAGCACCACCGGAGCTCCCTCGTCACCGCCGGTGGCCACGGAACCATCAATGGGCACCTGGCCTAGCAGGGGCACGCCCAGCTCATCAGCCAACTCCTGTCCGCCCCCCTGGCCGAAGATGGCATACGACTCCCCGTCAGGGGTTGTGAACGCGCTCATGTTCTCGATCACCCCGGCGATCCGCAGATAGTTGGACCGTCCCATCGAGGCCACCCTGGTGGCCACCTTCTGGGCGCTGCGAGCCGGGGTTGTCACCACCACCATCTCCGCTTGGGGAAGCATCTTGGCGATGCCCATCTGCACGTCTCCGGTACCCGGTGGCATGTCGATCAGCAGATAGTCCACCGGACCCCAGCGCACATCCTCCAAGAAATGCTGGACCGCCCGGTTCAACATGAGCCCCCGCCACATCAGCGCGGCCTCCTCCCGGTCGACCAGGAATCCCATCGACACCACTTCCAGGGTGCCATCGCCCACCTGCTTCTCGTTGGGGACGATCTTCTTTTCGTTCTCCGCTCCGGCCAGACGCCCTTCGACACCCAGCATTCGGGGAACCGAGTAACCCCAGATGTCGGCGTCCATGACTCCAACCCGCATTCCCCGTCGGGCCAACTCTGCGGCCAGATTCACCGTTACTGACGACTTGCCTACCCCGCCTTTGCCCGATGCCACCATCACCACCTTGGTGGTGGGGAGAACTGCGGTGTCGGGGGCGTTCTGGGACACATTGAAACGGGCCTTGGCCATTGCTGCGGCCTTTTCCTCTTGAGTCAGCTCGCTCCAGTGGATCTTGACCTTCTCCACGCCCGGGAGGCCGCCGACCCGGCTGCGCACCTCACGCTGGATCTGGGCCCTCAGCGGACATCCCGCGGTGGTGAGGGCCACCGTCACTTCGACAAGGCCGTCGGAGTTGACTACCGCGTCGCGGGCCATGCCCAACTCAACGATGTCGCTGCCCAACTCAGGGTCGATCACCCCGCGGAGCACGCCCATCACGTCATCAACCGTCGGCAGCGCCGCGGCCGAACTATCACTCACCCTGGTCATGCTATCGGGTGTGTATAACCGCTAAGCCTGCGGGTAAGCTAAGTGTGGCTCGCAGCACCGAACAGGAGAGCTTTGTGATCACACTCACTGATTCAGCAACCAGCAAAGTCGGAGATCTGGTGCGCCAAGAGCAGGCTGACGACGAGGAACTTGCCCTACGAGTGGCGGTTCGCCCCGGTGGCTGCTCGGGATTCAGCTATGAGATGTACTTCGATGCCGACATCGGCTCCGAAGACCAGGAAGTTCTCTTCGGTGACGTCAAAGTCGTGGTGGATTCTTCCAGCGCCGCTCTATTGGAAGGCGCGGTGCTCGACTACAAAGACGGCCTGACCGAAGCAGGGTTCTCCATCACCAACCCGAACGCTCAGCGCACCTGCGGCTGCGGCCAGAGCTTTAGCTAAAACATCGCCGCAAATGGCGGCCGCTTTGGAGTTCAACGTAGACGGTCGCCCTGTTGAGTTTCCCGACGACGGCGCGTCGCTGATGGAGGTGCTCCGCGACCGCCTCGGCGTCAGCACGGTGAAAGACGGGTGCAGTCCGCAAGGCCAATGCGGGTGTTGCACCGTGTGGGTGGATGGGAAGCCGAGAGTGTCCTGCGTGACGCCAGCCCGGCGGGTGGCTGGTCGGGACATCACAACACTGGCCGGACTGCCGTCAGAAACCCGTACCGGGTGGGCTGAGGCGTTCTGTGCTGCTGGTGCCAGCCAGTGCGGGTTCTGTACTCCCGGCATCATCATGCGCCTCGCCGGTCTCGATGCCCGTTCTGGTGGGGACCGATCCCGTTCGGCTGCGGCCACTGCGCTAGCAGCCCATCTGTGCCGCTGCACTGGGTGGCAGACAATCTTGGAAGCGTGGGAGAACTATGGCGCCGCCGGTTCTAACCGTGACTGGGCCGCGGCAACCCGAAGGGCGGAACTCGAAGGCGGTGTGCCTCAGGAGGTTGGAGCTGCTGTGTCGTTGGGAGAAGGAGGATTCGCCGACGACACTGTGCCCGAGGAGGCGCTGGTGGCGTTGTCCGACGGTCGGGGCGGCTGGGCCCTAGGGGAGACGGTGACCGAAGCCCGGGCCGTGGCCGAAAAAGTGCAGGGCCGCCGTACTCCGACCGAGCTGCCCATGCCGCTGGAATTCCCCGAAGGCGACTGGGCGGTTCGGCTTCGAACCTCTTGGGTGGAGCCGGCCTATCTGGAGACCGATGCCTCGTGGTGCGTGCCCGGCGGTGAGCCGGCCAGCCCGCTGGCCAATGGCGGAGCATTCGGTGCCAAGCTGACATCTCCGCTGCCCGGCGTTGCCCGGCAGCTGGCCGACGAGCACGGTCGCCCGGTCCGGGTGTTGTGGTCTCGCGAGGACGCCGTCCGGCACGGCCCAAAGCGTCCCCCGGTGGCCATCGGCATCGCCGATGACGGCCGAGGAGTGGCTCGGGTGGTCCGCACGCCCGGAGTGTCCGACTCCATCGCCTCGGTTGCGCCCGGCCTCGAAGTGCAGGAGCTAGACGTTGACGGTCCACCCACTTCAATCGCCATTCGCGGCGCAGGCTGGGTTGAAGCGACAGTGGCCTTGAGCGCGTTAGGTGACGGAACCGGCGAGATAGTTGTCCCCGGCGGCGGATCGGCCTGGGCGGAGTGGCGCGAGGGCAGCTTGCAGATTCGGGTGCGTTGCGGCGACCCCCTCGATGAGATTGTGCTGCGCTCCTACTGCATCGGCGCGGCACACATGGCCTATAGCTGGGTCACCTCTGAAGCATTGACGGTAGACCCCACCGGTGAAGTACACGATCTCACCATCCGCTCCTTTGGAGTAGTGCCCGCGTCTCGGATGCCGCCGGTGGAAGTGGAGGTCGAATCGTCCGACGATCCGCCGATCAACGGCTCCGACGCCGTGTTTGCCGCGGTCGCAGCAGCCACCTGGCGGGCCACCGGCCATCCTCCCGACTGGCCCACCGGCCCACCGGACCGCTAGCTGGCTTCGCCGTAGAGGAGACGGTCGGTTACCTCCCGGACGGCCTCGGTGATCTCCTGGTAGTCGGCTTCCAAGTCTTTGGTGCTGGGATAGCCCAG
Organism: bacterium; assembly: GCA_026705465.1. Taxonomy (GTDB): domain Bacteria; phylum Actinomycetota; class Acidimicrobiia; order Acidimicrobiales; family Bin134; genus Poriferisocius. Next base: position 12,351 of record JAPPAP010000040.1, on the reverse strand, counting down.
TCGTCGGGCCAACAGGAGCTCCTCGTGGTCGTCGTCGGGAAACACGTCAGACGAAAGCCCCGAGAGGTGATAGCGGGCGTTGCGGAACCGCTGGCAAAAGCGATAGCCCACGTCCAGAGTGGCCCGATCGCCGATGTCCAGCAGGTTGTGCTCTGACAGTCCTGCTAGCGCGGGCAGTGTGCGGTTGTCCCTGATCGAAGTTCGTCCGAATCCGTATTGGAGTTGCATGAGCTGCACGGTGAACTCGATGTCACTGAGACCGCCTGCGCCGAGCTTCACGTCCCGCGCCTTGCTGCCGGTGCCCAGCCGTTCGGCCTCGATGCGGCGCTTCATCGTGCGGATCTCGTCAACCTCTGATTCGCCGAATTCGGGTTGGTAGCACCACTGGTCAGCCAGTTGGAGGAATCGCTGTCCGAATTCAGGGTCCCCGGCCACAAAACGGCGCTTGAGCAGGGCTTGGCGCTCCCAGAGTTGGCCTCGCTCGTCGTAATACCGCTGATACCCCTCGAGCGATCGGGCAAGCTGCCCGTTCTCGCCCTCAGGGCGAAGTCGGGCGTCGATCTCCCAAGCCCGGCCCTCTGCGGTTTGGGCCCCGATCTCTTTGAGCAGGCCTCGGGCGGTGCGATTTGCTGCTCGAGCGTCATCAGAACTCGCGCCCTCGTACACAAAGATCACATCCAGGTCTGAGGCATAGGAAAGATCGAGGCCGCCGTAACGTCCTAGACCGATCACGGCGAAGGGCATTTCCGGAGCCAGCGAACCGACGGCAGCTGCCAACGCGGCGTCAGCGATGATGGTCAGCTCCTGGGGAATCTCGATGATCGAAGCCAGGCCCAAGATGTCTCGAGCCGCTACTCGCAGCTGCTCGCGCCGGACAAATCGTCGCAGCTCAGCCATCTGAAGGTCGTGGTCGCCAGCGGCTGATTGCATCGCCTCAGTGGCCTCTGCCATCAGCGTTTCAGTAGTTCGAGGAATGGCCAGCTCCTCGGGGTTCATCAGCGAGCGGGCGAACTCCGGATGGTTGCGCATCCATCCGGCGGCCACTCGGCTGGAGCCCAGCAGCCGGGCAGTGTCGCTGATGGCGATGGGGGAGTCGCGCAGCACGGGGAGAATGGTGCCGATCCGATAGGAGCCGTCCAGCAGCCAGGCCAGGCGGACGAGCCCCAAATCGGGGTCGGGGGTCGTGGCCAGAGCCTCCACCATGATCACCAGCACCTGCTGCATCACGTTGGCACGGCGGCCCAGGTTCTCGGTTAGGCGTTCGATGGTGGCAGCGGCCCGGTCAGGGTCGGCGAAGCCCAGTTGCCCAAGATGGTCGGGCAACAACTCGCTGACCATTCCGGTCTCGTGCATCCGGTCGAGGGTCTGTCGGTAGAAGATCCGCTGGTGGATCTCCCGAACCGAAGTCTGATGGCGGCTGTGGGATTCCTGGAACGCCTCCAAGCTTTCGAACCCCGATGCCAAAGCCGTCCATTCCCGGTCGGCATCGGCGGTGGGCAGCTCATGGGTCTGGCGCTCGTCGCGAAGCTGCAATCGATGCTCCACCGTGCGGAGGTGGATGTAGGCCGTGGTGAAGTGGACGGCGTCGGCTTGGTCGATGTACTCCCCCCAGCTGAGCTGGCGCAACGCGGTGAGGGTGTTAGGAGAGCGGATGGTGGGGTCGGTGCGGCCGTGAACCAGCTGAAGAAGCTGCACCGTGAACTCGATGTCACGCAGACCGCCGGGCCCCTTCTTGAGCTCTCGGTCGCCTTTGAGCTTGGCCGACTCCTCCACCCGCAATTTCAGGGCTCGCAGATGGGGCACGGTGTCGGCTTCCAGGTTCTCGCCCCAGACTCCCGGCTTGATGGCGTCGAAAAAGGCGTTGCCCAACTCGGGGTCGCCTGCCGTCAGTCGGGTCTTGATGTAGGCCTGTCGCTCCCAAGGCACCGCCCACCGGTCGAAATAGGTTCCGAATGCGTCCGGTGTGCGGCTCAGCGCTCCCGCGCCTCCCTCGGGCCGCAGTTCAATGTCCACCCGGTACACCTGTCCCTCGGGGGTGAACGCGGTCAGAATCTCCAGCACCTTCCGAGCTCGACGAGCGGCCGCGGTGGAGTCCCCGTCGTGGGCGAACACGATGTCCACATCGCTGGCGTAGTTCAACTCGTTGCCGCCCAGCTTGCCCATCCCGATGATGGCCAGGGGCGGGCCCTCGTCAGCGATCTCCAGAGCCCGGGCAAAGCAGGCGTCAGCCAGCAATGACAGCTCCCGGCCCACCGTGGCCAAGTCGGCTTCGCCCATCAGGTCGCGCAGCGCAATGCGCAGGAGCTGGCGCCGCTTCCAGCGCCGTAGGCCGTCCTGTGCGTCAGCATCATCGGGGGCAGCCAGTGAAATCTTCTCGGTGGCGAAATCGGCTGGGGGATCAAGTACGTCGAGCAGGCTGGGATCGCGGCGCACGGCTTTGCTCATGCTGCGAGATGCCCCAGCCAGCATGGCTGTGGCTCGAGCTCGGCGTTCGTTGGTAATGCCGAGGTCTTCGATAAGCGACCGGGCATCTTCGGGCCACGGAGAGGAGGCGATCAGGTATTCGATGTCTTGATCTCGGCCTTCAGCGTCCATACGGCTCCATGCTACGAGCAGTCCCAAAGAACCGTATTCTTCCCATGTATGGGTACTCCCGCAGGCCCGTATTCTTCTCAGACATGAGCACTCCGGTTGGTCCCTATTCCCCGATCGTTCGCGCCGGCGATTTTCTCATCTGCTCCGGCCAGATCGGTATCGCCGACGGATCACTGGTGCCCGGTGGGCTTGTGGCGCAGTTCCGCCAAGCGGTGGCCAATGCCGAGGCGGTGCTGGCTACTGAGGGGGCCACCTTGGATGACGTGGTGAAGGCCACTGTTTTTCTGGTTCACATGAACGACTTCGGGGCCATGAACAACGCCTACGTCGAATGCTTCGGCGACTGCCGCCCCGCCCGCTCTGCTGTCGGCGTCGCCGCCCTCCCCCTGGGTGCGCTGGTGGAAATCGAACTCTGGGCCCATTCGACTGTTTGAATCCATCGACAGCGGTCACTGCGCTGTCGGGCGACCCGCCTTAGGGGCAGCCGCCGTCCTTGAACGGATTGCTGCCGGCCGGAGGGAGGAGCTCTGGGTCGAAGGGATAGCGGATCCAATCGGTACTGCACAGCCCGCCGAATTCGTCGGCCAGGTTGGCTAGCGCCGGCATTGAAAGACCCTGTAGCCAGGCCGCCCACAACTCGGCACCGTTGGTGATGTTCTCGCTGTACCAATCCGGCACCTGGCCGGCGAGGCCCTGGAGAACGACTTGCTCGGCCTCCTCGGTTGGGCTGTTGCGGCCAATCAGCTCGGGGCACCCTCCAAACAGATAGTAGGTCAATTGGGCACCAGGGACGACGAGGTGAGTAACCGTGTCGGCCAAGATCTCTACTCCCCCCTTGCCGGCGATGCCGTGGCAGGCAGGATAGGTAGTGGCGAAGTAGAGCTGCACCGCACCCCACGCCCTGGATGGGGCCAGACCGGTTTGCAGGTCATAGACGTGAGCAAGCTCGTGAACGAGCACGTCGAGCATAAATCGTTCGATTTTCAGTTGGTCGGCCGTGCAACCGAACGCGTCGGCCGACACGCTGCAGGTAGTAACCACATAGCCGCCGTCCCCGGACTTCGTGGCCAATGTCTGATCGCGGATATGGTCCCAGGCAACCCGCATCCATGGGTGGTCCGCCTCGTGTTCCTGGACAACCAACTCCGCCCATGTCCGCAGCCGCTCGGTGGGGGTGAGCGGCACCTGATCGGCCGGAATAGGGACGATCGGCCTCACTTGGGTAGGTATCAGCCGGTTCTGGTTGGTGCCGTCACCCAGCTGCCCGGCCTCATTGCCTCCCCAACACAATGCCGACCCATCGGAGCGCAGGGCGCACGCGTGAGGGGTGATGCTCCAGGATGAATTGCTTGAAAACGACCCAAAGCTGACGTTCACGGCCACGGCGTCTGAGATGCCCGCAACTCGTTGCGGCCGACGTCGGGGGTTCGTCGTGCCGTCACCGACCTCACCCGCCCGGTTGGTTCCCCAACAGGAGACGCCGCCGTTGCGGTGCAGTGCGCACGCGCTCGCGTCGCCGACAGACACTTCTGCCACGTCGGTCAGGCCGGGAACGCGGGTCGCGGCCGAGGGGCGCTGGCTGGGGTTCCAACAGTAGACGTCTCCACCGATAGAGGTAGCGCAGGAAAAGTCATTCAGACCTACCTCTTCTCCCACCGACACCGAGGCGAACGGGGCACGGGTCTTGAACCTCCTGGGCCCGGAGTCTGAGATGTCGTACGGCCGCCCCCAGCAAGAGATGTCGCCGTCCCGGTGAACCGCACAGGCTGTGTTCGGACCCGATGAAATTGTCACCACGTCGGACAGGCCGGGAATTCGCCGGGGCGAAAGTCTGTCTTCTTTGGTTCCGTCGACCATCTGCCCCCAGTCGTTGCGTCCCCAGCAGGAGACACCACCGTCGCGGTGGAGGGCACAGGTGAACTCACCGCCGGCGCTCACTGCCACTGCGTCGTTGATGCGAGGAATCTTCGTTGGCACGTGGTGGCCGCTCGTGTCGCCCTGCCCCAGCTTGCCATGGGTGCCGCTGCCCCAACAGGAGATGGTCCCATCCTCGTGAAGAATGCAGGCGTGCAAATTGGAGCCCTGGTGGTTGGAAGTGGTGATCGCCGCGACATCCTCGATGCCCGCGAGTACCACGTGATCCAGCAGTCCATTCAGCCCCCAGCACGTCGCCCCGCCGCCAAGTTGGACCGCGCAGGTGCGGCCTCGACCTACCGAGATCAGCGTGTCCTCGCCGCGGGGCCCCTCGGGGATCGTGAACAATTCGCCCTCAAGGTGGTGGTCCAGGCTCTGGTCAATGAGCACATCCAGGATGAATGGGGTGCTGAATTTCCAACTGCCCGCTCCGGTTTCGATGGTCTCAGGCCGAAGGAACCGCCGCTGCACGAATAGGTGCTGGCCCCAACTGTCATCGGATTGACGTTGCTGGAGAGCGAACTCCACCCGCCCGTCGGACTGCCAGCGGGCTGTTATTCGGGCCTCTGCTGACACCTCCGCGGCCTGCTGTGCTCCTGCGGCGGGCACGACAGGTACTGGTACTAGCAGGCACAATGCCACCGCGATGCTGAGCATTCGGAGGCTATGAAAGCCGCTCAAAGCAAACACAGATTGCCAGCCTACCCCTCACCCCTGCGGTGCCTTCAAAGGCAATCCTGCCCGCTTCGGCGGCTACCGCTCCCAGCGGGAGAGGCCGAAGCGGTAGCCCACAGAGCGGACGGTGGTGATGAGGCCGGCATGTTCTTCACCCAGTTTGGCCCGTAGGCGCCGCACGTGGACGTCCACAGTGCGGGCTCCGCCGAAGTAGTCGTAACCCCACACCCGGCTGAGCAGGGTCTCCCGGGTGAACACCTTCCCTGGCGAGCTGGCCAGAAACTTCAGCAGCTCGTACTCCATGTAAGTGAGGTCGAGGGGCCGGCCAGTAATCGACGCCTGGTAAGTCTCCACATTCAACACCAATGGGCCGTATTCGATCAGCTCTGGACGCAGAGCAGCGCCCGACCGCCACACCAAATGGGCTAACCGGGCCTCCAGCTCGCGCTGGTGGAAAGGGGTGAGGCAAAAGTCGGCGTAGAGGTCGTCGCGCATCTCCAGCTCATCTAGATGAGCGCCGGAGATCAATAACAGCACGGGTATGTCCAGACCCCGGCGGGCCAGCGCCCGGCAGAACCCAAACGCGTCCTCAGGGCTCTCGTCCACTGCCACCACCGCTCCCAGCCACCGGCCCTCCGGATCTTGGGCGTTGCCCACTGCCTTCCAGCTGTAGCCCCCCAAGTCCAGCGTGCGCACCAGTTCCGGCGGCGGCGGATCGGGGAAAACCAACAGGGGCTCGGTCACCGTCGTCACCAAGTGTTCAAGTACCGGCGGAGCTCAAAGGGGGTGACCTCGCGGCGATACTCAGCGAACTCAGCCCGCTTGTTGCGCAAGAACCACTCGTGGATGTGCTCGCCCAACACCTCGGCCATCAGCGGCGACTCCTCCAGCACGTCCAGTGCCTCCGACAGCGACATGGGAAGCTCTTCGAAACCCTTGGTCCGAGCTTGGCTCCTAGACATGGTGTAGAGGTCGGCGGCCGCCTCAGGGGGCAACTCATAGCCTTCCTGCACTCCCTTCAGGCCGGCGGCCAACACCGCCGAGAAGGCCAAATAGGGATTGGCCGCTGAATCCAGGGCGCGGTACTCGATCCGGGTGGACGACTCCTTGCCCGGTTTCACCACCGGCACTCGGACCAGAGCAGAGCGGTTGTTACGAGCCCAAGACACAAAAGTTGGGGCCTCATCACCAGCCACCAGCCTCTTGTAGCTGTTAACTAGCTGGTTGGTGACTGCGGTGATCTCCCGAGCGTGGTGCAGAAGGCCAGCGATGAAGGCCTTGGCCGTCTTGGACAGGCCGTAGTCGTCTCCTGCGTCGTGGAAGGCGTTGACGTCATTCTCGAACAGCGACATGTGGGTATGCATGCCCGACCCCTGCACGCCGTTCAGCGGCTTGGGCATGAAGGTGGCGTGCAGATCGCGGTCCAGCGCCAACTTTCGCACCACCAGCCTCAGCGTCATCACGTTGTCGGCCATGCTCAGTGCCTCGGTGTAGCGCAGGTCGATTTCGTGCTGGCTGGGGCTGTCCTCGTGGAAGGAGTACTCCACCGGGATACCCATGGCCTCCAACATGGTGATAGTGCGCTTGCGCAGCGGGCTGGCTACATCAGCGGTGGTCAGGTCGAAATAGGAGGCGTTGTCCAGCGGTACGAGCGGCTGTTCGGGATCGCTGTGTCGGAAGTAGAAGAACTCCACCTCCGGAGCGGTGTAGAAGGTGTAGCCCATTTCTGCTGCCTTGGCCAGGCTGCGTCGCATCACCCACCGGGGATCGCCCTCAAACGGGGTACCGTCGGGGTTGCGGATGTCGCAGAACACGCGCCCGGAGGGCTCCTCGGGATCGGCCCACGGCAGCAGCTCAAATGTGGCCGCATCAGGCACGGCCAGAACATCGCTTTCCTGCACTCGGGAGAACCCATCGATGGCCGAGCCGTCGAATTGCAGCCCCTCGTCGAATGCATCGGCCAGCTCCGCTGGAGAGATGGCAACCGACTTCAACTGGCCCAGAACATCGGTGAACCAAAGCCGGATGAGCCGCACCCCTCGCTCCTCCACGGTGCGAAGCACATAGTCCTTTTGCGGTTCCATAGCAGAACACCAGAGTGCCCCGTCGCCAGCCGTCAGCGCCAGCCCATTGCCGACGTTCACATAGCTTTCACAATCGGGAAAATCTTTGGAAACTCAGCTTTGCGACAATGCGTCGAGCCCTTGCCTCTTGTGGGAAAGTAAGGGCCGAAAAAAAGGAGGAACCCACTGTGTCAACTCCCCAAGAAGTCATTGCGCTGGCTGCATCTGAGGGTGCCGAGTTCGTGGATATGCGTTTCACCGACGTTCCCGGTGTGCAGCACCACTTTTCGCTTCCCATCCGCGAGCTGACTGAATCGGTGTTCGAGGAGGGCCTCGGGTTCGATGGCTCGTCAGTGAGCGGATTCCAGACCATCGACGCTTCAGACATGCTGCTCATTCCCGATCCCGACACCGCGATCTTCGACCCGTTCACCAAGCGCAAGACCCTGGTGTTGCTGTGCGACGTGAAGGATCCCGTCACCGGTGAGATGTACGGCAAAGATCCCCGCGGCGTAGTGCGCCGCTCCCTGTCCTACTTGGCCAGCACCGGCATCGCCGATGCCGCCTACTTCGGACCAGAAGCCGAGTTCTTCATCTTCGACAGCGTGGCCTTCCAGAACCAGCCCGACGTGTCTGGCTATCAGATCCGCTCAGTCGAGGGCATCTTCGAGAGCGGCCGACCTTCGGTGAACGGAGCGCCCAGCCCCGGCCACCGCATCCCCTATAAGGGGGGCTATTTCCCGCTGGCACCGATGGACACCTTCCAAGATCTCCGTTCGGAGATGGTGGTGGCCCTGGAATCGGTGGGGATCCCCATCGAGGTCCAGCACCATGAGGTGGGCACCGCCGGCCAGGCTGAGATCGACATGGTGTTCGACGAGATGCTGGCCATGGCCGACAAGGTCCAGCTCTACAAGTACGTGGTGAAGAACGTGGCCCGCGAGCACGGTCGTACCGTCACGTTCATGCCCAAGCCCATTTACGGCGACAACGGATCGGGTATGCATACCCACCAGTCGCTGTGGATGGACGGCGACACGCTGATGTACGACGAGCGGGGATATGCCGGACTGTCCGACCTGGCCCGTTGGTACATCGGTGGCCTTTTGGCCCACGCGCCGGCAATCCTGGCCTTTGCTGCCCCCACCACCAACTCCTACAAGCGCTTGGTGCCCGGCTACGAGGCCCCGGTGAACCTGGCCTATTCCCAGCGCAACCGCTCGGCGGCCATCCGCATCCCGCTGATCTCCGACAACCCCAAGGCCAAACGCTTGGAGTTCCGGTGCCCCGACCCGAGTGCCAACCCCTACTTGGCGTTCGCGGCCATGCTGATGGCCGGCATCGACGGCATCCAGAACCAGATGGATCCGGGCGAGCCGCTGGACAAGAACATCTACGACCTGCCACCCGATGAGGCTGCCGGCATCGAGACGGTGCCCGGCTCGCTGAGCGCGGCACTGGACGCCCTCGAAGCCGACCACGACTTCCTCTTGGCCGGTGATGTGTTCAACTCGGCGTTGATTGAGTCCTACATCGAGGTCAAGCAGGAAGAGGTGGATGCGGTCAACCTCCGGCCCCATCCTCTTGAGTACGAGCTGTACTACTCCGTCTAAGGCGGCGCTCTAGAAACCCCCGGCAATGTCGGGGGTGGACAAGCCCTCTAGCCTGTACTCGTGGCCAAACTGCGGGTGGCCCTGGGCCAGATCAATTCAATGGTTGGCGATATCAGCGCCAACACCGAGCGGATTTTGGCTGCGCTGGCTACCGCCGAAGAGGCCGAGTGCCATGCGGCGGTGTTCCCGGAACTGGCCGTCACCGGCTATCCCCCTGAGGATTTGGTGCTCAAACAGCGGTTTGTGCACGACAGCCGCCAAGCAATGGAGGAGATCGCGGCCCATTCCCGATCATGCACTGCGGTAGTGGGGTTCGTGGACGGCGCCGACGGATGCCAGAACGCGGCCGGGGTCGCCGTCAACGGGCGACTGGTGGGGGTGTACCACAAGCGGGAGCTCCCCAATTACGGCGTGTTCGACGAGCGCCGCTACTTCAGCCCCGGGATCGGAGATCCATCTCTCCACGACGTATCCGGAATTGTGGTGGGGATCTCCATTTGTGAGGACGCCTGGGTCTCAGGCGGTCCGATGGCCCAGATGGCCGCCGTTGGTGCCGAGGTCATCTTCAACTTGAATGCCTCTCCTTATCACGTGGGCAAGCTGGACCAGCGTTTGGCAATTCTCCGCCAGCGGACAGCGGAGACAGGCTGTGCCATCGTCTATGCCAATTTGGTGGGCGGCCAAGACGAACTGGTGTTTGACGGCGCCTCGCTGGTTATGGCCGCTGATGGACACGTCATCGCCCAGGCACCCCCATTCCAAGAGCACCTGTTGATCGCCGAACTCGAGGTGGCTGATCGATCCGAACTGCCGTCACCTCCTCCCATTCCCCAGGAAATCAACTCGGTGCACCCCGGTTTGGACGAACTCGACGAGCAGTACGAGGCCCTGGTGCTGGCCACCCGGGATTACGTACACAAGAACGGCTTTACCGATGTGGGAGTCGGCGTATCGGGGGGGATCGATTCCTCCCTGGTGGCGGTCATCGCCACCGACGCTCTCGGTGCCGACCATGTCCACGGCGTGCTGATGCCTTCCCGCTATTCCAGCGACCACTCGGTGGCCGACGCCGAGGCTCTATGCCGCAACTTGGGTATCGACCACCGGATCATCCCCGTGGAACCCGGCCACCAGGCCTTTCTCGACATGCTGGCCCCGTCGTTCGACGGATTAGACCCCGATCTGGCCGAAGAAAACGTGCAGTCCCGCATTCGGGGAACGCTGCTCATGGCCCTGTCCAACAAATTTGGCTGGCTCATCTTGACCACAGGGAACAAGAGCGAGAGCGCGGTGGGCTATTCCACCCTGTATGGCGACACTGCCGGGGCGTACGCCGTGATCAAAGACTTGTGGAAGCTTCAGGTCTACGCCTTCGCCCAATATCGCAACCAGCGGGCTGGCCGCGACCTCATTCCCAAAAACGTGCTGGTCAAGCCACCGTCGGCCGAGTTGCGACCCGATCAGCGAGACGACCAGAGCCTGCCCCCCTACGACGTGCTCGACCCGCTGCTGGAGGCTTATGTTGAAGGCGACCTCACCCCTGCCGACCTATGCGGGCAGGGCCACGATCCCGACTTGGTAAGCCGTATCACCGGCTTGGTGGACCGTGCCGAGTACAAACGGCGCCAGAACCCTCCCGGCGTGCGCATCACCGCCAAGGCCTTCGGCCGCGATCGCCGACTGCCCATAACCAATCGCTATCGAGGCGGGGGCTGAGGATGGACATCGCTATTCACTATCGAGGCGGAGGCTGAGGATGGACATCGAGCAGTTGGGCGATGCCTGCGGCGGCCTGGCCTGGATTTCGGAGCGGCTATTCGAGATCGAGGGCCGCTTGGCCACTGGCTCCGGAGACGGAGAGCAACTGGATGCCCACACTCGGGCGCTTCTGGCTCGCTCCAGCCGTCGTCATGGACAACACGCCCAGTGGTGGCGTGCTGCGCTGCCCGACTCGCCAGCCCTGGCGGGGCCTGATCGGGTTCGTCCTCCCACAGGTGCTTGGGTGCGCTTGCTGGGCCAAATGGAGGATGCAGCCCCAACCGACGCCGTCGCAGCGCTCTACGCAGTGGCTCTGCCCCAACTGAGTCATGTGATCGAGCACTTGGGCCAAGACCTGTCGCCAGTCAGCGACGGAGCCGTGATCCGCACAGCCCGCATGGTGGGCGCCGATTTGGCCGAAGAACGATACGACGCAAAGCCAGTGTGGAATCCCTCCAACATTCCCTCTGGTGACGACCTTGAGGAACTGGCAGAGAGCTTTGCTGATGACAATCGCGAAAAAAGATGGCCTCCACTGGTGACGCATCCGCGATGAAACGGGTATCGTTATGGGCTAACAGTTGTCCGTGTCTCTGCCTGGTCAGTGTCGACCAGTTCGACAGCGGCACCGGTGGCCCACAGATTTTTGGGCCCAGCACTATCGGGAAGGTGTGACTGTGCCGAAAGAGCGTGTTGAGCGAGACGACGAGGATCTCGTCCGCCTCTATCTAACCGATATCGGCCAGTATCCGCTGCTCACCAAGGACGACGAGGTCGAGCTAGCCCAGAAAATCGAGGAGGGCAACGAAGCACAAGCCCTCCTTGATCAAGACAAAGAGAATGAGCTCGGGAGCTCCGAGCGCCTCTCGCCCGCCCGTCGCCGCATTCTGCGCCGCCAGGTCAAGGTCGGCGAGCAGGCCGAACGCCGGTTTGTCCAGTCCAACCTTCGCTTGGTGGTGTCAATTGCCAAGAAGTACCAGGCGTCAGGACTGCCCCTGCTGGATCTGATCCAAGAGGGCAATCTCGGCCTTATGCACGCAGTGGAGAAGTTCGACTGGCGCAAGGGCTTCAAGTTCTCCACTTACGCCACCTGGTGGATTCGCCAGGCCATAACCCGAGGCATTGCCAACACCGGGCGCACCATCCGCCTGCCGGTCCATGCCGGCGACACCTTGGCCCGCCTCCAAAAGGCCCGGGCCAACCTGGAGAAGAAGCTGGGCCGTCCGGCCACTTTGGCCGAGTTGGCCGTCGAGGTAGACCTCTCTGAGGAAAAGGTCACCGAGGCCCTGCGCTTCGCGGCCGAGCCGCTGTCGCTCAGCGAGCCACTGCGGGAAGACGGCGATGCCGAGCTGGGCGATGTGGTGGAAGACCGCTCTGCCGAGTCCCCCTTCGAGGTAGCCGCCACTGCGCTATTGCCCGAAGAGATCACTCGATTGCTCGGCCCCCTCGACGAGCGGGAGCGGGAAATCCTCAAGCTCCGCTTCGGCCTCGACCGCGGCGAGCCCCGCACCCTCGAAGAGGTTGGCGAGCACTTCAACCTCACCCGCGAGCGCATCCGCCAAATCGAAGCCCGGGCCATGTCCAAGCTCCGCCACCCGAGCAGCGACACCGGCGCCCGCGACCTCCTAGCCGTCTAAAAGCCCCGACGACAGGACCCGCCGATTGGCCGATCACACTCGAGCGGAGGTGGACGGGAATCGAACCCGCCGGACGGGGATCGCCCGTCCCACCCG
>JAPPAP010000002.1 GCA_026705465.1 bacterium | reverse complement strand
GACCAGAGAAATGTTGCAGACACCATTTTGTTGGCAACTCCAAAAAAATGACATGTGGTATCCACAAATGTGCATAAGCTGTGGATAACTTGCGGTCCTATTGTCTTGCCCAACCAAGTTGGCACCGCCTCGACTGGAATTCAGGACTGTAGCACTTCTTTTCTATTCGTGCACGGGCGCCGGGTTAGTTTTCGCAGGTCAGAGGCTTGTGTTGAGAAAGTTGCCAGTGTCGCTCAGGTGATAGTTGTGACCGTGCCGGCGGCATTGGTTGTCGTGGCACCCGGTCAGGCCGTAGCGTAGGGGAGACGCCGGGAGACGGGAGGCGCTAGTAGGGCGGCCCCCACGACGATGGCACCCCGGCCTTGGAGGAAGTTGTGAAGCGCACGTATCAGCCGAATGTGCAGCGTCGGGCACGGCGTCACGGGTTTCGGCACCGGATGACGACAAGAAGCGGACGGGCAATCATCAATGCTCGTCGGCGCCGTGGCCGCAAAAGGCTGTCGGCCTGATCGAGCGGCTTCGGGGACGCTCGGCGTTCGCGCTGCTAAGAGCCGATGGTGTTCGCGTTGACCATGGGTCGCTTTGGGTCCGGCACTTGCCCGACCCCTCCCTCAACGCGGTCCAGGTGGCATACGCGCTGCCTCGTCAGATGGGCCCTGCGGTGATGCGGAACAAGATTCGTCGGCGCCTGCGCGAGATTGTCAAAGACCTCGATCGGCAGAGTTCAGATGCTTGGCCGGCTGGTCTTTATCTCATTGGAGCGAAGCGGGGCGCGGGGCAGCTGTCTTACGCTGACCTGCGGGTTTCGCTACAGACATGTTTGTCCGAGTTGGAACGAACAGGGTCATGAGCTCAACAGATAACAGGAACAGCCGCTTGGAGCTGAGCATGGCTGCCCGGGCCATCAAGGTTCTGATCACGGGTTATCAGCGGGCTACCGACCATCGCCCGAGTCCCTGCCGGTACGTGCCGAGTTGCTCTTACTACGCAGTGGAGGCCGTAGAGGTGCATGGCGCGGCCAAGGGTGCCTGGCTGAGTGTGCGCCGACTGCTGCGGTGTCGCCCTGGAGGGCCGTCGGGTTGGGACCCGGTGCCCGACGCCAATGGCCACTTGGCGCCTGATCCGACAGCACGCGAGGCGGTGTCCGGTGTTTGACGCGTTGTTCGACGGGCTCGCTTGGCTATTGGCGGTGTACTACACGCTGGGAGAGAGCTACGGCATTGCCATCATGCTGTTCACGCTCACGGTGATGCTGGTATTGACCCCGCTCACGTTCTACACCACGCGGTCGATGCTTCGAATGCAGACCCTCCAACCAGAGGTCAAGAAGATCCAGGCGCAGTTCCAAGGCGATCGCCAGCGGATGAACGAAGAGATGATGCGCTTGTACCAAGCCAACAACGTGAATCCCTTGGGCAGCTGCCTCCCCATTCTCGCACAGCTTCCAGTATTTTTCGTCCTTTTCCGCCTAATCCAGGGGTTGACACGGCGAGTCAGCGATTTAGGGAAATTCGCGGGTTGGGGCGTACTGCCTCGCAATGGCGGGGTTGCCTCTTCGCCTGAATTTGACGAGCGGACCTTCAATCCCCAGTACTTGGCGGCTGATTCTGAACTGCGGGTGGCGCTCGAAAATGACACGGAGATGGACTTTCTGGGTATGGATCTGTCGGCCAGCCTTACCGACGCATTTCGGGACTCTTTTTCCACCGCGCTCCCCTTCTTGCTGCTGATAGTGCTGATCGGAGTGACCAGCTATGTCCAGCAGCGCCAGATTGCCGGCCGCCGCGACCCGGACACGCCGATCAACCCGCAGCAGCAGATGATTATGAAGGTCATGCCCTGGTTCTTACCCATCATCTCGGTCGGGTTCCCGGCTGGCTTGAACTTGTACTTTGTGAGCTCGAACATCGTGCGCGTGGGACAACAAGCGGTGATTACCCGCCGCATCTACAAGCCTCATCGAGAGCGCCAGGCCCTTATCGAAAGCACCAAGAAGGACGAGGAAGAGGGAGAAGAGGAACCTCCCGAGCCTGTCAAGCCGGCTCCTCAGACCCCGACCCGCAGCCGCACGCCAGTGGTCGACCATGGCAGTCGGCGGCCTACATCGAGGACTCCGCCGAAGAGGCGCACCGACAGCCGGCGCACCACAACTACGTCTCCTGGTCAGCGAACGTCCCCTCGAGTGACCAAAGAGGCCGAAGGCAGGGATTCCAGGGCGAAGGACACAAAAGCCAAAGACACGAAGGGGTCGGGGGCTAAGTCGGGCAGCAGGAAGTCGTCAGGCACAACGCCACAGCAACGCCAAACGAGCCGAACCACCAAAAAGGGCCATCAGTCCCATCCTTCGGATCGCCGGCGTCAGCGGAAAAAGAGGAGAAAGTAGCCATGGAGTGGCTTGAAGTCACCGGCAAGACAATTGCTCAAGCTGAGGAGGCGGCTCTCGACCGGTTGGGAGTGGATCGCAGCGAAGCTGAGTTCTCCGTTGTCGATGAGCCCCGGTCTGCGCTGCTGGGACTTAGAAAAACGGAGGCTCGAATCAGAGCGCGAGTCCGGCCTGTGGTGCCGCGTGAGAAACGGAACCGGAACCGCCGTTCCCCCAACAACCGTGATAGAGGTCGGAATCAGGGGGGTCGCCCTTCTCGCAATAGAGATAGAGAGGGGAATCGGAATCGCAAGCCCGAGCAGAGTAATTTGGAGCAAGAAAGGAATCGGGATAACCGGGCCGGTCAAGGTCAGAAGCGGGATTCCCGGACAGCGGGTGGGGAGCAAGCTTCACGCCAGCAGCAGAAGAAATCTCAGAATTCGAATAAGAACAACGGGGGGTCTCGCGAGAGCCGTCCAACAAATGCCCAAGAGGGGAAAAAAGAGAGGGAGAGCAAACCTATGGAAGATGCGATGAGTTTGGAAGAGCAGAGCACCCTGGTAGTGGAGTTTCTCGACGGGCTGTTGGACGCCTTCGAACTTGATGCTGAGGTGTACGCCGAGCGGGTTGACGATGAGACGATGGAAATGCGGGTGGAGAATGTCCAGGGCGTAGGTTTGCTCATCGGGCCCAAAGGCAACACCTTGCGCGCCGTTGAGGACTTGTCTCGAATGTTGGTGCAGAGAAAGTCGGACGGAAACTGCGAAGGGCGGATCCGAGTTGACATCGGCGGGTATCGCGAGCGCCGGCGAGCAGCCCTCGAGGCCTTCTGCGAGAAGGTTGCCATAGAAGTCAGAGATACCGGCACTGAGCGACCTCTGGAGCCCATGAATGCGGCTGACCGCAAGGTGGTCCATGACGTTGTCTCCGAGATGGACGGCATCAGCACCGTCTCTGAAGGCCAAGAGCCCCGCCGCTGGGTCGTGATCATCCCTGACTGATCTGGATAGCGCAGGCCGGGCGAGGCTGGCAGATGTATTCAGCCAGGCCCAGGAGCGCGGTTGGATCGGTGGCCGGGATATCGACCAGCACATCGAACATTCTTTGGGATTTGCCTCAGTAGTCGCAGCACCACCATCGGTGGCAGTGGACTTGGGAAGCGGTGGAGGTCTGCCCGCTCTGGTGTTGGCCGCGGCTTGGCCTCAATCAAAGTGGACGCTGGTGGAGTCTTCGCTGTCTAGAGCTGCTTTCCTGGAGCTGCACTGCGCTCATCTTGGGTGGTCAAACCGGGTAATCGTCCACCAAGCAACTGTCCAGAGCCTTGGGCACCAGGAGCAGTATCGGGGTCAAGCTGATCTAGTAACGGCGCGCAGCCTCGGATCGCCATCACTTGTAGTCGAGGCGGCCGCTCCGCTCCTTCGCCCCGGTGGTGAACTCGTTGTTAGCGCCGCCCCCAACGCCACCCCCTGGCCCTCCGACATGCTGGTCAAACAAGGCATGGCCCCCGACCGGTTGACAGACACCCGTCCAAGGTTCCATCGATCAACAAAGACCAACTGAGGACGTGGGTGGTACTGCCCCTGCCCCCCCCGAGCGAGATGTTTCCCCACGGTAGGCGGGTTGGGGGGTGGCCGGGCTCTGGGCGCCCGCCGCCCGGACTCCATGGAGGACGGCGGGCTGAGCCCGGACAGGACCCGCCAACCCGCCGGTTGTTAGCAAGGCCCCCAAGATGTTTCATGTGGAACATTGAGCGAGGGGTGCTTGATACGAGGTTGAGGGTGAGGGAGAATTCTCCAAGTGTCTAATGGCGAAATACATCAATCTCGGCCATGCCGCGTGATCGCGGTTGCCAATCAAAAGGGCGGGGTCGGAAAGACTACGACGACGGTCAACCTCTCTGCTTGCCTTGCTGAGATTGGCTACCGCGTGCTGGTGGTTGATCTTGACCCTCAGGCCAATGCCACCACCGGCCTCGGCATCGACCCATTCTCCGGTGGCATATCCACGTATGACGTCTTGCTGCAAAACGGGAGTTTGCGAGAGGGCATTGTCGCGACCCAGACAAAGAACCTCTGGGTGGCGCCGTCCACGTTGGATCTTGCCGGTGCCGAAATAGAGCTGGTTCCAGCGTTCAACAGGGAGCGGAGGCTGGATTCTGCTTTATCCACTGTGTACAGCGAATTTGATTTTGTCTTCGTCGACTGTCCTCCGTCATTGGGATTGCTCACCGTCAACGCCATGGCGGCCGCACGCGAGGTGATGGTCCCGATCCAGTGCGAGTACTACGCCCTGGAGGGTCTTGGCCAGCTGATGCGGAATATCGAACTGGTTCGCAACAGCCTCAACAGCGATCTGGATATCTCTCTCATTGTGCTCGTCATGTACGACGGTCGCACCAAGCTTTCGGCTCAGGTGGCGTCGGAGATCCGGAGCTATTTCGGTGACAAGGTTTGCCACCAGATCATCCCCCGGAACATTCGCTTGGCAGAAGCACCGTCGTATGGGGCTCCAGTAACTGTTACTCATCCACGGTCGCGCGGAGCCTTGGCCTACCGTGAATTGGCCAAGGAGGTAGCTGATAGTGCGCCGGCCTGGATTCAAGGCGCTCAGCGAGACCTATCAGGTGCCATCCAGGGAGGTAGCTGATGGCACGCTCACCAGGGTTGGGTAGAGGACTGAGCGCGCTCATTTCCGATTCCTCATCGACGACCGATGGAGTGCGCTCGGCGTCTTTCTTGGAGCTTCCTCTCGACGCTATCTCGGTGAACCCGTACCAGCCCCGGGACAAGTTCGACCAGGCAGCATTGAATGTGTTGACAGAGTCGATTCGCGAAGTTGGTGTGCTTCAGCCTGTGTTGGTCCGTCCTTGTGCAGACGGAAAGTACGAGCTGATTGCCGGCGAACGTCGCTGTCGGGCCGCCCGGCAGGCTGGACTCGATCGGATTCCCGCGGTTGTCCGCACTGCTGAGGACGCCGACACCCTCGAGCAAGCCCTGCTGGAGAACCTGCACCGCGAAGACCTGAATGCCATTGAAGAAGCAGCTGCTTGCCAACAGTTGATTGAGGAATTTGGATTCACCCAGGAGACTGTGGCCAAACGGCTGGGCCGGAGCCGGTCGGCGGTGGCGAACACAGTGCGCCTCTTGCAGCTTCCCGATGAAGTCAAGGCCATGGTTGTCGGCGGCTCGTTGTCGGCAGGTCATGCCCGCGCGCTGCTCGGCGTCTCCAATGAGAAGAGCCTGATCAAGCTGGCAAAGAAGGCAGTGTCAGATGGCTTGACAGTGCGAACGGTGGAACAGGAGGCCCGAGGCGTTGCTTCGCCGGTCAAGAAGCCCAAGCAGCTGTCGCAAAGACCGAGCGGCGCCGATAGGGGAGCGGCGGTGCTTGAACTAGAGAGTCTGTTGAGCGATCACCTTGATACCAAGGTAGATGTGACGCTCGGCAAGGGTCAGGGAAAACTGGTGATCAAATTTGCTGACCTGGACGATCTGGAGCGGATCTATCGGGTGATGCTCCAGGCCTGATCAAGCCGGCCTGGTGGCCCAAGAGGCCAAGCCGCCTTCAATGGAGCGGGCCAGGGGGGAGAGACGGGCCTGTACGAGGCCGGGAGGGCCGACAAGGCATTGAACTGCCGTCATGCGGGTGTGCCGCAGCACGGGCAGCCGCATCCCCCTCACATCCGCTCCGTCGATACCGAGGGCGGCGGGGATCCGTTGACCCAGGATGCTGGCCAATCGGTGGCCACCAGGGGAGACGAATCCCTCAGTGGCAAAGTAGGCCACTCGACAGGCTTCTTCTTCTGAGGGGAGCAATCCCAGATACACATCCACGGTCAGGCGGTTGGCTTCGTCGGCTCGCTCGGCCTCTGGCCAATCGCTGATCTCGCTGACGGTCGCCCCTGATCGACGCAAACCGGTGGCCAACTCTCCGGCCACTGCGGCCATGGTGCTCGCCGAGGCGATCATTATGTGCTGTTCGGTCATCTGCCGGGGAGCCCCCTGGAGTTTTGCCCGCTCTCGAACCGCGGCCACCGTGGCCGGCGTGACTCTCGCCGACATGCGCTTGAGCGACGCGGTCGTGTCCTCTCCGCACACGGCGTCAGCTATCAGACCGCTGTTGACCTGGAATTCCTGCACAGCATCAGCAGTGTTGGGCCCGAAAATGCCGTCTACCCGCCCGGCGTCAAAACCCAATGAACCCAGGCGCAGTTGTAACTCGGCCACGTCGTCTCCGCGCAGCATCGGCTGGCTCAAGTAGAGGTTCCGATCGCCTAATGCCCAGCTGGCCTCCTGCAATGCAATCCAGGTGTGCGGGCCGCAGATCCCGTCAACGGTTAGCCCTCTACTGGCTTGGAAATCTGCTACAGCGGCCGCAGTCGAAGCATCAAAACTCCCGTTTGCTGCTAGGGCGAGGGCGAAGCCGGCGGTTGCCAACTGCTGTTGCAGGAGAGCGACGTCCTCGCTTTCGTCTCCTCGCTTCAAGATGGGGAGTTGGGTATCGGCCAAAACGGGTGCTCCTGCTACGACCCCCCGCAGCTTATGAGCTTGGATTAGAAGGCGACTTCGCCGATCTCCTGGAGGAGCTGCTGCTTGCCCTTGGCGCCAACGATCCGCTTCGCCGGCTCTCCGTCTTTGAACACGATCAGCGTGGGAATGCTCATCACCTGGTAGCGCAGCGCCACATCTTGGGCATCGTCGACGTTGAGCTTTGCCACGCTGATGACACCGGCTTTCTCAACCGCGATCTCATCGAGGATTGGGGCGATCATCTTGCACGGGCCACACCACTCGGCCCAGAAATCGACGACGACCGGCAGTTCCGCGCTGCCGATTACCTCATCAAAGGTCTCGTTGGTGAGGGTGGTGATGCTCTCAGCCATATTGGGGGATCCCTTCGGTTGGATGACTGGCGATAATCCGCCGGTGGTGGTTTGCAGCGATCGAGGAATGGTCAGCCTATCAGCGGTTTTCCGCGTTAGCCGTGTCCAGCCGACTCCAGCCACCGCTCAGCGTCTATGGCGGCCATGCAGCCCGAACCGGCGGCAGTCACAGCTTGGCGATACACGTCGTCTTGCACGTCGCCGCAGGCGAACACTCCCTCGACGTCAGTGCAGCTGGAGTCGGGTTCGGTCACCAGATACCCGTTTTCCTTGCGCTTCAGCTGTCCCTCAAACAAGTCGGTGTTGGGCCGGTGGCCGATGGCGATGAACAAGCCGGTCACGTCCAGCGCTGAGGTTTCCCCGGTGACGGTGTCCTGTACCTCGATCCCGGTGAGCTTCTCCTCGCCTCGAATATCAGTTATCACATTGTTCCACAAGAACTCGATACGGTCGTTGGCAAACGCCCGATCCTGCATAATCTTGGAAGCCCGCAACTCATCCCTTCGATGGATCACCGTTACTTTCGATGCAAATCGAGTCAAAAAGGTAGCTTCCTCCATGGCAGAGTCGCCACCGCCGACCACCGCGATGTGTTGGTCTCGAAAGAAGAAACCGTCGCAGGTGGCACACGTGGACAGGCCATGGCCGATGAGCCGTTCCTCAGCTTCGAGTCCCAACATGAGCGACTGGGCCCCGGTGGACACGATCACCGCCCAGGCCCGATAGGTGGGCTCCGGCGCGGTCGGATCGCCCACCCAAACGCCGTGCGGTGGCCCCGACAGATCGACCCGGGTGACCTTCTCGGTGAGCATTTCCGCGCCAAACCGCTGGGCTTGCTCCCGGAACTTGATCATCAGCTCGGGGCCCATCACCCCATCGGGGAAGCCGGGGTAGTTCTCCACATCAGTGGTCAGCATCAACTGACCACCGGGTTGATCGCTGGTAGACGAGGGCTCGCCTTCAATCACCAGGGGAGCGAGGTTGGCTCGAGCCGAATAGACGGCCGCGGTCAACCCGGCTGGCCCTGAGCCGATGATGATGACGTTGCGGATGCCTTGATCAGTCATGGGAGCATCGGTCATGAGGATGGTCGCCTTCGCCAGGCCAGCGCGCCCAGCGATACGAACACCAAACCGAGGATGCCATGGGCAGCCCATGCTCGCCCGGTGGCTATCTCTAATCCCCGAACCGCGGCGATAATGCCCAACACCAGCACGATAAGCAGGGGAAACACTGCGAAAATGAGATAGGCCAACAGGCGGCTGAAGTTGACTACCGGCCCAGTAGTCACATCGCGCACTTTGTCCACGGCGTTGACGACGGCATCAGCGGCTTGCTCGGGCCAGTCCTCGGCCAGCCCCAGCATGGAAGCGGTGGTTGCCTCGTCCTTCGGCTCAGCAGCATCAGCCATAGGTGATCAGACTACCGCCAGCCTGTGGCATTTCCGATGTTGGGGAAGCGGCTATGGCCAGTCGAGGAATGTGTGGGAATTGAAGAGTTCGCAATCGGGAGGCGGGGTGGTCTGGGTGAATCGCAGTTCGTCTTCACCAAGGTAAACCGACACCTGCGATTCGGCACCTTCCACGACTGCGTAGAACCGACTCAGCAGTTCAACATCTTCGTCGGGCAGAAGCTCACAGCCCATGAGATTGATGGCAGCAGCGTCATCGGTGCCGGCGGTGTCGCCGACAGCCAGTCGCTCGTCGGCAAGCTGAACGACGTAAGCGACAAGGTCGGCCTCAGTGGCAAATTCCGAGAAGCTCTCTTCAGAAACCGGCTGGGGCGCTGTTGGCTCGTCAGCCATCGCCTGCTCTGCATCACCTGAGTCATCGCTGGGGGCTTCCGTGAGAACTTCGTCGGGAGCGTCATCGGCGTCCATCGCCAAGTCCTCGGCAGCTTCTTCCGGTTCCATCAGGTCGATGGGCTCTTCCATTGCTTCTTCCGCTGATGCTGCGAGCCCGGAGGCTGGAGCCGAATCATCCATAGGAACCTCGTCGGCAGTGACTTCGATTTCTTCATCAGAGGCGGGTGCCGATTCCATCATGTCCATTGCCGGCTCGTCGGCCATCGCTGGGGCCGACGTCGTGCCGTCGTCGGCAAATTCTTCATCGCCCTGCCCCTGGAAGACAGTCACACCAACCAAAGCGAGGGCGGCCACCACTGCGGCCGCGGCCAGGATCACCCTCGCCCGGGGGGGAATGGCTCGCAGCCGGCGCCGGGCCGTCTCCAGCGATACCACCGGGGCACGGTGAGCCAGGGCCTGGGCAATCATCTCATCCTGGACTTCTTGAGAAGGGGCCTCAACCGGGGTGGCGATCAAGTCCCTGACTGCCCGGAGCTCCTCAACCAGAGCCTCCAAGCGGGCGTCGCCCTCCACCAGGGCGGCCTCTTCTGTCGTGGCCTCCCCGTCCAGGTAGGCGGAGGCCAGCTCGTCGAGTTCCTCTGGGGTCATCTGACCGCGTTCATCGCTCATGGTTGCTCCCCAGTGTGACGTTGGCCGGGGTCGTCTGGGTTCCCGCTCAACAGCTCGGCCAGGCGCCGGCGTCCCCGGGAGATGCGAGACCGGACCGTTCCGGGGGCGATATCCAACTCTTGGGCGATCTCCTCGTAGCTGAGCCCCATCTGGTCGCACAGCACCACCGGCACCCGGAAGGCCTCGGGAAGCTGGGCCAGGGCGGCCTCGATGTCGAGCCGGTCGCTCACCGACTCGGCCACCGGCCGCTCACTGGTGGCCAGAGGCTGCTCGTCTACGGCGCTCGGCACTGGACGCCGACCCCGCCGTCGCAGCTCATCGAGGCAGGCGTTGGTCACCACCCGGTGCATCCAGGTGGTGAACCGTGAGCGCCCATCGAAGCGGTCGATGCGCCGCACCAGGGTGATGAGCGCCTCTTGCGTGGCATCCAATGCGTCGGCCTCGTTGCCGGCCAGTCGCCGGCATATGGCGTAGATCTGGTTGTAGTGCTGCCGCAGCAGGGCATCGAACGCGGCCTGGTCGCCCTTCTGGGCTCTCGCCACCAGATCTGTGTCGTCAGCCGCGCCCCTGATGCCCCGAGAGTATCCACCTGCTGCCCGCGGCTCGTTGATCGCTTCGGGAACTCAGCGGGCTTGGCCTTCGTCTTACTTGTCACCACCCACGGGGGAGGAAACCCATGTCCGACGGCAATCGCACTCCAACCAGAACCCGACGTCGCCGGCTCATCTTCACATTGCTGGCACTGCTCAGCGCCTTTTTCGTGCTGTTTGCCGCCTGCGGTGTCAATGGCGATGACGACGCTGGCTACGCATCTGGGCCGGCCGACGACATGCCCGCGGCTGTAGTCGAAGACGCTTCGGCGAGGCCGGAGCCTGCGGAAGAAGCGGCGGAAGAAGCCATGGACGACATGGAGGTGGCAGTGGACTCGGCAGAGGGGCTCTCGCGCCTGTCCAGCGACGACGCCGACAGCTCCCTGGCCGTGCCCACCGCCCTCACCCCCGCTGACCTGGGCCGAGACATCATCTACACCGCCGAGATCTCCGTGCAGGCCGAAGACGTGGAGGCGGCCAGCCGGGAGGCGGTGGCCATCGTGCAGAGTTTGGGCGGCATCGTGTTCTCCCAGACCACCCGTACCGAACACCGGCCCCGCACCGCCATCACCTTCAAGGTGTTGCCTGCCGACTTCTCCACCGCTCTCGAACGGCTGTCGGGGGTGGGCAAGCTGGTCGACCAGTCCATCAGCTCCGACGACGTGACCGAGATCATCGTCGATCTGAGGAGCCGCATCATCACCGCCGAGGCCAGCGTGGACCGCCTGCGGAACTTCCTCAAAGAGGCCACCCAGCTCGAAGACGTGGCCGAGCTCGAGCGGGAGCTGCTCAACCGGGAGACCACCTTGGAGCGGCTGCGGGGACAACTTCGCACCCTCCAAGATCAGGTCGATCTGGCCACCATCACGCTGGCCATCACCCAATCGCCCACCGTGCTGCCCGACACCGGGATCATGGTCACCGCCTGGGTGTCCGAAGACGCCGACGACCCGTGCCTGGGCGTTCAGAACATCACCGTGGAGCCCGAGGCCGACGTCTACCTCTGCTTGGAGGTGGAGAACACCGGCACCTCGGCGCTCACCGACGTGGAGGTGAGCACCCGCAACCTGCGCCTCAACCTGGACAACTTCCGACCCGTCCAGGGCCGCTTCGACCGCATCGAGGCCAACGAGCTCATGGCTGCGGTGTTGGAGCTGCCCATTGAAGAGGGCCGGCTGGCCGGCCGAGTGGCCACCAGGGGACTGCCCATCGAGCTGGAAGTCACCGCCACCCCGGTCAATTTCGACGGCACCGCCCTTGACGAGGTGTGGGGCGAGTCGGTGGTGTGGGTGCGGGTGGACACCGACGATGCCCTGCCCGGGTTCGGCGACTCCGTCTCCGACGGCGCCAGCGGCGTAGTGGCCGTGTTCAGCGTGATCTTGATTGTGGTCGGCGTGCTGCTGCCCTTCCTACCCATAATCGCAGCCATCGCCGCCCTCATCTGGTGGATCCGCCGCCGGTGCAACCGCAAGACGGAGTCGCCTCCGCCGCCAGCTACCTGAACAACGAACCAGTTGACATCAACTGCTCGTAGAGCTCCAGCAGCTCGGGACCGATGAGGTCGTCAGACTCGGGCTGGGCTTTCTCCCTCTTCAGTAACTCCACAAGCTCCGCCATGATCTGGCGCACTTCAGTGGGGTTCTCGGCGGCAGCCATCAGCCGCAGGCGGTAACACTGAATGAATAGCTGCCCCAAGAGATGTTATCGGGGCACTTTCCACTGGACAGGCGGTCCAGACATTCAAAGCAGATCACAGAGAGCAGTGAAATTTCTTCCGCTTCGTTCCTGCATGGGCAACCGACTTATGATGACACTTGGAGCAACTGGGGTTTAGATTGAATTGACAATGAGCGATCAACACGAACTTCCTACGATAGCATATCGATCAATTTCCGTCTTGACATCAAAGGAAGGAACAGCGGAGATTCCGATCATTTCCTCATCCAGTTTGAGAGGAATGGCTATTGCAGAGACGGATAAAGAACCCGTTGTTATCGAGCAAACAAGGCCAGATTCGCTCGAAATAGGTGATCTTCTATTCCTGGCAGTTCCGCTGCTGCCATACAAAGTATTAAATGTTGAATTTCGTAAATATCTAGGAAAAAGAACGTCAAAGATCCTACTTACCCTAGTTGACTTTACTGACACACATAAGACAATAAGCTTGATGCCGGATAGAAAAGTATACAGGATCGCCCAGGGATCATTGAGACTAGCACCGTGGAGCGGCCTACCTCTTGAACAGATAGAGTCTATGGTAAAGGAAGATAGATTAGTATACCGTATCTTTGCTCCCATCGGCTCTCCAATATTTTCTGCATTTCGTTTCTGTTCTGATCTGCAATGCTACTTCTATTCACTAAAAATCCAAGCTACATTTATAGGCATTCTATTTGTATTGCTTGCATCCGCAATCGGACTGGCTAGAAATGTCGGCGCGGAAATGTTGGTAGCTATTAGTATCATTGGCGCCTTTGGGTTGGAAAGTATTTGGGTTAATTGGAAGAAATCTATTCCCAGTAAACTGGGTAAAGGATTTGGAATGAGGATTAGTTTTAGTCCTTTCGGAACAGATAAGTTCCAGTTTGGATCACTCAAAGTTCAACCTCATGGTGCGACCATAATGCCGGACGGAAAATCTTGGTTTACTTGTAAACTTGTCCTAAAGCACAAGAACACTGAGTTGGCGCAGTTTACTTTTGCAAACGATATTCGGGGTGATCTTACCTATACGTGCCAGAAAATCGCTGATGCCATCAGGCATAGAATTCATTCTGGTTCACAGAGACGAATATTTGCAACGACCACTAATTACAATCCAGAAGATGAATCAGAACCAAATATCAGTATAGATGCACATGAGAATGGTAGAGAATTTGGGATTCTAATACCCAGTGACGAGACAAATGAAATGTTTGTTCTCAAACTTAAACGATATCAGATGCGTACCCTTGCAGACGCTATGGAGGTTATGGATCAGGGCCGAAGACTATGAACTTTACGCCATTGAAGAAGCTGCACGCTGATGACATTTGCAAAGATTCAGCGCTTGTGTATCGGGGCGAAAGCGGAACCAATCTGCCGCGAACTATTCAATGCGCAACTCAATTGCCTCCGTATGTAGATCTTTACCCGTTGCAGCCTAGTAGCCAGTGTTGTTGTCCGATTTTGTATAGGCAGTCTGCGAGTCTATCTCTAGTACAGCGCCAGCATGCGGTAGCGATGCGATCCGTACAGGCAAGGACTGAAAGCATCGAATCGCTCAACAACTTTTGGCTCCATGAGCAATCGAGCGACCTTCCGCTTCTTGCTAATTGATATGAGGTAACTTACAATGGTGTTGTTGAACAGCGTTCGGACAGCTCCCACGACTGGGCTTCCTTCACGTGTCTCGCCATTCAGCGAGATTTTGGATGATGGAACGGTCGATCCAAAGGTGCGTTCGGCTTCGAGACACACTGTTCTTCGCCCAGTGCATTATTTGGGGAATAAGCAGAGGTCCCTGAGTGCGATTCTTCCTCATGTTGCAGCGACCATTGACGCGGGTGAAAAAGTCGCTGACTTCTTTAGCGGTACTTCAGTTGTAGCCCAGGGCATGGCATCCTTGGGGGCAAGCGTTGTCGCTCTTGATGTATCTCCAGCGTGCGCAGAGATGGCGAGAGCGACCCTCGGGGTCGGTCGCGGTATCGACGAAGATTCGGAGGAGATATTTGCCGTTGTCACAGACCTAGCGGAGAAGCACGTGGAGTCGCTCTGGCCAGCGTTTGGCCGATGGATCGACGCGGAGGACCGTGCGGTCACCGCTGCTGACGGTGAACGTCTGGTCTCCCTAGGACTCACCGTGCCTCAGGTTTGGCGGAGGGGAAGCGACGCGCGACTTGAGTTGCTCTTCAACAGCTGGAGGACGGCTGCCAGGACTGGATCTCCCACACTCGTTCTGCTTTCGCCCGTCTTTGCTGGTACGTATTTGGGCATCCGTCAAGTGGTGACACTTGATGCATACCGTGCAGCGGTTCGAGACGCTCTTAATGACCGGTTATTGACGCCATGGCAGGCTGCGGCAGTAGTCACTAGCTTGCTCTCAGCAGCTTCGAATGCTGCTTTTACTGCGGGCAAGCACTTTGCTCAGCCTTTCCGGCTTGATTTTCAGCTGAAGTCGGCCTTTCACGGCCAGCGTATCGTGGACGACCGCTCGGTTGACATTGCATCGCACGCTGCTGATTACTTGTCACAAATCGTTGCTTGCGCCCGATATGGAAGAGAGGGCCACGAAGTTATAGAGGGACCAATAGAAAGTATCGATGCTGCGACACTGGCATCTCGTGACGTGCGTCTTGTTTACGCCGATCCTCCATATACTGCGCAGCAGTATTCTCGCTTTTATCATGTCCTCGACACTTATTCCCGGGGCCGACCCCAAACCTTACAGAAAGTCAAGGGCAAAACGACAAGTGGCCTCTATCCTGTCGGACGTTATATGTCCCCATTTTGCAGGAAAACCCAGGCGGTAACAGCTCTACACCATTTGGTACAAGCATGTCGTGGGGCCGAGACAACGCTTTTGCTCAGCTATTCCCTTTCTGCGAAGACTTCTAACGGAAATGAGAGAATGCTCGGAATTCGGGTCCTGACGGATATCTTGTCAGAGCACTACGGCTCTTCGGCAATAAATGTCGCTGAATTGGACCATCAATATCGTCAGTTCAACCATGGATCGAATGCTCGAGCCTCTCGTTCCGACACTGAGATCCTCATTTCTGCTCATGCTGCTTAATAGATTTCTCGGGAACAAGTCCGCTATTCTCGATGAGATTCTCCAGGCAACAGCCTCGCAGGCCGATCCTGGCGATCGCGTACTCGACATATTCTCAGGCAGCCTTGCAGTTTCGATGGGATACAAGACCGCAGGCTATCGAGTCACAGCGAACGACCTCAATCAATTCTCGGAAACATTCGGGCGAGCATATTTGGAGAATTCATGCGTTCCACAGGTCAATCTGAACAGTCTCTTGGATAGCAGTCGTGTTCGGTTTCTCCGACTCGAAGCTGCCCGCTACACTATGTGCTTGGTTGGTAATCCCGGCTATAGCTTCCTGAATGATAGCGCCCAACGTGACCATTTCATAGATCTTGTTGCTTTGTTTAAGCATCTTGAACTTGCAGACGAAGACCATGTGCCCCGCGATTCCCTAAGAAGCGATTTTTACGATTATTATTGCCCGGAAGGCCGCTTTAGTGGGTACCACAGTACGCGCGGAGCCAGAGGCTATCGGCGGTTTTTTACTGCTGAGAACGCGCAAAGGCTTGATCTGATGATGAGCCTAATTCGTCACTGGCGAGGGGAACGCCTCCTAACTGAGCATGTACACGCTGTCTGCCTCGCCGCGATATGCAGCGCTGCAGAAAAGGTAGCGAATACCCAGGGCACCTATCATGACTTCATCCGAGAACGGTGGGATTCCCGAGCACTCAAGCCTATGACGCTTGTCCCTCCCCCACTAGACGACGTCTTGGGTGGGGTCGGTGGCCACATTGTGTCGCGGGAGGACAGCAGCACCTTTGTCCGGAACGCCGGACCACACCGTGTACTGTACGTTGATCCGCCATACAACTTCCGGCAGTACAGCGCCTATTATTTCCTTCCAAACTTCATTTGCGACTACCCGGACATCGTCGACCTTGACACATACCTCTCGGAAATCGAATTCGTACGGGGCCAGCACCCGAGCGATATCACAACTAGCCCATTCTGCTCCGCTACCCGGTTCTTAGAAGCGATGGACGATCTTCTTGCCGCAGCGGACGTGGAGTCGATCATCCTCTCGTACTTCACCGGCCGCAACCACTGGTCCGACTTCGACAGAGGACGCGACGACACGGGGCTGGAGAAACTCACACAGCTATTGGAGTCGGATATTTTCGTTCCTGGATCCATCCAAGTAATTGAGATACCCCGCCGGAACTATGCCAGCTACGTTGGATATCGCGCTCGGGACGTCACAGAATTGCTGCTGATAGCGAATAAGCGCTGACACGGCCATGGATGCGATCAGGCTCTTCACTCACGGTCTTGACGATTGGCTACTGGCAAGGACGGGTCCAAATTCTGGTTCAAGAGTTAGCCAAGGCGTGAAGCTGGATGTATTCACCACGAGCATGCGGGACAGCAAGCAGATAGCGGAACACCTCCGAGAGCTGAGGGAGGGCGCTTTGACAGTAAGGCACGATGACCCCAATCAGCGCATCGCTGACCTGAATGCCGCTGGACTGGTACACCGCACTGCACCTGGCCAGGGTGAATTGACCGATCTTGGTCGAGTGGTCCTGAGCGGATGGGAGACTCTAGGAGTCGACAATGGTGACTCTGAGGATGAGCTCGCACGCCAGGTAGTGCTTGCAGATGCCGGAATTGTGGCGCAGGATCCCAAATACTTGGATGCCTATAGATTTTGGCAAGAAATGCTTGATCGGCACCCATCTGGAGAATGGTTTGAAGAGCCCATGGCCCTGTACATGGCTAGCTACTTGAATGCCACAGAAGGCGGCTTCAATCCATGGAAGGCCATTTGCTTGGCCGATGCAGCTATTGTTGGCATAAGTCAAGAAGAATGGATCTCGTGGGCCGCGAGCACAACCAAACCTCAAGGGTGGTCCAAGACCGTGGGCGAAAAGCTGGTGAACCAAGCAGTGGATGCGGCCAGGCGATATACGGGTCGGGTGACCTTTTGCATGGCACTCCAGGCACGGCTACTGGCAATTGAGGGAGCAGATCTTCGCTCAGTAATGTCTCAATGGAAGATCCCACATGCCTAGACGCACTCCGATCACTGACCACCAGATCGCGGCAGTAGAGGAGGCGCTCCGAGATCGGCAGCCCCGCGTCGATCCCATGGCAAAAGAAGCGCTACGAAACCTGAGGGGCCGACGGAACGTCATACTCTACGGTCCACCGGGGACGGGCAAAACACGTGCCGCTCTGCAAGCGATGACCTTGTGGAAGACAGAAGAAGGGGCGGACTCGGTATTCCTTACGACCTTTCACCCTTCTTACTCCTACGAGGATTTCGTAGAGGGATGGCGACCAGACACGAGTAATCAAAGCGGCTTCCAACTGGTCCCTGGTGTCCTACTTGAGGCGATAGAGGCAGCCAATAGTGACGACAGCCGGAATGTCTTGATTGTCGTCGATGAGATAAATCGGGGAGACGTCGCAAGGATTTTTGGCGAGTTTATAACCTTTGTAGAGCACGATAAACGGAACGTTGAGTTCATTACCGCCCAAAACCGCGATCAACTCCGTACAGTTCCCAAAAACTTGTTCTTGCTTGGCACGATGAATACTGCAGACAAGAGCATCAACCTCCTGGACACAGCGCTGAGACGCCGCTTCACGTTCTTGCAGTGCGCTCCCGATCCTGGAGTCTTTGAAAGTTCTCCAGAGCTGCTGGCAGAAGTTGAAGGTGTTCAGTTGAGTGCGTTGCTGGTAGCGATTAATCGCCGGCTCGCTGCACAGAACATTGAACCCGATCGGCAGATTGGCCATGCAATGCTTGGCATATCTATGGACTCTTCAGACCCGGAACAGGAATTACGCGACCGGCTCTGCTATGACATCCTCCCGCTTGTATCGGACTATCTCTATGATGACCCGGAGCGCATAAGGCAAGTCATGCCCGGGTTCCTCGATGATGATGACAGTCCAATGAGTCCAGATCAGGCAATTGATATCGAAGCAGTACTTGCCGAACCAGAACCTATTCCTGAAGAGGGATTTGAGGCCGATCCCTAGTGAAAACGGACCCATGAATGCGGAGAAATGCGCGAGGGTAAGCGCTTCATCCTAGGTGAGGCTGATCTGGCAATCGAAAGTCACGAAATCGGGCCGGTGAGCCAGCATCAGATCGCGGTTGCAGGCAGGCTGGTTGAAATTTCAAGAGCCAACGGCCTTTGGAGGCTGAGGCGACGGCATCGCATGTCAGGATACGCCCGCTTTGGAACAGCAATAGTGACTGTGCCACCGAGAATCCCCACTCGGACGTTTCTCGGGCTCGTGTATCTCTTTCACGGCCTCCCCGTGGAGGACATTGGTGCGATTGACGTTGACAACGACGAGTACGCATCAGAATTGTTTCGCAGTGCCCTCGCGATGGGGCTGGCAAGAGCCGCCGATGAAGTCTCCCGCACCCATGTGGCCCAAACTTATGAAGTTCATCACGAACGGCTCCAGGTCTTGCGTGGGAGGCCAGTCTGGAAAAAGGAACTTAACCGCGTTCGTGACGGGTCAATTGAATGCCAATTTGTTCTCAAGACGACTGACAATCTGTTGAATCGCTTGCTGCTTGCCGGACTCGGCGAAGCTCGTAAGTGCCTAGTTTCAACAGGTCGTTCCAATGTGCTTCAACGGCAACTGTCGGCCTGGGGAGGCTTGGCGACACCAAAAGCCACGATTGAAAGACACGACTTCTCGATCGCTGCTGATCGCTTGACAAGGCAAACAGAGGCTTACGGACCGGCGCTTCGGCTATGCGAAGCACTGCTTCTCGGCACTGGCAATCCAAACGACTCCTTCAAAGGTCACATAGCACTGCCGATCTACGACCTTGCACCGATGTTCGAAAAATTAGTTCAACAGCTCTCGATAGCAATTGCTGCAAATTATGGTCGCATTGCTGAGACGCAGAAGACACTCAAACAAGTACTGCGAGACGGCAAGAGAAAGAAATACCGGAGTTTCCGTCCCGATGCAGTCATCAGCATGGGAAACCAGCCCGCTGCTGTTCTCGATGCAAAGTACAAACCGCATTACACACGATTGGATCCGCAGAGGAAGAACGGCCATCGCGTTGATAGGGGAGACGTCTTCCAATTGTTTCTTTACGCCAGTCTCCTTGGGCGAAAATATGGTAAACCGGTACCGGCCTATATTGCTGCACCCCTCTTGGGCGAGGATTCTGCCGTTCCCCCACTAGATGAGCGTAGAATCATTTTGGACGACGAGGTGACGCGCAGAGAGTACGAGATGCGTGTCATACCGATTCCAGTGGTGCGTATAGTTGACAGTCTCTTGGAAGGTAAGTCGCGACTTGAAGCCGCAGCTCACTCGGAGGAGCTGATAGAGGCTGTGTCTTCGTGATCGATCAGGCCCTTCTTTTCGTCCTCCAAACTCGGGGTAACCGACTGTAGGCAAAGACATGTCGTCGTAGGCTCCAGCACTTCTCTTGCGAGCCCTAATGATTCTCAGCGTTGGAGACGTTGCGGCATCTAGGTCTCTGGGCACCCAGACTAAAGTGATCCGCTCTGGAGCGATTATTGAAATCAATCACACTATTGCTGATGGAAACAATGCTTGACCGCCCTTGGCGGTAGGCATCCGATGGAGGCTGCGTAATGGGGGGTCAAGGTGTTTCTGCGGGCGGAGACCGCGAGATCACTCAACCAGAGAACGCAAGGATTAGGGCCGCTATCGGTAGGGTCCCATCCGTCGAACACCCTCCTGAAATCATCAGCAACAACCCGTGAAGTAAAGGCCTGCCTCAGAAATAGTTCAACCTCGTCGACCCATTCTCTGTCGAAGCAGGAGTCCGTTCCTCGTGAGCTGAGGCCTTCAAGCTCGTCAACAAACAAGCTTTTCGGCCACCACAGCGCGTAGCCAGAACTGCCGACGAATTCGATCACCAGCACAACCTATACATAAGGGCCAACTAGACACCACTGCTAAGGCACCCAAGGCTTCCCTGACTGATGAGGAAAGCCTCATGAGAATGATGTTCTGAAAGCCATTGGCGGGTTGTTGGTCAGGGGAAATTCCCCTCCCACGTGAAAACGTCTTTTCTGAGCGAAATGTGCGGACCCCTGCCTGCTTACGATCCGCCAAACCCCATTAGCTAAAGCAAGGTGTATTTCAACTATTTCTATGAATTGCTGTTTGGCTGGTATTGGCAGATGTGGGGGAGTTGGCGGTAGCGCTCGCCGACGTCGAGGCCGTACCCCACAACGAAGTCGGGCGGTATCTCGAAGCCCACATAGCGCAGGTCGAGGTCTTCGTACTGGCGGCCCTTGCGAACCAACAGGGCACACACCTCCAGGCTGGCCGGGTTGCGGGCGGCCAGGTTCTTGCGGAGATAGTTGAGGGTCAGGCCGCTGTCGATGATGTCCTCCACCAGGATCACGTCGCGCCCGGCCAAATCCAGGTCGAGGTCTTTGACGATCCGCACCACGCCGCTGGTGCGAGTAGAGCTGCCGTAGGACGAAACCGCCATGAAGTCGAACTCCACCGGCAGCTCAATGGCCCGGGCCAGGTCGGCCATGAACATGAAGGCGCCCTTGAGCACCCCCACCAGCAGGGGAGCCCGGCCCTGGTAGTCAGCGGTGATGCGGGAACCGAGGTCGGCGATGCAGGCGGTCAGCTCGTCGTTGGAAATGAGGATCGGGCCAGGGTCGCCGTTGCCACTGTCTGCCGCGGTGGACACGGGGTCAACCTAGCGGTGCTCATCTTTGGAGGCCGAGCCGTTGGGAAGATCGGGTGACCCGCCAGCCTCCGCCAATTTCGGTGGATCGAGCCTCGTTTCGGACCACGGCCATGACCCGCTCGATGGCGGCAGCGTCGGGGGGATGTTCAGCGCTGGTCTCGCGTTGGATCCACCGCCGCAGCGCCATCTGGGCCAGGGGTTCGGGGGCTTGGGCCAGCGCTTTGGCGTCGGTCGGGTCGATGTCGGCGGCCAGTTCGTCGAGCAGGTCGCGGATGCCGCCCATCAGGCCCGCGCCCCGGGCGATGATGGGCACCACATCGCGCTCGGCGATGTCGCAAAGCAGCGGCAGCAGCTCGTGGCGGATCCGATTGCGGCGATGGGCGGGATCGAGGTTGGACGGGTCTCGCACCGGGTCGAGTCCAAGGTGGTGGCACAGCGCCTGGGTCTGGTGGCGGCGCAGGGCCAGCAGGGGGCGCCGGGCCGGGTCGATGCCGGCCAAGCCGTCCAATCCTGCTCCCCGCATGAGGTTCAACAGCACCGTCTCGGCCTGGTCGTCGGCGGTGTGGCCGGTGAGCACCCCGAGGGGCAGCACCCCATAGCGGGCCTCTCGGGCCCGGGCCTCCAGATTGGGGCCGGGTTCGCACTGGGCGGCGCGGGCCTCGAAGGCCGCGCCC
Source organism: bacterium (assembly GCA_026705465.1). Lineage (GTDB taxonomy): Bacteria > Actinomycetota > Acidimicrobiia > Acidimicrobiales > Bin134 > Poriferisocius. Next base: position 7,179 of record JAPPAP010000002.1, on the reverse strand, counting down.
CAGCGGGCGGCCGCCTGGGCCACCACGTCTGCCTCGGCCGCCGAGCCGGGCCGAAGGCCGTGGTCCACGTGCCAGGCGGTCACCCGGCAGCCCGCCTCCGAGGCCAGCACCAAAAGGGCCAGCGAATCCGGCCCACCCGACACCGCGCAGTCCACTGCGGTGCCGGGGGGAGGGAAGGTGCAGCGGTCCAGCAACTCGGGGATCATGGAACCGGCGTCGCCGGCGTCATGTCAGCCCTGCCCGTTAGAAGAAGATGCAGAGCCGTTGACCCGGTCGATCCATTGCTGGGGATTGCGGATCTCGGTCATGGTGGGCAACCGCTCAGACGACTCCCACACCCGGTTCAAGAGCTCGGGGCCGCCCCGGGACTCCACCGTCTCGATGAACGCCTCACCGGCGGCGTACTGGTTCAGCTTGGCCTCGATGCCGATGATGCGCTGGATCAGCTTGGACACTCCCTTGGCCGAATTGCGGCGATGGCGCAGCACCCGGGCGAACCGGGTGGCGTCGGGGATGTGGTCGGCCCCGGCTCGGTCCATGGTGATGTCGCCGTGGCCCTCCAGCAAGCTCATCATGCCGCCGATGCGGTCCAGCACCACCTTCTGCTCAGGGGTGGCCAACAGGGCGGGGAGACCCCCGTCGGCCAGCAGGTCGTCGCCCCGTCGGCGGGCCTCCATCACCTGCTTGGCCACTTGCTTGAAGTGCTCCAAGTCGGGCTCGGCCGCGTCGAGGGCCTCTTGCACCAGGGCCAGGAAGTGGGGTCGCAGCCACTCAATGCCGGTGAACTGGGCCCGGTGGGTGGTCTCGTGCAGGGCCAGCCACAGCCGGAACTGGCGGGGGTCGAAACCATGCTTGTGCTCGAGGGCCATCACGTTGGGGCCCACGTAGTAGACCATGTCCTGGTCCTCGGGCCGGTCGTCCTCGATGATGAGCAGGTCGTACTGGCCCAGCACCCGGGTGGACATCCAGCCCAGCACCGCTCCCATCTCGGTTCCGCTCACCCGCTGGGCCACCGGGGCGAACCACGAAGTCGCGACCCGTTCGGCCATCTTGGCGGTCACCGGACGCAGCAGTCGCTGGAAGGAGGCCACGTTGGCGTCCACCCATCCGGCCCGGGTGGTCACTTGGGCTCGGGCCGCGCCCGACATCGACTTCAGCCCGGTCTCGGCCGCCACCATCTCCTCGGCCTGGGCGGTGTACTCGGCGAGTTCGGGGGCGAGGCTGCGGTAGTGGTAGGAGTCGAGGAACGGCTCGTGGCCGCCGACCCTTTTGGCTACCCGCTCAGCCAGCCGCCAGTCGACTGGATCGGCTGCTCCAACCACCGGGGATTCCCGTCGTTTCTATTCGGGTTCGCCGGCGCTTTGAGCTCTGGTTTCCCGCTGGTGCCGGCTGTTGTAGCGGGGCGCGACCACCTTGGTGAAGTAGCCGACGATGGTGGCGATGACCAGTGGAACTGTTGCGATAACCAACAGCAGGGCGATCCACCAATGCCATACCACCGCAGCGATCAAATCCATGGGCTCACCCTAGTGGTCTGATTGCGGGGACTCCATGCCGGGCAATCACGCTGAAACCGGGCCACTCGCTCAGAAATCTTGGATGTCCAGGTCGTCGAGCACGACGCGCTGGAGAGTCTCGGTGATGCGGATTTGCAGCGAGGCTGGGGCTGACTCCCGACAGGCCTGGCTCATGGCCAGCTTGAACTGCACCTCGACATCGAGGATCTGAACGCAGGGGAGGCAGTTGGCCAGCTCGATGCGCACTCGGCTGATGTCCTCCACGGTGGGCTGGCCGTCCAGGGCCCGGGCGATGAGCTGGCGCGAGAGGTCGCACTGGTTGGGAACCCCCAAACAAGCCTCATCGCTCCTCATCGCATTGCCTCCGAAAATCAGATGTTGGCCGGGGCTGGCGCCCGGCCGGGGTCGGGTGGATCCACCCAGCCCCTTGTCTGTCCGAACTCTAACAACCGCTTCTGCAGCGTTTTTCTTCCCCGATGCAGCCGGCTCATAACCGTGCCTATGGGAACGTCGAGAATCTCGGCGATCTCCTTGTAGGCGAAACCCTCCACATCGGCCAACAACACTGCGATCCGATACTCCTCAGGCAGCGACTCCAGGGCTTCGATGATCTCCGACTCGGTGACGGTCTCCATCAGCACATCTTCGGCGCTGGCCCCCAGCGCTGCTCGGACGTCGCCTCCCAGTCTTTGGTGCAGATACAGGTCTTCGACCCCGGCCAAGTCCACCGACTGCGGCTTGCGCTGTTTGCTGCGATACGAGTTGATAAAGGCGTTGGTGAGGATGCGGAACAGCCAGGCCCGCAGGTTGGTGCCCTGCTGGAAGTTGCCGAAGCCCCGGTAGGCCCGCAGATAGGTTTCCTGAACCAGGTCTTCAGCGTCAGCCGTATTGCGAGTCATCCGCCGGGCCGCCGAGTAGAGCTGATCCATGTAGACCATGGCCTGGTCGGCGAAGGTGGCTTGGTCAGCCATGTTGGGGACAGTTTATTGCTGCAATCGAACGAAATGACCGCGCCGGATGTGAATTATTTTCCGGTACCGCCCACCTGCTCTCGCCACGGGACGTGTTTGTCCACCCGGGGTTCGGGAGGCAGGCCGAGCACCCGCTCGGCCATGTTGTTGCGGTGTACCTCGTCGGTGCCCCCGCCGATCGACCCCCAGAACCGGTTCAGCGCCTCGTTGGCCCACACCGCGGTGTCGGCGTGGTCGCCTGCCACCCCGTATCCCCCCAGCATCCCAACGCCGAGGTTGCCCCGGTCCCGGCGGCTCTCCGACCAGTACACCTTCAGCGTCGAGCCGTCGAAGGTGGGCTGGCGTCCCCGGCGGACATCCTCTTGCAGTCGCCGGCCCATCCAGTCCAACAGCTTCTCGTTCGTATAGGCCTGGGCCAGTTCTTGGCGGACCATCGGGTCCTGGGCCGTGCCCCACCTCTGGGCCAGAGCGATCAGATTCGCGGTGCTGTCGGCCCGGTCTATGCCGCCGCCGATCATGGTGGATTCGTTGGCCAGCACCAACCGGGCCACCGCCCATCCGCTGTTCACGTCCCCAACCACGTTCTCGGCCGGGATTCGCACGTCGCTCAAGAACACCTCGTTGAAGTGGGCCGAACCGTTGATGGTGCGAATGGGACGGGGTTCCACGCCAGGCGTGGTCATGCCCACCAAGAAAAAGGTGATTCCCTTGTGCTTGGGGGCGTCGGGGTCGGTACGGGCCAGCAGGATTCCCCAGTCCGACAGGTGGGCAGAGGAGTTCCACACCTTCTGCCCGTTCACCACGAATTCATCGCCGTCCCGCTCGGCCCTCGTCGCCAGGTTGGCCAAATCCGACCCGGCACCGGGCTCGCTGAAAAGCTGGCACCACACCACGTCGCCCCTCAGCATGGGCTTCAGGTGAAGGGCTTTTTGCTCATCCGTGCCGAAGTGGCCGATGGCCGGTCCGGCCAGGGCGATCCCGGCGGCAAGAAATCCGCTGGTCACATCAAAGTGAGCCGCTTCTTGCTGGAAGATCTGGCGTTGCCAGCGCTCGCCGCCCTGGCCACCGTGGTCGACGGGCCAGTCGATAGCCGCCCATCCGCTGTCGTAAAGCTCCCGCTGCCACGCTCGGCAGCGGTCCATGTGGGCCTTCTCTGCGGCGGCATCGGCGTGGGTGGTACGGGTCGACCAGCCGTCGCCATCTTCCCGAAGGGGGGCTCGAGCGGCCAGCCAAGCCCGCACCTCAGCCCGGAATGCCGCTTGCTTTGGAGTGTCCTCTGAGTGCTCGCCCACGCTGCGACGATACGGTATTGAGCTGGCAGATACAGAGGGGAAGCACCCATGGCTGAGGATCGATATGGGGTTCGCGACGAAGAGGTGGAGATCGAGCGCAACCGCCTCGGGATGCTGGCCGAAGCCCGCGATCCCCGCACCCGCCGCATTCTGGACAACACGGGGTTGAGCCCTGGGTGGCGGTGTTGGGAGGTGGGCGCCGGCGGTGGCACAGTGTCGGCCTGGCTGGGCAAGCGAGTAGGCCCCGACGGCTCGGTGTGGTCCACCGATGTCGACCTCCAGTTCCACCGCCCGGTGTTGCCCAACGTGGTGGTGGAACAACACGACGTGACCCGCGATTCCGTGCCCGAATCAGCCTTCGACCTCGTTCACGCCCGGGCCGTGCTCCAGCACCTGCCCGAGCGCGACCAGGTGATCGAGAAGCTGTGGGATGCCCTGGTCCCCGGTGGCTGGCTGGTGGCAGAGGACGGCGCGTTTGCGTCATTCGCCGAGCAGTCGCTGCCTGAGCCCTATGCCACCGTCCACCGCTTCGTGTCGATGGGGACGACCACCGAATGGCGCGATGCCGATTACGGCGTGCGGCTGACCGGTCGTTTTCGCGACTTGGGGGCAGCTGACATCGACGTCATTGGCGACGTTTGGGCCATGCGACCCGGCGAGCCGGGAGGGGAGTGGTGGTTTATGGCTTTGGAGCGGGCCATACCCCGGCTGGTGGAGGCTGGCTTGGTATCTCCCAAAGACGGCGAAACGGCCTTGGCTCAGGTTCGAGCGCCGGGATTTGTCATGATGAGCACTGTCTCAATCGCAGTAGTCGGGCGAAAGCCCTCGGCTTAAACACCACAGGAGGCAGAGATGGAACCACTAGAACTCTGGAGTCCAGCCACCTTTGAGAACGGATTTCCTTACGACTATTTCCGCCACAAGCGCGACAACGATCCGGTGTTCTGGTGCGAGCACCCACGCTGGCAAGGGTTCTGGAACGTCACTCGCCACGCCGACGTGCAGCGGGTATCCCGCGACTCGGAATGCTTCAGCAACCAGCCCAATCCCTTCTTGCCCGGTGATCGGGGGCCCGCTGTTGACGACGGGTCCAACCAGGAGATGCTCATCAGCCTCGACCCACCCGATCACACCAAGATGCGCAAGCTGGTCAACCGGGGGTTCACGCCTCGCCGGGTGCGCGACTTGGAGGAGAACATCCAGGCCCAGGTCGATCGGCTGATCGATCAGGTATCAGACCAGACCAGCTGTGAGATGGTGAACGAGATCGCGGTAGAGCTGCCCTTGCAGGTGATTGCCGACTTGGTGGGCGTGCCCGAAGAAGATCGCCACCAAATCTTCCACTGGACCGAGATCACCTTCGGATTCGACGAGAAGTACTCCATGGAGGAACAGATAGAGGCTGGAGCGCAGATGTTCGCCTACGCCGATCAGATGTGCGAGATCCGCAAGAAGGAGCCCCACGACGACCTTATCGGCGTGCTCTTGGAGGCCGACATCGATGGTGAGTCGCTAAATCAGTTGCAGATCGACGTGTTCTTCATGCTCCTCCAGAACGCGGGCTCCGAGACCACCCGCAACCTCATTACTACCGGCACCTTGGAGCTGCTCCGCAATCCCGATCAGCTCAAGATGCTCAAGGACGACCCATCGCTCATCCCCAACGCCGTAGAGGAGTTGTTGCGCTACACCACCCCGGTGATGCAGTTCGTGCGCCGGCCCCGCTACGACACCGTGGTAGGGGACCAGGAGATCAAGGCCGGAGATCCGGTAGTGATCTGGTACCCCTCGGCCAATCGGGACGAGCGGGCCTTCGACAACCCCGACATCCTCGATGTCACCCGCGATGCCAGCCAACATGTGGCTTTCGGTGCCGGTGGGCCTCACTTCTGTCTGGGGGCATCGCTGGCCCGACTGGAAGCCAAGATGATGTTCGAGGCCATTATTGGCCGTTTCGAGGGCCTGGAGCTGGGGGTGGACGATCCCACTACCCTGCCCCGTCTGCACTCCAGCCTCATCGATGGCTATGTCGAGTTGCCGCTGCACTGGAAGTCGGTCAATCCCGCTGCTTAAGCAGTTATCTCGCCATCTGCACAAAAGTTGTTAGGCTAACTTGACAATCTAGGACAGCCACCCTAGGGTCTTGCGCCCATGACCAAGATTTTCCGTACTGGACTGGCTGGCGCGCTGTTCGCGTTGGCTCTTTTGGCTGCAGCCTGCGGTGGCGACGACAAATCGGTGGTAACCGTGTACTCCGGTCGCAGCGAAAACCTGATGCAGCCGATTTTGGACGAATTCGAACGTGAAACCGGCGTTTCTATCCAAGTGCGTTGGGGCTCTTCTACCGATCTGGCTTTGCTCATTGCCGAGGAGGGCGATCAGACCCAAGCTGACGTCTTTATCTCCCGATCACCGGGTCCCATTGGGTTTCTGGAATCCAAGGGTCTTCTCGCTGCTATGGATTCCAGTGTCCTCGACTTGGTCGCTACCGAACACCGCGGAGCAAACGGCACTTGGATCGGCTTTTCTGGACGCAAGCGGGTTCTGGTCCACAATCTCGACCTTGTGCCCACGTCGGACTTGCCCAGCTCGGTTTTTGAGCTAACCGACCCAATATGGAGGGGTCGGGTAGCCATCCCGGCTGCCAACGGATCGTTCGTGGACTGGTTCACCGTATTTCGGGACCAGTACGGCGACGATGTCGCCGCGCAATGGCTAGACGACATGGTGGCCAATGACGCCCGCAACTATCCCAACAACGTCTCCATTGTGGATGCCGTTGCCAGAGGCGAGGTCGACGTGGGCTTGGTGAACCACTATTACAACCACCGAATGGCGGCTGATGCCGAGGCAGCCGGACGAGAGCATCTGGCGGCCAACTACGACCTTTCCGATGAGGACATCGGCTCGCTGCTCATCATCTCCGCTGCCACCTTGACCGCAAATGCCGATGATCGTGAAGCAGCACAAGAGCTCATTGCCTACTTGCTCTCCCCGTCTGCCCAGCGCTACTTCACCAACAGCACCTACGAGTACCCGCTGGCTGGCGATGTCGAACCCAACCCCGCCCTACCCCCGCTGACCGCTCTGTCGATTGGCTCTGTCGACTTCGATGCCCTCGGCGGCGGCTTCGAGGCCACCGAAGACATCATCCAACGCAGCGGAATATTGAGTCAGTAAAGGGTTGCACTAACGTTTCAATCGTGGACGTCGACCCGCTAGATCTCATCTCTCCCAAGCGCTACGGCGCCAACGGACATCCCCACGAACTTATGGCCTGGATGCGCCAGAACTCCCCCGTGCACTGGTGCGAGCCCGACGGCTATCAGAACTTCTGGGCCGTAACCCGCCATGCCGACATCATCGAAGTCTCTATGCAGCCCGAGTTGTTCAGCAACG
>JAPPAP010000001.1 GCA_026705465.1 bacterium | reverse complement strand
GACGACATGGATGACATGGGCGACGACATGGCCGACGACGACATGGATGACATGGCTGACGACATGGACGACGACATGATGCCCGCAACCGGTGTCAACACATCGCTGCTGGCCATAGTCGCCCTAGCCGTAGTGCTAGCCGGCGCGATGGTGCTCGGCCTCAGCCGTCGGCTGCGTACCCAGTAGCACTCTTTCCTGAACTGAACACTCGGTGCCCCGGGCCTTCGGGTCCGGGGCACCGGTCGTTATAGGGTCATCGCATGGCTTACGAACTCATCCTGATCGATGATCCTGCGCCGAATGTCCGTCGCATCACCCTGAACCGCCCCGAGAAACGCAACGCCATCAGCACGCCGATGCGAAAGGAGCTGCTCGCCGCCCTCCAAGCTGCTGATGTCGACGACGATGTGCGGGTGTCGATTATCCGGGGCGCAGGTCCCTGCTTCTCATCTGGCTATGACCTGTCCGACTCGCTCATGGAGGATCCACCCCACTACACCGCAGGGGGCGATGGGCAGTGGTCTCGCCATGTGACCGACAGCTGGCTGGCCATCTGGGAGCTGGCCAAGCCAGTCATCGCTCAAATCCACGGCTATGCCCTGGCCGGAGCGTCTGAACTGGCCGCCGCCTGTGACCTGGTATATGTGGCCGACAACGCCGATATCGGCCACCCAGTGGTGCGGGTGCTGAGCCCACCCGACTTCAACTACCACCCTTGGCTGGTGGGGTTCCGCAACGCCATGGAGATGATGCTCACCGGCGACTCCTACTCCGGCACCGATGCGGCAGCCATGGGCTTCGCCAACCGGGCTTACCCCGAGGCCGAACTCGAAGAGCGAGTGTTAGAGATGGCCCAGCGAGTGGCCCGGGTTCCCTCCGACCTCCAGCAGATCAACAAACGCAGCGTGCACCGGGGCATGGAGGCAATGGGCACCCGCAACGCTATCCGCACGATGTCGGAATACCAGGCCCTGGCTGGCAACGTGCCGTCGGTGCAGGAGTTCAAACAGCGGGCCCTGGAGAGCATCAAGTCGGTGGTGGACCGTCCGGCCGCAGCAGGTTCCGACTCAGATGGTGGAGGTAACTGATGAGGGTCTGGCGCCAGCATGAGCTGGGCGACCCAGTTGAATTGCTGAAGCTGGAGGAAACCGAGGCTCCCGAGGCGGATTCCGGCCAGGTTGTGGTGGACACCGAGGCCGTCGGGCTGACGTTCGTGGACTGTCTCATGGCTCGGGGCCTCTACCAGATGGAGACCAAGCTGCCGTGGTCACCGTGTACCGAGGTTGTGGGTCGAGTACGGGAACTCGGCGAAGGGGTTGACCGCTTGGCCGTCGGCGACCGTGTCGTGGGCATTGGCGGAGGGTCGTTGGCCGAGCAGACAGCATTGCGGGCCAGCGGAGTGCACAAGCTGGCCGAAGGAGTGCCAGCCGGTGCAGCGGCCGCCGCGCTGGTGAACTACGGCACCTCGTGGTTTGCCCTCCACGACCGGGGACACTTAGCCGAAGGAGAGACGCTGCTCGTTCATGCCGCAATGGGCGGCGTGGGATCGGCTGCGGTGCAGCTCGGCCTGATCGCCGGGGCGAGAGTGATTGCTACCGCTGGTGGGCCTGAGAAGGTCGCCCTGCTCAAAGAGATGGGAGTGGAGCTGGCCATCGACTACCGGGAGACCCCTGACTTCGTCGAACTGGTGCGAGCCCACACCGACGGCCGAGGAGTGGATGTGTGCTTCGACCCGGTGGGGGGCGACGTATTCGACCGTTCCCGACGGTGCATGGCCTGGGACGGTCGGCTGTTGGTGATCGGCTTCACCAGCGGACGAATCGCCGACGCTCCCACCAATCACATTCTGTTGAAGAACTACTCCGTGGTGGGCGTCCACTGGGGGGCCTCAGTAGCTCGCAATCCCGAGCCATCCGAACACGCCCGTCAAGAGATCTTCGCCCTACTCGAAGACGGCCAGCTCGATCCCCCGGTATTCCCTCCGTTTGCCTTCGACCAAGTACCCGCCGCCCTCGACGCCATCTACAACCGCAGCACTTGGGGCAAAGTCATCGTGGAGCTCTAAGAGCCCACCAAGCGGGATGGGCAGTTGCTAGGTCGGGAGATCGGGACGGACGATCACCACGGGGCAGCTGCCATGCTGGGCGATCTGCTGGCTGACTGATCCCAGCAGCAGGCCTCGGAACCCTCCCCGGCCCCGTGAGCCCACAACGAGCATGGCGGCATTGTCCGACTCGGCGATCAGGGTGTCGGCGGCCCGGCCCCGTACCATCCGGCGCCTGATCTCCACCCCTTCAGCATCTGTCTCGGCCAGCACTTCATCGATGATGCTGTCCTGCATCCGCTTGACCTCAGCCTCCAGATCGATGGGGTCCAGCGGCACATAGTTGAAGTCCGGCGAGGCCGGCACATAGGTGGTTGAGTAGGCAGTCACCACGTCCACAAAGGCATTGCGGTATCGAGCCTCCTTTATGGCCCAGCGGAGCGCGGCACGGGCCCCACCCGATCCCTCTACCCCGACGACGATCCGGTTCTCCGGGTCGCTCACGCCATCCGCCATAGACACAGTGTATCCACCTCGTATCTACATCGGGTCGTACGGGAAGTCGGCGTCCACACCCCCGTCCACGACCAACGTGCGACCCGAGATGAAGTTGGAGATCGGCGCCGAAAGGAAGAGCACCGCACCCGCAATGTCGGACGGCACCCCCATGTGACCCATCGGCACGGCGGCGTTGTTGATCGCCTTTCGCTCCTCGTCGAACAGCGCTTCCATACGGGGAGTCAGTATCGTGCCCGGCGCTACGCAATTGGCCCGGATCCCGTAGGGGGCTAGCTCGATGGCCACCGACTGCATCCACGCCATCAGCCCGGCCTTGGCCGCCCCGTAGTGGGCATGATTGGGGGCCGCAGTCAGGCCGCTGACCGAGGCGATGAACACCATCGTGCCCCCGCCGGTCTCCTTCATGGCTCGACCGGCGATCTGGGAGATGAGGTAGGCGTGGCGCAGCACCATGTCGAATTGCCAGTCCCACTCGGCATCGTCGATGTCCAGCACCCCGGACCATCCGGAAACACCCACGATGTCGACAATCCCGTCAATCGACCCCATTGCTCGACCAGCCTCGTCCACCAAAGCTTGGACATCATCGCGCTTGGTGATATCGGCCACCCTGGCGATGCCGTCCACTTCGTTGGCCACCTGCTCAGCCCGTTCCTGCTCAAGGTCAACGCAAAAGACCTTGGCCCCCATCTGGGCTAGGGCGTGAGACGACTGGCGACCCATACCCTGCCCGGCGCCGAGCACGATAAAGCCCTTGCCGTCGAGCCGCATGAGCTGGGCATAGTCGGGGACAGGTGAAGTATCGGCCATGGTCAAGCCTCCTGTTGTGTTTGCTGTTCGGTTTTCGACGCTGCCACCTTGCGGAGGTGTCGCACCACTTCGGCAAAGTCGGAATAGCCCCATTGTTCGGTGATCTTGCCGTCAGCCACGCGGACCATTTCGATCATGCCCCACTGGACTGCCTCACCGGTGGGGTCGATACCCAGCAAGGGGCCGTCGTGGGTACCCCGGGCCGTGATCTTGAGCACCACCAAGTCGCCTTCGGCCACGATCTCATCGATGTGGTCTTGCCAGTCGGGAAAGGCAGCGCGCCATGTGGTGATCAGTCCACGCATCCCATCAGGACCGGCCGGACCGGAGCCCACGCCGTGGGCCACGAAATCGTCGGCCAGGACCTCATCGAGCAACTCCACCTGCCCGCCGTTCACGATGTCGCGCACCAACCGCTCCACCACGGCCTTGTTGCTAGTAGCAATGTCTTGATCTGCGGTCATGCCCATCGGGTCACGATGTCGTCCACGGTGAGCATGGTGGTGAGGAAGGCCATCGTGTTATCCATCACTGCGTCGCCGTAGTCGGCTGGAATGCCGGCCACTGCATCTCCGGCCAGCACTACTTGATAGCCCAGATCGACAGCGTTTATCACCAGGCCCATCACTCCCACGTTAAGCGACACCCCCGCGGCCACCACCGTGGTGACCCCGAGATTGCGCAGAGTTTGGTCGAGCGAGGTCCCCATGAACGGGGACATGCCGTGCCAGCGGGCGATCTCGATGTCGGACGGCTGGGGTTCGAATTCCTGAATGACTTGGGCCGACTCCGACCCGATCAGCAGGCCGCCGGACTGCTCGCTCATCTTGGCCGAGGCGGCGAGCATCCGGCAGTTGGCCACGCTCCCGGCCCGGTCTTCTCGAAAATGGGCCAGGCAGTGCACCACCGGCACGTCCGCGGCCCGGGCACTTGCACAGAGTCGGGCCCCGGCGTCGATAGCACCTCGGTCGAGCATCACATCCCTTAAGCCCCCCATCGAGGCCATATCGCCGATCACCCCCCGCTGGCACTCCATAGTGACCACGGCGGTGTGCGTTGGAGACAGCAGCTCGTCCAGATCCACAGGCATCGAATGAGACTACATGACCTAACGCGTCCGACAGGGTGGCGTCGGGAGGGGGGTTCGGTCGATTTCCGCCAAGAAATCCCCGATCTCAACCAGGTCCAAGGCGTACCCCTGGTCACGCTGCCCCCGGGCGACGGCGAACACCATGCCCCATACCTCGTCATCGACGTTCACCAGCGCGGCCCCTGAGTCTCCCGCGGCCAACAGGGAGCGAATTTCGAGCACCCGGCGGTTCTCTGCCTCTTGCCCGTAGAAGTCACGTCCCTTGGCCCAGATCCTGCGATTCACCGTGAATGGAACAAACTCCAAGCCATTGTCGCGATCAACGGTGGCGGCATCGCCCACGTCGGCCTCAGCGGCAACCGTCTTAGCCAACACAGCCGGCGAGACCTCGACGCCCGACACGGAGATCGCGGCGATATCCCGGCCGGAGTCGAATCCCACCAACTCGCCGATTGCCGTTTCGCCATCGGGCGTGCTCACATTGATCTGCTCAACGCCAGCCACCACATGGGCATTGGTGAGCAGCAATCCGGTTTCAATGGCAAATCCGCTCCCCTCGCTGAACTGACCGCAGGCCGTGCCGCTGATGTGAACCGCGGCTGATCGGATCTCGTCGCGCTCGGCCAGCACCGGCCGCTGCGGTGCGTCCAGCGCCCACGTGAGACTCCAACCCACCAGCAGCCCGAGTGCAGCCAACCACAGCAGCCACCGCCGCCGTTTCTTCAACTGGTCAAACAGCACGCAGATCGTCGAGCGAGAAGAACGCCCGCAGCGAGGTCAGCAAGCCGTCGTCGTTGAACACGGCCACGTCCACCACATCGAGTTCGTAGTCCACCCCGTCGAAACACACCTGAGCCACCATCGGGGCAGCGGCCTCATTGCCCGCCACCCGCACCGGTCCGGTCAACACCAGGGTCTCAGCTAGCTCATTCCCCTCATAGAAAGCCTGGACGGCATCGATCCCCTCGTGTACCGGCCCGCCAACGGGCACTTGGCATGAACCATCGGGAGCGTAAAACGACACGATCGCCTCTTTGTCGCCGGCGCTCACCGCGGCGGCGTACTGTTCCATCACGGTGCGCATGTGCTGTGCATCAACCATGGGCATGCCTCTCAATTCCTGGGAATCTCGCTCCAAGGGGTGTCCTTGTATACACCGGGCTCCTTGGGCAGGCCCAGCACCCGCTCGCCCAAGATGTTGCGCATCACCTCAGACGTCCCGCCTTCGATGGTGTTGGCCCGCGACCGCAGGAAGCCTTTGACCGGAGTGGCATTCCGGTGGGAGGCAACGTCTGACTGTTCGGGCCTCGACATCGGATAGCCCTGGGGGAACAGCATGGCCTCCGATCCCATGACGTCGATCAGGCACTCATAGATTCGCTGGTTCAATTCAGCCGACACCGCTTTGCCCACCGATCCCTCGGGGCCAGGTGTCCCTGCCGAAGACAGGGTGCGAGCCCGCCAGTTGGTAAGCCGCAATATCTCAGCCTCGGTCCACAGTCGAACTATTCGATCTCGCAGCACTTGACGGCGAGCCGCCTCCACACCGTCGGCTTGGTCCTGAAGCTGCTCCCAAGCCGACACCAAAATGCCAATGAGCCCGCTGCCCCGTTCAGGGACCCCGCCGCCGAGCGCCACTCGTTCGTTCATAAGGGTGGTGATGGCCACATTCCAGCCCTGGCCCCGCTCCCCCAGCCGCATGGAGTCGGGAATGCGAACGTCGTTCAGAAATACCTCGTTGAATTCGGCTTCGCCGGTGATCTGGTAGAGCGGACGAACCTCCACCCCCGGCAGGGTCATATCGAGCACGAAATAGGTAAGGCCCCGGTGCTTGGGGGCGTCGGGATCGGTGCGAGCCACCAGCATTCCCCATCGGGACCGATGGGCCAGTGAGGTCCACACCTTTTGGCCGTTGACCACCCATTCGTCGCCGTCGAGCTCGGCTCGGGAGGCCAAACCGGCCACATCGGAGCCCGCGCTCGGTTCGCTGAACATCTGGCACCAAATCTCCTCGCCAGTGAACAGCGGCCGAAGCAGACGGTGGTGCATCTCCTCGGTGCCGTGGGCCAAAACAGTGGGAGCGCCCATTCCGATACCGATGGGGTTGACATTCAGATCGTGCCAATACCGACTGCCCTTGCGCAGTTCCTCGTCCACCACGGTTTGGGCCTTGGGAGACAGGCCGAGCCCGCCTTTTCCTTCGGGAAAGTCGACCCGGGACAGGCCTCGGTCGAACTGGGTGCCCCGAAACTCGTACTGCGTTGCATCGGCAGGATCGACGTCAGCCAGCAGGTTTCGGGCCCGTTCCCGGAGTTGATCTTCAGAAATCTCGGCCACTGAAGTCCCTTCCTTATGAGTACCGATCGCGCAGTTGGCGGGCGATCACCATCTTTTGGATTTCGCTGGTCCCCTCACCGATGATCATCAGTGGAGTGTCCCGAAAATAGCGCTCTACCGGATACTCCTCGGTGTAGCCGTTTCCCCCGTGGATGCGCAGGGAGTCAGAGGCGATCTCAAAGGCGGCCTCAGAGGCGAACAGCTTGGCCATACCCGCTTCGAGATCGATGCGCTCTCCTGAGTCGTAGCGATGGGCTGCGTCATAGGTCATCAGTCGGGCGGCATGGAGCTTGGTAGCCATCTCGGCCAGCTTGAACCCGATGGCCTGGTGATCGTAAATGGGCCGCCCGAACGTCTCCCGCTCCTGGGCATACTTCATGGCCGCCTCGAAGGCGGCCTGGGCCACCCCCACCGCTCGGGCGGCGATGTTGATCCGGCCCAACTCCAACGCCGAAAGGGCATAACCCAGCCCGTGGCCCACACCGTCTGATCCGCCCAATACATTGGCATCGGGAACCCGAAAGTCGGCGTACGACATCTCCACCGTCTCCACACCCTTGTAGCCCAGCTTGGGAATGGTGCGCGACACGGTGAGGCCGTTGGCACCAGGTCCCGGCTCCTTCTCCACAATGAAGCAGGTAATGCGGTCGTCGGGGGTTCGGGCCAACAACATGACCATTTGGGCTCGCATGCCGTTGGTCACCCACATCTTGGTGCCGTTGATGATCCACTCATCGCCGTCGGGTACCGCCCGACAGCGGATGTTGCGGGTATCGCTACCCGCGTCGGGCTCCGATAGCGAAAACGCCGACCGCACCGACCCATCGCACATGCGGGGCAAGAAGCGATCCCGCTGCTCGTCAGTGCCGTAGCGCCCGATCATGGTGGCGGCGATCTTGTGGGTGTTGAGGATGCCGGCCAGCGACATCCACCCCCGGGACAGTTCCTCAATGATGCGGGCGTAGGTGGTGGCGTCCAGCCCCAACCCGCCGTAGTTCTCGGGGATGGTGGCGCCGAACAGGCCGAACTCGCACATCTGGGCGAACATCGCCTCGGGAAACTCATCGGCGTGCTCCAGATCGGAGGCATTGGGGATGACCTCCCGATCCACCCAGGTTCGGATGGCGCCGACCAGCTCGTCGGCCAATCCGGCGTCGGTGGCCATTTGCTCAGCCTTGTCCATTCCCTGACGAGAGAGCCATCAGAGCCTTTCGATCAGGGTCCCGGTACCCAGGCCGCCTCCGCAGCACATGGTGATCAGCCCCCACTGGCCGTCGGTGCGCTCCAGTTCGTGTAGGGCCTTGGTCACCAAGATCGACCCGGTGCCCCCCAGCGGGTGGCCCAGGGCGATAGCGCCGCCGTTGGGATTCACCCGCTCCATGTCGGGCTCCAATTCTGCGGCCCAGCACAAAACCACCGAGGCGAACGCCTCGTTGATCTCCACCACATCGATGTCGTCCATAGCCAACCCAGACCGTTCCAGCAGCCGACGGGTGGCCGGAATCGGACCTTCCAGCATCAGCACTGGATCGCATCCCACCAAACAGGTCTCGGCCACTCGGGCCCTGGGGGTGAGGCCGAGCTGCTCAGCCCGCTCGGCGGTGGTCATCAACACTGCGCCAGCCCCGTCGGAAATCTGCGACGACGACCCCGCGGTGTGGACGCCGTCGGGCCGAGCCACCGGCTTGAGGGTGGCCAGCCCTTCCAAGGTGGTCTCCCGCATGCCCTCATCGACGCTGACGGTTACCTCCTCACCGGTCCTTTTGCCGTCTTCATCCAGCACCGGGGCCTCGATGGGCACGATCTGGGTCTCGAACCGACCCTCGTCCCAGGCCCGGGCTGCCCGCTGCTGGGACGAGAGGCCGAAACGGTCGCAGTCCTCCCGGGTGATCCCCCACTTGTCGGCCATCCGCTCGGCGCCTTCGAACTGGGAGGTGAACTCATAGTGGGCGAAGTAGTCGCGAGTTATCGGCTTGCCCACTCCTTCGGCGGTGGCGTTCGACCCGATGGGCACGATGCTCATGCTCTCCACGCCGCAGGCCAGCACCGCGTCTTCCACCCCGGATTTCACCAGGCTGTAGGCCAGATTCACCGCGTGCTGCGAGGATCCGCACTGGGAGTCCACGGTGCTGCATGCCGTTTCTTCAGGCAGCCCGGCGGTGAGCCACGCAGTGCGGGTGACATTCATGGCCTGGGCGCCGAGTTGGTCCACACAGCCGCCGACCACCTGCCCGATGGCGGCAGGATCGATCTCCGACCGCTCCACTGCGGCCGACTGCACCTGGCTGAGCAACGAAGTGGGATGAACGGAGGACAAACCGCCGTTTCGCTTGCCAACCGGGGAGCGAACGGCCTCGACGATGACGACTTCAGTCATGGTCCCACGATAGAGCCTCAACCCCCGATTCAGCCCGTTGAAGCCGGTCGAACGGCAGCAACTGATTAGGGTTCTGAGCCGTGGGTATTCGAGAGGACGTGATCCAAGAGCTGACCGGGTCGGGCGGATTGTTCGAGCTGACCACCGAGGAGGTGCTAGGGCAGCAGGCGGCAGTGTTCGCCAGCCGGATGCGCTCGCTGCGGGAGATGGTGGCCAACACCGCCAACTTCGGCGACCGGGAGTTTTTGGTGTTGGAAAACCAGCGGCACACCTTCGAGGACTTCATCTCTCAAGTAGCGGCCGCGGCTGCCGCATTGCAGCAGCGAGGTGTCGGTCACGGCGACCGGGTAGCCATCTTCGCCGCTAACTGCCCCGAGTGGGTGGTGGGGTTCTTCGCCGCCACCAGCATCGGGGCCATCGTGTCCGCCTACAACGGCTGGTGGACCACCGATGAGGTGGACTATGCCACCGAGCTCAGCGACCCCGCACTGGTGATCGCCGACCGTGCCCGTCTCGAGCGCTCCGGCTCGGGGAACACCGATGCCCCGTGTCTGGTGATCGAAGACGACTGGGCAGATTTCATCGCGACAGGCAAAGGGGCGGCCCTTGACGACATCGACGTGACCTTGGCCGAGGACGACCCCGCGGTAATCCTGTTCACCAGCGGTACTACCGGACGTCCCAAAGGGGCGGTGGGTTCGCATCGGGGGCTGATCGGCTTCGTGCAGTCCACCATGATGAATGGGGCGGTGCGAGTGTTCACCGAGCTCCGCACCAACCCCCCTTCCGACGACGGCTCCGCCCCCAGCCCTCCAGCCCAGGCGATCACCTTGGGCACATCGCCGCTGTTCCACGTATCCGGTCTATACGGCACCACCCTCATCAACATGGTCACCGGAGCCAAGATCGTGTACCGCCGAGGCCGTTTTGATCCTGAGGCGGTGCTCCAGCTCATCCAGGATGAAGGCGTCACTGCCTTCGCCGCTCTAGGCAGCATCGGCTCCCGGCTGGTGAACCACCCCCGCTTCGACGAGTTCGACACCTCCAGCGTGGTCAACGTGGGCTTCGGCGGTGCGCCGGCCAGCCCCGCGGTGCAAGACCTGATGCGACAGGCCTTCCCCAACGCCGCTCCCGCGGTGGGGATGGGATACGGATCGTCGGAGTCGGTGGCGGTGGTCGCCACCATTGGCGGTGCCGAGTACCGAGAGCGTCCCACCTCCTGCGGTCGGGTGGCCATCGGATTCGAAGCCGAGATACGAGACCCCGACGGCCAGGTGCTGCCCACAGGACAGGAGGGCGATATCTGGTGCCGCAGCGCCTACACCATGCTCGAGTACTGGAACGACCCTGAAGCCACTGCGGCGGCCATCGACGAGGATCGGTGGCTCAACACCGGCGACATCGGCCGCTTCGACGACGACGGCTACCTCTATATCAACTCCCGAGCCCGGGACATGATCCTGCGCAACGCCGAGAACATTTACCCCATCGAGATCGAGTACCGCCTCGACGCCCATCCGTCCGTGGCCGAGTCAGCCGTGTTCGGCGTGGACCATCCCGAGATGGGCCAAGAAGTCAAAGCCGTGGTTGTGCTCAACGACGCCGCGCCAGACCCCGGTGACCTAGCCGCCTGGTGTGGGGAGGTGCTGGCCCCCTACAAGATCCCCACCATTTGGGAAATCCGCCCCACCCCCCTCCCCCGCAACCCTGCTGGCAAAGTGGTCAAGCGCGAGCTGTACTCCTAAGTACCTTCTCGGCTACCAAATGGGAAACTTGGCCTTGTCGGGGAGGCCGGATCGACCCACCACGGCCTCTCCCGCCTGTTGACAGCGGGCGTAGAAGGTTTCTTCGTCGATGGTGGTCATGCGGCCAGCGTCCACCACTTTGCGGCCATCCACGAAAACGGTGTGAACGCCCCGGCCATCGGCTGACCAGACAAGCTGGTTTATCACGTTCAGCAACGGCCGCCATTCGGGGCGGTCGGTGTCATGGAGCACCACGTCGGCCAGCTTTCCCGGCTCCAGCGAGCCGATCTGGTCTTCCATCAGCATGGTTCGGGCCCCGCCCAGGGTGGCCATCTCGTAGGCCATCTCTGCCGGGAACATCTGGGGATCCATGCGAGCATCCTTGAACAGCCCAGCCACCAAATAGGTGGCCCGCATCAGATCGGAGTAGTTGGAGGCGTTGTTGCCATCGGTCCCCAAGCTCACGTTGACCCCCGCGGTGACCATCTCAGGCATCTTCCCGATCTGGGTCACCCCGTAGCTCACCTTCAGTGCGGTGGTGGGACAGTGGACCACTGTCGATCCCGCATCGGCCAGAAGCTGGATCTCCTGATCATCGACATGCACACAGTGGGTGATAGCGGTGTCGTCGCCCAGCACCCCCAACTCCTCCAGATGCACCATGGGCCGCTGGCCGAAGGCGGCGATGAAGCTGTCGGGGTCCAACGTGGCCGGAGACATGTGGAAGCTGAGTCCCACCTCGAACTCATCAGCGGCGGCCCGCGCCGCCTGCCACAGGGGGTCGGAACAGGTGGTGTGTCCTACCACCATCGACCATGCTCCCAACCGCCCTCCGGCCGCGCCCTTGAACCTCTCGACGGTGTCACGCAGGTTGGCAATGGCCTCGTCAGTGTCTTGGCGGTACACGCTGGGCTCGGGCGGTAGATCCCACACCCACTTGCCGATTCGGCCCCGGATACCGGCCTCGTCCAAACCGTCCATCACCTCGTCGACAAACCGGATGGTGCCCGCCTCCAAGAAACAGGTGGTACCCGACTTGAGCATCTCCACCGCCGCCAGCTGGCCTGACAAGCGCTCCTCCTCGGCGGTGTAGACCGAGTACAGCGGGCACAACCACTGGAACACGTTCTCCTCGAACGGAGTGTCGTCGGGAACGTAGCCCCGAGTGAGGGGCTCGCCGGTGATGTGAATGTGGGTGTTGACTAGCCCCGGAGTGACCACGAACCGGTCGCCTCCCACTGTCTCGGCTGCCTGGTAGCGCGCCTCCAGATCGGACGCCTTGCCCACGTCGACAATCTGGTTGCCTCTGATGGCAACGGCGCCGTGGTGGATGACATCGCGGGTCGGGTTCATGGTGACGACGTACCAGGCTTTGATGAGAGTGTCGATGTGTTCCGGCATGATGCTCCTTCAGATGATCGTATGCGTCCGGGCGGCGGGTCCTGTCTCCGAGGCGGCTCGGGCGCCGAGTCCTGGCCTCGGAGCCACCCACCGCCCTTGCGTCACCATCCATTCATGGACCCTCTGCTCTTGGCTTGAGGGGTTTGGTGGCGGTATAGACAAACTGATGGCCGATGGGTTCGATAAGGCGGAGGGTCTCGAAGCCGGCATCGCGCAGCCATTCAGCGACCTGCGCCGCGGTTATGGGGAAACCGTGGATGGTGCTGGCCATCATGGTCATACCCATGAGCACGCTGTGGGGGCTCCACTGGGGCTCGGGGGCGACAAAGTAGTCGGCCAGTAGCAATCGTCCCTCGGGGCGCAGCGCGTCGGCCGCTCGGGCGATGAGTTGTCGGGCGCCAACGGGGCCTTCGGTGCGGCAGACATGACCCAGCACCACCATGTCGTAGCCTTCGGACTCGATTTCGATGGTGTGGAAGTCGCCGGGGCGGAACTCGCACCGGTCGGCCACACCGTGTTCGGCGGTGGTTCGCTGGGCTACCTCGATCACCCCGTCGAGGTCGTTGATGACCGCGGTGGCTCCGGGACACGCTTTCAGCACGGCGACGGCCCAGGGGGCCCCGCCCGCCCCTAGGTCCAGCACCCGAGGCGCGGTCATGGCGCTGTAGCGCACCTGGAAGTCGGCCCGGGTGGCGGCTCGGAGCATGGTGGTGAACGTGCCCTCCACCAGGGGTCGGTAGAAGTCGGCCGGATCGTTGTCGATCGCCTCGGCAGGCCGTCCCGCCCGGATGGTGTCGGCCAACCGGGACCAGTTGTCCAGCGGACCGGGGGCCACCGGCACAAGCGAGGCCATCGATGCTGCTCCGTCGGTGGTGAGATAGCGGGCCGCGGGGTCGTTCAGGCTGTATCGGCCGCCCACCCGCTCCAACAGTCCGAGCACCGCCAGGGAGTCAAGCAGGGCTTCCAGGTGAGGCGCAGAAACCCCCAAGCTCTCGGCCAGCCCCTTGGCCGTCTCCACCGGAGGAACCCCAGGAGCGGCACCGCGGGCGGCCAAGGCATCGAACACCCCTAACTCCAGGGCGGCGACCAGCACGTGATAGGAGCCAAACCCGCTGATCACCGCCCACACTGGGGCCGATGGCGGCGGTTTGTAGTCGGTCCATGGGCGGCCCACGCGCTCGGGAACATGTGACTTCTTCAGTTCGGGATACGGGGAATCAGCCACTTCGACGCTTGGATCAGGGCTTCAGCAGGATCTTGCCGAAGAAGTCGCTGGCCAGCATCTTGGCCTGGGCGTCGGCGGCGTCGGCCAAATCGAACACCGAGTCGACCGCGGCGGTGAAACCGCTGCCACAGAACGTGTCCCATGCCGGGCCAAACTCTTCAGGGCGATAGGGATCGGAACCCAGGATCTTGATGCCGGAGTGGAACACGTAGCCCAGCGACGGTATGACCGCCTCATCGCCGGAGGAGTTGCCGCAGTTCACCAGCCGCCCGCCGATACCCAGTGCGAATAGCGACGGGCCGAACAGGGCGGTGCCGACATGGTCGAACACCATGTCCACCCCCGCTCCGGCGGTCAGCTCCCGAGCCCACCCCGCCACATCGCCGGTCCGGTTGTTGAGCGCATGGGAGGCCCCTAGTTCAAGGGCGCGCTGACATTTCTCGTCGGTGCCCGCGGTGGCCAGGACCGTGGCCCCGGCATGCACGGCAAACTGGATGGCGGCCACCGACACGCCCGACCCGGCGGCGTGAATCATCACCGTCTCCCCCGCGGTTAGGCCACCCACTTCGAACAGCCCATGGGCGGCGGTGAGGTAGCAGGTGGGGAAGGTGGCGGCGGCCTCCAACGACATGGCGTGGGGCACTGGGTAGACGTGTGAGGCTGGCACCAGACATCGCTCGGCGTAGCCCCCGTCGACAGTGGCCCCGATGATGCCCAGCTCGCCATAGAGATCGCCCCGGTCGCCCAACTTGGAGCGGTCGTCCACCCCGGCCATTGACGGGTCCACCACTACCCGGTCGCCGACGGCCACGCCGTCGACCTCCGTGCCGACCTCCGATACAACCCCGGCAACGTCCATGCCGGCGATGTGGGGAAGGGTGAAGCCGGGCATGGTGAACCAGCCATTGCGCTGCACCACGTCCAACCGGTTCAGCGCAGTAGCGACTACGTCCACCACCACGTCCACCGGTCCCGGCTCAGGATCGGGCACTTCTTCGTAGCAGAGCACCTCGGGACCGCCGGGCTCGTGGTATCGCATCGCCTTCATCGCCGTTCTCCTTGGTCTCGGCCTGTCTATTTCAGACCACGGATGAACGGTCGAGCCAAGGCGGCCGGCGGTCGAACTCGTTTGGCGAAAATGGCCATGGCTCCGATGGTGACCAGATAGGGCAGAGCCTGCAACAGCTCGGTGTTGAGCTCATAACCCAGCCCTTGCAGTGACAACTGGAACGAGAGCGCCCCAGCGAACAGGACGCAGCCCGCCATGGTGCCCCACAGCGTCCAACCGCCGAAGATCACCGCGGCGATGGCGATGAATCCCTGGCCGCCGATGACGGAATCGTCGAACGCGGCGATCCGAGCGAACAAGAAATAGGCCCCGCCCAGGCCAGAGGTGAACCCGGCATAGTAAATCGACTGGCGACGGCGCCGGTTCACGTCGATGCCGCTGACGTCGGCCGACTGGGGGTTCTCCCCCGCGGCCCGCAGCTCCAAGCCCCAACGGGTGCGGTACACCAGCCACCACGACAACGGCACAAGTCCATAGAGGAGATAGAAGGGCCACGGCTCCCCGAACAGGGCTTGTCCGAACAGGGGTATGTCCACTAGGACGGGAATCTCCACTGTTGAGGCCCGAAGGGCCTGGGGTTCGATTTCTCGATCGAGGAATCCAACCAAGCCGAATACCAAGATGTTGAGGGTGAGGCCGACCACAAACTGGTCAGCAGTAAGACGATGGCTCATCTCGGCCTGCACGGCGGCAATCAGCAACCCGCCGATCGCACCAAACACCAGGCCCACCACGATCGACTCTGAGAGGTGATAGCCCAGAATCCCGGCGAAGGCCCCGCTCAGCAGCATCCCCTCCACCGAAATGTTCAAGGTTCCCGAACGTTCAGCCACCCACTCCCCCGTGGCGGCAAAGGCCAGCAGCGCGGCGAACAGCGCGCCGTTGATATAGGTGGACTCGCTGGACAACACATCGCCCACCGCGGAGAAGAAGTCAATCAGCACTGCATCACACCCTCTCCGTGGCCGCGGCCCGAGCCCGGCGACGATCCCGCAGGAAGACCACCGCAGGAGGAACCAGAAGGGCCAGTACCAAGAGTCCCTGCACCACGTCGGTGATGCGGCTCTCCACGCCGGTGCTGTTCACAAAGCCGGCCCCGTTTCGCAGCCCCGCGAAAACGAATGCGGCCACCACGGCGGGCAAGGCCCGCTCTCGGGCCAACAGGGCCACCAACAGGCCGGTCCAGCCGATGTTGTCGGAGAAGCCGGGTACCAGCCGGTAGGTGCCGAACGAGAAGCCACCGCCGGCAAACATGGCCGCCCCGGCCAAGCCGGCAAAGGCTCCGCCTATTGCCAATGCCGACGCTCCATAGACCGTGGACGACACCCCAGCGCGCTGGGCAGCCCGGGGATTGTGGCCCAGCATCCTCAGCCGAAAGCCCCACACCGTGCGGGCCAGCACGTAGGCCACCGCCAAGGCCAGGGCTAGGGCCACATAGACGGTGATGGGGAACTCGTTGCCAAATATGTCGGGACGAGGAATCCGGTTGTCTTTGGCCAACTGCTCGCTCACCAGATTCCGGTTGCCGCGACTGGCCTCGTCGGCCAGCAGCAGCCACTGCCACTTCAAGCCGTACCCCACCGCCTGAAGGGCCACAAAGACCAGCAGCAAAGTGC
The DNA here is from genome assembly GCA_026705465.1 of bacterium. Taxonomy (GTDB): domain Bacteria; phylum Actinomycetota; class Acidimicrobiia; order Acidimicrobiales; family Bin134; genus Poriferisocius. Next base: position 131,046 of record JAPPAP010000001.1, on the reverse strand, counting down.
TCAGGACCTCAGGCACCCCCCGCCAATAGCGCAGCAGTCCAGAAATCGAGGCCCACGCCGCCCCGCCCAACGCACCGAACAGCAACAACACCACCACATTCAGCGGACCGGGACCGCCGATGCGGAAGCTGAAATACACCGCTACTGCCGCACCAATCAGCAACTGGCCCTCTTGGCCGATGTTGATCAGCCCGGCTTTAGACGAGATCACCGTGCCCAAGGCCACCAAGAGCAAGGGCGCCGCAATTCCCAGAGTCCCTCCCCACCGTCCGGGCGCCATGATGCTGCCGTCCACCAAGGCCTCCACCACCGGCCACCAGTCGCCACCGGTGGCCTCCACAATCACGCTGGCCAGGGCCAGGGCTACGACAACGCTAAGGGCGTAGAGCGCCACCCACTCGGCCAGCCGCGCCCCCCTCGTCATGCCTCACTACCGCCCATCAACATTCCGAGGGATTCAAGGTTGGCGTCGGCGTGGGAGAGCTCACCCACGATACGACCCCGAGACATGACCACGATGCGGTCGGCCAATTCCAGGATCTCCTCCAGTTCGCTGGAGATCAGCAGCACGGCCACCCCATCAATTGCTGTTTGGCGCAGCCGATCGGTCATGTACTCAATTGCCCCCACATCCAGCCCCCGAGTGGGCTGGGCCGCCACCAGCACATCAGGCTGGGCGGCCAATTCGCGGGCCAGCACTACCCGCTGCTGGTTGCCGCCCGACAACGACCACAGCGGTGCGTCGGGTCCGGAACAGCCGATGTCGAACTCCTGGATCATCTGCTGGGCGGTCTCAGTCGTTCGCGCCTTGTCCATGACGCCATGGCGGGCCACCCGGTGAGGGTCCACCATGAGCAGGTTCTCTGCCACCGTCATATCCAAGACCACGCCGGAGTCATGGCGGTCTTCGGGAATTACCGCCACCCCGGCTTTGGCCATGGCGCCGGGCGCGCCGGTAGGCACCTCTTTATCCTTCACGACTACCCGTCCGGCATCCAGCGAGACGAGGCTGGACAGCAGGTCGCCCAGAGTCCGCTGGCCGTTGCCCTCCACGCCGGCCACACCTACGATCTCTCCGGCTCGAAGTTCCAGGGTGATGTCGTCCAGCAGCCGAGCCCCACCCCGGCCCCGTACCGAGACTCCTTCGATCCGCAGCACCGGCTCATCCGACACCACCGACTCGGTCGGTTGGGTGTCCTCAGAGTCGACCGCGAATTCCCCGTCGGCATCTTCGATCTCAACCAGACCGAAGGCGGCTCGCTCCGATCGTAGCGAGACTTCTCGACCAACCATGGCCCGAGCCAGACTGCGGGCATCGGCCTCTTGGGTGGGCCGGTAATCCACCACCTGTCCTTGGCGCATGATGGTGATCTCGTCGGTGGCATGCAGCACCTCATCCAGCTTGTGGCTGACCAACACGACGGCTCGGCCCTCAGCGGCGACCACCTCTCGCAGCGTGCCGAACAGTTGTTCCGACTCCTCGGGGGTGAGCACCGAGGTGGGCTCGTCGAACACCAGGATGTGGGGATCCCGGCGTAGGCACTTGATGATCTCCACTCGTTGGCGCAAGCCAGCGGTGAGTTCGCCCACCCGGGCATCAGGTTCGATTTCCAGGCCGTACTGCCGGCTGATGGCCGCCACCCGGTCGCGCACTCCAGACGACCGAAGTCTGCCAGCCTCACCGAGGGCGACGTTCTCCCACACAGTGAGCTCGTCGACCAGGCTGAAATGCTGGTGAACCATGGCAATGCCTAGGGCGGCCGCGGCCAGAGGGTCGTGAATAGTGCGGGGGTGGCCGTCGATGCGAACCGATCCGGCGTCAGGCAGCACAAGGCCGATGAGCACCTTCATCAGCGTGGACTTGCCCGCACCGTTCTCGCCCAAGATGCCATGGATGCGACCCCGGTTCAGGGTCAAGTCAACTTGATCGCAGGCGACGATCCCCCCGAACCGCTTGGTGATGCCGAGGAGTTCGACGGCAGGCGCCGAGGGGTCAGACCCCCTGGCGCCTGCCAATCCGATCGTTGCGTCGGTCACCCGCCGCCGTAGGCCTCACCAGAGATTCCGCCGAGCACGCCGAGCAGTTCTCCGTCGGTGGCAACCGCGTTGAAGGCATCGGCCAGCAGTGCCTCTGCCTCCGCCGAAGGATCACACAGCTCCCCGCCGTTGAGACCTTGCTCAGTCGGGAACTGGTAAGTCGCACCCTCGGTCAGGTCACCGGAGATGATGCGAGGAAGCACCTGCTGGGCGTATCGTCCGCCGTCGAACACGATGGCGCCCGTCCAGTTGATCCCATCGTCGCGGGAACAAATGTCGGCCGGACCGGCAGCAAACACTGCGACCCCCTCGTCGGTGGCCAGTTGTCCAACCGGGTTCAAGGCACCACCCAAGTATGCATAAGCCAAGGTGGCGCCCTCGGCGATGGCGTTGGTCAGCGCGGCGGTGGCGTTGGCCGAGTTGTCGAAGTCGAACGGGAAGGCACCGGTGGCCACGTACTCCATGGTGAACGACGGGTCTACCGACTGAAGGCCGTACACGGTGGCGTTGTAGGCCTCCTTCTCGAAGCCGAGGTCGCAGCAGCCCAGGAACACTGCGGTATCCCCGCCATGGTCCTTCAAGGCCGCTCCCATGGCGACGCCCGCGGTGTAGTGAATGGGCGACCCCCAGTCGGTGGCCTGGGCAAATCCGGAAGTCTCACCCTCGAACCCGGCTCCGCAGTTGCAATACCAGAAAATGTCGGGGTACTGGGCGGTGAGGTCGGGCAGAGGCTCGGCGATCTCGCTGGCCCCAACCAGAATAATGTCTACCCCTTGCTCGGCGAGATCAGACATGGCTTGGGCTGCCTCGGCCGCGCCGATGTTGTCGGTCACGATGGGCGGAGCAAACCCGTTCTCGGCCGAGAACTCCTCGGCGAAGTCCACTAGCGCTTGGTAGTAGCCCTGGTCATCGCGAGGACCAGCCGCGGCCACACCGATGGTGAGCGTACCGTCGCCATCAGCATCAAAAGTCTCCAACAAAGCCGGATCGACAGCCGACTCATCATCGTCATCATTGCCGCACCCGGCGGCCACCAGGGCCAGCACCGATAGCAGCGCGGCCAGCAGTATCAGTAGCCGAAGTCGGCCATTCGTTCGCTTGGTCATGGGTTCCCCTCCTGTTTGGGCGATCTCTTGTCGATCAATCCAGGGTCTTAATCATGCCCTGTCTGAAGACTCTGTGCCCGTTGGCCAGTGGCGACGGTAGCGCTGCACCAGCCAGCGGTTGAATTGCACGTGGGATTCCTCCTGCCAGGAGTAGCGGCCCCGCACGGCAAAGCGGGACCTCAGACCCCGCTGGACCTTGGTGGTGGCGTCTTGGTCTTGGGCCACGAACACCTGCACGCCGTCATCGCTGGCCTGGAACAAGTGGTCGAACATGGGGTGCTCCAGCGAGGTGGGATGCAGCAAGTAGCCGATTTCTACATCAATGGTCTCGGCCGAAGTGGGCCGCACGATGAAGAAGAACGCCATGTCGGGGGCGGTGCCAAAGCACAGCGACGGCGGGATCAGTGCGAAAGTCGAACGCCACCGCTCTTCTTCGGTGAGCTTGGGGAATACCGGCAGAAGGGCCTTGCGGGTGGCGTTGAAGCCGCCGTCGATGTGGGTGTAGCCGTTCTCTCGGAAGATCACATTGGAGTCGTCCGACCACGGCACCGGGAATCGGGCCATCTCCGAAGGGCAGAAATCCTGGATCACCTGATGGAGGCGGTTGGCGTGATAGCCGTCGTTGAAGTTCTCGAACATCACCTTCCAATTCCAGGGCAGGTCTTCGAGGGTGAAGGTGCCCGGGCACACGCAATTGTCAAGCTCGTAGTTGGCGAGGTACGGCTCGTACCGCTTCAGGGTGGGGGCCAGCGGAGGGGCATCGGTGTTGAAGTTGACGAAGATGAACCCGTGCCACAGCTCCACCGCCAGGTTGGGCAGGCCCCAATCGTCGTTGTCGAATCCCTCGGTCTGCTCCATGGCCGGGGCGCCCATCAGGCGGCCGTCCAGCCGATAGCTCCAGTGGTGGTACGGACACCGGAAGGAGCGGCTGCTGCCCTGTCCCTCCACCACCTGCATGCCCCGGTGGCGGCAGATGGCCGAGAACGCTGCGATGCTGCCATCCCTCTGGCGAGCCACGATGATGGGCTCGGTGCTGACCGTGGCGGTGAACCAGTCACCGGTTTCGGGAATGCGACTGGCCACCCCTACGCAGCACCAGTCTTGTTCGAACAGGGCTTTGCGCTCGAAGGCCAAAAACTCCTCTGACGTGTAGATCTCAGGAGGAAGGGTCACCGCGGTGGCCACATCGGTGATCGAACCCTCGAACGAATCCAGCAACTCGCCGGTCAACATAGTCATGCGATCACCTCCTCGTGGCCTCTTGTGGGGCTTGACTTTGGTTTTCTGCCTCTTGTCGTAGCAGGAATTTTCGGATCTTGCCGACGCTGGTTCGAGGCAGCTCGTCCATAAGGGTAAACGAGCGGGGCAGCTTGGCTTTGGCCAGCCGCTCTTGGCACCACGTAGCTAGCTCGTCGGCGGCTGGAGGACTAGCCGGATCGGCAGGAACCACAAAGGCCACCGGCACCTCGTCGCGCATCGGATCGGGTGCTCCCACCACCGCGGCTTCCAACACAGCGGGGTGGCTGGCCAGCACCGACTCCACTTCAACGATGGACACGTTCTCTCCAGCCACCTTGAGCACGTCGGAGCGGCGGCCGTCGAAGTAGTGGCGGCCGTTTTCGTCGACCCGGGCCCGGTCGCCGGTGCAGAACCAGCCGTCGTCGGTGAACGAGGCTGCGGTGGTGTCGGGATCGTCCAGGTAACCGGCAAACAGCGTCAGCCCGGTTTCTCCCCCAACCAGCACTTCGCCGTCACGCACCATCACCTGGCAACCGGGGGTGACTTGCCCCATAGACGAAGGCACCGGGTCGTCGGCTGGCTCAGTGAGCACCGCGGGAATGGTCTCGGTCATGCCGTAGAGCTGGCGAGGGCGACACCCGAACCAATCGGCCAGAGTTTCGTACTGATCGTCGGCGATGTTCTGGGCGTACCAGCAGTGACGAAGCCCTATCCCGTCGACCGGAGTGCCCCGGGCCAGGATCATCCGCATCGGAGCGGCGAACAGGCTGGCGCAAGTAGCCCGGTGGCGAGCGGCTTGGGGCAGGAAGCCGCTGGCCGAAAAGGCGGGCATCAAAGCCACCGAGGCGCCGGTCCAGATGGCAGAGGCGAAGGAGTAGTACTGGGCGTTGGCATGAAACAGTGGGAGCACCACCAACTGGCGGTCGTCGGGAGCCAGATCGGCTCGCTCGGCCATGACCTGGCCGCAGAAGGCGTAGTTGGCCTGGGTGATCTCCACCCCTTTAGGCCGCCCGGTGGTTCCTGAGGTGAACATAACCGCGGCGCGGTCGCGCGGGTCCACCGGGCACCAGTCCACCCGGGCGCTTCCGATCAGCGCATCGAGGCTGCTGCTGGCTTCGTCGAGCTCAGTGATGGCCAGGTCAGGACTCACTTTGGCAGCCTGGCGGTAAACATCGGCTCGGCCGGTGGCACAAAAGCCGGCCTTTGGTCGGGTGCGCTCAATGTGGTCGGCCAACTCCGGCGTTTTGCCCATCGGATCGGACGGCACGATCCACGCCCCCAGCCGGCTGGCGGCCAGCCACAGAGCCACAAACGCCGGGGTATTGGTCAGCGCCAGATGCACGGATTCCCCAGGAGCCACCCCCCGCTGGATTAAGCCGGCGGCCACACCGGTGACAGCCGCGTCGAACTGCTCGTAGGTCCAAGTGGCTGAGCTCCCTTCGGGCCGCTCGAAGATCAGGAAAACGGCCTCGCCATCTCGTTCGACCGCCCGTTCCCAAACGGACGAGAACGTGACCGGATCAGCCATCGGGAGGTCCGTAGCCTCCACCCCCAGGCAGGTCAAGGCGCACGACGTCACCAGGGTCGAGGGTGATGCGGCTCTGGGTGGTGACCGGCTCGCCGTTGACCTGGAACGAACCCGCCTCGCCCGGGCTCCCACCGAAAATGCCCTGGGGAGGGTCGGATAGGCGGCTAGTGACCGCGTTGAGCAGCCAGGGGCGAGAGGTGTCCACGCTGAATTCGATGGTCTGGCCCTTGCCGCCGGGCTGGGCCCCCGACCCTTCTGAGCCGGGGCGCAGTGCTTTGCGGGTAAAGCGCACCGGCGCGGAGGCCTCCACCACCTCGATGGGTACCGCGCTCACCCCCGTCGGATAGGAGCATGCGTCCAAGCCCGGCTTGGACGCCCGTGCTCCCACCCCTCCGGCGTAGGTGAACATGGCGGTGATGAACGGGGTACCGTCGTCATGGTTCCCGCTCACCTGCATGGTCCACACTGCGCCCGCTCCCTCGGCCATCGACTCCTCCGGCTTGACCTGGGCCAAGGCCTTGAGTAGGGCGTTGGGCAAGAACATCCCCACCACATGGCGGGCAGTCCCGGGCTGGGGGCACACGGCGTTGACAATGGACCCCTCGGGAGCAGCCATCTTGATGGGGGCCAGACTGCCGTGGTTGTTGGGAATCTCGGGATTCAGCACAGAACGCACAGTGAACGTGGTGTAGGCGTGGGTGTAGTTGCGCACCACGTTGATGCCCCACGGGCTGGCCTCAGAGGAGCCGTCGTAGTCAACGAAGATCTCTCCAGCGTCGGGATCCACCCGCAAGGAGCACACGATGTCGATTCGGCTGCCGTCGGCTAGATCCAGCACTGCATCGGCCTTGTACTCGCCGGGAGGCAGCTCGGCGATGCTGGCCCGAGTGGCCGCTTCGGAACGATCGATGATCTCGTCGGCCAAGTCCTCGATGTCGTCGAGGTCGTAGGAACCGCACAGCGCGCCGAGGCGCTGGGCGCCCACCTCTCCTGAGGCCATCTGAGCGTGCAGATCACCGGCCATGTGGTCGGGCTGGCGGACGTTGGACAGGATGAACTTCCACACGTCCTCGTTGCGCTCGCCGGCCCGCATGAGCTTGCAGATGGGGATCCACAGGCCCTCTTCGAAGCAGTCCCGGGCCCCGGCGCCGATGCCATATCCGCCGACATCGGTGTGATGGATGGTGGAGCCGAAGTAGGCAATAGGCACGGGATCGCCCCCGGCGGCCGGGGCGCGCCACACCGGGACCAGCACGGTTACGTCCAACAGCTGGCCCGCGGTGAGATAGGGGTCGTTGGTGACCAGCACGTCGCCGGGCTCGAGGGATTCGGGGGGGAACTCTTCCAGCATGTTGGCCGCGCCGATGGCCAGGGAGTTGATATGTCCGGGAGTACCGGTTACCGCCTGGGCCACCATTCGGCCCCGCTTGTCGAACACAGCGTTGGCCAGATCGCCGGCCTCGCGCACGATGGGGCTGAACGCGGCCCTCTGAAGGGCCCGGGCCTGCTCATTCACCACCGAAATGAGCGACTGCCACAGGATTTCCAATTGAATGGGGTCGTAGGTGGTCTGGGTCATTCCTCCTCCAATATGGCAACCAAACTGGCGTCGTCAGCGACCGTCACACTCCATCCGGGGCGAATGACTGAGGTGGTCTCCCGCTCCTCCACCAAGGCCGGACCAGGAAACGACATACCGATAGCCAAGTCGGCTCGGCGGTAGACCGGCACCTCTACCGCGTCTTGCTCTCGCCCGAACACCGCGGTGCGGGTCGAAACCGGCTGGGGCGGCCCTTCCCCTACCGACGGCGGCGCTTCAGAATCATCAGCGGTTATCTCAGCCGGGTCGGCACGAGCTGAGAGTCGCCAGGTGACCACCTCAATGGGCACATCATCGATGGTCATGCCGTAGATGCGGCGATATTCCGACTCGAATGCCCCGGTTACCTCATCGTCAGGGGCTGCCCAGGCATCCCCTTCGCCCACCCAGACGGTGATCTCGTTGCCCTGGCCGGTGTAACGGGCGTCGATGCCATAGCGGAATCTGATATCAACCTCGGGCACACCAGCGCTGAGCAGCACCCGGCGGCCTTCTTCCCGCAGTTCGTCCAAGAGGCCATCTCTTTCAGGGGGGTCGACCTCGGCGAGCTTCACCGGCATGGAACGGGCCAGGTCGATCCGCACTGGCGAGACCAGGGTTCCAAACGCCGACAGCACGCTGGCGTTGACCGGGAACACCACCCGATCCGAGTCCAGCAACTCGGCCACCCGGCAGGCATGGGGCGGCCCGGCCCCGCCGAAGGCCAGCACGGTCACCCCTCGCAGATCCACCCCCCGCTCCACTGCGTGCATGCGGGCGGCGGCGGCCATGTTCTGGCTGACCACCTCATACATCCCCGCGGCGGTGTCGATGGCCGACAAGCCGAGACCGTCGGCCAAGGGTTCGATGGCCGCCTGGGCTAGTTCGGCGTCCAAGGGCATGTCGCCCCCCAGAAAAGCATCGGGATCCAGCAGACCGAGTACCACATCAGCGTCGGTAACCGCAGGCTGGTCGCCGCCCTGCCCGTAGCAGGCCGGGCCGGGGTCGGCCCCCGAAGACTCCGGCCCCACCTTGAGCAGGCCGAATTGGTCGAGATGGGCCAGGCTGCCGCCGCCCGCGCCGATCTCCACTAAGTCGACTGAGGGCACCGACACCGGGAAGCCCGATCCCTTCTTGAACCGGTAGCGACGGGCCACTTCAAAGGTGGTGGTCAGGGCCGGTTCGCCTTCTTCCACCAAGGTGGCCTTGGCGGTGGTGCCGCCCATATCGAAGGCCAGCAACCGGTTTTCCCCCATGCGGCGGGCGAACCACCGGGCGGCCAAGGCCCCGGCAGCCGGGCCTGATTCCACCAACCGTATGGGGGCGGCGGCAGCGTCGTCGGCCGAGACCACTCCCCCATTGGACAGCATCATCAGCACCGATCCGCCGAACCCCTCAGACGATAGCCACTTCTGGAGCTCGTCCAGATATGGCCCGATGATCGGCATGGTGGCCGCATTGCAGGCCGCGGTGATCATGCGGGGATACTCCCGGATTTGGGGCGAGATATCGGCTGAGGCGCACACTGGCACTCCCAGTTCTCGGCGCAGTTCGTTGGCCAGCAGCCGCTCGTTGGACGGGTTGACGTAGGAGTTGAGCAGGCACACCGCCACCGATTCGACCCCGGCCGCTTCCAGCTCTCGAACCAGCGCCGCAATGGCCTCGGGAGACGGCACGTCCAGCACCTCTCCGGATGCCGCGGTGCGCTCATCGATCTCAAAGGTGAGCTCCCGGGCGATGGGCGGGTCGGGGAACTCGATCTGGAGGTCGTACATGTCGTAGCGGTGCTCGTCGCGGATCAGCAGCGTGTCGCCGAATCCAGTGGTGGTGACCAGAGCGGCCCGACCGGTCTTGTTCTCGATCAAGGCGTTGGTGATGAGCGTGGTGGCGTGGACGATGGGGGCGGTGATCTCACCGGGAGCTACCCCGGCCCGGCCCAGCAGCTGGCCCACTGCGGCCTGCACCCCCTCAAGAGGGGCGGCCGGAGTGGTGAGGGCCTTGTTGACCGTTACCGCACCGGTGACGGCATCCAACAGCACTGCATCGGTGAACGTGCCCCCGATGTCAACGGCCAGGCGCCAATCCGACATAGTTCAGCCGGCGAGCAGGTCGTCGCGAGGTGGGGTGAACACGTCGAGGATCCAGCACTCCCCATACTCGTCGTCTCCGATGAACACCGAGTCGCCGTGCCACACCCCTTTTGGCGCGATATAGGCCTCGCCCTCGCCCAATACCACTCGCTCCTCGCTGTCTGGATCGTCGTTGATACGAAAATCGAGCTGGCCCCGCACGATGATGCCGAGTTGCTCGTGGTGTTCGTGGCGGTGCAGGAACGATCCAGTGGCCCCTCCAGCGATGCGCCAGAAGCAAAGTTGGAGCCCGTCGCCGGTGATGACACGTCGGCGGAATCCCTCCCGGTCGGTATCGACAAACAGGTCGTCGTCGTAGAAGTAGCAGTACTGGTTGGCGAGGTTCATGGCGGTTAGTCGTCGCTAGCCAGGGCGGCAAAGCGCCGCTGCTCGTGATCAAGGTCAAGCGGGCGGATAATCGCCTGGTTCTCCTCGTCACCCCAGTGCTCGGCGGGGACCAGCCACATCACCTCGAACTCCAAGCCGTCGGGGTCCTTGGCGTACAGGCTCTTGTTGGCCCCGTGGTCGCTCTCGCCGTACAGGGCTCCGGCCTCCACTAACCGCTGGCGGACAGCGGACAGCTCGTCCAGGGTGGGCACCTCCCAAGCAATGTGGTACATCCCCACCGACCGGCGGCCAGCCGATGACGGCTCGGCACCATCGCCGATGGTGAAAAAGGCGATGTCGTGGTGGTTTTCCGACGCGGGGGCCCGCATGAAAACAAATCGCCCCGGCTCGTCGATGATCGTCTCAAACCCCAGCACATCGGCGTAGAACTGCTGCTGGCGACGGGCATCGCGCACGTACAGCACCGCATGGTTCATCCCCGTGATCATTGGACGATCACCGATTCGAGCGGAGGGTCGGTGTTGAACGACAGACCCTTGGACACGGGCAACTCGTCCAGCGGGGTGTGGACCTCGTCCACCACGGGGCCGATCTCATCGGCTACCGGGGCCAGGGCCTCGGTGTCGAAGCGGTAGAGGTCGGCGGCCACGTCGGTGAGCATCTTGCGGCACTCCTCCACCGGAACGTCCCACATTGTGGCGGCCAGCGCTTCGGTGGTGTAGCCGATGGAACCCTCGTCGTGGGGGAAGTCAGCTCCCCACATGATGGTGTCCACCCCCACCGCGTGGCGGTACTGGATCTCGGATCGGGGCAGCATGGAGGCTCCGATGCGGCAGTTGCGCTGCCAGTACTCGAGGGGCGACAGCGACAGGCCGTCCACCGTTTCGGAGCCGAAGGTGGGGGCGTAGTTGAGGGTGCGGGGATCGTCGGCGTATTTGCTCTGGATGTTGCGAAGCCGCTGGTCGATGCGACTCAGCTCTTCGAGGATCCACCGCATCCCCCACATCTCGGTCCAAACCACCCGCAGATCGGGGAAGCGCTCGAACACCCCGCCCAAGATGAGGTGGATGAGCGTGCGCTTGGGCCACAGCTCATACTCGGTGAACGTCACTCCCCAGGCCACCGGATCATCGCCCAAATCAGGGCAACCCGAGCCCATGTGCTGGTGCACCGGCATGCTCAGTGAGCTGCACACATCCCACAGCGGGTCATAGCGGGGATGGAAGAACGGCTCGACAACGTGGTTTGGCGGGATGGCAGGGATCATCACCCCGCCGATCACACCGGTCTCGGCTGCCCACCGCACTTCGGCAATGGCGTCGTCCAGGTCGTTGGGCAGCAGTTGGATGAGGCCTTTGCGCCGCTTGGGCTCGTAGCCGCAGAACTCCACCAACCAGCGGTTATGGGCTTGCAGACCAGCCCATCGTCGGGCATAAGCGGTTGCAGTGTCGGGCACGCCGGACAAGTGGACGAGAATGTCGTAGAAAGGGGTGAGCGTGTTGGGGAACAGCACCTCGCCGGTGATGCCCTCGTCGTCGCAGGCTGCGGTGCGAGCGTCGCTGTCCCAGTTGACCTTGGCTGCGTCCATGTCCCGCAGGTCCACCCACGGATTGGTGATGGCCGCCTCCCAGGCGTCGAACTCGTCGTGCCACGCGGGGTCCAAGAACTCCCTGTAGGTGCGGGTCTGGGCGCCAGCGTGGGTGTCCGAAGACAAGATCATGTAGCGCTCGCCAGCCTGGATTTGGGCCATGCCCCAGCCTATTGCACTCCCCGCCGTGAATTCCCGGCGGCGAAACCGGGCTACAGCTCGAAGACTTGGAGATCGGGGCGGTCTTCGAGCAGGTAGTCGTTGGCCAGATCCTCAGTGAGATGGCGGCCGGAGAAGGCGTCGAGGTCATCCAGGGTCAAGCCGTCTTCCTGATAGACGGCCAGCTCTCGCTGGGGCTCGCTCAGGCGGCTCACGATGTCGCCGGAGATGTGGAAGGTCCGCCCTGTCACATGGCGGGCGGCGTCGCTGCACAGCCACACCACCATTGGTGCGATCTTTCGGGGGGCGAAAGCCTCTGCGGTGTCGTCGGGAACCGGGGCGGCACCGCCCCGGGGGGCCATGGTGAGAGCCATAAGGTCGGTCCACCGGGCGGTGCGGATGGCGTACTCGGCGGTAGACGCCCCCTCGGCGCGGGGTCGAATGGCATTGCACCGCACCCCGAAGCGGCCCAGCTCCCGGGCCGCGGTTCGGGTCAGGCCGATCACACCCTCTTTGGCCGCGGAATAGGCGCAATGCGACGGGTGGCCGAAGCCCGAACCCGAGCTGGTGTTGATGATCACGCTGGTGTCCTGCTGCACCAAATGGGGCGCGGCGTGCTTGATCATGGCGAAATAGCCCTTGAGGTTGACGTTCACGGTGAGATCCCACTCCTCCTCGGTGAAGCGCCAAATGTCGTTGTTTCGACCCGCGGTGGCGTTGTTGATCAAGATGTCCAGCCGCCCGAAGGCGTCCAACGCCTGCTGCACGATTTCGGCTGCCCCGTTCCAGGTGGCCGAGGTGCTGCTGGCTACCGCCTCGCCTCCGGCATCGTTGATCTCGCCTGCCACCCTCTCGGCATTGGCCGCCACCCCCTCGGGGGTCTTGCGAATGCCCAGGTCGTTGACCAGCACTTTGGCTCCCTCAGAGGCCAGCAGATGGGCATGCTCGCGCCCGATGCCACCCCCCGACCCGGTCACGATTGCCACTTTGCCTTCCAGACGATTTCCCATGTCCCCACCGTAGTGGTGTGCCGAGGCACGGCGGTCAGCCGTCGATCTGCTTCAGGTACTTCTGACGGCCGCGCTCGCCGATGCGGCGAAAGGCGGGGTAGATCCGGGGAATCAGCGCCGGAGTCCACTGCGCGGCCCGCGCCGACAAACTCTCGTGAAACGGCACATAGGTTTCCAGCTTGGGCTTGTCTAGGGCCCGCTCGTAGGCGTCAGCCACATCGTCCACCGTCCTGACTGCACTGAGGAAGTTGAGGGCGCTGCCGCCGGCCCGGGCCTCGTGTTGGAGCATCGGGGTGTCCACCGCGGTGGGATAGATGCCGCACACATGCACGTTGGTGTCCCACAATTCTGTGTTGAGCGCGGCCAGAAAGGCTCGCAGCCCAGCCTTGGCCGCCGAGTAGGCGGCCGACGCCGGCAGCGGGCAGATTCCGCCGAGTGACACGGTGGCCATCAGGTGGCCGCGGTTGCGGGCCAAGAACTCAGGCAGTGCGGCCCGGATGAGCTGGATCGGCGAGCGCAGCATCACGTCGATGTGGAGATCGAGCTGCACGGGAGTGAGCCCCGCAACGTGGTCGGGGATGATGACCCCGGCGTTGCAGACCAGCACGTCGAGTTCTTGGCGCCATTCACCAGCGATTCGCTCACACAGCTCGGCCAGACTCGGACCATCGGCCAGATCGCAGCCCACCGCAGTGACCGCGGGACCGATCTTGGCCGCAGCCCCTTCAGCCAGCTCATCGGTCCGGTCCACCGCGATGACGTGATACCCCCGCTGGGCAAATCGGCTGGCTACAACGGCACCGATGCCGGAGGCCGCGGCGGTGATCAGTGCTGAGTTTCGGGTCACGGGTTCCCTCCTTTGGGAAGGCCGACCTTCTTGCGCACCTGGGCGAGTATCTTGCGGTAGGCCTTGATCTCGACGTAGTCGGCATGGCGATCGGTGTCGATGTACCGGCGCCCGCCTCTCAGGTCGGGGTGGTGGTTGGCCTTCAGGTCCTGGAATGCCCGCGCCGTTGCCGACCCCGGGGGCGCGGTGGCGTCAGCCACGATCAGCTCGGCCATCTTCTCAAAATGCGAATAGGCGGCCGAGGCGAATTCCACGTAGCCCAAAGCAGAAAAGTTGGGGCAGTCGCGGGGGAAAATGCCCAGATAGAGCTGGGGACGACCTCTCTTGAACTCCAACCGCCCTTCCTCCAGAAAAGGGATAAAGCGATCAAAGCCGGTGGCAGCGATCACCAGGTCGATCTGCTCCCGGCTCCCGTCCACGAACACCACATGGTCGCCGTCGAGCCGTTCGACATCGGGCTTGGCAATGCAGTCGCCGTGGCCCAAATGGTGCAAGATCAGTGAGTTCATCAGCGGATGCGTCTCGAAGAGCTTGTGGTCGGGTTTGGGGAGTCCGTAGCGGCGGAGATCACCGTTGATCAGCCGCAACAGCACCTGGAAGAACCGGACCTCCAGCCAATGGGGCAGGCTGGGGCCTCGTTCACCAAACACGTCGGAAGGCGTGCCAGCGATGTACTTCGGAATGAAGTGATACCCCCGGCGCACGCTCAGGAAAGCCTGATCAGCGCTGACCGACGCGTCGCAGGCGATGTCGGCTCCTGAGTTGCCCGCGCCCACCACCAATACCCGCTTGCCGGTGAATTCGTCCGGCGACCGATAGGTGACCGAGTGGCGCACCTCTCCGTTGAATTGGCCCGGCCAGCTCACTTCGTGAGGTTCCCAATTCACGCCATTGGCACAGATGAGATACCGGCAGTAGCGGGTCTCACCGGTGCCGAATTGGAGCTCCCACAGGCCATCAGTCCCGAGGGCCGCCCGGTCCACCGGGGTGTTGAATCGAATATGGCGGCGGAGATCGAACTCGTCGGCGAAGGCCTGGATGTAGTCCAAGAGCTGCTGGTAGTTGGGGTAGTCCGGATAGTGGTCGGGCATCGGGTAGCCCTCGAACCCCGAAAGGGTGCGCGACGAGATGAAGTGGGCCGTTTCATACATGGGCGAGCCCGGCGCGTCGATGTTCCAGATGCCGCCTACATCAGCGTTGCGCTCGAAGAGCTCGAAGGTTGCCGATGTCTGGCTCAGGCGCCGAGCCAGGATGAGGCCTGCTGGCCCCGCTCCCACTACCCCGACATCTAGCGGTGCCGACAAGGCCCCGAAGGATTATCCGAAAGAGGCGGCGGCGTCGCCGGGGCGCAGCACGAAGAATTCCATGCCGTCGGCGCCGCAGGTGAATGAGTACTCGTGATTGGCGGCCAGGATGACTGAGTCCTTGGCGCCCAGTTCCATAGATGGCCCGTCGGCACCGCTGGGCCACACCTCACAACCGCCCGAAACCACGATCAGCAGCTCATTCTGATCGTGGCTGTGGGGAGGGACGTGGTAGCCAGCGGGCATGGTGGTGTACTGGCACCAAAATCCCCCGTCTCCCCGGGCCACGTGCTTGCGCCCCGCGCCGAGCTCCTTGGCCTTTTCGATCAGCTCTTTGGGGGCATTGGGGTTCTTGGACTCATCAACCCACTCGATGTCGTCGAACTTCAGGACTCTTGGCTCTGTGCTCATTTTTCCTCCGTTACTGGGCTGGGGGCCCGTGGACGAGTTTGGCAAACTCGGTGGCGAATAGCTCTGAAGTGCCCGACTGGTGGGTGGCCCGCCATTGCCGCCACGGGCACACGCTGTCCCAGCGGTGCAACACTTCGAAGTCCAAGTCGGCGATCACCAACCCTTCAGCGTCGCCGCCCTCGGCGTAGATGTGGCTGAAGTCGGGAAAGTCGGGACCGCAGATGAGGCTGTGGCCGGCGTAGTTGGCGGGCAGCGCCCCGTCGAAGCTCTCCTCCGAGCTCCCACCAGCATCGATACCGCCCACCTGGTTGGCCGAGATGGTGAACACGAAGTTCTCCTGGCCCCGGGTGGTGGCAACCCGGCGCATGGACTCCACCTTGTCGGGGCCGCCGGCGAACGCGGCGGTGGGGTTGACGATAATCCTGGCCCCTTGCAGGGCCAATAAACGGCTGCCCTCTGGGTTGAGCCAGAAGTCGTAGCAGATCTGAATTCCGATGGGTCCGTAGCGGGTCTCGAAGACGTCAAGGCTGGTGCCAGGTCGAAATGTGACCCCCTCGGTCACAAAGGGCAGCGAACCCAAGTGCAGTTTTCGGTAGGTGCCGATGATGCCCTCGGGGCCGATCACCGCCGCGGCGTTATAGAGAGCATCGGGGTCGTCGACATCCTGCTCGATCATGCCCACCACCAAGTACGTGTCGTGCTCAGCGGCCATTCTGGCCAGCGCTTCGGTGGACGGCCCGGGCACGGTCTCGGCCAAACGCCGGTGCAGCCCGCACGGCCCGCCGAGCTGCTCGCAGTCGTCGCAGTGGATAGCCCCAGTCAGTGCTTCTTCGGGAAACACCAGCAGACCCACTCCGGCGGTGGCAGCTTCGGCAATCCGGCCCGCCATTTTGTCCAGGTTGGCGGCCACATCGCCAGGAACCGGGGTGAAGTCCACCGCTCCCGCCCGCAGCCGGTTCTCATAGCCGGAATAGCGCTCTGGGATCACGGTCGTATTATCGCCTGTTTTCGTCAGTCAGCCGCCGCCCGGCGAAGTCTTGGCTGCGGGCTGGACTTTGGGGGCGTCTTTCCAGTGGGGCACGCCGTGCTCCTCGGTGGCAATCCACCACTCGCCGTTGGTGATGGAGGCCCAATGTGAGTGGTTGAGCTGGTGCAGTGTGAAACACGCCGAAAGAGCGGTGTTGAAGCCCTGGGCATCCATTGTCTGATTCACCGCTTCCTTGATCAGCAGCGCAGCCATGGTGGGAACTGCAGCGATGCGCCGGGCAAACTCCAGAGTCTGTTCGTCCAGCGTCTCGTTGGGGAACACTTTGGACACCATGCCCAGCGCGTGGGCCTCATGGACATCGATGGAGTCCCCGGTGAGCAGCAGTTCTTTGGTCTTGCGAGGTCCGAACTCCCATGGGTGGGCGAAATACTCCACGCCCATCATCCCCAGACGGGTGCCCACCACATCGGCGAATGAGGCATCCTCGGCCCCCACGATCAAATCGCAGCTCCACATGAGCATCAGCCCGGCAGCCAGCACCGGCCCCTGTACCTGGGCGATGGTGATCTTGCGGAGGTTGCGCCACCGTTTGGTGTTCTCGAAGAAGTAGTGCCACTCCTGGAGCATCAGCTTTTCCGAGCCCCGGCGCTGCCCGCCGTTGACCTGCCAGGTGGGGTGCTGGTTGGGACCGGGCATACGCTCTTCGATGCTCACCTTGGTGCCCATGTCGTGGCCGGCCGAGAACATTGGGCCGACCCCGCCCAGGATGACCACCCGCACGTCGTCATCGGCTTCGGCCACCAGGAATGCCTCATTGAGCTCCACCAGCATCCCCCGATTCTGGGCGTTGCGGGCCTCGGGCCGATTCAGCATGATGCGGGCGATTTTTCCGTCATCCAACGTCTCGTAGGTCAGGTACTGGTAGTCCACCCTTTAGGCATAGCATGTTCTGCCTTTGGCCAGCCATGTCCTGGGATGCCCGTTAGGCCGCACAGCGAAAGCCCCCTCCCACTCTTATGAGCGGGAGGGGGCTTCCTTACCGCCCCTCGTATTCAGCGGTTCTGCTAGCGCCCGTTCAGTTCCCGGTTGAGAGCCGTCCAAGCCCGGTTGACCCTCAAAAGCTCGGCGTTGTCGGGATGGAACCAGCAGATGCCCCCGCAGTTCTCGGTGTCCCTGACCGCGCCGGGCAACAGCTCCAACAGCCGCGCCCACAGAGCCGCCAACCGCTCCTGCTTCGCCTTCAAAACCGCCGCATCCGCAGCAGTGTCGGAGTCGTCAGTGTCGGAGTCGTCAGTGTCGGAGTCGTCAGTGTCGGAGTCGTCAGTGTCGTCGTCGGTCTTCCATTTGTGGACGTACCACTTCCCATCGGAGTGAACCCCGCAGCTCGACACATTGGAAGACGACGCATGGCACTCGGCGCTAGTGCCAAACGGCCCCGACAACGCCCACGACGGCCCGGAGTCGGAGTCGTCGGAGTCGTCGGAGTCGGAGTCGTCGGAGTCGTCGGAGTCGTCGGAGTCGTCGGAGTCGTCGGAGTCGGAGTCGCCGCCGAGCTGGTCTTGTACCCAGTTCCATAAGTCGCCAACTGAGCACGCAGCCCAAAGCACCCCGAGCGGGGTGGCTGCGGTGGCGATCTTCCTCGCCCTCTCGACTTGTCTGAGCCTCTCAAGGGCTGCTGCCGACAATCCAGTTGCACCGCCGAGGTTGCCAGCTATGTCGGAAGCCGCGCAAATGCCGTCGGCAAAACCATCGGCGTCGAACGCCAGGGCGTAGCAGCCGGAATTATCCACCTGCACCCATTCGGCGGGCCTGGGGAGGTGTCCTTCCGCCCTTACATTTAGCTCATTCCCAGCCTCGATCAGCTTCCACTGTTCGCTGACCTGGCCGTAATAGACACTTGGGTTATCGTTTTGCCCCACCTCCGCCGACGAGTATGTGCCTGTCGCGCACGAGCTGGTAATCGGTGGGCTGCCGTTGCCGTTGTCGCCATTGCCACCGTTGTTGGTCGTGGTGGTCGGGTGTACGCACTTTCCGCCCGATAGGCTGTGGTCGGCGGGGCAGCGGTACTGGGTTTCATACTTCGTCACCGTCTTATAGACGGGGCGAGTCTTGGTCACCGTCTTATAGACGGGGCGAGTCTTGGTCACGGTCTTATAGACGGGGCGAGTCTTGGTCACGGTCGTATAGACGGGCACAGTCTCGACAACGCTTGTCCAAGTGGGAACGTCGCGGTAGTTGTAAACCGGCTCGGTTGTGGGCGGCGGGCAATAGGTTCCTGCTTGGCCGCCGATTATGACGGTAATGCAAGGATGGTGAACCGTGCGGGTATAGGGGCCGACCCGGACCCGCTTGGTCCCGGTCTTGATGTATCTGGTCACCTGCCTTGTGCCGGTTTGAACCTGCTCGGTATAGGTCTCGGTTCCGGTTTGAACCTGCTCGGTATAGGTCTCGTAGCGGTCGATCACCCGCTCAGTGCCTGCCTCCACCTGTTGCTCGGTGGGAGCTGGCTCGTGGGCCTGCGCTGTGGCTGGCACCAACGCGGCTACCAGACAGAACACAGCGAACAAAACAACAGAACGGCGGAACATTGGGTGGCCCCCCTTCGGGCGGTCGAGCTATCTGAGCTAAAGAACGCCGCGGCCAGACCCGAAGGGAAGCCAAGCAAAAAACTCAACCGTCGCATCGTGTCTGGCCTGCGGGAACCGCAAGGCGTTCTTTAGCTGGGGGGCAAACTAGCTGAGTCGTCGGGCGCGCGCAACTCCAGTTACTTGCGCCGGGGCGACCGCCATCCCCACACGCCGAGAACGACGAGAGCGAGGGCGGCGACGAACGCCACGGGCAAGCCCACGCCAAGCCCCAGGGTGTGGCCTAGCAACAGCAGCGAAGCCAAGGCCGTTGCTATGCTGACCATCCGTATGCGGCGAGATGACGGCTCCTGAGCCGCGCTATCATCGGCAGTGTGTGGTGGGGGGTTTTGATGCTTCATGCCCCCCACCATACACCTTGTCGGTATTCGGCCTCGGCCCGTCAGCTTTCGACGTTCACCCCTGCTGCGGCCAGTATTTCGGGCGGGTCGTCAGACCAGATCAGGAACTTGGCCGAGCATTCGGAGCAGTAGGCGGCGGCTACGGCGGCCATCGAAGGCTCCGACTTGCCCTCCAAGAACTCAATCGCCTTCAAGCCGCTGGCCTCCTGATCGGCCAGGAAGTCCAGCAGGTCGTCGCCCGGAGCGTCGGGCGGAGATGAAACGACCCGACACTCCGGACAGCGCACACGGTAGCCGCTGATCGACCGGTCGGCCATCAGGTGTCGTCGGCCACCGACCGCAGCTCGATGGTGCCGAAGTCGGCCCGTAGGCCCTCGGCGGCTGCGGCTTGGGGCCAGAACGCTTGCATCAGCTTCCAGGCGTAGATGCGCCTTTCGCCCTCGGCCATGCGGGTGTACTCGTCGGTGGCGATCCTCATGCCCCACACCGGCAGCAGATAAGCCCCGTCGTGCATCCCCCGGCGCACCAGCAGGTTGAACCCCCGGCCCGCCTCGGTGGACGACTCGGTGTAGTCAGCCGGGGCGTAGGACGTCACCGAGTAGGCCCGGACCATCCGGCGCACGTAGGCCAAAGCCGACTCCATGCTGTCGTCGCTCACCCTGAGGCTGGCCAAAAACGCATGGGCCGCTGGGGTGGCCACGATGGACAGGTCGCCGGTGTCCATCGCGTAGCGGCCATCGACAAGGCCCTCCAAAGCGGTCACGACCGTCGCGAAGGTGTCAACCGCCGCAGGCCGGGACCGCAGCGCCTCGGCCCTGCCGTTCAAGCCCTGAAGGTTGGGAGCGGCGCCGTCACCGTTGAACACCTGGGACACCACCGCATCGTCCAAAGAGGCGACCACCTCGCCCTGCACGATGTCGGCCACATCCGACAGGGTGGCCGCAGCCTCCAGCGTGTGATACGAGCCCGACCCGATCCGCACCGGCTCTAGGCGCTGCTCGACACCAGCCACGCCGGTAACGGCAATCGCCGCCGACTCGGCCCGTGCCTGCCCCGTCGGGCCTGACGTGTTGTGGACCGCCTCGAACTCCCCCACCTCGGCGGGCTGCTCGCTGATCCCCAACGTGCCTCGGGGATCGGCGTCGCGCATGATCGAATAGACCCGGCTGCGGCTGTAGCGCACCTGGGACGTGATCGCCCCCACAGTCGAACGCTGGTCGCCGGCCAGCGCCTCGGCCATCGCAGGCGGGACGTGAACCGTGTTGTCAGCCCCAATCGGCTCGGCCACCCCGAAGGCGGCGAACACGTCGCCAGCCTCCGAAGGCACCGCAGCGCCCCGGCTCAAAGCCAAAGTCGCAGCAGCAACAGCGCGGGCCACGTCATCGCCCGAAGGGGCATCTGCCGTCGGCGTGGGAAGGCCAGCGGCGCTGGCCAACTGGCTGGATGCTTTGGCGGCTTCTATATCGCGCTGTTCGGACTCGGCTTGTGCCAGTTCGGCCTGGGCCAGTGTCAGGCGGGCGGCAGCGTCGCTGGCTCGCTCGGCGACCTCGGCGTTCTGCGGGTCGTCCCGCAAAGCGCGGTTGGCCTCGGCAGCCCTATGGCGGGCCTCAGCAACCGATGTGCGGAGTTTGATCAGTTCGTCCATTGTCGTCCTTTCGTGACGGCGTAGTTGCTAAGCAGGCAGCCGACAGGCCATCTCCGACAACTCGGCCCGCCCGCTATGAACGGAATTCTCAGCCGTCCCCCGGCTAGCCAGGGATGCACGGGCGGGCCTCGTCGTCACAGGTGGCACTCTACGGACGGCCTTGCAGGAGAACTCCTGCAAGCCAAGCCCTCCCATACAAGGCCCATACACACACCCACCAGGCCGACTGTCGAAGTTCCAGGGGCCGCCCCAGAGGTCGTGTGTATGGCCTGTCCTGCCCAGCGGAAACCAGGCGAAATGAGCCACCGCCGCACAACCAGGCATCGCGTCGCCGCCGGTCGGACATTTCCCGTTGGATATATGGGTAGGGGTAAACGGGCTACTTCACCCTGTCCCAAATAAAAGAACTTCGACAGGCTCAGCGGCGGTCGGCGCACGCCTCACGGTGGCTCCGCAGTCGTGACTCCCTGACCAGTTCCCAGTACCCAGTTCCCAGGCTGCCCCTTCTAGGGGGCAGCCTTTGGGAACTGATGAGGCGGGAACTGCCCAATTAGTTACAGGTTCTCGCTGCTGCCCAGTTCCCACGTGGGGGACTGGTCGGGAACTGCCCTTGGTCATCCGACTAGCCCTACTCGCCCGTCGTCCAGTTCCTCGGCCACCCCGTCAGCTATGAGCGTGGACACCGCATCAGCGATGCTGGCGTACCGTGCCCCGACCGCACGCTGTAGCCCCTTGCGGGAAGCAGGCCCCTCCCCTAAGGCTTCGAACACCTCGGACAGCACGTCCCGTGTCGCCCCTGTCGAGTCGCACAGTTCCAGGTCTAGCCCCGTCGCTGTGGGCCGTCCTTTGACCACCGCTGCGGCCTCGCCCTTGCGAGCGTGCATCACCCCAAGGTTGTCCCGCCGGACAATTAGCTTGACCTCCCCTGGGTCGTGCTGGGTCCATGCGGCCCCAGCCGCCTCTAGCTCGATATCGCACTGCTCCCGCTTCACCGCCGAGCCGCGGGCCTCGCCCTTGCCCGACTTGGACTGGTGGTCGATCAGCAGCATCGACGGCAGCAGCGGATTGGCCCCGGTGTCGCCCATCCACCGCTGGCACATCTCCTTGATCCATGCTGCGTACCCCAGCGCGTCGTTGTATGCGCCCCCGGCTGTGGTCACGCAGTCGATGACCACCAGCGACGGCTTGCCGCGCGGGGCACGCCGGACCCACTTCTCAGCCCGCCTGTCATCCCTGAGCGCGTCGTCGCCCTGGCCGTCGGATTGGAGCATGTCAACCAGGGCGAACCCGTTAGCCGGGTCGGCTAGCCGGTCCATCCCAGCGGCCCGCAACAGCCGCGACACCTGCCGCTGTTGCAGGTGCCGCTCCCAAGACAGGTACAGCGCCCGCCCGCCAGCGTCGGCCACCTGAGCGCACAGCAGCAGGGCGGTAGTGGACTTGCCGGTCCCTCCCGGCCCGTGCAGCAGGGTCACGGTCCCATCGACTAGCAGCGTCCTCCCCGCTGGGGTGGCCGCTATCGGCGTGAAGTCGCTGTCGTCGCTGTCCAGCAAGGTGTGCCACGGCCAGCCGTCGAGCGACTCCCAGGTCCTGATCCCAGGGCCGTCTGCGGTCGCTGGCTTGACCGTCCTCCAGTACCCATCGACCCCGGCCTCCAGCGTCGGGTCGCAGATCGGGGTACACGGGTCGCTGGGGTTCCTGCTGCCGCCCATCATGTGCCGGTCATTCCGGCATTTGTGCCAGCCGACCGGCTCGCCTTCAAGGCCAGGCCCGCTGGGCTGGTCAGGTACAGTGGCCCCTGTCGCGCTGTCCTGCCGACTCCTGCTCCCCCTGGTTGCCGCCGGGGGGAGTTCTACTGCGGTCACCCCGTGTCGTCCTCACAGGTCACGTACACGCCGTTCCCGCCGTAGAACCGCATCCCGACGAGATCAGGGAACCTGTCGGTGGCCACCTCGACGGTGCTGCCCTTGGGCTGCCGGTGCTTGGCTGCGAGGCGCAAAATCGGGATCGGGACTGGGACTGTCGGAACGGTCACGACTCCCCCTCGTTGGCGTGCCGCTCCAAGCTGTCCAGGGCCTCGGCAACCGATGCCATGCGCCGGGACCAGATCGCCATACACGACTGGCCAGGGGGCAGCGAGTCGGCCCCGCCGTCGGAGTAGTACAGCAGGGCGGCCAGCATCTCGCCGGGGCGTGGCGCTGTCCCGTCCTCACGGCGGGCCAGTTCGCCAGCTAGGGCTGCTGCTGCGGTCGCCTCGGCGATGAACGCCAGTTTCGCTGTCGGGTCATCTGGGGCCGACCCCACGGCCACAGCGCCTGTTGACGCTGCGCTGTCGATGATCTGCCACAGGGCCTCGGTGGTCGTGACCTCAGCCATCGACTGCATCCTGCAACGTGAGGGGGAAGCTGTCGCTGTAAAGCAGGTCGAGCCACGCCTTGGCGGTGTCGGCCAGCGCATCGACTTCGGCCACCGCCCCTGGCCTGTTGTCGTAGGCGACCAGCAGGGCCCCTGCGGTCACCGTCTGCATGTAGGAGGGGTCGCCGTCGGCGTTGCGCTGGATGCGGTTCACCGCCCAGCCCAGCCGCTGCAACGCAGCGCCTAGTTCCAAAGCGTCTGCGGCCCGCTCCTTCTCCTCAACGGTGGACACAGTGACCCCCTTGTCGGCCATGCGCTTCGTAGCCCGGTGTCGCCGGACCCTCGGCGCTGATGTATCGGTGTTCATGGCTGCCAAGTTACAAGGGGAAACCCCTGGTCAGGAACGACAGTCACCGCATTGGCCAGCGGGAATATACCCTAGGGTATATCCCCCTCGATCACCCGGCCTCCCAGCTTGGCCACCGCTGCCGCAGCGACCTCGGCCAGTCCCTCGAAGTCCCGCAGCCACTGCTCCCGCTCCCCTGGCGGCATGTGCAACGGGTCGGCGGCTTGGACCCACGCCGACAGTTTCGACCGGGCCTCGGAGTCGATCATGGGCGACACCTGCTCGGCTAGCGACTTGCCCGCTCGGCCTTGCTTGACCCGGAAATGGGCCTCGCTGATCGACTGGCACTCACCGGAGGCGTACAGCCTCCAGGCGTTCACGTAGCGGGAGATGGTCGCCTGTTGGACCCCGACGTGCTCGGCGTAGGCGGTCTGGGTCATCCGGTCGGGGTTGCCCGACTCCGGCGCTGTGCAATGCCACCGGAGCCACGCCAGCAGTTTCGACGCAGTTCCCTCCAAGTCCCGCAGCCGCTTGTCGGCGCTGCGGATCGCGGCCTCGGCATCAGTGAGCGGGACGAACTCAATCGGGTACTGGGCCAGTTCTTGGAACTCGGCGGGGAGGTCGAACGAGCTTGCAAGAACGGCCTCGACTGACCGCAGGGCTGGGAGCGTGTCGGCAGTCACCGCCGCCGCCGACGCTTACCCGGCTTGGTCGGTGGCTCGCAGTCAGCGCACGTCCACAGAACCCGGTCCTCCGCCTCGGAGTAATGGCGCCAGCCCTTATCGCCCGGCTCAATCTCATGCGCTGGGTTCCGCTGGCACCGAGGGACTCCAGGGCCGGTGTTCTCAGTCCACTCGCCTAACGGGCCAAAAATGGCGAACGACTGGGGGGGGGGGGGTGAAGTGCGCCTACGGAAGATCATTAGGCCGACCCTAGCCGACCGCCTGGGACTCGGCCCACGCCTCCAGGTCGGAGATGCGCCACCGCTTGATGCCCCCGCCGAAGTCGCGCGGCCTGGGGAAGTCGGCCCGCTCGTCACGTCGGCGGCGGAACGTGCGCGCGGACATGCCCAAAATCGCTGCGGCCTGGGCCTGGCTTACGTATCTGATCGGAGGTGCGTCCATAAACGGACATGCTATGGCCTTGCCCTGCCCCCGATGGCTCGTCAGGAGTCGATGTGGTCAGCCCACGCCTGCATGACCGGGCGGCGCTGGTCCAGCAAGTCGGTTCGGGCGTAGGCGGCTCTGGCCTTGTTCGTGTCGGTGTGGGCCAGGGCTGCTTCGATCAACTCCGACGGGTACCCCGACTCGTGGCCCCAGACCGAGAACGCCGACCGGAACCCGTGGCAGGTCGTCCCCAGGAGCGGCCTGGTGATCTTGACCAGTGCTGCCGGGGCCAACTGCTTGCCCCGGTAGGAGGGGAACACCAGCCCCGACCCGTCGGCCAGGTCCCGTGCCTGTTCCAGAACGGCGACCGCTTGGGCGCTCAGTGCGACCCGGTGGGTGCGGCCCGCCTTCATCCGGTCGGCGGGAACGGTCCAGGTCGCTTCGTCTAGGTCCACCTCGTCCCAGGTCATCCCCCGGACCTCCCCGGAGCGGGCGGCGGTCAGAACCAGGAACTCGATAGCGAGGCGCGACCCCTGCCAGTTGTCCGACTCACGGACCTTGGCGACCGCTGCGGCTACCTCGGTGTGGGGGAGTGCGTCGTGGTGTTCGGTGTCGGGCTGCTTCGGGAGGAACCCGGCGACAGCGGCGGCGGGGTCGGCGTGGCACCACCCCTGGAGCATCGCCCACCGGAAGCAGGCCGACAGCCGCTGCCGGTTCAGGCGGGCGATGTTCGGGGACTGGCCAGCCAAGGCCCGCTGAACGTCGCCAGCGGCGATCCCGCCTACTGGGGTGGCCATGAGGCCGTCGCAGTAGCCCATCTGAGTGCGCCAGGTCCGCTCGCTGGTGCTGCCCGCCCGCCAGCCCTGTCGCTTGTGGGCGATCACCTGTTCCAGTACCTCGGCCAGGAGCGGCCCGCCGCTGGCTGGCGGTGTGGGAATGGCTGTCGGCTGGGGCGGGGCTGTCGGCTGTTCGGCCAGTTGGAGCCGGAGCCGCAAGTTGTCGGCCTCGGCCTGGGCCAGTTCCAATTGGAGCCGCAGCACCGACTCAGAGTCGGCGGGCGGGGGCGGTGTCGGCGGGGCTTCGGGTGTCGGGGCCTTGCCAGCGTTGGCCGCTGCCCGCTCCCGTGCCTGGGTCAATGTCACCTCGGCGGCGCTGCCCAGCCCCCGGTTGACCAGTTGGCCTCCCTCGGTGCGGAGCCGCTGGACCCAAGACCGGGAGCCGGTCGGCTGGACCACCAGCCGCAGCCCGTTCCCGCCCCTGCCGTCGCCGTAGGTGCCAGCGGGTGCGGTGGCCACCAGTTCGTCGGTGAGTCGGCCAGTCACGATGCCCGCTCAAGGTTCTCGACCGCCAGCTTCCCGGCGGTGAGGTGGTGGTGGATATTGGCCAGGTGTTCGGGCCTGCCGTTCCCGACCCAGAGGTCGAACTGTTCGACCAGTGCGTCGATGTGGGCTGCGAGGCTGTCGTGCGCCTCGAATACTGGGCACCCCTCCTGGTGGTGGCCGCCGTAGCAGCCGATGCAGTCGGTGGTGTTTGGGTTGGGGTTGGTGTTTGTCTCCATGCGAGCACAGTACGAGGCAATGGGGCCAAAGGAAACTCCAAACGAGACAAACTAGTGACAAAACCCCAGGTCACCGAGCCGAAAGGAAATGTCCTGGTAGTCCATTTCCCTAGTCTCGCCCATCCGCGAATACTGTGCGCTGCCGGGCGCAGTTCTAGTGTCAAGTACCCCCGATACCCCTTTCAGGAGCATCCATGATCGAGTCCCACTACGTCGAAACCGCCGGTCTGCGGTTCCACTATCTGGCCGCTGGCGACGAGGCGGCACCCCCGGTAGTGCTGTTGCACGGCTTTCCGCAGACCTCTCACATGTGGCGACATCAGATCCCGGTGCTGGCCGAGCACTACCGGGTCTACGCTCCTGACACCCGGGGCTACGGCGGCACCGACAAGCCCCGCATCCGGGTCACCCGCGACCTGCTGGCCCGCGACATCGTGGACTTCATCGACGCCCTGGGCATCGAGACCTGCTCGCTGGTGGGACACGACTGGGGCGGGGTCATCGCCTTCAAGGCGGCCTTGGAATATCCCGACCGGTTCACCCGGCTGGGCCTGATCGACACTCTGTGCACAGTGTGGATCCCGTGGGGCATCCACGGATATTGGTTCAAGTGCGAGCCCGAGGCCGAGCAGTTCTGGGAGCGCCACGCCGGCGAGTTCATCAACTCGATCTTCGGCGGCGTCGAGGGCAGCTACGGCCCGCCGCCCCACTCTCCATGGAAAGCCCCGGTGGCAGACAGCGATGCCCAAGACCCCGGCGGGGCCATGGCCGACTGGGACCCCAGCAAGTATTGGAACGCTGACGACGTAGCGCACTACCGGGAGGCGTTCGACCAGCCCGGCGCCCATTTCCACGCCGTCTCCTACTACCGGGATGCCTTGCCGTTTCATTTCCCCGACGCCGAGGGCAACCTGGTGTACCGAACACCGGCCCAGGTGGCCGAGATGTGGAACCACCCCGGCCTGCTCTTCAGCCACCCCGACTTCGGAGTGTTCCCGGTGTACGGCCCCGAGGACCTCGGCCGCACCTACCCCCATCCCGCGCTGTACCTGTACTCGGCGTTCTTGATGCCCCAGGCGTTCGAAGACGGATTCCCCGCCGACGACCACATCCCCCACGGCAACCCCTACGCCGACTCCTTCGTGGACCACTTCCCCGACTACCGGGCCCGCCCCGCCGGCAGCGGCCACTTCATCCCCGAAGAAGACCCCGAGCGCACCAATGAGGTGCTTTTGGCTTTCCTAACCGGCGATATCTAACCGCTAACGCCGGTTGAAGCGGCGGAGGCGAAGGCTGTTGGTGACCACGAACAGCGATGAGGCCACCATGGCGGCCGCGGCGTAGATCGGTTCCAAGATTCCGGCCGCAGCCAGGGGAATGGCAGCGGTGTTGTAGACAAAGGCCCAGAACAGGTTGCCCCGGATGGTGTTCATGGTCCGGCGACTCAACGCGATGGCATCGGCCACCACGCTCAGGTCGGAAGACATGATGGTGAGGTCGGCAGCTTCGGCAGCCACATCGGTGCCGGTGCCCATGGCGATGCCGATGTCGGCCTGGCTGAGGGCAGGGGCGTCGTTGATGCCATCACCCACCATGGCCACCCGGCGGCCCTCGGCTTGCAGGCGGGCGATCTCGGCGGCCTTGCCATCGGGCCCGACACCGGGCACCACCCGATCAATCCCCAGCTCGTCGCCGGCCGCTTGGGCCCGGCGGGGATGGTCTCCGGTCAGCAGCACGGTGTCGAGCCCAAGGGACTTGAGCGCGGCCACCGCGGCGGGAGCGGAATCCCGCAATCGGTCGTCCACGGTTATCACTGCCTCGGCCACCGATCCCCGACCGACCAGCACTGCCACCCGACCCATGGCCTCTACTTCGGCCGCAGCCAACTCCACTGCCTCGGGCACCTGGTCGAACAGGTCTCTGCTGCCCACTCGAACCTCCGTGCCTTCCACCGTGCCGACAGCACCTGAACCGGGGTGGTTCTCGAAACCGGTGACCGCTCGCCCAGCGTCGGTCGCCGCGGCAATGGCCCGCCCGATGGGGTGCTCCGACCGGGCCTCCACCGACGCGGCCAACGCCAGCAGCTCGTCGGGGTCCCCTCCGGGAGCATCGATGCCCACCACCTCCATGCGAGCCTCGGTAACGGTCCCCGTCTTGTCAAAAACCACCGTGTCGAGCTGCCGGGTGTCCTCCAGCATCTCGCCGCCCTTGAGGATGATCCCAAGCTGCGATCCCCGCCCGGTGCCGACCATCACCGCTAATGGAGTGGCCAAGCCCAATGCGCACGGACAGGCCACGATCAACACCGCCACCGCGGCGGTAAATGCCTCGGAAGAGGGCTGTCCAGCGGTCAACCAGCCGATCAACGTGGCCACCGCGATCACCACTGCGGCAGGCACGAATACCGCCGAGAGGCGATCGGCCAACCGCTGGATGCGGGTTCGATTGGTCTGGGCCTGCTCTACCAGCTGCATGATCCGGGCCAGAACGGTGTCGGCCCCCACCCCGGTGGCCTGCACCACCAGCGATCCGTTGGCGTTGACCGAGGCACCGAGCACAGCGTCTCCGGGGCCAACCTCGACCGGGACCGGCTCACCGGTGACAAGAGAGATGTCCACTGCCGAGAAGCCTTCGACCACCACACCGTCAGTGGCGATCTTCTCGCCCGGACGCACAACGAACCTGGTTCCTACTTGCAGACTGGCCACCGGAATATCGGTTCCGTCTTCGAGGCGGGCAACGGGGGCAACCAGCTCGGCCATAGCCCGCAGGGCATCCCCCGACCGGCGGCGAGCCCGGAATTCCAAATGCCGGCCGAGCAATACCAGCACCACGATCACCGAACCGGTCTCGAAATAGAGGTGGCCGTCACCGATCTGTGCGGCCAGCACCACCGTGGACCAAACCCATGACGAAGCGGTGCCCACCGACACCAGAGTGTCCATGGTGGCAGTTCGATGGTGGAGCTGTGCCCAGGCTCGCCGGTGGAATCCCCATCCCAACCAGAAGACCACCGCGGCACTCAACACCGCGGCCAGCCAATCCGACGCGGAAAAACCCAGGTCAAAGGCAAAAGGATTAGCCATGGTCAGCAGCAGCACGACCACGCCCATCACTCCAGCTGCTACAAGCCGCCGCAGTTCGACGGGCTGGGCAGCAAGCTCGACGTCGAGACCTTGGGGAACGCGTGCTGAGTAACCGGCGGAGACCACAGCAGCTTCCAATTGGGCATCGGCGACGGTCTCATTGCAAGCCACCGAGGCGCGGCCCGAGGCGTAGTTCACGCGGGCTTCGACGACCCCGTCGACTGCGTTCAGGCTGCGCTCAACGCGCGACACACAAGCCGAACAAGTCATGCCCTCCACAATCAAGGCAGCCCGTCGCATCGCCACGAACCAAGTTTACGGTTTGGAAGGAAAAACTATTCTTGAACCAGTTCGATGAGGGTGCCGAAGGCACCTTTGGGATGGATGAAGGCGACGGTGGTTCCCCGAGAGCCAGGACGGGGCTCGGCATCGATGGCAGTAGCCCCAGCCGCGACCATGGACTCCAAGGCGGCAGCGCAATCGTCCACCCGGTAGCCGATGTGGTGAATGCCCTCGCCCCGCTTGTCCAAGAACTTGGCGACGGGCGAATCCTCCCGGGTGGCCGCGGTGAGCTGGACATAGGAGTCGGCCACCTTGATCAGAGCCTCTTCCACGCCGTCGCGTTCCACGATCTCGCGGTGCGCCACAGAAGCCCCAAAAGCCGTCTCATAGAAAGAGATGGCCTGCTCCAAGTCGTGGACTGCAATGGCAACGTGGTCGATCTCAGTGAGGAGCATGGCTCGGTCATTGTAGGCCGATCCTCGGTCGAATCTTGCTGTTGACGTCGGCTGATCAGGCCGCCTCGCGCTGGGCTGATTCTCCTTCCAGAGCCTCCCAGAGTTGATCCCGCAGCGCTTCGGCGGCGATGCCGGCCATCTGGTTGGCAACGACCACGCCTTCGATCATGTCCGCCAGCACAGCGACCCAGTGACGGTTTCGCACCATTACCGCGACGGTCACCGAGCCGTCGGAATGGCGGGCCAGCGTGCGGCGACGGCCAACCTCTCGGGGCGGGCTGCGGAAGCTGGGCACAGTCAGCCCTTGGCCTCGCGCCGCCATCCCCAGCTGCCGGGCAGCCTCGGCGAACGCCAAGCATCGACCAGTGCTGTTGTCCGGCTCGCTGTTGTCGCCGTGGATGACCCTCATTCCCTGGGACGTATTCCCCTTGGTCTCCTTGTTGGTCTCCTTGTTTTCCTTCATACATCCAGTATCCCGACAGGAGTGACAGTTTCTCCTTCCGAGCTCATTCGAGATTGAGAACCTTGGTTCGACCGCTGATCACCCACCAAAGAGCGGTGGAGGCCAACAGCACCCCGGCCCCACCCACGGCGATCCGGGGGCCGATCAAATCGGCCAAGAAACCCTGAAGCTGGGCGCCGAGGGGAAGCCCGGCCAACAAGGTGATGAGGTACAGGGCCAATACCTTGGCTCGCAAAGCCTCTTCCACCTGAAGCTGGATAACGGTATTGAGCGTGGCGGCAGTGGCAATGTGCGATGCCCCCAATACAGCCAGAGCCACCACCGCCAACCAGTAGTGGGGAGACAGCGCGAACCCCAGCAGGGCGATGCCATAAATCGGCCAGCCGAATCCCACGAGACGGCTGCGGGGCACCCGACTTCCCCTCCCCGCCACAAACGGAGTGTTGAGCATCGCTCCCACACCGGTAGCCGCAGCCAGGATGCCGTAATGGGTTTCGCCCACCATGAACACGTCATTGGCAAAGATCACCACTAAGTGGATAATTGGCTGGCCAAAAAAGGCAATCACCCCGGCAATCAATATGGACAAGCGGATGCCGGGTTGATCAGCGGCATAGCGCACCGCCGCCGCGGCATCTCTGAATACATTCGGCCTGTCGCCCTCCGCCGGCGCCAGTCGGGGCACTTGGATGAGGACTAGAGCCAAGACCGCGGGCACATACGTCAGCGAGTTGGTGAAGAAGCACCAGCCAGGACCGCCTATCGCCAGCACGATCCCACCGATCATGGGCCCGACCGCTCGAGAGGCGTTGAACTGGGCCGAGTTCAAGGTGACGGCGTTCAAGAGAGCGCCACGAGGAACCAGTTCGCTGACGAAGGCCTGCCAGGCGGGAAGCTGGATGCCATTCACGCAGCCGTTCACCACTCCTAGGGCAATGTAGGCCGCCGGACGGTCGATTCCCGAAGCCCACATAGCCGCAAACCCCATGGCGATGAGCGCTTGGGCCAAGTTGGTGAAAGTCAGCAAGATCCGCCGGGGGAAGCGATCGGCCAGCGCCCCGCCGACCATCCCCAAGAACACCGCCGGCAGTGTCTGCATCATGGCGGCCAATCCCACCCAGGTCCCGCTGTCGGTGAGATCCTCGATCACAAAGGCCAGCGCGATCATCTGCACCCAAACGCCGGAGTTGGAGATAAGGGCCCCGGAGATGAACAGGCGATAATTCCGGTACGACAGCGCTTGCCGCGCGCGTCGAGGAGGCCGGGAATCGGTCACTGCGCCAACTTATTCGCTGCACCCCTATTGTCATGGCATGGCTCTTGTGCTCTGCGAGATCGAAGACAGTGTTGCCACCGTGACCCTCAACCACCCCGAGGTGCGAAATGCGGTCAGCCTGGAGATGAACCGCGAGCTCGACGCAGTGTTCGACCGCGTGGAGGCCGATGAATCGGTGGGGGCGGTGGTCCTCACCGGTGCCCCGCCGGCGTTTTCGGCGGGCGCCAACTTGGACGAGCTGCTGGCCGCTGACGATCCCAAGAGGCTGAGCTCCATCTACGCCGGCTTCCTGCGGGTCGCCCACACCCCGCTCCCCACGGTGGCCGCGGTGAACGGCTCTGCGGTTGGAGCCGGCATGAACTTCGCGCTGGCCTGCGATGTGATTCTGGCCGGACACAGTGCGATGTTCGAGAGCCGGTTTCTCCAGATCGCCATCCACCCTGGCGGCGGTCACACCTGGCGGCTGCAAAACATCTGCGACCGTCAGACGGCCATGGCCATGGCGGTGTTCGGCGAGAGGCTTGACGGACCGCGGGCTGCTGAGATCGGACTGGCTTGGAGATGCGTGGACGATGACGCGCTGCTGGATGAAGCCAGGCGCATGGCCCGCCGCCCCGCCCAGGCGCCGCGAGAACTTACCAAGGCCATGAAAGAGACAATCATCGACATGGGCGGGATTGCCGACAGTGCCGCGGCAGTGGCCCGTGAAGTCGATCCGCAGGCCTGGTCGATGAAGCAGCCCGAATTCAAAGAGCGGGTGGCCGCCCTCAAGGAGACCATAAGCAAGTCGAGCTAGCCGACTAGCTCATCCAGCCGGCTACCAGCTCCGGTCCTCGTTGCTGCCACTCCTCTGCGGTGATGGCGTAGCGAACATGGTCTTCCCAACAGCCGTTGATCTCCAGGTAGCGCAGGGCGACGCCCTCGTCGCGGATACCCAGCTTCTCCACCACCCGGCGGCTGGCCTGGTTGCGGGGGATTATGTTGATCTGAACCCGGTGCAACCCCAGTGTCTCAAAGGCGTAGTCCAGCACCACCACCAATGCCTCAGGGGCATACTCGCGTCCAGCGTGACGCTGGTCGATCCAATACCCCACATGGCCGCTTTGGAACGGTCCCCGTTGCACCCCCGACAGGTTCATCTCCCCCACCAGACAACCCTCGGCGAATACACCGAACCCATAGGCGGCATCCATCTGGCGCTCCCGGTCTCGGGCACTGCACCGGGCGGCGAAAGCCAAGCGGTCTTCCACTACATCGGGTTGGGTGCTGGGTGGAGTGGGCTCCCATGGTGTGAGCCAGTCCCGGTTGGCCCGACGCACTGCCTGCCACTCGATGAAGTCACTCTCGGTCAGGGGACGCAGCTCTACCCGAGAACCGCGCAGCACCTGTCCATCCCGAGTACCCCGAAACCGAGACCACGTCCGCACTCCCGCCAAACCTACTCCCAAACAAAAAACAAAGTGGGGGGCATGTTCGGTAGGCGGTGCGGCGGGCCACAAAGTGGGTCGTGGTGGGGGGTGGCGCCGGAGGCGGACCTGGCCGCACCGACGGCCAGGCCGCCATAGAGCGACAGGACCCGCCACCACGACCCCTTCAAGACAGCCCGCCGCACCGCCGGATGGTTGTACTAACAGGACCCGCCACCACACCGGTTCGCTAATCAGTCCAGCAAGCTCAGAACCATTCCGTCGAGGATGTCCGCCTCCGACACCAGACATGACTCGAACCCAAAGTGCCGCATGATCTTCACCAGAATCGCCATTCCCCCCACAATCACATCCACCCGGCCAGGCTCTAGGCCCGGGTTGAAGGCCCGATCATCCCGCGACTCGGTGGCCAGAGTGCGAAACACATCCTCGGCGGCGGCCTTGGTCAGCTCGAAGTGGTGGATTTTGTCCCGGTCGTACTGGTGCAGTCCTTGTTCCACCGCCGCGGCGGTGGAGATGGTGCCGGCCAGCCCCACGAAAGTCCGGGCCTGTCGGGCCGCGGGCATCTCCCGGTCGACGTCGTCGAGATGGGCACCGGTCACCGACAGACAGGCGTGCAACTCCTCGGGAAGCGGGGGGTCGCCATGGAGATATTTCTCGGTGAGCCGCACACAGCCCACGTCCAGCGACATCGACGCTTCGCACGCCGAGGTGCCGACGCTCAGCTCAGTCGAACCTCCCCCCAAGTCCACCACCAAGAACGGCCCCATTGCCGGATCGAGCTCGGCGGTCGCTCCCCGAAACGAAAGCTGTCCCTCAGCCAGTCCACTAAGCAGCTCAGGGCGGCTGCCGACCACCGCCTCGCCGGCATCGAAGAACTCATCGCGATTGGCCGCGTCCCGGGCCGCAGAGGTGGCGGTGATCCGCACCGCCTCGACATCGTGGCGATCCATTACCTCCCGGTAACGGCGCAAGCAGTCCAACGTGCGCTCGATAGCCCCTGGAGTCAAACGGCCGGACTCACCCACCCCTTCCCCCAGGCGAGTGATGGTCATGAGCCGATCCAAGGTCTCGGCACCGCCCCTGCTCACCAGCAGGCGGGTTGAGTTAGTGCCGCAGTCGATGGCGGCCACTACGGGCGGACTCACTTCGGATCTTCGGCTTCCAGGTGTTCGGCCACCCAGCTGCCGACCGGATCGTCGCCCCCGGCCAGGAACCAGGCGTAGTGGGCGTGGAGGCACTTGACGCCTTGGCGGGTGCCGCCCACACCGGCTGAGGGACGGTGCCCGTCATAGTTGTCGGGAATGGCGGCGTCCCGTTCGGCGGCGTAACGGCGATGGGCGTCGGCCAGCTCATCGGGATCAACGGCGGCTTCGGCCCGACGCACTCCCCCGGCCGATTCCAGTTGGCTCACCCGCAGCACATCGTCGGGGCCGACCAACCAGTAGCGGGTGGGCATGGGAGTGCCGTCATCCAAAACAGGAGCATTCCTCAGCACTCGAGGAGTGCCGTCACCGGCTCTGACCACCACCTCGTAGGAACCCCGAGGGACGCGGCCCAACAGGGCCTCGACTTGCTCGTCGTCCCCCAGGTTCAGGATGAGGCCTTCTTCTTCTTCCTTCTCTTGAAGATCCTCCTGATGATCCACAGCGCGGCGATAAGCCCGGCAATGGGCCCGAACTTCTTGGCCGCCGGCGGGCCGGCGACATCCAGCAGG
The DNA here is from genome assembly GCA_026705465.1 of bacterium. Classification (GTDB taxonomy): domain Bacteria; phylum Actinomycetota; class Acidimicrobiia; order Acidimicrobiales; family Bin134; genus Poriferisocius. The sequence goes on along the minus strand of JAPPAP010000001.1, from coordinate 96,074 downwards.
TCTACTGCCTCGGGCTCGGGGCTGGATACGGATCTGACCCCTGAATCGTCGGCGGAAGCGTCCGACTCGGAGGAAGCATCATCGGAAGAGGAGTCTGAAAGCATGCTCTCTAGGTTATCGGCGAACTGGTCCATGATCTTGGCGCTCACATCGGGAATGAGGTTGCGGCCGATCTGAGCCACCTTGCCGGTGATCTTGAGGTCGGTGTTGACCCCGACTTTGGTCCGGTCGTCACCGAGTGCCTCCACCGTGGCGGTGATCGTTGCGCTGGCGTTTCCCTGTCCCCGGGTTTCGCGACCCTCAGCCAGAATGACCACCTTCATGGCGTCCTGATCGCGTTCGGTGAACGTTGCCTTCCCCTTGTATTGGGCATTGACCGGCCCGACCTTAACCTTGACCACGCCCCGATACTCTTCTCCCTCGATCTCGGTGAGCTGGGCACCGGGCAGGCAGGGGGCTATTCGCTCTACATCATTGAATGCGGCCCAAACATCGCTGGCCGAGGCATTCACCTCAATCTCGTTGCTCATTTCCATGCTTGCAAGTCCTCCAAATTCACATCTCTCAATTCGATTCCAAACCCTTCAAGACCATGATTCCAAGTCCTGAACAGTGTCAAAATCCACCGGTTCTCCGGGACAGGATACTTCCGTAACCTGCTCGGGCCTCATTTGCATCAGCATTCTGGCCCCAACATCCCCGCTGGTGGGTAGCAACGGCCACACCGCGGCCCCCAGCTTCACTGGAGGGCTACGACGCCCCTGGTAGACGGCGGTTACCAGATCGCCCTCGGCGTCAGCCACAGTCCGCCACGACTCCGCGCCCACTAGGGGCTGGTCGCCCAGACCGATTACCACCGCGTCGTGGCCGTCGTTCTCAGCGGTGAATACACCAGCCCGCAGCGAGGTGGCTTGGCCCAGCTCCCAGGAGTGGTTCTCCACCAACACCACCCCGTCGGGAATGAGATCGCGCAACTCCACCGCCCCGGTCACGATGTACACAGCATCGAAGCCAGCCTCCACGGCAGCGCCGAGGGCATGCTGCACCACGGTCTTCTCCCGAAACGGGGCCCGCAACTTGTGGGTGTCGCCTCCGAATCGAGTGCCAGCGCCCGCGGCCAAGACAACCGCAGCGATGGTCATGGCCCGAACACCTCGCCATTGGGGTGGAACGCCGACCAGGCGAACCAGAACTCGTTGGTGTGCACCACCGGCACAAGCCTGCTGCCGGCCAGCTCGCCGTCGACGGCCTGGCCGAGGACGTTCCAGGTCGAACCAGTGCGGTCGTCGGTGAATCGCCCATCGCCCGCTGGGGTGAACACCAGCGGTTCGCCGTCCAACCGTCGGTCGAAGGCCAGGGCAGCTCCCACGTCCACCCCATCTGCGGTGACCGGGGAATCCAGCGCGTCGGCGGTTCCCGGCGACCACAGCACCACGATGGGAACCCCGGCCACGGTGTCGTTCACCGCTCCGGCGGCCTGAACCACGCTGAACGGGTAGGCCTTGTCATAACCATCCACCGTTACTCCGACAGTGCGCTGCAGCGCGGGATAGCGCTCATCGAGCACGGAGGAGTCGAAGAAGCCGGGGAAGGGCCCCGACCGGGAGGTGTACTGCACATAGGGATTGCGGCCATAGCTACTGGCAGGTCGGCCAGGCGGAGCCAGCACCACTCCATCGGGATAGCCAGCCTTGAAGTCGCCCCACGACACGATGGCCGACGGGATGACGTCCAGGCGATGGCCAGCGTAGGCCCCCACCAAACCCTCGCCGCCGATCTGCTGCCATAGAGACTCGGTGGCATCGTCCCACATCACCAGATCGCTGTTGCGCAGCAGCCCAGAAGTGCCGAACCGCAACCGCTGGCCATCTACCACCGGATCGAACACCAGGGCGCTGTTGCACAGCGGGCAATAGGTGACCAGCACGGGGCGGCCCTCGATCTCGTCGTTGACGATCTCATGGACGATGAGCATGGCCAGCGGATAGAAGCGGGCGGTTTCCCCCATCACCAGCAGCAGGCCGGGTTCGGGATCCGACCAACCAGCCTCCGATGCCGGGGCGAAGTCAGGGTTGTCGATGGGCGGTATGCGGTCGCGGATGGGGATCACCTGGATGCCGATGCGCAGCTCGTCGAGGTCGATGGTGCGGGTGGACCAGTCGGTGGCCCAACCACCCGAGACGAGGGCCAGATCCCCGGTGGGCCCTTCGCCGCCGGTAATCACTTGGGGTGTGGGCAGGGCAGGAATCGGGGCAGATGTAGGTGCGGGAGTGGTGGAATCCACCGCAGTGGACGCCGGAGCGGATGCCACGGTGGGGTCGGGCGCCTCGGTTGCGTCGACAGCTGGGGTGGCCGTAGGCGCTACCGGAGCGGCTGTAGGGTCGGCGGCCGGTGCGGAGCTGCTACAAGACGAGAGCACCAGCGCCGCCGCCAACAGCGGGGCGAGGCGCTTCATCCCTCGGCCGGTGGGCGATGGATAGGGCCTTCGCTGTCGCGCAGCGACGGTGCGCGGTGGCCGGTGCGGTTGGCGATGATCTCCGCGCACACCGAGATGGCGGTTTCTTCAGGCGTGCGGGAGCCGATGTCCAACCCGATGGGGGCCATAAGCCGGTCGATGCCCTTCTCGTCAACGCCCACCTCGTGCAACCGCTCTAGGCGGGTGGCGTGGGTGCGGCGGCTCCCCATGACTCCGATGTAGCCCACATCGGTGGCCACCGCCCGCTGCACGGCGGGCACGTCGAATTTGGGGTCGTGGGTGAGGATGCACACTGCATCGTGGGGGCCGAGCCGGTCGCCGTAGATGTCGAACACCTCATCAGGCCATGCCACCATCACCCGGTCGGCCATGGGGAACCGCTTGACGGTGGCGAACACCGAGCGGGCGTCGGCCACGATCACGTTGAACCCCAGCAGCTTGCCGGCCCGGGCCAGCGCTGCGGTGAAGTCCACCGCCCCGAAGACGAGCATGATCGGCGGGGGTGAGAACGACTCGATGAACACCGACACGTCGGTCTCCCGGGCTTGCCCTTCGGCGCCGTAGTGGCGGACACCGGTCCGACCTGCGGCCAGTTCCCCCACTGCGTCCCGGGTCACGATCCGATCCAGCTCGGAATGGCCCAGGGTGCCGATAATGTCGCCGTCGGGCTCCACCACCAGCTTGGCTCCGGCGTTGGGGCCTTCGATGACGGTGGCCAGCGCTACCGGCCGTTCGTCCACGATGGCCTCTCGCAGCCGTTCGTAGAGTTCGGCCACCGCTACCAATCCAGCGGCTCGATGAACAGGTGGATGGTGCCACCGCAGGTGAGCCCAACCGCGAACGCCTCGTCATCGCTGTAGCCGAAGCTGACCATGCGGCGCTCACCGCTTTCGAGGATGTCGAGGGCTTCGACCACCACCGCGCCCTCCACGCATCCCCCCGACACCGACCCGATTACATCGCCGTTGTCACTGACCGCCATGGCCGCGCCGGGGTCCCGGGGACCAGAGCCCTCTACGTTGACCACTCGGGCCAGTGCCACCTGCCGGCCCTCGGCCCGCCAAGCGTCCAAATCGGCCAAGATCTCCTTCATACTGCCTGTGCTCCGATCATCAGACGAGCATCAGCCGGGGCCCGGTTGTCGGCTAGCACCTCGGCGAGGCGCTCCAAGGAGTGCAGCGAGTGGCCCTCGATGAAATCATCGACGTAGGGCAGGGCGGCGGCCATGCCCTGGGCCAGAGGCTGGTAGCCAGGGGTGGCCTTCAGCGGATTCACCCATACGAGTCTATGGGTCACCCGGTGCAATCGGGCCATCTGCTCGGCCATCACATCGGGACTGCCCCGATCCCATCCATCGCTCAAGATGACCACGGTGGCACCTCGGGCCATGCCCCGGATACCCCACAGTTCGTTGAATTCTGCCAGGGTGTCGCCCAGGCGGGTGCCGCCCGACCAGTCACTCACTGCGTCGGTCGCCGCGCCCAACGCTCGGTCGGGATCCCGCGACGACAGCTCCCGGGTAATGCGAGTCAGCCGGGTGCCGATGGTGAACACCTCCACTCGGCGGCGGCCCACCACCGCGGCGTGGACGAAGCGGATAAGGGCTCGGGCGTACGACTCCATCGACCCCGAGATGTCCAATAGCAGCACCACTCGGCGCAACCGCTCTCCCGGCTCGGTATACCAGCGGCGTACCGGCTCCCCACCGCTGCGGATGGCGGCCCGCACCGTGCGACGCAACTCGGGGTGCCCAGCAGTGCGGTGGGTGCGGCGCCGACGACGGGACCGGCGGGTATCGCCGATTCGCGCCATGGCGGCCATGAGGCGGTGGGCCTCGTCGAGTTCCTCGTCGCTGTAGTCGGCGAAGTCCTTGTCACGGAGCACCTCGTGACGGCTCCAGCGCAGCGTGAGAGTTGGGTCGCCAGGGTCGTCATCACCGCCATCATCTTCGGCATCGTCATTGCCGTCGTCATCCACCACCAGGGTGATGGGCTGGGTCACCTCCACCACTGGGGTGGCCACCAGCTGCTGTCCGCCGTAATAGGCATCGAAGATCTTGTCGTAAAGCTCGATGTCGTCGGGCTCAGTCACCAAAGTGGCCCGACCCGCCCAGTACACCGAGCTGCGCTGGTCCATGCCCACCGCCCCAAGAGCTTGGTAGTAGTTCACCGACGACCCCACAGCCACGTCGATGCCCGCGCCTCTCAGCGCATTGACGAAGCCGACCGCGAGCTCGTCAGCCTGCACGGGCGATGGCGGGTACTGCGATCAGCGACAACATGGCCTGGAGGTCGGAGCTCATCCGGCCCGGGCGATGGCCTGATCGATCAGGCCGCCGATGCCCTGGTCAATCACCCGCTGCTGGTCTTCTCGGTACTTAAGCACCGAGCCCAAGCTGGCTTGGGCGATCTCAGGGGTCAGCTCGGCCGCGCCGAGTCGGCCCAGGGCCAGGCTCCAATCGATGCTCTCGGCCACACCGGGTGGCTTGTAGAGGCCCAACTCCCGGAATGTGCCCACCGCGGCAGCCACCTGTCGGGCCAACAGCTCGCTCACCCCGGGCGCTCGCCGGCCGATGATGGCCACCTCCCGCTCGAAGCCGGGGTGCTCCACCCAGTGGTACAGACACCGCCGCTTGAGGGCATCGTGGACGTCTCGAGTGCGGTTTGAGGTGATGATCACCCGGGGGGGTGTCGCCGCCGCGAACCGGCCGATTTCGGGCACCGTCACCGCATAGTCAGACAGGATCTCCAGCAGAAACGCCTCAAACTCGTCGTCGGCCCGGTCAACCTCGTCGATCAAAAGGACCGGGGGCGGGCCTTCGGTGGCGGCGATGGCTCGCAGCAGGGGCCGCCTGATGAGGAAGCGCTCGGAGTAGAGCTCGTCTTCCAAGGCATCAGCGGTCTCCCGGGTGGCACCGCCGGTGGCCTCGGCCGTGCGCAGGTGCAGAAGCTGGCGGGAGTAGTCCCACTCGTACACTGCCTGGGCCACGTCGATGCCCTCATGGCACTGGAGTCGGATCAGCTCCCCGCCGGTCCACGCGGCCAGCGCGTTGGCCGTTTCGGTCTTGCCCACTCCTGGCTCCCCCTCCAACAGAAGGGGACGATTCAGGGTCATGGCCAAGAAAACGGCCGTGGCCAAACCCTCGTCGGCCAGGTAGTCACAGCCTTTCAGCCCGTCGGCTACCTCGGATGCCGATACGGGCTCAGTTCCCACGGTCCACCTCGGTGGCCGAAGAAGGCTGGGAGCCCAAAGAATGGGCGCTAGCGTCCAGCGGCTTCGAGCGCCCGGCGGGTGAGCACTCGGGCGAGGTGCTCGCGGTACTCGGGCCCGGCGTTCAGGTCGGATGGCGGATTGGTTCCCTCAGCAGCCGCTTCGGCGGCGTCGGAGGCACCAGCGCCACCGGCTAGGGCGGCCTCCACACCAGCGGCCCGGATCGGGATGCTGTCCATGTTCACCAGGCCCACGCCCGCGCTGCCGTTGTCCACGATGGCCGACACGCCCACGATGGCCCAGTCTTGGGCCCGGCGGTTGAACTTCTGGAAGCCCCACGTGGCGTCGGGCATCTTCGGCACCCTGATCTCGGTGAGCAATTCGTCGTCGCCCAAGGCGGTCTCAAGGAAGCCGGTGAAGAAGTCGTCAATGCTGATCTCCCGCTCGCCGCTCGGTCCCCGGGCTACCAGAGTGGCGCGCATGGCCAGCATCACCGACGGCAGGTCGGAGGCGGGATCACCGTGGGCGATGGAGCCGCCGATGGTGCCCCGATGGCGGACCTGGGGGTCGCCTACGTGGCTGGTGGCCTCGGCCAACAGCCCGGCCTGCGACTGCACCAACTCGCTGGTCTCCACGTCGCGGTGGCGGGTGAGAGCGCCGATGGCCAAGTGGTCGCCGGCGTCGTTGATGTAGCTGAGATCGTCAAGGCGGCCGATGTCCACCAGCACCGCGGGGGTGGCCAACCGCAGCTTCATCAACGGCAGCAGGGAGTGGCCCCCGGCCAGCAGTTTGGCCTCGTCGCCATGCTCGGCCAGGGCGGCCAGCGCCTCCTCAGCCGATCCGGCCCGGATGTAGTCGAATGCCGCAGGAATCATGACGAGGCCTCCGCGCAGTGCAGAACAGCTTTGACGATGTTGTGGTACCCGGTGCAGCGGCACAGATTGCCCTCAAGCCCGATGCGGACTTCCCGCTCGGTGGGGTCGGGGTTCTCATCCAGCAGCGATACGGCGGCCATGACCATGCCCGGCGTGCAGTAGCCGCACTGGAGGGCGTGGCACTGGCGGAATGACTCCTGCATGGGATGGAGCACGTCGCCGTCAGCCAGGCCCTCGATGGTCAAGAGGTCCTGCCCGTCGGCCTGTACTGCCAGCATGGTGCAGGATTTCACCGACTCGCCGTTCACATGGATGGTGCAGGCGCCGCACGAGGAGGTGTCGCACCCGATGTTGGTGCCGGTGAGGCCAACCACGTCTCTGATGTAGTGAACCAGCAGCGTGCGCGGCTCCACATCGTGGGTGTGGCTGTCCCCATTGATGGTGACCGTTACTTCCACGGCATCTCCCTAGTTGTCTTCCGGGTCCGCGAGAAATCTAGTACAACCACCCCCGCTCAGGTCACCCCGAACGGCAAGCCGCTGCCAGCAAAAGATTCAGGCCGGACACCAAGCGAGGAGGGTGAAGGGGCCTTCCTCGTCGGTGTGGTCTTCGAAGGCAATCTCAATGGCCTGCCCGGGGACAGGCTCGTCGTCGCTTTGCCAGGTGGCGGGCAGGCAGAGGTCGTTCTGCTCGTCGAGTCGGCCCAGCACCACGGTGTAGGGGGAGGCGAACCCCGGCAAGAAGGCGTGGTGGTTCACCACCCAGCTCTCCACCGTGGCCCGGCCCGACAACGGCGTCCAGGTGTATTCAAAGGAGGCGCAGCGGCCGCACATCGCCCGGGCCGGCCACCGCCACGCTCCGCACCCGTCGCAGCGCTGCAACTCGAAGCGGCGCTGGTTGATGCGCTCCCACCACGGCGCCGAGTCCCGCTCGGGGTAGGGGCGGGGCTTGGGGGCCTGATCGGTGGGGCGGTCAACCGCGGTCATCGGCTCCAGACTGTCACTAGAGTGAGCCGAAGCCAAGCAAGAACTCCCAAGAGAGACCCTCCCATTAGGACGTTGAAGACCCCAGTTGCGCTGATATGACGGAAGAGCGAACAGCTGCCTATCAGCGGGCGTCACGAACGCTGATGGCCTCAGTGGTCCCCACCTCGGCGGCCATGGCATCGGGTTTCGCGGCCGCCGCGGTGCTGGCCAAGGAGATTACCGACAGCGAGACACTGGCCGGGGTGGCTGCCGCCATGATGCAGGTGGGCAGTGTGGCGATGACTGTTCCCTTGGCTCGCCGAATGGCCCGCCTGGGCCGACGCCGGGGATTGGTAGCGGGGTGGTCGATAGGAACGGTCGGAGCCACCCTTGCCTTCTTGGCCGCGGTGGCCGACTTCTATCCGCTGTTGGTGGTGGGGATCATCGGCATCGGCGCGGGCAACGCCACCAACTTGGCGGCCCGATTCGCCTCGGCCGACCTGGCCCCGGACGACCGGCGGGCCCGGGCAATTGGGATGCTGGTGTGGTCAACGACGTTTGGTGCGGCTCTAGGGCCCACCATCGCGCTGGGCCCCGCCTCGGCGGTGGCCGAGTTCTTCGGGCTACCGGAGCTGTCCGGCCCCTATCTGCTGGGAATGGTCCTTTTCGTCATCGGGCTTACAGTCACCCATGTCTGGCTGCGCCCCGACCCACTAGAAGTGCTGGGCACAGTGGGCCAAGCCGCGGCCCGACCAGCGCCGCTGCGGGTGGTGGGGCGGCGAATCGCCACCGTGCCCGCGGCCCGGCTGGCGGTGATCGCCATGCTGACCGGGCAGGCGGTGATGGTGGGAGTGATGACAATGACCCCGCTGCACATGGACAACGGAGATCACCATCTCCGAGTGATCGGCTGGGTGATCTCGGTCCACGTCATCGGGATGTTTGCCTTTTCACCCATCGTGGGCTGGCTGGTCGACCGAATTGGCCCTTACCTCATGGTCGGACTGGGTGGCGTGATTCTGTGCATCGGCGCGGAGACCGCGGCCCACAACAGCGCAGAAGACAGCGCCGGAATGTTCGCCGGGCTCCTGTTGGTGGGCTTGGGCTGGAGTTTCGGGCTGATCGCGGGGAGCGCTCTGCTGACTTCCGCGTTTCCGGTAGCCCAACGGGTGGAGATGCAGGGAGGCGCCGACTTGCTGATGACCGGTGGTGGGGCCGTTGCTGGTCTGTCGTCGGGCGTGGCCATGGAACACTTCGGCTTTCACTCGCTGAGCCACTGGGCCGGGCTCAGCGCCCTGCTGCTGGTGGCCGCCGCGGCCGCAGCCTGGTACACCGCTCGCCAAGAACGTCCGGAGCCGGTCAGCTATCGCGGCGCAGGATGATGGCCGAGGAGTTGCCGGCCACATAGCCGGGCTGGCCGGTGGACAGGGCCACCTCGGCATCGGGCACCTGGAAGCGCCCGGCGGTGCCCCGGACTTGGCGAACGGCCTCGTGCAAGTTGTTGAGGCCGTGGACGTAGCCCTCCGACAGAAATCCGCCGTGGGTGTTCACCGGTATTCGCCCACCGGGAGCGGTTCCACCCTCTGCTATGAACCCAGCCGCCTCCCCCTTGGGGGCAAACCCGTAATCCTCCACCTGGACCAGCACCAGGTGGGTGAAGGCGTCATAGAGGGACGCGTACTGAACATCCTCGGGGCCGACCCCAGCCATCTCGTACAGCCTCCGGGCCATCTTGGCGGCAATCGAGGTGGTCCAGTCGGCCTGCACCCGATTGCTGTGCATCATGTGGCCGCCGCCCCAGGTCATCCCCGAGATCAGCACCGGCGGCTGGCGTAAGTCCCGGGCTCGCTCGGTGGTGGTAATGACCACCGCGGCGGCCGCGTCGGTCTCCAAGCAGCAGTCGAACAGCCGAAACGGCTCCACGATCCACCGGGAGGCCAGATAGTCGTCCATAGTCATGGGCGCCCGCATCATGGCCCGCTCGTTGTGCATTGCATTGGCCCGCTGCTGGACGGCAATGCGCCCTAGGTCCTCGGAGGTGGTGCCCCATCGGCTCATGTGGGAGCGGGCGAACATGGCATACCACTGCGGTGGGGTCACCCAGCCGATGGGATGCTGGTACTGGGTTTCCACGATGGCCGGCGGCGGACGGCCGGTGCCGCCCATGCGATGCTCAGATCGGGCATTGATCGAGCGCCACACCACGATGTGGCGGGCATGGCCGAGGGCCGCGGCGCTGGCGGCATGGCCCACCACCGAGTGAGACGTGGAGCCGCCACCGAACTGGTCGCAGAACCACGACAGGTCGTCCACCCCTAAGCACTGGGCCACAATGGAGGCGGTGATGGAGTCCTGCACTTGATGGCAGGCCACCCCGTCGATGTCCTCCCGACGCAGTCCGGCGTCTTCCACTGCGGCCATGATCGCCCGCAACGCCAGAGTGAGGGTGCTCACCCCCGAGTTCTTGGACAACTCAGTGATGCCGATCCCGGCGATGGCGGCCTTGTCGCGGAATGGATGGCTGCTCACCATGCCGACACTAGAGCGCAACGGCTATCTTCGGGCGGCGTGAACGACTATCCCATCCACGTTGGCAGCATGCTCTTCACTTTGGTGGACCCCAATCCGGGCCACGAAAAGGAGTACAACCGCTGGTACGAGCGAGACCACTTCTACGCCGGGTGCATGATCGGACCTTGGATGTTCGCCGGTTCCCGCTGGGTGGCCCCCCGGGCGCTCAAGAACATGCGCATCACCGACGGCAGCGGCGAGGTGTCGCAGGCGGGCAACGGCTCATTTCTGGCCGTCTACTGGGTGCTCGACGGCCACGACGAGGAGCACTGGAAGTGGGCCGGCGACCAGGTTCACTGGCTGTACACCAACGACCGGGGATTCGCCGAGCGAACCCACCGACACACCATCTTGGCCGACGTAGGCTGGGCCGCCTACCGCGATGACGACCCGGTGCCCCTGGAACTGGCCCTCGACCACGGCTACGCCGGCATCGGAGTGGTGGCCATGGATCGGGCCGACGGAGTGAGCGAGGACGACCTGCACGGCTTCCTGAGGGACACCGCCATGCCCGAGATGATGGCCGGCTCGCCGGTGGCCATCGGCTCCACCTGGAAGCCCCGCCAGCGCGACGAGATCACCTCCAACTCCCCCATGGACCTGGGCTCGGGCACGGGCACCGAGGCCCGCACCCTCCAGATCTTCTTCTGCGACGAACAGCCCGACGTCTGCTGGGACTCATTCCAGTCGTATGTGGATGCAATCAACGGCTCGGGATTGGCCAACGTCTGCTGGGCCGGTCCCTTCTACAAAACCGTGGTGGGCACCGACACCTACGTCGACCAGCTCTAAATCGGGGGGATTCCCCGCATCACTACATCGACCGGCTGGGGCTAGCACCCTGTCCTACTGGTAGGAGACGAACACCGGAGTAGGAGTGAGTTCCAGCACTTGCTCCGAGGTGGCGGTTGGAGAGTCCTCGTCGTAGAAGTTCTTCCAACCCCAATAGAACTGGTGGGCGTCCGGCTGGCTGGTCAAGGCGTTCCAGGTGGCGTACTTCGTTCCTAGGGGACCCTGACCGTCCATCTGGATCAGCACCGCCAACTCCGGAGGAGCCTCAACCAGATGGCGGTTCGTGATCATGGAATACCGGAACTGGTGAAGGATCAGCAGCTTCTGGGGAAGGGCTTCTTCGCGGACGATCCCGGCCAACCACTCCGCCACCCGATTGATCTCCGCCGCGTCAACCGTGCCGATCTGCTCCAGATGGACCTCGTTGGGCCTAAGCCTCCACTCAGGATCGAGCGCTAAGCCAACATGGGGAAGGCGTAGGAACTCCTCATACATCCTGGCCTGAGTAAGAAAGTCGGTGCGTCCCGGCTGTAGATCCAGCACCACGTATATGTCGTTGGCAGCCGCCACTTCGACCCAGGGTCTGATCTCATCGCGGGCGGTCTCTCCTGAGTAGTCCCCGTCCCCGCCAGCGGCGGCCGAAGCAACGGTGGCAATGATCTCGAAGGTGGGCAGTACAACGTAACCGTCCGCGTCGTACCCCTCGGAGATGGCTTGAAGGCGTTCGACGCTCTCATCGGGGCCCTGTTCTCCCAATACCCCTAGGGCCCCCGTCACCGGATGGCCATAGATGGCCACCATACGGCGGTCGAAGCCTGGTTCGAACATGAGCAAGCCGCCCCCGGGAATCTGATCGCCCCGGCGGATAGCCGCCAATTGCCAAGCCGCATCCTCTCCAAGGTCCGAGAGCACTTCTACCTGATAGACGCCATAGATCATCTCCCTCGTCTCCGGAGGCAGCGCTCGCAGATCACCGCTGACGACAATCACCTTGGCGCCGATTTGGTGGCCAAGAGCGGTCAGCGCTGCCACCGGTGCGTCATTGTCGACAAGCCAAACCCGGTCGTAAGACACCCCGAGAGGCGACAGCGTCGCCTGCTGATCCACAGGTACTAGCTCAAATTCGAATTCAGCTAGGGATCTCTCAAGGACCTGCTCCTCGAATCCAGCCGCTACGACGCGATCCGGCGCGAGGCGTTCAAGCTCGGCCATCAACGAGGGGCCAAACCAGGTTCCCAGCAGTAGCACCGGGCCTTGAACCCGGCGAGACATCAGAGTTGAGATCGCCGCGGAATCCCTGGCCAGGGCCACACCAACCTCGTGGGCACAGTCATACATGGCCTGAGATATCTCGATGCTGGCCAACACAGGAGAGGGATCGGATACACGAAAATCTTGGGGTGTCCGAGGTGGGCAATCCCGCTCGGGATCGGGAGATGGCGTGGGCTCGGGAGAAGGCGTGGGCTCAGCAGTCGGAGTGGGCTCGGGAGAAGGCGTGGGCTCAGCAGTCGGAGTGGGCTCGGGAGAAGGCGTGGGCTCAGCAGTCGGAGTGGGCTCGGGAGAAGGCGTGGCCTTGCCGGACTTTGCGTTGCCAGGGAGCTCCGACTGTCCAGCAGTCTGTTCGGCCTCGACTTCTGAAGAGATCGCTTGGGTCGATTCAACAACTTCGACACCCCCAGTTGAGATGGTGCTCGTTTCGGAGGCCACTCGGGTCTCTGCTGTGCTGGACGAGTGGGAATCGAGTGGGGCCGCATCGCCAGACAGGCAGGACGAAGCCACGAAAGCCAAAATGACGAAGAAATAAGCCCGGAGCGCAAAACGGGTGGAAATTCGGTTGGGCTTCGGGCGCTCAAAGCCCAAATTCGACCATCCCAATTTGAACTTCCTTATCACAGCAAAACAAAGGGTATCCCGGCGATCACCCTTGTTTATGTCATCTGTTTATGTCATTCCCTCGGTTCTCAGCCCACCACTCGTCGAGCCGAGTCTCGGTGTCGGCCCGGCCTAACTCAGGCTCGGTCCGCTTCAAATCCAAGAGAAACTCGAGTGCCGCACCCACCTCGGGCCCGGGACCTATGCCGTAGCGCTCCATCACTTCGTTGCCGTCGATCAGCGGACGCTCGGCGGCCCGACGCTCTTCCTCAGCCAGCCGAGCGATACGGGCCTCCAAATCGTCCACGTGGTGCTGAAGATCGGCGGCCTTTTGGCGGTTCCTGGTGGTGCAGTCGGCCCTCACCAGCTCGTTCAAATGGCCCAGCAGGGGACCGGCCTCTCGGGCGTAGCGGCGCACCGCGGCATCGCTCCAGCCGCCGGCATACCCCTTGAACCGGCCTGACAGCCGCACCAGTTCGCTCACGTCGTCCACCAACTGTTCGGGGTAACCCAGCTCGGTGAGCCGCTTGCGGGTCATGCGAGCCCCCACCGCTTCGTGGTGGTAGAAGGTGACCGTTCCCCGCTCATAGGAGCGGGTGCGAGGCTTACCCACATCGTGGAACAGCGTGGCCAGCCGCAGGGTCAGATCTGCTCGGGTCTTGGCCACCACCGCAATGGTGTGGGCCAGCACGTCTTTGTGGCGATGAATCGGATCTTGCTCCAGGCGGAGCGCGGGCAGTTCGGGGACGATCTCGTCGGCGAGGCCGGAGTCAACCAGATGCCACAGCGGCGGAGCAGGGTCTTCGGCCAGCAATGCGGCCGATAAGAGCTCCCTGCGCTCGTCGACGGTGGTGGCTACCGCTCCTCCTTGAACACCACATGCTTGCGGGCCACCGGGTCGTACTTCTTCAGCTCGATCCGCTCGCGGTCGTTGATCCGGTTCTTGGTGGTCACGTAGGTGTAGCCGGTTCCCGCGGTGGACTTCAGCTTGATGATGGGTCGCTTGTCGCTGGCCATGGCAGCTACACCTTCTCTCCGCGGGCCCGCATCTGGGCCACCACCTTGTCGATGCCGTGCTTGTTGATGGTCTTGAGGCCCTTGGCCGACACGGTGAGAGTGATCCACCGCTTCTCCGACGGCACCCAAAAGCGGTGCTTGTGGACGTTCGGGTTCCACCGGCGCCGCGTCTTGCGGTGCGAGTGGGACACGTTATTGCCGAACGATGGGCGGCGACCGGTCACCTGGCAGACCCTGGACATAGGGAACCATGATACCGGCCCTGCCACCTATGCCGACAAACGGGATACGGACTGACGACAACATTCACGGTGATCAGGCGGGATAGGGTCGCCGCCATGAAACTCGGACTGGTCTGGGGATATTGGAGCCGCGGAATGCCGGAGGGCTTCGTGCCCCTGACCCAGGAGGCCGAGCGGCTGGGCTACGACTCGGTGTGGACGGCCGAGTCGTGGGGCTCAGATGCCTTTTCGCCGCTGGTGTGGCTGGCCGCCCACACCGAGCGCATCCGCCTGGGCACCGGCATCGTGCAGCTGGCCGCCCGCACCCCCACGGCGACAGCCATGCACGCGGTGACCGCCGACCACCTGTCCAACCAGCGGCTCATCCTGGGGTTGGGCGTGTCCGGCCCCCAGGTGGTGGAGGGGTGGTACGGCCAGCCCGGCAACCGCCCGTTGGCCCGTACCCGGGAGTACGTGGAGATCCTGCGGCGGGTGTTCGCCCGAGACGGCTATCTGACCTTCGAGGGCGACTACTACAACCACCCCTACAAGGGGGAGGGCGACACCGGCCTGGGCAAGCCGCTCAAGATCATGACCCATCCCCCCCGAGCCGACATCCCCATCTTCATCGGCGCCGAGGGCCCCAAGAACATCGCCCAGACAGTGGAGATCGCCGACGGCTGGCTGCCGCTGTACTACTCCCCCTTCCGCCCCGAGGTGTACGCCGAGTCGATCGCCGGGCGCTCTGACGACTTCGAGATCACCGTCCATACCACTATTCGGGTCACCGGCGACTCCGACGAGGAGCGGGCCGAAGCGCTGTTCCCCACCAAGGCCTCCCTGGGCTTCTACATCGGGGGCATGGGAGCCAAGGGCCAGAACTACCACACCAAGCTCATGGCCCGGATGGGGTTCGAGGAGGAGGCCTTCCACATCCAAGACCTGTTCTTCGAGGGCCGGCGGGAGGAGGCCATCGCCGCAGTGCCCGACCAGTTCGCCGACGAGATCTCCCTAGTGGGATCGCCGGAGCGGATCCGCGACCGGCTGGCGGCCTGGAAGGAGAGCCCGGTGACCGGCATCAACGTGGGTGCTCGCTCGGCAGACGAGCTGCGGACCATCGCCGAGGTCATCCTCGGCTAGCCCAAGACTGGAATAATGACCCCATGAGTGAGCCCATCACCTTCTACTTCGACCCGCTTTGACCATGGTGCTGGCAGACGGCCCGTTGGGTTCGTCAGATCGAAGACGCCGGTGAGGTGAGCGTCACCTGGGGCCTGTTCTCGTTGGCCATCGTCAACTGGGACAAGCCCATGGAAGAGTTCGACCCCGACCGGGGCGTGGGCGTGGCCTCGCTGCGCACCGCGGTGAAGGCCCGCGAGGTGGGCGGCAACGACGGCATCGGCGCCTACTACCAGGCCATCGGCCACCGGGTATTCGACCTGGTGGAGTCGGTGAATGAGATCGACACCATCAAGGCCGCCGCGGTCGATGCCGGATTCGACGCCAGCCTGGTGGACGACGCCCTAGCCGACGACAGCACCTGGGAGACGCTGAAGTCTGAGCACACCATCTTGTGCGATGAGACCCGCAGCTTCGGCGTGCCCACCATCCGCCTGGATGGAGGCCGAGGCCCGGCGCTGTTCGGCCCGGTGATCAGCAACCCGCCGGAGTCGACCGAGGAGGCGGTGGAGCTGTGGCGCCACACGCGCTGGCTGACCGCCTACGACAACTTCGCCGAGCTGAAACGCGACCGCCTGCCCCCCGACCTGGAGGCCTACAAGCAGAGGTATGGCAACGGCGGCTGACGCTGTCTCACAGGCGGCGGCCAAGCCCCGCCCCCTCTGGCGCCGGCGGGGAGCACGGTGGTTTGCCGCAGCAGTAGTCGTCGCTCAACTTGCGCTGGTGGCCAACGGCTACCGGGATCCGCACAACTACTTCGCCTTCCAGCCGTTCAACGAGTCCAGCACCTATGCGGTGGAGTTGGTGCGGGTGCTGGACGACGGCCAGCAGGTGCCGGTGCCCAACGGCCGCTGGGAGGGCTACGACTGGAACGAGCTGATCGATTGGGGGCCTCTGCGGTCTCCCTGGCATCAGCGCCACGCCTTCTCCGGCGTGGACGCAATGCTGGATTTTTTGGACAACGCCCTGGACTGGGTGGCCGGGAACACCCCCGCCGATACCGAAACCCGCTACTGGGAGGCCACTGTCACCTACTACCGCAACGCCCGCGGCCCCTATGTCACGGTGATCCGCAGCCATGAGCGGGATTTGGGCGACCCATGACGGCCATCACTTCTTCGAATGCGGCCGCCACCGACTGGCGGGTCCGGTGCCAGCAGTGGCTGAGCGAGGTAATCGACCAGCCGGCCAGCGTGCGGGGGGTGGCGGTGCTGCGGATCGTGCTGGGTCCGTCGGTGATCTGGCACCTGCGGCCGTTTCTGGCCGACGCGTTGAACGGAACCACCTACCACGACCACTTCCAGCAGCCGTGGTGGTCGTGGTATCCCAACGCGCCAGCCGGGCTGTATATGGCGCTGCTGTGGATCGGGGTGGCCGCCGCAGTGCTGATGACCGTGGGCTGGTGGTCGCGCACGGCCGCCTGGGCCGCCTTCGCGGTGGTGGCCTACAACCTCTTCTTGTCGCAGACCCACTTCCACCACAATCGGGCCTTTCTGGTCATCCTGTTGGCCGGGGTGGCCCTGTGCGACAACGGCCGGGCGCTGTCGTTGGATGCCCTTCGCCGCCCGCCTTCTGACGACCGGGGCTTGGTGTGGCCGATGTGGCTGCTTCGGTTCGAGGCCGCCGCCGTGTATTTCGCTTCGGGGTTCTCCAAACTGATCGACCCCGACTGGGTGGGAGGCCGGGTGCTGCACGACCGCGCCGTCCGCTACCAGAACGACGTGCGCGACGCCCTGGGCGACACGCTCGCCGATCCCATCTTGGACGTGCTGACCACTCGGGCATTCCACTGGGTGCTTTCGCCAGCCGCAGTGGCCACCGAGCTGTTCATCGCCTTCGGCCTGTGGTTCCGACGCACCCGCCTGGCCGCGGTGTGGGTGGCGGTGGCCTTCCACGTGGGCATCGAGGTGAGCGCCCACGTGCAGGTGTTCAGCGTGATCGCCATCGGCGCCCTGGCCCTGTGGGCGGTTCCCTCCACCCGCGATCGCACCCTGGTCACCCCCAGTCGCTGGGTGCGGTGGCTGGACTGGATGGCCCGGTTCGACATCACCGTGGCACCAGGGGCATCGTGGAGCATGGTGGATCGCGACGGCACGGTGCTGGAGGGACGAGAAGCCCGCCAGTTCGTGAGGACCCGGCTGCCGGCCACCTTCCTGTTCTCCCGGTTCTGGCGGTTCCGGTGAGCGCTTTGTCGTCGTTGCAGCGGCTCTGGTCCGGTCGAGCCTCGCGTCGGCTCATCGCCTGGGCAGTGGTGTGGGTGGTGATGGCCGCGTTGCTACGGGTAACGCTGGCCGCGCCCGAAGTGTGCCCGCAGTACTCCCCCGGCGACGGCCAGGTCGCCATCGACGCCGGGGCCGACTGGATCGTCCGCACCCAGGAGCCCAGCGGGCGGTACCTGTATGAGTACGACCGGCGAATCGAGTCAGCGAAGCCGGGCTACAACCTGGTCCGCCACGCCGGGGGCACCATGTCGCTCTACCAGCTGGCCATTGTTCAAGAGGGCCAAAACCAGGAGGTAGTGGAAGCCGCCGAGCGAGGCATGAACTACCTGCTGGAGCGGGCGGTGGAGACCGACAACGGAGGTATGGGACCAGCGCTGTCGCCCCGGGGTCCGGTGAAGACGGGCACGGCCGCGCTCACGCTGGTGTCGCTGGCCCATCGGCGCATCCTCACCGGCGATGAGCGCTATGACGGCGAGATGCGGGCGCTGGGCCGGTTCCTGGTGGGCCAACAGTTGCCCGACGGCGGGATGCTCAACTTCTGGGATCCCAAGACCGGCGCGCCAGTGCCCGGGGAGCGGTCCCGGTTCGCCACCGGAGAGGCCTCTTGGGGTTTGGCCCTTTTGCACGAGGCGTTCCCCGGCGAGGGGTGGGACGAGCCGGTGTGGGCCATCTTGGACTATCTGGCCACCGATCGGGACGAGCTGGAGGAGCTGTGGCCCCCACCGTGGCCTGATCAGTGGGCGGCTTACACCTTGGGGGAGACGGTGGAGTGGGGCTTGGAAGACCACCACCTGGCCTACGCCGAGCGCTTGGCCGGGCGGTTTGGCCAGATGATCCGCTGGGACGCCCAGCGGGAGGGGGTGGCCAAGATCTCGCACCTGCCCATGCCCCGCGGCGGCGGCTACGGGACCATCCTGGAAGGGCTGGGGGCCCTGGAATGGCTCTGGCTCAACGAGCCCCGCCTCGCCGACGCGCCGCTGCGAGACCGGCTGGAGTGCGGCGCGGTCCGCCTCGCCGAAGCCCAGGCCGACGACGGCGCCTGGTACTACGACGATCAAACCAGGGTGGACGACCAGCAGCACGCCATCTCCGGCCTGTTGATGGCCGACGTCAGTTTCAACCTCGGAGGAAACAAGCCATGAAAGCAGAAAGACCATGAGCCGACTCGGATTGTCGTCAACCGATTCGATTGAACAGGCCATTGACACGAAAGGGCAGTTGACATGAGCGGGCTGGGACCGGTGATGTTGATGGTGCTGGCCGCGGCCAACCCGGCGGCGGGAGCGCTGAGCGTGGCCTGGCGGCCCTCCAACCGGGATCAGTGGCGCCCCCGGGTGATGCTGGCCGTGGCCGCCGCGGTGGGCGCGCTGTGGGTGATCGCTGCG
Source organism: bacterium (assembly GCA_026705465.1). Lineage (GTDB taxonomy): Bacteria > Actinomycetota > Acidimicrobiia > Acidimicrobiales > Bin134 > Poriferisocius. Next base: position 77,289 of record JAPPAP010000001.1, on the reverse strand, counting down.
CTGGCCGATCCCATCCTCGACGGCCTGTCGGTGACAACCGGTACTTGGCGGCTGGCCACTGCGGTGCCCTTCGCCGTCGCCGGGCTGCGGTGGATGGTGTGGCCCGCCCGCCCGCTGCACGACGAGCCCCGGGCCGGAACCCAAGTGGCGCTTATCGCCCTGACCGTGCTGTTCACCCCCCAGCTCGTCGCCGTGGTGCTGGCCACCGCCGCCCACGACGGCGCCCTGCGCACCATGGCCGGCGTGGTGCTGGCCGCTCTCGTTACCGCCGCCCTGCTGTGGTTCCGCGCTGTCCCCACCCCCCTGCTCTCCGTCACCGCCCGCCTCCTCGGCGGCATCGCCATCGTCTTGGCCATCGCCCTCGGAGTAGACGGCACCCAAACCATCTAAGCGGCTCATCCACCACGCCGAGTCGAATGTGTCACTGGCGTCAATAAGGTTGTCCTGTGTAGTTGCAGCGGCCTTCGCACGGGTGCCCGATGAGGGTTGCGTGCGTGCTGGCGACCCATTTGCGGGCGAAGGTGGAGATGAGCCGGTATCGCCACTTGGAGGACAGCCCCGTGCTGATCGTCGACGGCGACCCGTCGGCCGCGAGGACTCTGGTCGTCGACTACTTCCCCGCCGCGGTCGGGGTGAGGGAGGGCATGACCTTGGAAGAGGCCATGTCGCACCACGCCAGTGCTGTGGTGCTGGACGCTGACGAGCCCTGCTATCGGCGGGCTTTCCGCCGCATGGTGGCCGACCTGCAAGGGGTCAGCGACCGGGTGGAGGCGGCCGATCTGGGCACGGCCTATGTCCGCCTCGACGGGCTGGAGGGGCTGTACGGGGGCGAATCGGGCGCGGTCTCCGCGCTCATGAGCGCGCTCCCCGCCTTTCTGGGCCCCCGCGTCGGGACAGCCGACGCCAAGTTCCCCGCTTTCGTCGCCGCCCGCACCCGCCGGGGCCCGGGCGCCTGCGGGGTGGGCGACGACCCAGGCGCCTTCCTCGCCCCCCACAGCATCGACCTGCTCCCCGTCTCGGCCGCCATGAAGGGCGACCTGCACCGCTTCGGCCTGCACACCATGGGCGCCGTCGCCTCGGTGAGCGGGCACTTGCTCTCCGACCGGTTCGGTCTCGAGGGCTTGCGGGCGTGGTCGCTGTGTAACGGCATCGACGACAGCCCCGTCGTTCCCCAGACGTGTGAAGAGCCGGTGGTCGAGCACATCTCGATGGCGCTGCACCCCGCCATCGAGGCCCTGTTGATGGCGGTGGACACCGTATTGCTGCGGGCCTTCGCCCGACCGGAGGCGAAGGGGCGCCTCGCCGGGTCGGCGCACCTGCTGTGCGAGGCGCCCGGCTGGCCGGCGTGGGAGCACAGCGTGCGGTTCAAACAGCCCATCGGCACATGGGAGAGGGCCTCGGAGATCATCCGAGACCGGCTGGAGGCCGACCCGCCGCGCCGTCCCGTCGAAGACGTGACCCTCACCCTGTCGGATTTCACCGGCGAGTCGGTCGCCCAGCTGACACTGCTGAAGGACGCGCGACGCGACCGCCTCGGGCGGCTCGTGGAGGCCGACCGGCGGCTGCGGCCGCTGATGAGGGGCGACCACGCCCTGTACCGGATCGCTGGCGTGGCACCGTGGCACCCGGTGCCGGAGATGCGGTTCCTCCAGATGCCCCTCGACCCGTCGGCCCAGGACACCATCAGACCCCTGCTGACGCCCCGGCCAGTGGACGTGCGCGAGAACTCAAAGGGCGAGCCGCGTTCGCTGCGGGCGGGCCGACGCTGGAAGAAGGTGGCCCGAATCGACGACCGATGGACATTCGACCTGTGGTGGCTCCCCAAGCCGGTGGCCCGCTCCTACTACCGGGTCGACCCCGGCGACGGGCGGCTGATCACCCTATTCCGGGACTGCGTCGACCGCCGCTGGTACCGACAAAGCGCCTGATTGCGAGCTGTCTATGGGAACTACTAGCGGCGAACTGCTGACGACGGACTTCTGATGGCGAACTGGGTGGAGCTTCGGGCCAAAAGCTTCTTCTCCTACGGGGAGGGGGCGTCGCATGCCCACGAGCTGCTGGCCCAAGCCAAGCAGTTCGGCTATCCGGCTTTGGCTCTCACCGACACCAACCTGTGCGGCGCACTGGAGTTCGCCCGTCTGGCCAAGAGCCTGGGCACCCAACCCATCACCGGCGGAGAGCTGACGCTGACCGACGGCTCGAAGCTCGCTCTTTTGGCCCAGACCCGGACCGGGTACTCCAACATCTCGCGCCTGTTCACCCTGGCCAACGCCGACGACCGCCGGGAACCGAAGCTCGACCCTTCCCACCTGCCCGACCACTGCGAGGGCGTGGTGCTGCTCACCGGAGGGCGCGACGGCCCCCTGGCGCGGTTGGCAGCCGAAGACCGCTTCGGGGAGGCCCACGGCCTGTTGCAGCAGTACTTCGACTGGTACGGGCCGAACTCGGTGTACGTGGAGCTTCAGCAGAACTTCCTGGCCGGCGACACCGACCGCAACCGCAAGCTGATCAGACTGGCGGCCGACTCCGGCGCCCGGGTGGTGGCCACCAACGACGTCCACTACCACACCCCCGACCGCGCTCGCCTCCAGCAGGCGCTGGTGGCGGCCAAGCTCAACACCACCATCGACCAAGCCCTGCCCCACCTGCGGCCCAACCACCATCTGCATCTGAAGCCGGCCGCGGAGATGGAACGGCTCTTCGCCAAGTGCCCGGAGGCGGTGTCCAACACCCTCCGCATCGCCGAGCAGTGCTGCTTCGACCTCAGCACCGACCTGGGCTACGCCCTGCCCGATGCCGCGGTGCCCCCCGGCTGCACGCCTCTGAGCTACCTGCAACAGCTCTGTCGGGAGGGAGCCGTCCGGCGGTACGGCGGCGTGACCGAGGAGGTGGAGTGTCGTCTAGCCGAGGAGTTCGGTTTGATCGAGCGGCTCAACCTGGCCGGGTTTCTGCTGCTCTACCGCCAGATCGCCCTTCTGGGCCAACAGATCATGGTGGAGCGGGGCGAGGTCGGCCCCGACACGCCGATAGAGGAGAGGCCGCCGGGACGGGGGCGGGGCTCGTCGGTGGCCCTGCTCGTGGGCTACCTCATCGGCATCAGCCATGTGGATCCCCTGAAGTGGGACCTCACCTTGGAGCGGTTCATCTCCGAAGACATGACCACACTGCCCGACATCGACCTCGACTTCCCCCGGGGGCTGCGCGACGAGCTGATCGAGCGGGTACACGCCCACTTCGGGCCCGAGCACGCCGTGCTAGCCGGGGCCATCACCACCTACAAGGTCAAGGGCATCATCCAAGACATGGGCAAGGCCCTGGGACTGCCTCAGGAGCGCCTCGGGTTGCTGTCGAAACGCCTGCACTCCCACCACGCCGCCGATCTGCGCCACGAGATGATGGAGTTGGCGGAGTTCAAAGACAAGGTGGACGCCCCCGGATGGCGGGATCTGCTTGCGCTCGCCCCCCAACTGATGGGCGCTCCCCGGGGGTTGGGCCAGCACGTGGGCGGCATGGTGCTCAGCAGCTCGCCCATCCCGGAGATGGTGCCGATCCGGGCCGGGGCCACCGACGGCCGCTACATCATGGACTGGGACAAAGACAGCGTGGCCGACGCCGACTTCGCCAAGATCGACATCTTGTCGCTGCCGGTGCTCGACCAGATCGACGAGGCCCTCGACCTCGTGGCCGAGCGGGAGGGCCGCCGGCCCGACTTGGGCCGGATCAGCCCGGAGGACCCCGGCGTCTACGACATGATCAACGCCGGTCTCTGCAAAGGGGTGTTCTTGCTCCAATCCCCCGCGCAGCTGAAGATGGCCCAGCGGCTGAAGTCCCGCAACCTCCTCGACCTCGCCTATCAGGTGGCTCTCATCCGCCCCGGCGTGGGCGTGCAGGGCAGCGCGGTGTCCCAGTTTGTGGAGCGCTACCGCCACGATGCTGACTGGGACTACGACCATCCGCTGGAGAAGCGGGCCCTAGAGCGGGGGTACGGCATCATCGTGTGGCAAGAGCAGGTGGTGCAGCTCATCGAGGACGTGGCCGGCATGACCGCGTCTGAGGCCGACGAGGTGCGCCGCGCCTTCGCCCGGCCCAACAGCGAGCACCTCATCGCCCTGCACTGGAAGCGCTTCGCCGAGGGCGCTCGCCAAAACGGCGTCCCCGAAGAGGCGGCCAAGAGGATCTTCGCCAAGATCAACGGCCACTACATGTTCCCGGAGTCGCACTCCCATGCCTTCGCGGTGACCGCCTACCAGGCGGCATGGCTGAAGCGCTATCACCCGGTGGAGTTCTTCACCGCGCTGATGAACAACCAGCCGATGGGCTTCTACCCCATGGAAACGCTGAAACAGGACGCCCGACGCTTCGGCGTGCCGTTCCTGAACCCGTGCGTCAACCAAAGCAGCCCCGCGTGCTCACCCGAAGGCGCCTCGGTGCGGCTCGGGCTTCAGTTCATCAAGGATGTGGGAGCGGAGTCGGCCCAGCTCATCGTGGCCGAACGGCAGCGCCAAGGGCTTTACACCACCGCTGGAGACTTGGTGCGCCGAACGGGGCTGAAGGACCAAGCCGTGTTGTCGCTGGTGCTGGCCGGGGCGTTCGACGCCATTGCCGCGAACCGAAGGGAGGCGCTGTGGGAGTCGGGGCTGCAAAACCGGCCCTCGGGCTCCGGCCAAACCGCCCTGTCGCTGTCGACCGACCACCGGGTGCCCCAGCTCGCCGATTTCACCGAGCGGGAGAAGATGATGGGCGAATACCGAACCATGGGGATGTACCCCCGAGGCCACCTCATGGAGTTCCTCCGGCCGACCCTCGATCCCGGCGTGCTCCCCACCGCCGAGGTGGAGGCTCAAAAAGAAGACGATATGGTCACCGTGGCCGGCTGGCCGGTGGCCCGCCAGCACCCCCGTGGACGTGACGGCACCGTCTTTGTGACCATCGAAGACGAGACCGGCGACACCCAGGTGATCGTCTATTCCGATCTGTTCGCCCGCCGCCGCCGGGAGTTGGGCAGCCAAGTGATCGTGGTCACCGGACGAGTTTCCCGATGGGACGGGACTGTGAACGTGGTGGCCACCGACGTGCGCAGCATCGACTCGGGCGTGGCCATGCCGCCATCGCACGACTGGCACTGAGACAGCGGTCGGGGGGGTTGGTTAGAAGCCCCCGTCAGCCGCATAATGGGATCGAGATGTGCGGCCGGTACAGCCTGACAGCCAGCCTGCAAGAACTTGCGGAGCGGTTTGAATTCGACAGTGACCCCGAAAGCTTCGTACCCAGATACAACGTCTCTCCCACCCAGCAGGTGCTGACCGTGATCGGCGGCGACGCCCGCAAAGCCGGCTTCATGCGCTGGGGTCTGATCCCATCGTGGTCTAAGGACGGCCCCTCCAGCCGCCCACTCATCAACGCCCGGGCCGAGACGGTGGCTGAGAAGCCCACTTTCCGCGGTCCGCTGAAGAACCGGCGATGCCTGGTGCCCGCCGATGGCTTCTTTGAGTGGCAGAAAGTGGGTGACTCCAAGCGCCCAATGAGGATCACCATGCGGTCAGGAGAGCCCTTCGCCTTCGCCGGTCTGTGGTCAATGTGGACCGATCCCGAGGGCAACCGCATCCCGTCATGCACCATCATCACCACCGCGGCCAACGAAGTTCTCAAGCCGATCCACCACCGGATGCCGGTCATCTTGGCCGAGGAAGCAGAGGACATCTGGCTGGACACCGCCCTCGACGACAGCGACGCTCTGACGCAGCTCCTCGAGCCCTACCCCGACGATGCCCTGGAGGCCTACGAGGTTTCGCGCCTGGTCAACTCGGCCTCCAACGACGTCCCCGAAGTCACAGCACCCGTCCAGGGAGTATGAGATGAGAATCACCCGAAGAGGCGCCACCTACTTGATTGGCCTGCTGGCCATTCTCGGCTTGCTGACCACCGCATGCGGCAACGACGACAGCGCCGGCGACCAGATGCCCATGGACGACAGCGCCGGCGATCACCAGCACGATCACGACCACGACCACTCAACGCTGATGGAAGTGGACTACGAGCCGGTGCCTACCATCGAGCTCAGAACCCACCTCGACCCGATGTCCGGCGTCAACCTCGAGGTGATCACCACCGGCTTCACTTTGGCCCCCGAAAGGGCCTCCACCGACCCGGTCGACGGCGAGGGGCACTTCCACATCTATGTGGACGGGGTGAAGCTCAGGCGGCTGTACGCCCACTGGGCCCACGTCGACCTCAAAGAGCCCGGCGACTACGAGATTCGGGTGGAGATGTCGGCCAACAACCACGCCACTCTGGCGGTGAACGGCGAGATACTCGATGCCACTGCCATTGTGACCATCCCCGGTGCAGATGAAGACCTTGAACCTATGGATTTGGGTGACGGTTCGGGAACCACCATCGAGATGGAAGTGGTGGGGGGCAAGCCGGTGGACGGGGTGCATCGCCACCGGGTAGACGCTGGAGATGCCGTCACCATCATCGTGAACGGCGACACCACCGACGAACTGCACATCCACGGCTACGACCTCGTGGTGCCCTTTGCTCCCGGACAGCCCGGATCCATCACCTTTGAGGCCAACATCCCCGGCATCTTCGAGGTAGAGACCCACCACCGCGGTGATCTGGTGATGGAGCTCCAAGTGGGATGATCCTGGCGTGACCACGCTGAACACCGTGCTGGCCCACGGGGTGGGGTCGCGGGGCGACTTGCCCCTGCCGTTCTATCTGTTCGGCATCGGCGCCGCCGTGGCCCTCATGGCCACCTTCGTCAGCTTGAGCTTCTTCTGGCATCGGGCCTGGCTGCCCCAGGCCGCCTCGGGCCGGAGTCTGGGAAGAGCCTTCGGCCGGGTGCTGGATGCGGTGGCGGTGCCGGCTCGGCTGGCGTCGCTGGCGGTGTTCGTGCTGGCCCTGGCCAGCAGCGTCAGCGATGCTGCAGTGGGAAGCCAACGCTTCGGACCCCTAACGGTGTATGTGGCCCTGTGGGTGGGGATGGCGATGGTGGCCGCGGTGTTCGGCGACGTGTGGCGGGTGCTCAACCCGTTCGAGACCATCGCCGCCGCCATCGAATGGACGGCGGGCAAGCTGGGCCTGCCGCAGATCGAGGACACCGACGAGATCCCCGGCGGCTACTGGCCCGCGGTAATTGCGTTGGGATGGTTTCTGTTTTTTGAGCTCTGCTACCACGACGGCACCACCAACCAGGCAGTGGCCGGAGCCATGATCGCCTACACGGTGGGGATGGTGGGGGGATCGGCGGTGTTCGGGCGACAGTGGGTGCGCCAGGCTGACGGGTTCGGGGTTCTCTTTTCGCTGCTGGCCCGGATGTCGCCGCTATATCGGGACGACACCGGAGCGGTGCGGCTGCGGGCACCCCTGTCGGGGTTGACCACCCTGACCCCCCGCATCGACCTGCTGGCCGTGCTGCTGGTGGTGCTGGGCGGCACCACTTTCGACTCGCTGGCCGGCAGTACCCTGTGGCCCGATTTGGTGGGAACCCACCGGGGCTGGACCGCCACCGGCATCAACACCGCAGGAATGATCGTCGTCATCGCCATCATGGCGGCGCTCTACTACCTGGGGTCGCTGGCCGTTGGCTGGTTCACCGATCAGTCCTCAGCCGATGTGGCCCGGCGCTTCGCCCACTCCCTAGTGCCCATCGCGCTGGGCTACACCGTGGCCCACTACTTCTCGCTGCTGGTGCTCGACGGCGGCCAGAACTTCCTGCGCCTGCTGTCGAACCCGTTCGACCGAGGGTCCAACTGGTTCGGGACCGCCGACTGGGCGGTGAACTTCTTCCTGGTGTCTACAGATGCCATCGCCTGGGTGCAGTTCTCGGCCATCGTCGTCGGCCACATCGCCGCAGTACTGGTGGCCCACGACCGAGCGGTGGAGACCAGCGACGCCAGCGAGGCCACCTGGGCGCAGCGTCCCATGCTGTTGGTCATGGTCTTCTACAGCGTGGTCGGCCTCTGGCTCCTCCAAGAGGCCTGAGCGGGGAGGGGGATCAGATGGCTTGGACCGAGCCGGCGTCCAATCCGACGTAGAGCTGTACGGGCATTTCCTCGGTCACCCAGGCGCCGTCGTCCCGCACGTCTAGTACTGACTGATTTATCGGCACCGCCACTTCGGCCTCGGTACCAGCCTCCAAGCGCACTTTGACGAAGCCGACGAGCCGCTTGGGTGCACGCTCGTAGGCCGATCCGGGCACCCCGCCGTACGCCTGCACCACCGTCGAACCAGCCCGCGCCCCGGTGTTGGCCACCATCGCCACCACGTGGCCGCCTTCCTGGCGGGCATCACCCACTTCAAACTCCGTGTAGCTCAGTCCATGGCCAAAGGGCAGATGGGGGGCGGTGCCATTGGCGTCGAGATGCCACTGGCCGTGGAGGAGCCCGTAGGTGAATTCGGCAGCGTCTTTGTCGAACGCCACGAGGTCGGCCTCATCGCAGGGAACGGCGAACGGGAGTCGCCCACCGGGTTCGGCCTTGCCCAGCAATACGTCGGCCAAGGCATGGCCCCCCTCGCTGCCGGGGTACCAGACCATGAGGGCAGCCGAGACGTCGTCCAGCCACGGCACCACCACCGCGCTGCCGGCCATGATCGCCACCACCACCTTGTCGGCGACGGCGCCAACCGCGGCAATCAGCTCCTCATCGGCGGGGTGGAGTCGAAGCGAGTCTCGATCGCCGCCCAGGGCCAGGCCCTCCCTTTCGGACTCCTCGCCGAACAGCCCGCCGAGCGACTCGGCTTGGGCGGGGTCGGTGAACCCCAGCTCGGGATGGTCCATCGGAGGGGCCAGCGTCAAGAACGGGGTCTCGTCCCCGCTCCCCATGTACTCCCCCTCGTCGTCCTTGGTGTAGCCCACGACCACCACCGCAACATCGGCGTCAGCGGCCACCGACGCATCGGCGTCGCTATGGACAACCTCCACTCCGTTGAACGCGGCCCGCAGTCCATCGAGCATGGTGACCGGATCAGAGGTGTGGGCCACATCGCTCGATCCCTGGTCGCCCAGGTTGGGCACCGCGGCCAGCGACCCCAGCACTGCCACTTTGCTGAGGCCCGCAGCTTCAAGCGGCAGGATGCCGTCGTTGCGGAGCAGCACCATCGACTGGCAGGCCGCCTCTCGGGACAACCCCCGGTGCTGGTCGCTGCCGATTACCGACGCGTCGGGAGCGCTCTGCCACACATAGGCGAACCGCAGCAGCGTGGCCACCGTTTCGGCCACCCGGGCGTCCACGTCGGCGACGTCCAGTTCGCCCGACGCCACCGCGTCGGGCAGCGCCGCGGCCCGCTGCTGGCGAAGCGGCATTTCGATGTTGCACCCGGCCTGCACCGAGGCCACCGGGTCGCGCAAACCCATAATGAAGTCGGTGATGACGATGCCGTCCCACTCCCACTCCTCGCGCAGGATCTCGGTGAGAAGTGTGCGGTTCTGTCCGCACCAGTGGCCATTGAGCGAGTTGTAGGCGCTCATGGTAGAAGCGACGCCCTCTTGGGCTACCCGCTTGAAGTGGGGCAGGTAAACCTCGTGCAGCGCCCGCTCATCGGCGGTCACATCCACCTTGAACCGGGCGTTCTCCATGGAGTTGGCGGCGAAGTGCTTCATGCAGGCCATTACATGGCTTTGGAGGCCGCTGGTGAACGCGGCAGCCATCTCGCCCACGTGGAACGGGTCCTCGCCGTAGGTTTCCTGGGCCCGGCCCCAGGCCGGATGGCGCAGCAGGTTCATGCACACCGCTCCGGTGAACGAGGCTCCGGAGGCCCGCAATTCAGCGCCGATGGCCTGTCCGATGCGCTGCTCGAGATCGGGATCGAACGAAGCTCCCCGGGCCATCGACACGGGGAAGGTGGTGGCCGGCCCGACTACGCAGCCCCGGGGGCCGTCGGCGAAGTCGATCCCGGGGATGCCGAGGCGGTCGACATGGGCGGCGGGCCAGGGGTGGGCGTGGTATCCCCCGCCGACCAAATCAACTATGCCCGGCCAGAAGGCTATGTCGCCGTCGAGGCAGCCCAGCTTCTCCTCCAGGGTCATTGCCGCCACCAGCTGGGCGGCCTCGCTTCGTGGGTCGGCGCCTTGGGCCACGCGACCGGCTGCTTCCTCAAATGCAGTCATGCCGCCACCGTAGACCGAGGGGTGCCGCCGGTGAGCAGCCCAGAATAAGGTTGGGCATGGCAGCACAAGCCGAATTGGTCCACCTGAAGGACAATGAGCCCCTCGAGCACGTGCTGGAGGTGCTCGACGCCGACGGGGCGGTCATCGTGGAGGAGTGCTTCAGCGACGAGGTGATCAACCAGATCCTCACCGAGTTGATGCCCTACGCCGACAAGCCCGACTCCAACCGGACCTACATCAGCCCCACGATCGCGGCTTTCTTCGGCGATCACACGCGCCACGTGACCGGACTGGCCTCCAAGTCGCCCACCTTCGTGGCCGAGGTGCTGCTCCACCCGCTGATGCTCGACGTTGCCGATGCGGTGTTGGGTCCCAACTGCGCCGATATCCAGGTGAATGTGGCCCACATGCTGGTAGTGGGACCGGGGGCCGTGGCCCAGTTCCCCCACCGCGACGAGGACGTTTGGGTGCACATGCCCCAACCCAGCCCCGAGATGGAGCTGTCGTCGGTGACCGCCCTGTGCGATTTCACCCGCGAGATTGGCGCCACCCGGGTGGTGCCCGGGAGTCACCGCTGGGAGCCGGATCGCCAGCCCGAGTCCCATGAATTTGCCGACGCCGAGATGCCCGCCGGATCAAGAGTGATCTACCTGGGCTCCACCATCCACGGCGCCGGGACCAACTCCACCACCGATCAGCACCGGCCCGCCTTCCACCTCAGCTACATGCTGGGCTGGCTCCGCTCTGAGGAGAACAACTGCTTGGCTACACCGCCTGACATCGCCCGCACCCTCCCCCGCCGGGCTCAGGAGCTGCTGGGCTATGACGTCCACTACGCCGTCGACGACGGCGGCGGCTACTTGGGAGCGCTCGACCTCAAAGTCCCCGCCGACATGCTCGCCTCCGGCGAGCTCTGAGCGCCCTCGGCTAAGGGCGATCGTCCCAGGACTCGTGGCCAGTCGGCGACAATGAGCATGTCGCCGACGAGGGCGCTGCCTGCAGCGGTAATCGTCGCCCTTGCCGCGCCAATCCTGGCCGCGTGCTCGGGGCCTTCGATCGACGTCTCCGAATGCAACGTGGCGCTCACCGTCGCCATGGAGACACTGGAAGCGCGCCTCACCGAAGACGGGACGCTGCGCCACGGTCGCACCCATGAGCGGGACGAAGGCGAGTTCTTCGTAAGCGCCGAGTTCCTTCCCTCCGAAAAGGACGACGACTTCGAAGGCGACATCCTCACCTGGTTCACCGACGATCTTGAGGGGTCTGACTTCTTCTCGGTGGACGAGCACGCCCGCGACCAGTCGGGCTGGGCCGCGGCCGACTTTGGCGTGAGCGAAGACGGCGCGATCACCTCCCGCGGGTGCGTCCTCGTGTATCGCGGCGAGCCGGAAAGCGACGAGTGCGAAGAGCAACATGAGGAGTTCTGTTGAGCTCGCACGCCCTTGTCCGCTACGCGCGCCAGGCACTGATCTGGGGGGCCGCGCTCGGCGCGCTTCAGTTCGTCTGGCCCACGCCGCCGGGGGTGATCGTTCAGGGCGTGGTGGTCGGCTCGCTCACCGCGCTGCTGGCATTCGGCCTGTCGCTTGTCTACAAGACCAACGGAATCATCAACTTTGCCCAGGCCGACTTGGGGGTGGTGCCGGCCACGCTAGGCCTGTCGCTGCTGAGGGACTGGGACTGGCCCTACTTCGTCGTCCTCCCCATCACAATCGTGGTCGCCATGGCACTGGGCTCGGCGGTCGAGTTCCTCGTGGTCCGTCGGTTCTGGAAGGCGCCGCGGATCATCCTCAGCGTCGCAACGATCGGGCTCGCCCAGCTGCTGCTCGGCATCGGCTTCTACATTCCGACGCTGTTCAGCGACGAGGACGGATTGGCGCTTCTTCGCTTCCCGAGATTCAACCCGCCAATCGACTTCACCTTCGAGATCCACCCAATCGTCTTCACCGTCAACGACCTGCTGGCCATGATCATCGTCCCCCTGGCGATCATCGGCCTCATGGCCTTCCTCAACCGCACCGGCGTGGGCACCGCGGTGAGAGCCAGTGCCCAGAGTCGGGACCGCGCGTCGCTGGTGGGCATCGACGTGCGGGGGACCCAGAACGTGGTGTGGATCATCGCCGCGGTGCTGGCCGCCGTGGCCATGGTGCTGCGGGCGGGCATGTTCGGACTCCCCCTCGGACCCGCCTTTGGACCCGCTATCCTTTTGCGGGCGCTCGCCGTGGCGGTGATGGGGCGGATGGAGAACTACTCGGTGATGTTCGTCGGCGCCACCTTCCTCGGCGTGCTGGAGACGGCCGTCATTTGGAACGAGGACACCGCCGCGCTGATCGACCCGGCACTGTTCGTGATTGTCGTCGTTGTGCTCTTGTTCCAGCGGCGGGCCCGCGGCCGAGCCGAAACCCAGACAGAGGGGTCGTGGGTTGAGGCCGCGTCACCGAAGAGGATCCCCCGCAAGCTGGCCTCGCTGCCGGAGGTGCAGTGGGGTGGATGGCTAGCCAAGCTGGCGATGGTCGCCTTGTTGGTGTGGTTGCCGCTCGCGCTCGGCGACTCCGACATCCACTTCGCTTCGGCGGTCATCATCTACGGGGTTATCGCCGTGAGCATGGTGATCCTCACCGGCTGGTCCGGAGAGATCAGCCTCGGCCAAATGGGCTTCGTCGCCATCGGCGCGGCCACCGCCGCGGTGGTGAACGTCCACTACCAGTGGGACCTAACCCTGACGCTGCTGCTGGCCGGGGTCGTCGGGGCGGTGGCGTCGGTGATCGTCGGCCTGCCGGCCTTGCGCATCCGCGGGCTCTTCCTCGCGGTGACCACACTCGCCTTCTCCGTGGCGACGGCGTCGTTCCTCCTCGACAATGACCGGTTCACGTTCCTCCCCGACAACATCAGCGAGCGGGTCACCCGACTGCCCCTCCTGGGGCGGATCAATGTGTCGAGCGAGCACGCCTTCTACTACGTGTGCCTCGCCGCCCTTGTCGCGGTGATCTGGACCGTGGGGCGGCTGGAGGAAACCCGGACGGCGCGGGTTCTGCGGGCGGCCCGCGACAACGGGGACAACGCCCAGGCGTTCGGCGTGAACCTGACCCGGACCAAGCTGATGGCGTTCGCCATCTCGGGCTTCTACGCCTCTTTGGCCGGCGGGCTGTTCACGCTGCACCAGCAGGCGCTCGGTCAGGGCTCGTTCTCACCGGCGGAGAGCATCCGGGTTCTCACCATGGTGGTCATCGGCGGTCTCGGATCGGTGCCGGGCGCGCTCCTCGGCGCGGTGTTCCTTCAGGGCACCGATTACTTCGGCGACGACATCCCCTCCGACATCCGGCCGCTGTGGCTATTCGCCAGCAGCGGTGTCGGCCTGCTGGTGGTGCTGATGTTCCTGCGCGAAGGCCTCGGGGGACTGTTATACGAGGTCCGCCGGCGCCTGTTGGCCATCGCGGCCTTCCGCCGCCAGATCCCGGTCCCCAACCTGTTCGCCGACCAGCGCATCGACGATGACGCGGTCACCCACGAGGCCGCCGTCACCGACGAGGCTGCCGGGCTCGGGCGGGCAGAACCGGTGGCCGTGCCCAGATCGCCTCGTCGCGATGCCGAGGGGGTTTTCCGCTATCTGCCGAGCAGGCAGGCACCACCCACCGACTACTTCTCGTTCCCCGACATCGGAATGGGCGACGATCACGACGGGTCGCTGTTGAGCATTCGGGCGATCGACGTGTCGTACGGACCGGTGCAGGTGTTGTTCGGCGTCAACATCGAAGTGGCCGAAGGCGACTTCGTGGCGCTGCTGGGAACCAACGGCGCGGGAAAGTCCACCGTGCTGCGGGCCGTTTCCGGACTCTCGGTGGCCAGCGGTGGGTCGGTGTCGTTTGAGGGGGCCGACATCACCACGATGGCGCCGCACCGGATCGCTGCGCTCGGGATCGCCCAGGTCCCCGGCGGCAAGGGAGTGTTCCCGTTGCTGACCGTCGCCGAGAACATCGCTTTGGGCGGATGGCTCCACCGCCGCAACAAACAGCACATGGAGCGGGAGACCGCCCGAGTGCTCGAAATCTTCCCGAGCCTTGGGGAGAAGCAAGACGAACTGGCCGCCAACCTGTCCGGCGGCCAACAGCAGATGCTCACCTTGGCAATGGCACTGGTGTCCAAGCCCCGGATACTCCTCATCGACGAGCTGTCGATGGGCCTTGCCCCCGTGGTTGTGGAGCAGCTCCTCGACGTGGTGCGGGCCTTGAACCGCGACGGGGTCACGATCGTGGTGGTGGAGCAGTCCGTCAACGTGGCTCTCACTATCGCGGAAACCGCGTTCTTCATGGAGAAGGGCGAGGTCCGCTTCCGGGGGCCCACGAGCGATCTGCTGGGGCGCGACGACATCGTCCGGTCGGTGTTCTTGGGTGGGGCCGCGGCCCGCACCACAGAGCGGCCACAGCCGGCCCGCGCTCCCATCGGCGCCACTACTGCGCCGCGGCTCAAGATCGAGGACCTGACCAAGTCGTTCGCCGGCAACCGGGCGGTGGATCGGGTGTCGCTTCAAGTGGGCGAGGGGGAGATCGTCGGCGTCATCGGGCCGAATGGCGCGGGAAAGACCACGGTGTTCGAGCTGATCACCGGGCTTTTGACCCCCGACGAGGGCAGGGTGCTGCTCGACGGGCGCGACATCTCCAACCTCTCGCCTGATCGTCGGGCCCGACTGGGGCTCGGGCACTCCTTCCAAGACTCCCGGCTCTTCGGATCGCTCACCGTGGAGGACGTTTTGAAGGTGGCCCTCGACCAGACCATGGCGACCCGCGACCCGGTGGCCGCCGCCCTCGGACTCCCCGACGTCCGCAGGGCCGAAGACCGCCTCACCCGCCAGGTCGACGAGCTGATCGGAGGGCTGGGGCTCGATGCCTACCGGGAGAAGTTCGTGTCGGAGCTGTCCACCGGAACCCGGCGGATTGTCGATCTCGCCTGTCAGGCAGTGGGCGCGCCCCGCGTGATCCTCTTCGATGAGCCCTCCTCGGGCATCGCCCAACGGGAGGCGGAGGCGCTCGGGCCGATGCTGGAGCAGATCCGCGACGACACCGGCGCAAGCCTGCTGGTGATCGATCACGACATGGCTGTGCTGGCATCGATCTGCGATCGGATGGTGGCCCTCGACCTCGGGGCCAAGGTGGCCGAGGGAACGGCGGTTGAGGTCTTGGAGCATCCCGCGGTGATCGCCTCCTACCTCGGCGGGTCCCGCTCTGCTATCGAGCGATCCGGCGAGGGGCCCGAGGGCCGAGACCCCGACCTCGGCAGGGCGACATGACCAGGCTCGAGTCGATGCGGGAGCGAGCGGCCACCACCAACTCGGCGGCGCGCCGGTCGCTGGTTTGGATGCTCCTGTCGCGCCAGAGAGGGCCGGTGCGCGCCGTGCTGGCCTTGATCGTGCTGCACAGCATCTTGGCCCTCATGATCGCCCAGGAGGTGGTGGAGCTGGTGGACAACGGCATCGTCGACCAGGCCGCTCCCATCGGGCCCTATGTGTCCCACATCGCCAAGCTGGCCCTGCTGAGCTTCATCGTCGGTTTCGCCAGTCGCCAGATGACGGCCCGGATCGGCTATCAGCTGGAGTACGACTTGCGGGCCTGGCTCTACACCCGGGTGCAGTGGGCCGACCTCCGCATGCCCAAGCAAATGGCCACCGGGCAGCTCGTCACCCGGTCGATGACCGACCTCAAGATGGTGCAGACCATCATCCAGTTCCTGCCCTCCATCGTGACGCTGGTGCCGGCGACGATCGTCTTGCTCTTGTATCTCGCGTATCTCAGTTTCCCGCTCGCGGTGATCGCATCGCTAGCGCTGCCCCTCAACCTGTGGTTTCTCTCCAGGTTCCGGGTGCGGCTGTGGGGGCTGAGCTGGGCGGACTTGAACGAGCGGGCCGAGGTTGCCACTGCCATCGACGAGCCCGTACGCGGGGTGCGGGTGATGCGGGCGTTCGGGCGCGAGGAGCACGAGCGGGAGCGACTGGGGGCTACGGCGCTGCGGGCTTTCCGCTACTCGATGACCCGGGTCCGGTTGCTGGCCCGCTACGACATTCTGCTCAAAGCTGTTCCCCTCCTCATCAACGCGCTGGTGCTGGTGGCCGGCGCTCAGCTCATCGCCGCCGATCAGCTGTCGGTGGGTGTGTTCTTGGTCACGTTCCAGGTGGCGGGGTACGTCATCGCCATCGCCCAGTTGTTCGATGAGCTGGCCAGCTCATGGCAGTTCCTGCGCACCGCCCAGAGCCGGCTGGCCGAAGTTCTCTCGCTGGGTGTCCGGCCCACCGAGGGGCGGCCCGCCGCCAGCCGATTCGAGTCCGTCGAACTTCGCGACGCAGGGGTCTCCTTTACCGGCACACCGGTGATCGACGGCCTCTCGTTCGAGGCCCGTCCGGGCCAGCTCGTGGCGGTGAGCGGGCCGCCCGGATCCGGCAAGTCCACGCTGGCCGGTTTGATCGGCGGTCTGGTGGAGACGACGAGCGGTGAGGTGTTGCTCGATGGGCGGCCACTGGGCGAGATCGACATCCGCACAATCCGCACAATGGTGCGCATCGTGGCCGAGGATCCGGTGCTGTTCTCAGGGTCGATCCGCCAGAACCTCGACCTCGGGGCGGCGTGGAGCGTCACCGACGACGAGATCAACGCGGCCCTGTACGCGGCGGGTGCCGACGACATCGTCGCGGGTATGCCCGACGGGCTGAGCACCCACGTGGGCGATCGGGGCCTCACCCTGTCGGGCGGGCAGCGTCAGCGGCTGGCCCTCGCCCGAGCTTTGGTGGCCCGGCCCCGAGTGATCGTGCTTGACGACGCCCTCTCCGCCGTCAACCCATCCCACGAGATGGAGATCATCCGGCGGGTTGCCGAGTTCCTGCCCGAAGCCGCGATCGTGGCCATCACCCGGCGCCCCGGTCCCACCTCGATGGCCGACACCGTGGTCGAACTCGGCCAACCCGAAGCGCCGGCCCCGCCCGCCTCCGTCACGGCCCAGGTCGCGGCCCCCGAGCAACAGGGCGCCGGCGAGGCTGGGTCCGAGCTGATGGACGTCGTGCACTCGCTTGAGGTGAGCGAGGAGGCGCCCATCGTCTCTGACGCCGAATGCCGGGTCGACGCCATGCCCCGGGTGCGGCGGCTAATGGGAATCACCCTGTTTGCGCTGTTCGCCGTGCTCATTTTGCTTGTGGTCAACTCCCTGGCCGGGCTCGGTCCTGAGATTCTCTTTGCCGAGGCCACCGAGTCGGCCGAGGACGGCGAGACGAGCGTCATCTACGGGATCGGGCTGGCGGTAGTCGCCGTCGGGGTCGTCTTCGCCGCCAGCGGCTACCTCGTGAGGGTCCTGTCGATGAAGATCGCCCAGTCGATCGGCTATCTGCTGCGGCGTCGCGTCTTCCAGCGGCTCACCAAGCTCGGCATCGACTTCTACGACCGCGAGCTTCCGGGCGAGGTGGCCACCCGGGTGGTCAACGACCTCGACACAATCCTCGGTTTCGTGGGCGAGAGGCTGTTCCGATTCATCTCGAGCCTGGGCCGCTTCGCCGTGGGGGTTGTGGTGGTGATCGTCTTGGTGCCGCAGCTGACCCCCACGATCATCGGCCTGGTTGCGGTGATCCTCGCCCTCACTGTGGCCCAGCTCTACCTGGGCATGCGCGCCTTCAACCGGGCGCGCGACGATCTCGGCCGTACCGTGGCCACGTTTGAGGAGCACTTTGCGGGACGCAGCGAGCTGCGGGGCTGCGGGGCAACCGACAAGGCCAATCGCCGGTTTGTCGAGGACGCCTGGGAGCTGCGCCAGAGCCGGCGGTGGGCGACCTCGATCGCCAACATGTACTCGGAGCTCATGGCGCTGATCACCCACGTCGGCGGGGCGCTCATCCTCTGGGGCGCAGGCCATGAGGTGCTTGCTGGCACGGTGGCGGTGGGCACCGCCTTGTCGGCCCGACTCGTGGCCCAGCAGGCCCTTCAGCCCCTGGCGTACATGAGCTCGATCTACACCGAGATGCTCGAAGCTCGGGTCTCCTGGCACCGTCTCGCCCAGCCGTTCGACACGCCAATCCTGCCCGCCGAACGGCCCGGGGCGACCGAGGCGGGGGCTCTCGATGGCGACGTGACCTTCGAGTCGGTTGCCTTCACCTACCCGCACACCACCCTGCCCGTTCTCGACAACATCTCGTTCACGCTCCCCGCGGGCGAGGTGACCTGCCTGGTGGGTTTCACCGGCGCTGGCAAGTCGTCGATCACCAAACTGCTCGCCCGCATCTACGACCCGACCGCGGGCCGGATCCTCGCCGGCGGCGTCGACATTGCCGACTATGAATCACGCTCTTACCGGCGGCGGCTCGGAATCGTCCCCCAGGACGCGTTCTTGTTCAAGGGAACCATCGGCTCCAACATCGCCTACTCACGACCCGATGCCACGCTCGATGAGATCGAACGGGCGGCGCGGGCCATTGGCGCCCACGACGTGCTCACCGCCCTCGAAGGCGGCTACGGGCACCCCGTCGACGAGGAGGCCCGCAACCTCACCGCCGCCCAGCGCCAACTGGTGGCGCTGGCGCGGGTGTGGCTCGCTGACCCCGACATCCTCGTACTCGACGAAGCCACGTCCAGCCTCGACGGCCCCATGGAGGATCGGGTCCTCGAGGCGATCAGGGCTGTCGGGGTTACGACCCTCACCGTCACCCACCGCCAAAACGTGGCCCAGCGCTCCGACCTGGCCATCGTGCTCGAAGCCGGCCGGGTGGTCGAGATCGGCCCCCCCGACGAGCTATTCGGCACGGGCAGCGCCTACGACCGCCTGTGGGCTGTGGTCGACGACGGCCACAGCATGGAGGCCTCCGAAAAGGCGTGAGCTCCGCAGTCAGCGGGCCTAGCGCTCGTAGCTCGGCGGGGTGTCGTTGGGAGGAGGTTCGTAAAGGACGCCAAGGGCCGCGTCAGGGTCGAACACCCTCGGCTGCCCGGCGGTCCACTCGCCGACCGCGTACCGGCGCCCGTCGTCGACCTTCAAGTATTCGCCGACTATTACGCGGCCATTCGCCGTCGTGCGCTCGAACTCGGGGTCCCACCACTTCTCGGTCATGTCGTCGAAGCCGGTGTAATCAGTCCAGGGAAGCCGGCCAGGGCCAAAGGCTGCGCCTGGAGAAGTCACGCAGTCGCAATACGACCCGAGCGACGGGGGCTGCGCAAAGCAGCCCTGGCTGAAGCTCTCGGGGGTGAGATCGGGTCCGGCCAGATGGAGGCACGCCATGGGCCACTTCAGGGTCGAAATCGAGAATCTCTCGGACAGCGAGACCGGCTCTCTGCCGTGGTGCCACTCGAACAAAAGCCCGAGCGCGCTGGGCTGGTCAGCGACGGCCAAACCGAGCGGACCCGGCCCGAAGGCGTGGGCCCACTGCTGTTGGTCGTAGCCGCGGGCGAAGAAGGCCACGTCATGGCCGCTGTAGCCTGTGATGATCCACTCCGGGAACCACTGCTGCTCGGTTGCGGCCTCGGTCATCGTCCTGGTGAATAAGTTGTCGGTTCCGGCGATCACCGTGGTGACACCGGCATCCTTCATCCGGGCGGCGATCACCCGGGCTCGCTCCTGTCGCTGCGTATTCTCGGCGCCCTCGTCGTAGCTCACCGCCTCCACGAGCTCGAAGCCATTTTGTGCGGCCTGCTCCTCCATGAAGTCCCTGCTCCACCGATCGGTGTAGATCATCCCGATCCGCCGGGGCTCGCCGATCATGTCGTCGTCGCCGGCCCATTGCACCGGGTAGTCGGCGACGCGCTTGCCGATGTACTCGGCCACGTGGAGCATCGTCACCCGGTCGTCGGCCAATTGTGACCAGCGGAATCCAGGCTGGTCTTGAGTTTCCTGCCAGGAGGCACTCGTACTCCAAACGATCACCCCTCGGGCCGCCATTTCGGCCTCGAAAATCGCCTTCCCCTCGCCGGAGGTGGTGGCGTCGAAGGCTAGGAACGGCTCGAAATCGTTCACGGCCTGAGTGGCATCGGCCCTCAGGGCGACCTCGGTTGATCCGCTCGCATCGATGAACTCGAGTCGGACTTGGCGGCCCCAGAATTCGTAGTTCTGGTTGAATATGTCAGCGCCGTCCAGCCAGCCTCGGGGGATGCTGCCGACGTTGCTTACCATTTCCGTCTGGCCAGCATCCACTCTCACCACCATGACGATCTCCTCGGCGGTGACGCCCGGGGCCGTGCTTCCTCCATTGTCGGCGCCCTCAGGCCACTCAAGGACGCACACCGGCGCGTCCACGAGCGGAACCCGGATCCTCCCGGTCTCCGGATCGCAGTGCGGGTTGGCCAGCGCTGCTTCAGACCCGATCCCCGGGAATTCGGGCTCGGCGGGTTCGGCCGGCTCGGCTGCGGCGGTGTCTACCTCGGTGGCCTCGGGAGCCTCGTCGGTGGGCTCGGTGGCGTCGTCCATCGGTTCGTCCGCGGGCTCTTCAGCCGCCGGGGGCGCGGTTTCGCCCGTGGCGTCGTCGCCCGTGGCGTCGTCCATAGGTTCATCGTCCGCGGGCTCTTCAGCCGCCGGGGGCGCGGTTTCGCCCGTGGCGTCGCCACCATCATCGTCATCGGAGCCGCCGCCAGACACGATCAACACGATGACCACGACGGCGGCCACCACCGCTATGGCGAGGTACCAGCGCATACGGCGCAAGAGGCTCCCTTCAGCCGCCGGTTCGGGGGTGTTTGCTGAATCGGTCATGAGGTGGGCTCCTCTCCGAGATTCACGCGGGTCACTCCTGTCCCGCGTTCGGCACGATCAGGTATTCGTCGAATCGGGTGATCCTCCCGTCGGCCACCAGTGCCACCATGCACCCCGGGATTTCCATGGGTACGCCCTCGGCGTTGGTCATGCGGATCACGAACTGGCGCACGAAGCCGCGGTCGGTGACATGGCGGCACACTTCCTCGAGCTCCATTTCAACGTTGTCGGCCTCCCACTTGGAGCCGATGACGAGCGAGTCGACGGTGAGTTCCCGACCGCCGAAGGAGCTTGTCCACCCCTCGAAGTCGGGGGCGAGGACCTCGCGAATGCCGTTCTCGTCAGCAGCGGCGTAGACGGCGAAGAACCGGTCGGCCACCGCCTCGATGCTTGCCTGGTGGGTTGTCATAACTCTCCTCCGGTTGGTTGTCGGCCGATCTCCAGGCCGGCCAGATCGCCTGCGGCGCGCCAGTCCCCCAGGAGCTGGAGGAATTCCATGACTCCTGGGCCCAGGCCGAAGGGGCCGTTCTGGGGGTGGTTCCGGGCTTGGCCCTCGTTGTTGTAGTACCCGGGAGTGCAGTCTTCATTTAAGGGCCCGCGGTTTTGCGCCTTCTCGAGACACGCGGCCACCCAGGCGTCCTCGGCTTCGGCCGAGACCTCCACCGTGCCTGCTCCCATCTCGCGAGCGCGGGACACGATGTAGGCGAGGTGGATCGCCTGCTCGTCGAGCATGTGGGTGTAGTTCACGGTGTTGCCCGACTGGCCGATGGACATGAGAAAGAGGTTGGGGAAGCCGTGCATGTGCATGCCGTGCAGCGTGCGGAGGCCGTCGGCCCACCTGCCCATGAGCGTCACGCCATCGCCGCCGATGATCTCGAATCCCCCTCGCTGCGACAGCGGGGTCCCGACCTCGAAGCCGCTGGCGTAGATCAGGCAATCCACTTCGTAGTGCCGCCCGGCCACCACGGCACCCGTGGCCGTTATGCGTTCAACGCCCTTGCCCGCAGTGTCGACCAGGGTCACATTCGGGCGATTGAACGCGGGGAGGTAGTCGTTGTGGATACAGGGCCGCTTGCAGAATTGCCGGTAGTAGGGCTTGAGGAGCTCGGCGGTCTCGGGGTCGTGGACAAGCTCATCCACCCGGGCCCTGATCTGCTCCATTTTCTGAAGGTCGGCCAGTTCGACGACCCGCTGGATGTCTTCGGGCGTCAAGTCCCCGCCCTCGCCCCCATGTATGAGCTTCATGAGGTTGCCGATCAGGTCGGTCCAGCCGTCGTTTACCAGATCCTCCTCTTGGGGGACGCCTGACACCAGCGCGTTGAAGTTGTCGCGGCGGTGCTGGTGCCAGCCCGGCGGCAGCTGCCGGGCCCACTCGGGGTCGGTATCCGGGTTGTTCTTGACATCAATTGACGAAGGAGTCCGCTGGAAAACGTAGAGATGCTCTGCCCACTCGGCGATGTGGGGCACAACCTGCACGCCGCTGGCACCGGTGCCGATCACGCCGACCCTCTTCCCGATGAGACCGGTGAGATTCCCCTCCTGGTCGCCTCCCGTATAGCGGTAGTCCCAGCGGCTGGTGTGAAACGAATGGCCTTTGAAGTCTTCGATACCGGGAATCCCCGGCAGCTTGGGCCGGCTCAGCTGGCCGAGCGCGAGACACACGTACTGGGCCTTCATCCGATCGCCGCGGTCGGTCTCGACGATCCAGCGCGAGACGTTGTCGTCCCAGCGGAGCTCGGTGACCCGGGTTTGGAAGCAGGTGTCCCGGTAGAGGTCGAATTGGCGGGCGATGGCCTGGCTGTGCTCGAGGATTTCCTGGCCGTATGAGTACTTGTGCTTCGGTACGTAGCCCACCTCCTCCAGCAAGGGGAGATAGACGTACGACTCGACATCGCAGGAAATGCCCGGGTACCGGTTCCAATACCAGGTTCCCCCAAAGTCAGCCGCCGGGTCGACGATTCGGATGCTGCCGACGCCCTGCTGGCGCAGCCGCGCTCCGGCCAGAAGGCCGCCGAAGCCTCCGCCGACGACAAGCACCTCGACCTCGTCGTGAAGCGGCTGGCGGGTGAAATCGGGGTCGGCCCAGGGGTCGTCGGTGTAGCGGGCGAACGACCCGTTTACCTGGATGTACTGATCGGGGCCGTCGGCTCTCAGGCGCTTGTCGCGCTCCTCGCGGTACCGCTGCCGGATCTCGTCCAATTCCGGCAAGGGCTGCGTCGGCTGGTCATCGGTGATGCTCATCAGCTCCGTCCGCTATAGCCAACTTCTTAGTAATCTTGATACATTAGCAACAGTCGAGACAGGAGACAGGTCCGGTGTCGCCCCATGCCGGGCCTCGAGGAGGTCGACCGATGAGCACTACCACAAACGAACCCGGATACGGGGCCCGGCCCGGTATGGAGGATGCGGTGTTCGAGGTCGGGCCGATGCGGTCTGACCCGGCATCGGTGCACGACTTGAGCCGACGGGTTCAGATTCGCCGGGAAGGCGTTGGCGAGAAGCGCTATCCGTTTCCGATCCCCAACGGTTGGTTCGTGGTCGACGAGTCCCGCGAGCTCTCGCCGGGCGAGCACAAGAACCTCTACGCCTTCGGCAAAGACCTCGTCCTGTTCCGCGCCGAGAGCGGCGGGGCCCGGCTTATGGACGCCTACTGCCCCCATCTGGGGGCCCACATCGGTGTGGGCGGCAGGGTCGAAGGCGACGGTATGCGGTGCCCATTCCATGGTTGGCACTTCGACGGCGGCGGTCGCTGCATCGACATCCCCTACGCCGAAGGCAAGGCGATCCCGGCCAAGGCCCGAATTCGCACCTATCCAATCATCGAGCGCGGCCACATGATCTGGGCGTGGCACCATCTCGAGGGCGGCGAGCCGTTTTACGACGTGCCCCACATTCCGGAATTCGAGGACCCGGACTGGCAGCCCTACGAGACATACGAAGTCGAAGTGGCCACCATCGCCCAAGAGTTCGCCGAGGGCGAATTCGACGTTCAGCACTTCAAATATGTGCACGGCGCGACCCCGCTGCCCAGCACCGACATGGTCGTCAACGGAACTTACCGACACAACTCCAACGGCAACTTCACGATCGAGAACTTCGGCCTCGGCTGCACCCTCATCTCGATTGGCGACACCTTACGCATCGGCCAATCGCTCCTGCCGATCGACGAGGAGAACGTGAGGATGAGGTGGTGGTTCACCATGCCAAACTCGTTAGGAGATGCGGCTCTGAGGGGTCTCGCCGCCAATTTCCTCGACGGCATCAGCCAGGACATCGTCATCTGGGAGAACAAGCGCTACGAACCCAAGCCGCTGGTGACCGCCGTGGAGCGAAACATCCGCGTCGGGCGAGAGTGGGCGCTCCAGTTCTACTCCGGACTCGACTCGTAGGACTGCGGACATGAGCCGCGTCACCCAGCGATGGGCGGAGGGGTCGATGACAGCTGGTTATCCTCTCGGCTGATGCCCCGATCTCCCGAGCCCGCACGCGAGGCGCTGATTGCCGTCGCCGAGCGCCTTTTCGCCGAGCGGGGTGTTGACGCAGTGACGGTGCGCGACGTTGTGAAGGCTTCTGGCCAACGCAACAGCTCGGCCGTGCAATACCACTTCGGCAACAAGGCAGGGCTCCTTCAGGCGATCCTGGACCCGCATCAGGCCCGCCTTGATGCTCGCCGGGCCGAGATGTTCGCCGAACTCGGTGAGCGGCCGGGATTCGACGAGCTCATCGAGGTGTTCGTTCGGCCCCTTGCCTCCTTGCTCGATAGCGAGTCGGGCCGCCACTACATCAGGATTCGAGCTCAGCTCGTGAGCGCAGCCAGGCTTCCCAGCGACTCCGACTTGATGCGAGACGTGCTGGCGGGAGCAGGGGGCGGCGAGTCCGCCAACGAGCCCAGACCCGGCATTCGGCGCGTGGCTCAAGCCCTCGTTGATCTGGTGGACGACACGGTGATGCCCGACCTCGGATACCGGCTGGAGCTCACCGCAGTGCTATTGCTGCACGGACTCGCCGATTTCGCCCAACGGCACCCAAGCGCCACCGCGGCTGAGCGCGAGGCGTTCACCGGCGTGCTCACCCGCAGTGTCGCCGCCATGAATCTCGGCGACAGAGTGATCAGTCGGTGACGGTGAGTGTGTCGCCGACGCTGATGGTGCCGGCCGCGGTGACCTCGGCGTTGGTTCCGAAGCAGGCGAAGGCTCCGTAGTCGAATTCCTTGCGGGCAGTGGCGGCCAGCACTTGCAACACCCTCTTGGCCTGCTCGTAGCCCGGCTGGGCCACGGTGGTCATCACGCAGCGGGGGGTGGCGTCTCCGATCCGAAGCTCCACTTCGCCGATCTTGACATCGAGGTCCTTCCAAGCCAGATCGGCAAACTCCCCAGAACCGGCGTCGTCGTGGGCGTCGAGCACGATGTTGGGGCGGAATCGCTCGACACCGAGCTTGACGCCGTCCAGCAACGAAGCTAGGTGCGCCATCGACTGGTTGACGATGATGTGCACTGCCGAGGCGTCCACAAACGAGGTCTTCTCGGTGAGCGCGGCGACGGTCAGGTCGACCTCCATATTGGAGAGGACGGTGCCGGGGATCTCCGGCCACTCGCTGCCGTAGGTCTCCTCGCGCCCCTTCTCAACTTCGACCAACCGGACGGATTCACCGAGCGCCTCAGTTAATGCGACATCAAGCTCGCCGCTACCCACGGTGTACTCCCGACCGTCGGGGCCGACGGCAACCAGCCCGCCATCGGCCTGAGTCTTGGCACTCCAAGAGAGGAGCTGGCCATAAGGCCGCGGCCGTTTGGCGCTGGCGATTTTGCCCGTCTCAATACTGCGAACGGCCCACTGCCGATCCCCGACGACCGCGCTGGTGCGAAGCTCAAGGCTCTCGACCCGCTCGCCGCCCATCGACTTGACGGGATATCGCCACAACTCAGCAATCGAATAAATCGTCACAAAGCGCCCCCGGCAGGATTCGAACCTGCGACCTGATGATTAGAAGTCATCTGCTCTGTCCGGGCTGAGCTACAGGGGCGGGCTGGGTGTGTTAATGGCCGGATTAACGGCGCGTAATACTGATGCCACCCAGTATGCGGGTTTGAAGTGAGAATTTTAGCCGCGAGGGGCTGTTACCGGGGCGCGCAAATCTGGTGTGGAAGATCAGAAGTTTTCGGGCGCGCTGCGGTACGTGATGGCAGGTAGGGGTGTCACAGGAGCGCGCAAGTCTCGCTCAGCGGAACGAGAGTCTTGGGCGCGCTGGGGTATGGAGTGGCAAGTGGGGTGGGGTTCGGCTGGCCGCTAGGCGACTAAACGGAGCGGCGGGCCGTCGTCTTTGTCGCGCTTGTCACGTTTGATGGGCAGGTACGTTCCGAAGAACTGGGTGAGGTCTGCCCCGGTGCGCTTGTAATGGCTGACCAGTGCCTTCATGCAGGTGAGGATTTGGTAGGCGATCAGGTCAAGTCGGACGGCTTTGGCCCCGACGTTACGCACACGCCCTTGCGTCGGCACCTTCAAGTCGCGGAAGGTTGATTCGGTGTCTTCTCGTAGCCCGTAGAGTTGGTCGAACTGCGGCGCAACCCCTTCGGGGAACACTCTCAGAGCGCGTGTGCGCCGAGTGTGGCTTGGCTTAGCGTTGATTTCCGCTGGCGTGCTGTTGACCCTGATTCTTGTGGTGGCACCGACAAGATGGGGCGGGACAATTGGCTGGCCGGGTATTTCCAGCACGACGTAGACGAGGGTGCGGTCAATGGACAGGCGGCGTAGAACTGTTTTGAGTTGGAGGGGCACATACCACTGCTCCCCGCTCTGATCCTTAAATGTGATCGTGGGCGCGCCGTCTACAGCGAATACAAGGATTTGACTTCTGGTGCCGTCCTTCAGTTTGAAGTCGCACAGCCCAAGATTCATGGACGCAGGTCTTTGCTTGCCCGTTCTTGGAGTCTTGACAACTGGGATCAAGCCCAGGTCGAGAATCCGGTCTTGGTGGGCTGAACTGAAGGCCATGTCGTAACAGACATATTTTGCGCCCTTGCGGATTTCCGGTTTGTTTTCACAGACTTCGGCAACCGTGTCGCAGAACAGGTCGCCTTCGGTCTTGCCTTCGGGGATCACGTCGAAGTACAGGATTGTGCGCTCGTTCGGATAGGGGTTGCGGCAGCTAACCAAGAGTGCCTTGTGCCCCCGCACCGTTTCGCGTTTGCCGTCTTCTCTTGGCTGGTGGTAGTAGACGGCATCGGGGTCGTAGTGGCTCTTGTTGGCATCGGTGGGCTTGCCCACGTCGCACAGCGTTCGAAGTTTGGTCGAGTCGCCGGTGATGCCCTGTGAACTGTGGGGATTGGTGAGTGTTCCCGCTGTCGGGTCGAACACTCCTATGTGCAGGGCGCAGTCGGCTGCGAACAGCATCGCTGCCCTTGCCATGTGAGCTACATCATCTTCATCCAGGCAGTGCTCCCGGTAGTAGATGTACTGGCTTCTCTTGATGGGGTTGCCTGACAAGCGGCGGGAATGGTTGTTGGGCCATCTGCGCTTCACGAACCGCCGAAGGATCGCGTAGACCTCAGAGTTTGGCTCGTCCCAATCGGAGTCGTTCAGTTCCCGTGTGGCCTTACGCACGCTGTAGCACATTGCGCTGGTGAAGTACGCCAACAGCCAGTCAGCCGCGTTGTGTCTTCGCTTTCTCCCGCGCATTCCGTAGCGACGGCCATGCTTCTCGTCCATGTATGCGGCAAGTTCCCAAAACAGTTCACTCGCCAGCACAGCTTTCAAGAATTGGTGAAATGACCAGTCGAGCGACGGTTCGCTGTTGAACCGCCGTGTGGATTTGCGTGGCAGCGAGTCTTGGGGGCGTGTCTTCCCCGAAATGCCGTCCACTCTTTTTTCTGTGCTGGTGTCGCCCAGATCGACACCTAGTTCACTGACGGCCCTCGGCGCGCCGTCTGTGAACACTTTTCTTCTAGGGGGTCGTTGCTTAGCCATGATTACTCATTGCCTTTCTTATTTGATGGGTTTTTCCATTTGTATTCAAGGGTTCTCGCCGTTCTGTCGAGCGACGTGTAACCCAAGAACCTTGCGGCGGCTGCGATACCCGAAGTTTCAAGAACCTGTCGGGCGGTGCCGAACCGCAGTGAATCAGGGGTGATCCCAGTCGAACTATCGAACCCCGCCTCTCGTAGCGCATACTTGACCAACAAGTACACATATCCGTTGTCGGGGCTTTGGCGTGGACGCGCATAGAACACCCGCTTCACACAAAGGAGAGCGTCGTCATCCAAAGCAGGGTGATTCTCCAAATAAAGCCGGATTGCATTCGCGGCCCAAGTGCTCAGCGGATTGACTCTCGCCGCCTTACCCCTGATCCTCACCGTGCGCGCTTGCAAGTCGATGTCGCACTTTCTGACTTTGGCCGTTTCTGTCGCAGTAACACCTGACATCATCAAGGCAGAACTGACCGCTATCCCTGTGCCGCGATACGTTATGTCTATGACCTGGCGAAAAATCCCAGCCTGGTCACGTCTCATTGGTCGGCCCGCCCGTCTGACGGACTTGCCATCGACTTGCCCCTCCACCAGCAGGTCAGGGTCTTGGGACACCACAAGCACTGCGGGGTCTATAGATGCCCCTAGAGCGATAGCTTCCTCAAACACTGCGCGAGCTACCTTCTGTCGGCTCTCCATCCGATCCAAGCCTGGTCGCCTCATATTTCCGAGATGGTCAGGCCATGCTGAATGGAAGAAGGCAGTTGCGATCTTCGGAGTGACCTCATCACAATCTTTGACACCACTCGCACTGAAGTAGCGCAACATCAAGTTGGCTTCTTTTTCTAGCCGCTTGGCACTAAGACCCTTCGACTTGCGGGCGTTTCGGGCGTTCAGCCTTTCGCTCACCACTGAAAACCACTTCTCCAATGACCGCTCATTGAGCGATAGAAGCTCTGCGGCTTCAAAGGCAGTGCGAATTTCCACTGGCACAGCCGAATCCGCTGTTTTGATGTCGATAGGCGAACTTGTTTCGACGCTATGTTGCCGGTTAGCCAGCAACAGTTCTTTATGAGCGTTTGCAGTTGTTTCCATTTTCGGCCTCTAGTCACTTTCACATATGGGCACTCTGTTAGACCATGACTCTTAGATTCAATAAGTCGAATAAGAATCTTGGACACCAACATTTATACACCCACTTTTTCGGTGATCTATTGGCTTGAAGTTTTGAAATTATGTCAGCTTTTGCGCGTTTTTGCCTAATAAACGCGCAAATTCTTGAAAAAGATTTTGATATTTCGTTCTAAGGATTTGAAAAGAAACTCATGTCGGACCCCGAATTCGCAAGCGATTGTCGTGCTACTACAGCGAATATCCTTGTAAGTGAGTCGGGGATTCTGCTTCCTATTGCCAGCCTCGTGCCACACAACTGTCGTCAGAGCACCCATCCCAGCCCTCACACCGGGGCTAGTTTTGTCAGCGTGCCCACCGATCCACCCGCACCATCTGGTCGGCCCAAACGGAATCGCCCTATCGACTGGCTGCAAAACCCATCAACGTGGCCTGACGGTCCGTTCCAACTGGACTTCCCCCCCGAAGTGCTGCTCGCCTGCTACCTGGCGAAGCGGCTCAGAGCCGCGCTCGACCGCACAGATGTCTCCTACATAGCCCGCCGCGCAGATATATCCGTTCAGACCATCAACAACATCGCCAAAGGCCGCACATGGGGCGACCTCGTAAGCATCGCCCGACTAGAACGAGCACTCGACAAGCGACTGTGGGGCTACGAACACCGCCGCCCACCCAAATTCCCCACACCACTAGACACCCCCACCCTGTTCCCGCCCGAAACCGGCACCTGACCTTCCTGTACTCAGAACTCACTGACGGATGGGCCGCAAGCCTCTGCGTCTTTGATATGGCAACGCGATCAGGGCAGCCGTTGCTCCACCAGCCTCCGTCTGAGTTCTGTCTGCGCTGATTCATCGAGCGGAGCAATCGGGTGCTCCTGCATTCAGTCTTGCTCTTATCCCAAAAGCAACTGCGCGGGAGACACGAGTTGCCGAAAGGTGGTGTTGACTCCTAGCACTTGCTCTCTCTGTATGTGGGCCTTATCCATAACGAGGGTGCTGATGTTGGAAACCATGTTCATCGCTGCCAAGACCGGCAGCAATTGAAACTTGTCCATCTGATCCTGCGAGTCCTCTTGAATCTGAAACACCCAATCGAACACCACATTCGGGTGGGTCATGTTGCTCATCATGCTCCACGCGATTTCCTCTGCCTCGACATCAGCGGGAACAGGCGGCAGATCATGTGGCAGGGGTTCATTGAATCGCGGGCCAAAGTACCCCTGATACTCACCCCGACCGTCCTTCGACCTGTAGACCTCCTTGCCTACTACCCCCTCGATCTCGCTCTCGTACTTTCGAAGCGTGCTCTCGACATCGGTATTGATGCCATAGGCGAAGAACCTCAACGCCTCTCCGATCTCCTGCCTTGTCAGCTTCAATAGCCGTCTAATCCGCGAGTTGGCATCTACCTCCGGGTTGGCGAGCCAGAACATCTGCCACAGCGACTCATGCGCCCTGCGCGCCGCCGCAATAGCAGCGTGACAATCCATGTGAGCTTGGATCGCTTGTAGCCCGGTGCGGATCGACGTGCAGCTACCGCGCAATCTGGCAATCAGAGCGTTCCCATAGTGATCAGGCAACCCCGCATCGGTTGGCAGCATCGGGAACGTGGCCGCTACGTCGTACTCGTCGGTCATCCCCTGCAACGAGGCATAGGCGTAAATCGTGATTGCTGGGAGCACGTCGCTAGCCAACACACCGTCATAGATTTCCTCCTGCCACCTGCTCACAAGATCGTCTACCTGGCTGTCGTAGCCCTCATTCTGCATGGCCGCTCGCCCTCCAAACCTTTGATGTGGGAGCGTACCGCCCTCAGCAAGCAGGCCAGCTACGAATAACCGCAGGTCAGATTGCCTTAGCAGACCTCAAACGATCTCCATACGCGACTGTCCGGGTGCCCAAGACAGGCTTGGAGCACCCGGACAGTTCAACGGGTTATCGGTTACAGGCGGGAATGTTCTGTGGTGATGGGCGAGGATCGCTGTGAGCGCATAACCCAGGGCCGACAAGGTGGGCAGGATAGCTGTCACCTGAAGATGCCTCGATCCCGTAGTACGCGTTCACCAGCCAGCGCATACCGCAATCGGCTTGGATATCGTCAATAGTTGTACCTGAACTGCCTTTAGCTGCGCCTGTGGGATAGCCATTGACGTGCCAGTACGAGAAACCGTTGCTGTCGATTGCCTTATTGGATTGGGCATACTTGATACAGAAGTGGCTTCCTGTGTCAGTTACCCCTCCCACATAGATAGCGCGCCCTGACCGAACTGATACCGCTGCGGTAGCACCACACTCACCAACACCACCACCATTAGGCTCATCAATGTCATCACCATCGTCTAGT
Source organism: bacterium (assembly GCA_026705465.1). Classification (GTDB taxonomy): domain Bacteria; phylum Actinomycetota; class Acidimicrobiia; order Acidimicrobiales; family Bin134; genus Poriferisocius. Next base: position 46,038 of record JAPPAP010000001.1, on the reverse strand, counting down.
TGCCCAGCCGTACCTAGAACACTTGCTGTAGCGGAATGCTCAGGGGCAACATCGGCAGCGACTATTGCTGTCGAGCCAGAGGTATCGCACAAGTATGTGGTCGTGTGTGGGGCGAATACCCAAAAGTGCTTATTTGCCTCGGCTACTTCAATATCGTACATATCGTCGCCGCCATCCCCAGTGAGAACAACCGTTTGAGCATTGCTACCAGCCGCTAAAGCAAACGTCCCATCTCCATCTTCATCGAAAATTGACACGTACTTGATTTGACCATCCGTGTTAATGCTATTCAAGGCATTGACTACAGCAGCCGTACTCGCTGCTCCGTTTGTCGCGGGAACGTCAATTCTCTGACCTACCATCTGAGTGACATCGGCTCTAATGCCCTCTTGCACCTGTTGGACTACCGCCGCCTGACCTCGGTCTATGAACTGAAAATAAGAAGTTCCAACTAGACCGATAAAAGCGATTATGCTGATCGCGACCAAAGCCCCAGCCAGCGGATCACCCTTATCGTCGTGCCTGTAGCATCCACCGAACCAAGAGCGTCTGCGATATTTCACGCCTGCTTGTTCTTTCTTTGCTGACCGTCTGAACACGGGTTGCTCCTTATATGTCGGCCAATTCAATTACACCTATTGTCTCACCCCTTTGCACCCTTTTAACGTGAAGTCTTTTTTGCCATTTGTTGAGTATTTGAGTGCGCGCAGAATTCAGCTTCAATGGGGTTTTGAACGACTAACTGATTAGCTTCGAATAGTCGGCTTAGAGTGAAGAAGGCAGATCAGATAAGGACGTGCAGCATTCACCCCACTGCTCTACGGGCAGGATGACCAGCTTTCCTACCCCCTTCTACCCCACTCGCTCAGAAGCCCAAACGAGCCAGGAACGGCCTGTAAGCGTCATTTCAGGGCAGATCGAGGGGTGTATGAGGGTTAGAAGGGGCAAAGGGGCCAACTTAGGGAGCACAAGGAGGAAGCAGAAACGCGCAATCCTCCTACACAGTGCCGTTCTGCGCTCGCAGGCTGTCAGCCTGGGGAAACGGCCAAGAACCGCGCCAACTGCGGGCTTCCCCCTATCGGACCCACTTTCGGTAGCTCGACCTGAGCCGAGAACCTGATCAGGCTGCTACGAAACCGCTTCCTGGTCCAAGCACTCCCAGTTGTTCATGTGTACTGGGCACACTGCGCCGAAGAACCTGCTGATGTCAGCACCTTGCTCAACATGGGCTGCGAGCAAGACATCTATTGAACCTACGGTCGCCCTAGCTAAGTCATCTAGCTGCTGGTCAGGATCACAGTTCTCGGTATCGACTGTGTTGAGATGGCTTTTGAGAGCTACAGATGCGCCTTCCAAATTGGGAAATGCAAGCGCATCATCAAGATCGGCTTCAAGTTCGGCTATTTGCCGTTTCTTCCGTTGCCTTTTGCTTTGAACCATGTCTGTGCTTTCGACTTGACTATTACCCTACTCGACCTAGAGTTTGTCTTCTATTTCATACAAGCGACTGCAACAAAAGCGGGAAACCCCGAACTGTAAGCTTAAGTGCTTCCAATTCGGGGCTTCCCTTTGGCACTACCTAAAAATAGGTATAAATACCCTATACCAAACTTCGGACGGCTGTCAAACGTGTTGGATAGCTGGTTGTAAACAGAGCGCGTCTTTTGCGAACACTATTAGCCTAGAAAAGCCGACCGATCAATTGATGATATGGCCCAATGTCCAGGTGGCTGTTTAGGTGTACCCGCTCCAGGGTGCAGTGACCTCAACGCTGATCGTGTTCTCTGCGGTGTCGCCGTCAGAGTCTTCTACCTGATAGTCGAGAGCGCCTGTTGTCCAACCTTCGGGCGGTGGTGATTTGCGGGGCGCTCTGCCGTACAGACCGCACGGAGTTCCCGTACCTGAGTACGGGTTGTAGAACCCGCCAGGGTCATTAGTGCTGTCATCGTCACCATCTGCATTGTCCAGCAGCCAGTCGAAATCTGACATTGCACTGGTGACTGTGCATTCGTACTCGCTTGTCAGCGTGTCACCGTCGTCAGCGTCATCAGCCCTGCTGTTGTCACCGATGGAACCAGTGGTGCCACATAGGTCATTGCCAATGACCTCCTTGAATTCGCCGTACTCCCAACTGACAAACGCAGCGCACCCCTGGGGTACAGGGTCGGTCTGTGCAGCATCCAAAGCGGCTGCCGCTCCGCAGTCGGCATGGTCGCCGGTGACCGTTGGCGTGATCCCTACGGCGTACAACCCCTCATTGCCAACCCCGGTGATCCGTCGAACCAACTGTGAAACCGTCGTGATGGTCGCGTTGGTGACCTCGCTGTAAGTGATGGTGGTGGTGTTGTCATCTGCCACTGCAACGGTGACTTCATACAAGTCGATCTCATATCCATTGACTGCACAGCCGTAGGTGCTGGCGACCGCTGTCCATTCAAGATCGAAGTCGAATGTTGCTGTAGGTGATCCTGTTCGTGTGAGTGTTCCGTCAACGGCTCGACTGTAGACAGGCGTTGTGTCGGCTGTGAGCGTTGCGGTGCCAGTAGTCAACTCGATTGCCTCACACTCGACAGTCTCCGGTGTTGACCAGGGCGAGTTTCCGCTATCGCTGGCTGCCCGAACCCTGGTGTTCATTGTCTTGCGAGCGGCCAGCCCAGCATCCGTGTACGCAGGAGTGGTACGCCCGCTGGATACAACCGGCTCGTTACCCAACGAGTTCGCAATGTTGGGATCGTCTAGCTCGATCTCGTAACTCGTAGCCGTTGAGCGAACAGTCCACCGGACTTCCAAATCCCCGGCAACACACTCAGCCGTAGTGATCGCAGGAGCAGTCGGCGGGCATTCATCAGTAGCGTCATCAGACCACCCAGTAGTCGTGGTGCCATCAGTAGCGCGCACCCTCACCGTGTACGACTGGCCGAATGCGCCATTGGCGGTGAACGAGGTATCGCTACCGCTGTAAGACAAACTGCCCTCTGCCTCGTAGCCGGTCATGCTGTCCAACGCATCCCACGACACGGTGACTGTTGGGGTTGACGATCCGGCTGGCACCGCGCAGTCAACCGTCAGACTTGTGACGGTGCCAACACACACAGCAGAGGTAGCGAAGCTCCACGGCGAATTACCAGTGTTCGGGACAACCCGAATGTCAACTTCTGTTCCAAGAGGGAACGGCCCGTCCTCTACAGCACCAGGCCATGCGTTCTCCGACCAGATACCAGGCCATACCCAAGTCGTTGTCGTAGACGAGTACCTTCCGAAGCTGTTGTAGCTGGTGCCGAACTCGGCACGGGGCAATACATAGTCCAAGAAGATCGTGTAGTCATTGACCGGGGGATCATTCGTGTCTGTCCATGAGGCTGTGACATATCCATTGGAGCACTCCACCACAACCCCTGTTGGGCGGGCGGCTGGGCAGGTGTCTTGCGCGTATCCCGACCAGCCAGACCATTGCACAGTCCCACCGCTGTTGTAGGCCCGAACTCTGACCCTGTAGCTGTTGGCCCGCTCGCCATCTTCCGTGAACGAAGTGTCTACGCCGGTGTACGTCAGGTCGCCCTCGACCTCGTAGCTCTCAGACCCTTGCGCTGCATCCCACGCGACTGTCACTTCTGGCGTGTCGTCGCCTTGCGCTGCACAGTCAACCGTAAGGCCGGTAGGCGTGATGGGGTTGCAGCCGTAAACGGTTCGCGTTGTGTGGCTTTCGCCATCGGCGTTGTGAATTGAGATTCGCTCGCTCTCGTTGGCTTGCAGCCCAGCTACGCAGGATGGCATCGAGGCCGGATGATCGGCATGGCAAGTGTTCGAAGCCGCGTGGCGGTGCTGCCCCTCCCCAGCAGTACAGGAAGCTGGGGGGACATAAGTGGGAACGAACGGGTTGCCGCCGCAGAACGGGAAGCATGGCGGGAACGAGATGACTGGATTGTTGCTACCACTGTTCACAGGCGCTTGGTATCCGGGTTGGTTCTGCGGAGTCTCGTTTTGCGGAGTTTGACCGGGGGTCTGATCCTGCGGAGTCTCGTTTTGCGGAGTCTGACTTGGCTGACAACCGCCATTGTTGCATGGATTGTTAAACGGGCGAGATGGCTGTGTCGGTGGCTGCGAACCGCCATTGTTGTTGCCGTCACCAGCACAGTTGGGGTTGCAATTGACCTGAATAACATCACCGCCAATGACAATGAGATCATTGTCGGCCTGACCAGGAGGGACTTGGTTGTTGTGGGGATCATGGGAAACTGAGGTTACAGTATGGGGCACATTCACAGTTCTGCATGAGCCAGGGATCACATACCCATCTATCACTGTTGCAGGATCACATTGCTGTTGCTGAGTATAAGTAGTAGAACTGGTAACAGTAGCAGGGTGAGCGATTGCAGAATCATCTAATGGCATTAGGCCAAAAGTCAAAAGAGCTAAAGCAGTTAGCACAGACACCAATTTGAAAGGCGTATTCTTACGCAAGCACAGCAATTCAAGTGACTTGCGATAGCTAAGACTCACATAGACTATTCTAATCTATTTGCTTCAATAGTTGGTAACCAAATTGCTTGGTATAGATCAACAAATATACAAAGTATCCTCGGTCGGCCAAGCGATATTGCCTGGTAACTCCAATTCAGCGAAATTCAATACCACATCTGCCAACATACTCAATTCCGCACATCTCCCTGTAGTCCGCAACTGTTGTGCAGGATCGTCGGGGCGCAACTGAGGATTGAACAAACACAATTGACTGTTAGTCAGAACGGCAGAGCTTTGAGTCGAGTTGTACCCTTCAAAAAGCTCCATACAACGAGCATTCATATCCGAAGCAGGCTGGGTCAGCCCTTCATCTAACCAACTCTCGCACTTCTCAGCCCATCCAGTTTGGATCAAGGGAGAAATGATGTCTCCACCCTTCAAATACAAATCTCTGAAAGTTGAATAAGCACATTCAATGTCAATCCCGCGAGAATTTATGGGAAGTGCAGTAATCGCCCAAACCATATTGCAAGCTATCTCGATTGGAGTGTTGATCCTGAAAAATGGAACACGAGCGAAGACAAAATCAGACGACTCTTGAAGACATACCGAAATATGTGACAAAGCTACATCAGAAGGAACATTCGGCCACTCTGCTTCCGGGCCGCTGTGCAGCAACGAGTCTGTGAATCTATGCCCTGCAATGGCAGCCTCTAACTCACTGTAAGTCATTACTCTGGTTGCCGTCACGTTCCCTTCTGCGTCAATTTCGCAAGCAGGTGGAGTTACGCCGGTGCAAGATAGAGGATAAGTGTCAACGTAAAAGCCGCAATGACGACGCGGGTGCGATGGCAAGAGTGGTCTGACATTATCAGTAGGTAGCAACTCGTCTGTACCTTCGTTGACAATGATCTCGTTGTTGTCACCAAGCGACTCGCGCTGAACCCTGTTAGTCCATTGTTCTCCGTCCCACCAACGATTAGCTGCTCGACATACCGGATCGTTCCACCACCCAGGGAGCACGCTATCTCCATCCGCTGACAATTCGAATGGTGCATCACGGTCAAATGCACCTTTTCTCTCAATGGTGTCTATGTCAACGGTCGGCTCTGGCGTAGGCTCTGCAACGACAGGTTCAGAATCAGTCGCCTCATCAGGGCTTTCTTCCTCATGGACGTGATCTGCGTATTCGCAGTCGTCCTCTAGTCCGTCGCCATCGGTGTCCACAGGTCGGGTGGCATGAGGCTCGCCGTGTATCTCGATGGGAGTGCAGGTCAGATCAACGGCTGTTTCCGCGTGGCGGTCAGCAGCAGGGTCGGGAACGGGGGTGACCACGATGACTGTCGGAAGGGGGGCTGGCTCAGGCTGGGCGGTAGAAGCAGATGTCTCGTCTGGCTCTGCGGTCTGCGAGGCAGCGTCGGTCGGTTCAGCGGTATCCACAAGGGGAGGCTCGACAACAGGATCAGATGAATCGCCGTTGCAAGCGGAAGCTAGGAGCACTAACCCCAGCAATATAGCGATAACTGTCTTGAAATGACTCATAGAATACTATTATATACGATACCCAATTTAGAAGGACCGAAGAAAGCTGGGTTGAGCAAAAGGAACGTCAATCTTCTATTCTTTGGGCGGGGAAATCAAATTGAATGTTCAAGACCCACAGATTTTAGCCATCGTATCTTTAGCTTCATCAAAGTTCTTTTTCCCGATTCTGTAGTTGTCTCTGTCTGCTTGCTTTTCGGAGTCTTTGTTGTCTTGCACGTCCAGCCAATACCGTGCATCAAAACGTAGACTTTCCAATGCAGAGCGAGAGGTACGATCCAAACCGCGCATATGGTAATCAACCTGATTGAGAGCACTTACATAGTCATCTCGACTGTCGCTGTTGGCAGCGTCCTCAGTGCCTACAACCTTGCTGTACGCCTCTGTAGCTCTAATGAGGTCTTCTGCGTACACGCACCAGGGATGGGCATTGCCAAGAGAAATCCCACTCCCACTCCCTCCCCCTCCCCCGCATCCAGCCGAGATGAGGGCAATCAGTGTGACGACGGTGGTGACAACAAGGTTCCGGCTCATGGTGGCCCCCTTCGGTTGGAGAGTCCGCATTCGCCACGAACGCACACGCAGCCAGACCGAAGGGGAGCCGAGCGATGCCGACTCCCACATCAATCACTGGCTGCGATGCAACAGCAGTGCGTTCGTGGCGACAAGCAAGATACCACGTCACCTGGCTGGCAGGGGGAGGGGTGGGGTCATCCCGCCTAATGGGTCGATCCGGTTGGCGTTGTTTGGAGGCAAGTATTTGCAGCAAGGGTCCGATTGGCATTGCTGGATGTATATTTCTCATACCAGCCCTGGTATGTTTCTCGGTCTTTATCTGGTATATTTCTCGGTATGGATTCTGCTGAGATTCTTAGCGGGCTGCCGCCCGTGTTCGCGACGCAGGACTATGTGAAGGTGACCGGGGTGCGGCCCTCGTCGGCCTCTCGCGCCCTTCGGGAGATGAGCGAAAAAGGCATGGTGAGCAAGATTCGCCGGAACGCTTGGTTTAACCCTGTGGGCAAGATGCCGTCTGAGGATGAGTTGTTGATTGAGTCTGGCCCGGTGTCGCACCACTGGTCACCCCATATCGAGGTCGCGCTTGAAGCGGCCTACGGGACTAGGCCGCGACGTATCTCTGGGCTGACGGCATTGGGAATGGCGGGAGTGCCGCTGATGTGCGGGTTGGAAGTGTCTGTTGGGAAGTCATCAGCCTTTGACACAGCACCGTTTGGGTTCCGCGCAAGACAGGAAAATCCCGACACATTGTTGTTGGGGGCGGTACAACTCACAGCACACACTTGGGTATCCTCGCCTGCGCGGGCAGTTTTGGAGTGCGCTCAGTTCGCACACAGGTATGACAGGTACGAAGAACACGTTGGCAGGATGATCGCCAATCAAGTCGATGTCTGTCAGCCCAGTGAAGTGACTGAGCTTGCCGCCCGACTAGGTTGGCGGGCGGGAGTACGGCGACTCGCTTCTCTTGCGGATGGACTTGCAGCTTTCGGGGTATATGACCCTGGCGAATCCTCTGGTGACCCACTGTGGTTTGACCTGATCACTTCAGCAAATCGCGGAGACGAATGGATTTATCTGGTTCCGATGCTGTCTGCGGGAATGCCGGATGCGTTTACTTCCGGCTGGGAAGACGAACAGCGCAAAGTGATGTGGGGGATGACACCCGGCGAGCTAGCTCAGGAAATCTCGACATGAAGCCCTTTTCCGATGCTGGGCACTCTCAGCAGCGGGAGGCAACCGACCGCGTACTTCACCAAATCCTGTCTGCGATAGCCGATAGGCAGAAGAACAAGCAGATGGTCTGTTTCAAGGGGGCACTCTGCTTCGCGCGTGTTGGAAGGAAGACTACGGGTATTCCGAAGACCTGGATTTTGACTGGCTGGACGAACCCAGCAGCGACAAAGAGACAATCAGATTTTTCTTCGACAAGGTGTTGAAGCGCGCTTACAAGACGCATGGAACACTATTGGATACTGAGTGGGATGCCCACAACCTGAACATCGGATGGAACACGAAGTCAGGAACCGGGAGAGTCCGCGTCGATATTAAACACAGAAACTTCCCAGTTGTCCCACCGACCACCCGGATGTGGAAGATCATCGACAGATACCAGCCGACTTCGACTGCCCCTCTGCTGGGATACTCGTTGGAATCTATACTCTCATCCAAATTTGAACGTGTACTGACACCCAAGAGGGTCGCACCACGCGACTACTACGATCTGCTTAGACTGCTTAGCTCCCCAGAGATCGACCTATCTGCCGCTATCACAGAATTTGTCAGCAGGTCGGCGCACTACAACCCTGCTAACACAGGCTCGATGCCCGTAGATTGGATCAACCAGATATTTGATGCCACTCACACCAAATGGCCTGTACTAGAGCGCAAATGAAAAGACATCAACACTTCGGGCCTGATTCCACCGCCGTTTGTCGAGTTTGCCGAACTTGTTGATGGCATATTAGACGAACTGAATCAAAACAGCAGACTATTCATCCAAGCCAACAACCCCCTTAATAACTCCAAACGCTCCAAAATACCTCTGCCCCGACCCCAACACATCAAGCAACAGCGGTCCTTTCCTTAGTTCAACCGAAATCAACCTGCGGCGCATGGATGCCGAAAGCAAAGAAATATTGCATCCGCAACAAAGACCACAACCCGCCTCACAGATCGAAATAGGGTTCCCAACCAGAGACTTCCCTGCCACTCCAATTGGCAAGCCAACGACTTCCTGTTGACTTCGGAAGGCAGCCCAACCAGGCACGACGATAAGCTCATCCGCGTTCCAGGGAGGGCGCGGTGGACGTAGCCACGATCATTTGGATCGCTGTGGCCGCTGTTGTGGTGGCCTTTGTTGTCGCTGTTGCAATCCTGACCGGCTTGGGTGCTCTAGGCGAGTTCAGTATGGAGCGGAGCTTGAACTGCGAAAGATGCGGTCGCTCCGGCCCGTTCCCTGAGCGTGAGATGATGAAGCTGCGAGACGGGCTACCGGCCCACTGCCCGGACTGCGGAACCCAACTCACTCGCCGGAAAACCAACAGGGCTGCTTAGTCAAGAATACGGTTCGGTTGCTAGCGACGAATGGGTGACAGGTTTATCCAAATCATATTTGCTTGCCACAGACTCTACAAGACCGACTACCCAATCAGGAGCGGATGGATCGACAATAATTTCGCTGACAAGAACTGGCACGTTTACCTCTAACGCAACATTGGAGGCTACTGAGAATGCGCCAAGATAATCAGTGAAATAGGCTCTAACTTCTTTTTCAGCTTCGAACTCTTTGCGCTTAATGAGCCACGGCACTGTACGGTCGTCTTGCAACATACTAGCGTCAGTATTTACAAAATATTTCATTCTTCCGAATTGCACGACCCCCTCATCTGCAATGCTATTCTGAAGTGATTGAAAATCTGTTTTTATTGCGATTCCGTCACCGTGCGGAGCATAGTGGGACCACATGAAAACGGTTTCATTTACATTTTCGTGCCAACAATTTACATAGATGCCGCTCCTTATTAGGTCAATATTCATATTCAATATTTTCGTCATCTTCCTCCCCACCTTCTCGTAGTCATCGAATCCAGAATTAGTAATTTTCTCCATTAGTTTGTAATCTCCCAGTGTAAGTCGCCCTTCATAAGCATCTTCAAGCGCATCTAATCTCGTGAAGATCAATGAACTTCTATCCAACATGGATATGAACTTCTTGAAGTTCATGTACCGCCACAACACAGCGGTTGGTTCAGGAGTTTCTATTAGAATCGGCTTCTCATTCATTTGTACTTTCCATTCGTGCTGGGGTTGCAAATTCCACTCTGTCTATAGACAAACGCTGCAAGCTGCAAAGTGCCTGCGCTAGTGTCAATGGGGGCCGAGAATACTGGTGCTTCAATGTCGCTTTCTAGCCTCCCACATTGGAGGGTCGATCTTGGTCCTGATGAGAAGTCAAGAATCATTCGGTTGTAGCTTGCTGTTCGTGCCAAAGACCCTGAGAATCATGGCCTGCCTGGGCCTTGCCGCGCTGATTGCTGTCGCCTGTGGCACCAGCAACGACACCGCTACCCCTGTGCCAGCAGCCGAACCAACCACCACCGCAGAAGCTTCCACTGCCCAGCCCACCGAGGCTGTCACCCCCACACCCACCACTTCTGATCCTGCCACTCCTTCCGCATCACCGACTGCTTCTCCCACGTCCGCATCTACCCCTCAATCCACTCCCACAGCTACGACAACCCCAACATCCGCGCCAACCGAAGCTGCTGCAACCCCAGCTTCTACTCCTGTTCCACCCACCCCAACAGTGACGGCCACGCCCACAGCGGTTGAACCTGCAACCGGCTCGACCATCATCGCAGTGCTCAACAGCCTCACCGTCGAATCTGAGTACACAGGGTCGGGTTTTGTGCGGGCTGATTTTGAGCATCACAGCGGCTACCTGTGCGATTCGTCAGGCACCGACCCCTACACGGGCATCTCCTACGATCCGTCCTCTTGTGACGTGGATCACATCGTGGCCGCTCAGGAAGCGTTTGAGTCAGGGGGATGGGACTGGGCTGTGTCACGGCGGGAAGCGTTCGGCAACGACGCTCTGAACCTCGTGCCCACGCGTGATTGCGTGAACCGCAGCAAGGGCGCAAGAGACATGGCCGAATGGTCAGGTCGGATCGGCAGCGGCGTGTGTGAAGGATTGACGACATCCCAGCAAGGCCGCTGCTACATGGCTTGGAAGGTGGTGGAAGTCAAAGCCGCCTACTCGCTGTCGGTAGACCAGAGCGAGAAGAACGCTCTAGGACAGGTGCTCGATGGCTGCCCATCTAGCGGGCCTATACAGCCTTCCGGCCCATCAGGATTCCAAGCTGGCTCGACTCAGCCACCCCCGACTGAAGCAGCCGCAGAACCAACCACCAGTGGTTCCAATTGCCATCCCGCCTATAGCCCTTGTCTTCCCAACCTGCCTGGTGACGCTCTCAACTGCGGCGACCTTACCTCTGCTCAGAAACCAGTCACCGTGCTTACCCCAGGCGTAGACCCCTACCGGCTGGATCGAGACGGAGACGGTAGGGGATGCACGTCCTAAATTCTTGAAGGCTGTCTCAAATGGCTACGTTCCAAGAACTAAAGCCATTCCTATTGGCGACAGAGAAAGTCAAGACAGCTTCCATAGATTCACAGCATCGCTTTGCTTATCTAAGTTCGTACTCAATCAGTGATGAACGCCCGATGATATGGACGACGGTGACTTGGAACGAGTTTCCATTTGCATCTTCCATTAGTAACGGTTGGTGTAGGGTGAATGGAACTGGTTGCTGTGCCCCATCATTTACGGAAATGTTATCTGCATAGACATACGTCCTATTTTGCCTATCCAAGATCGGATTGAGACGACCACTTAGGCCAGGTATATAACCTGTCCCTTCTTCAAATATAACGGAGCCGCCATTCGAAATTGAAGTAAGATCTATTTCTATTTCTGTCCCTGTCGGTGTCCAATCGCGTTCGACATGAGCACAGTAATCTGGTGCTGCCACATATAGAGTCACCGGCTGCTGTGTTATTTGAAGGTCAAGATATGCCCTTCCAGTTCTGTCAGTCGTGTCTTTCTTCCACGTCTTGTTCGATGCAATTGTTACTACAGTAGCCCCTGCAAGTGGTTCTCCATTGTGCAACACCGAAACTGTAGTGAGTGGAGATGACATAATACCAGTTACAGCCTCCCTAACGGATTGGCGTGCAGCCCTGTTCATTTCCTTAGAAATTTCCCTTGCAAACGTAGGTTCCATCAAAAGCACAATTCCAACGACAACTAGACCAGTTCCAAGTCCTACCATCACATTTGCAGGACGCGTCCCACTTTGGACTAGAAGACTAAATATGATTAAGCCCACTCCCCACAATGCAAAGACCAGGCCAAATTGAGCAAGAACTCGCGAACGTGCTTCTTCCTTTTGGTCATCTTGACTTCTATTTCCCATGAGCACTACTCCGTTGGGATTCCTTGACGACGCTCTTGCCTGAAGGCACGATAACAGAGTAGAGCTTCTAGTTTGTAGGTGTCCCAAACAGCGTTCCTGTCCCCTGACCTATGAGTATGCCGTTCATACCTGACAGCCAACCCTCTGACCTGTGGAAACGTTGCCCTGTCAGGCTTGGGTTGCGGAATCCGGTGAAACGCGTTGCACTTGCACTAGTGGCTGCGGAGAAGAGGGCTGACCGTTCCACTGCGCCGCTGGTGGGTGAACGATTGGCGCGGCCCTACGGACAAGCGGTTTGACGACTGGTGGACATAGCCACCTGAGTCGTCCCTACCCGAACCCCGAAATCGCGGGCCTGTGACCTACGAGGATGAGTCCCACTCAGGCTACGGTCAGCCTCCTACACACATCTTTGGGGAACCGTCTTCGCTCCAAATCATTGTCATGCCTGCTGAATGGCAGCCGTGTATCAGGCTCATGCAGTACCTATCGCATGGCCCGTCATCGGGATGGATGTTGGAACCTGTTGACCCTCCCTGAGCGGTGATTGTCTGTTCAGTGTGGTTGCCGTCCTGGTCTGTGTTGACCATGCCATCATCATTGGTGTCCCAATGGTAAGTGATGCGTTGATTCTGTCTTGCTGTAACGCTCTTGGTCGTCTCTCCCGGTCTGTGGGGGATCATCACCGGGGCAGGATCAGGCTCGACAGGGTGCGAGTTTCCTGGGCCGTAGACATCCCAAGCGACTGTCAGGTACATCGCTGACAAGTCCACGATACATTGGCCGACACCATTCACTTCCATGTACCGGAAAGGCTCACCTTCAGGGTTTACCTCTGTGATGGTCGAAGGGTCTGTTGGGCAGTGCGGTTCATCATGCCCATCATTTGCTTGCGCTGATTGAACCAACAAGGCACTACCCAACAGGAAAACAACCAACAAACCAACCAGCTTGGACTTATCCATGATGAACTCCTACAGATACGGCTTACAGTATTTGTAAGATTACCAAGCACATTCACCCGTTTTTCTGTAAACAGTCGGCCCTTAAAGAACACACATTCAACGAGGAATTGCCAGTGCAATAGACCGGATAGAATTGGCTAATGCAAAGGGGTTGTTGGGATTGTTTACCGTTTTGGAGGTGATGTGAATGACTTTTGCCGTTTGCGTTGCTGATGTGCAGGCAGGCCCACGCAAAGGTCAGAGTTGTGGTCGGAACGCTTCGCGTGTTTCTGCTGACGGCAGACCAGTATGCGGATCGCACAAGAACTTCATTGGCACTCCCTCGCCTAAGCCGCTGGTCGAAGTGCTAGCAGAGGACTACTGGCTGCCAAACCCAGCTATACCCGACTGGTGATGCAGTGGTTCGCCTGAAGCTATAGCTCGCTGTTGTTGTAGAACTGCCAGAGCGAGCAGTCAGCCTCTACTCTGAATCCTTGTAAGGCGGCAAAGAAGCCAAGAATTCTTCATCATCGAGATAGATTTCACTGCCTTCGTCATCGAACATTGGGCCTAAATCTCGTTCGGCATCCAGCGTTTCAAGGGTGATCGGTTCTTCCTCGGTGCCATCGACCTGCTGCTGCCCTTGCATATCAAACTCTCGATGAGATGAGTGACGCTGGTTCATAGTGAATTCCCTACCCTCGGAGCGTAACTGTCTCGACGGACAAAACCAAAGCCCGAAACCTTAACCTGCTGTCGGACGAGAGGCAGAGCATTCCCAGTGGACTTGATCTAATTGTTGACCGCCCAGGATTCGGAGAGTTTTTCGAAACTTAGAAGCTCAACGCTTTTCCACACAAAGTCGATTCCTTGCTCCCAACTCATTGTTCCGAGATTCATCGCGGAACCAACTGCAAAATAGCAGTCCTCGCGTAGCTCTATTAGCTCCTTCAAAGTAGGCAGTGCGATTTCGTCGTACAAGTGCTTATCCGGCTCGTCCATAACTATGAGCGTCCCTGGCTCAGCAAGGGCTGTTTGACAAATCAGAAGTAAAGCTGCCCTCTCCCCATCTGAACAGTGTCTTATGTCGTATACCGAGCCATTCTTCTGTGCTTTGAAGCCGCTGACGCTTTGGTGATCTACTTTCAAGGATATGGTCAGTTCAATCCTATGCAGTATCTCATTTATCTTATGCTCATCAAGAGTTGACGCTGTATATTTGGCCCTTTCGATATCGGATTCGACATAGCCAACTATTTCTTCTATCTTGTTGAGGCGTTTCCTGCCAATGCTGTTTAAGACCACATCCAATGGAGTGACATACTCGTTGGGTTTGTGATTGAATGTACTTGTTCCCTGATTGAGTGCCTGTTCGTCTTGGCGCTTGACAGTTGCAACTTGCTCTTGAGTCACATCATGTCCGCTGATGCGGGTTGTCCTATCTGCATTCAAGTACACGCTGGGATTGTTGCTGCGTGCCCAAAGAGCGAGAAGCGACGATTTCCCTGTTCCATTTCTTCCGTGGACGAACACGGCACGACATGAACTGTCGAGAGTTACCTCAAAATCAGTCCCAGGAATATTCAAGACTTTGCTTTCCACTATCAGGTTCCTTTCAGGATTTGAAGGGCCACGTTACGAATCAACTTGCAATTTCTTTCTCTCAGGGGGGTGGCACCTGTCTGTGCCGCATCCTTCGGCATCGAGTCGATCCCTGAGAGCCTGCCTATCCCTCGGAGCGTTCTCTAGCTTCTAATCTGCGGGTTGCCCCAACGATACAACCTCCCAATGACAACTGAGGGGCATTGATTTGCGCCCCGTGAATGGCCTTTTGACCTGGGGAAACACTGCTCGGTTAAGAATGTGTCTCGGAATTCGCGATAACGCGTCTCACCTTTTAGAAACGCGGGTCTGCTACCAGGGGAAAGCCATTTCGCACGGACCCCCGTATCTGCACTGCCTGACGCATCCAAGGTCCGATTCCCCGCACTTGACCTGTCGATAGCCTCTGACCTGGGAGCACGTTGCCTCACCCGCCATGAATCTCCAATGCGAGCTTGACCTATCTCTCCACAGACGAATGTGGGCCTGCAACCAGGGACACGCTGATTCGCTCTGAACCCGCTTGAACTTACTCTGGCCCGGACTCACCCAGTCGATCCAGTAGAGGGTCCGCAATCAGGTCTATCGCTCCACCCAACACGGCTTGGAAGCCGTCTTGCAACGCGGGCACGAGAAGAACCGAGAGGGCTACGACCACCATCACGATTGAAAACACGATTTCCTTCATCACATGATTGTAAGTAGCTGAGTGACAGTATCCGCTGCTGTCGGATTATGGTTGGCGAATGGCATGGCGGCGGCGATACAAGCAGTGGGGGTCCAAGCAAAGGGGCTACCGGCAGCGGCGATCCTCTGTGCGGGGATACACATTGCGCGACCGTCGCGGCAAGGTGGTCTACGTGGGCACCACCAACAATCCTCGGCGGCGGGCTGCCGAGCACCGCAGGTCTGGCAAGCGAGGGCGTATGCAGGTCGAGACTGGTGGGATGTCCAGGGGTTCGGCTCGACGTTGGGAAGCTGGACGGCTATCTGGTCACCGCCAACGCAACAGAGGGAAGAACCCCCGCTACAACAAGACCAGAAGCGGCGGCTGGGAAGGCTGGTAGACGGCCCTACAGAGACGAGAGGGGCAAGGTGATTGCTGGTCTGAGCAGCCCTAAACGGCTGCGGTAGCTCCCTTGCTCGTCTGTATGCGGAACAAGCCAACCAGCCACTTCACTCCCTGAGCGAAACCGAGTGCCACCGAAAATGCTTGGACGGCAGCCCACGACTTTCGCAACAGACCGGCCATACGGACTTTGAGGGGCGGTTTCCCCACTATCAGAACAGCCTTCGATATCTTGATTTCGACTTCAATCGGCTTCGCAGCCAGCCGGACCTCCATGACCCTCAAACTACCGAGTGAAATGCCGGGAATCGCGAATGGCTGTCCTATTGCTGCCGTTTCCGGCCCGTCAGGAACAGCAGGATGGCTTTGGACAGCCACCAAAAGCGCCCTGGTCTGCGCTTACGGATCACGAATCCATACCACCAAGTGTTCGCGTTCTCAGCTAGCGGGACCATCCAGTTGTCATCGTCATCTGGCGAGTGCCCATACTCAACCCGTCTGGTTGTGATGCTTCCGCAAAGCTCCCTCCGTACTCCCAGTTCACGCCCGACCAACCTGAAGACAGCGACAAGCAGAACAGCCAACCCGAACCACGTTGGTAACGCCTGGAATTCAAGCACGATGGCTCAGGCTACTGGCAGGGATTTCTCGCTGGACGGATACCCGTCAGACTGACCAAAGATGCGTTGCTTCGCATGGCGCGGGGCTGGACGAGCCAGGGTTGGGGTTGCCTCCCCACCGGCTCTGAGGGGCTGTCGGAAAATCACATGGTTGTCGGCAGAGGTTCATGGCAGGATGGGCACCGCCCACGAATCTACGTCCACCAACCCCACCGAAGGATCAACTCGCCATGACTGATTCAACCCCCACAAACGGAGAAACCCCCAGTTCAGACGACCAAGCCGAACAAGGCATATCGGTCTTCCAATCGCTCAACAGCCAGTTCTATCGAGAGCACGGACCAGGCGAGTACATTCTGCTGCGTCTTTACTCCCTCTGTCTGGTGGGTGGCTCTTACGACACGTTCAAGGATGCCATTTCAAAGGGGATTGATTTTGCCACATTGCAGATGAAGCCAGAGACAGTGGATGATCCTGATGAAGAAACGGTCAAATCCGAGGAAGCGTTGCGGGATCATTTCGTCCGCATCGAAGCCCACCACCTAAAGCACCTAGCCATCGAGACGCTTATCAGGCTGTTCATGGGCCATAAGAACGTACCGAGATGTCCCTGGCTTGAAATTTCTAAGGAAACAGATTTCCGTGCGTTCAAGAACAAGGTTAGGAAGCAGATCGTGGAAGCTGACGAAGGTCAGCTTCAAACTGAAGTAGCGAAAGTGTTTCTTGGCTACTCAGGAGAACTGTCATCTGCTACAGATGAACAACTCGATGTAAGTCAGAATCTCGTTCAGTTTCTCATTGCTTTCGCAAGAGAGTGGTTGGAAGAAGCTAAATCCTACAATGCCACCAAGCACGGCTTGACGGCAGTCCCCGGTGATGCTGTCTTTTCAATTGGCTCTAAGGAGGAAGAACAAACAACATTGGGCTACGGCGACAGCTTGGCTCACTTGTCCCATAAGAGTTGGGATGGAGATGAAAGGGAGTGGTCGCTAACTACACGGTGGATTCGCTTGGAGCAAGCAGTGGGCACTATCGCCATCGTGCATCAAATGATCTTGCCTCTGTGGAGTATTGCGCGGGCACGATATTGCGGAGTGACCAAATACATTACGTCGGCCCTGTCGTCGTCAGATTTCTCGGTCGAGAAGTTGCGAGAGATTGAAGGCTGCCCAATGATAGAAGCATCCATGACAGTCTTGGCTGAGTACAGGTGACCGCCGTTACAGACTGATGTGAGTGGAAGCAAACACTCTGATCCGCTGTTGGTTGCCCGTTTTCCTAAATTTTGTGTGCAGACTCTTTCAGCGATTTCGTAACATTCAAGTTAGCCACTAAGGAGACTCCCATAACCCTATGAACTGGGGATATGTGCTGCACTCAAAAAATTGTCGTAGAACCGTTTTTCCCAATCCGGCGATATCTCGTTCCCAAAAATGCGAATCGACGCTTTTAACCCCAAAATTTCAACGCTCTGACCAGGGGATATACCTTTGCCTACCAACCCCCTACAGGGGCGTGCTGGTGAGTGCACCAGTCACGTCGAGTGTATTGCCTACCCAAGTCCGGCCTGCACCAGGTTTGCGGTGACCGACGGTGACAACAACGGATGAATGATCAGACGGCGGTAGCGTCAGGGGATGGCTGCTTCTGAGGTTCTAACCACCGCTGGTGGGGTGGCGTATGTGCGCACTCCAGAGGAGGGATTCGCCGGGATCGACGACTATCCGTACGAGCCGCGCTATGCCGACATTGACGGTCTGCGGATGGCCTATGTGATGGCGGAGCCGGAGGGGGCGGGCGACGGCACAGCCACGATTCTGCTATTGCACGGCGAGCCGACATGGGGCTACCTGTACCGCAAGATGATCCCCCCGCTGGCGGCGGGCGGATACCGGGTGGTTGTCCCCGACCTGATCGGGTTCGGGCGTTCTGACAAGCCGGTAGTGCGCTCGGCCTACACCTATGAGGGCCACGTGGAGTGGATGCGACAGTTCTTGGCCGTCACCGCCGCCGAGCGGGGTGCTGGTCCACTGCATCTGTTCGGTCAAGACTGGGGCGGGCTCATCGGGCTGCGAGTGGCCGCTGAGAATTCCGATCTATTCGATCGGCTGATCATGGCCAATACTGGCCTGCCCGAAGGCCAGTCGCCCGGAGCGGGCTTCGAGTTCTGGCTCCAGTTCAGCCAAGAAGTGGAGTACCTCGACTGCGGCCGGCTCGTAGACAACGCCACGGCCACCGAGTTGAGCGAAGCGGCCCAAGAGGCCTACCGGGCGCCGTTCCCCAGCGAGCAGTACATGGCCGGGGCCCGCCACTTCCCTGTGTTGGTGCCCATCTCCCCCGAGGATCCCGCGGTTCCCGCCAATCGGGCGGCCTGGCAGGTGCTGGAGCAGTGGACCAAGCCGGTGCTCACCTTGTGGGCCCCCGACGATCCCGTGCTGGGCGGTGGCCAGGCGGCCATCAGCGAGCGAATCCCCGGAGCAAAGGGCCAGCCCCATGCCCAGTTCCGACCGGCCAGCCACTTCATTCAAGAGGACCAGGGCCCAGCGCTGGCCGAGGCCATCATCGCCTGGCTCAGCTGAGCGGGCGCCGGCACCGGTGCCAAACGGTTTCCCCGTATCCCGAAACTCCCCGTAGACTGACCAAACCGTGCGGGCCGTAGCTCAGTCAGGTTAGAGCGCCGGGTTGTGGTCCCGGAGGTCGGGGGTTCAAATCCCCTCGGTCCGCCCAACAAGCCCCTCTAGCTCAATTTGGCAGAGCAACGGACTCTTAATCCGCAGGTTCTGGGTTCAAGTCCCAGGGGGGGTACTGGATGAGTCGAGCGCCGTCACCGGGCCCTGGGGCGCGGCCACGGTGAACACGCCTGACAGGCCGTACATGCGGCGATTCTGCATTCTGTCCAGGGTGAGGCTGGACAGGGGTCCGCCGTTTCCGGCGGGACTCCCATACCTGACCCGTTGGTTCTCGGAGTTGCCCAAGGCGCGGCTGGTGCGGTTGCTGGCGTTGAATCTCTCAGTGCCGTCGTGGTCGCTGCCGGTCCACACCTCCGCGATATCCCGGGGATCGCCGAACTCGTCTCTCTGGTTGACCTCGTCGTCCCAGTCGCCGTCGTAGAAGTCCTGGTAGTGGTCCACCGCCTTGGGGCCGTTCAGCCAGTAGATGGGCACACCGGGGTCGGCGGTGGTGAAGGTAGTGCCGGTGTTGTCGCGGGCGTCGGTGTCCTCGGTGCTGCCGACGGCCCGAAAGAGGTCGCTGTAGTCCCTAATGTCGGTGTGGCCGGCCGCGACCTGGATCTGAACCCATTCGTTATAGGCGTTGATGTCCGACGATCGGGCGGTGCGCTGTGCGTCGGTGATGAACAGGAGGCGGAAGCTGTCACCGCTGCTCAGTCCGGGGGGCACCAGGGGCCAGTCTCCGGGTACCTCGGTTACCGCCACCGGTGCTACCGCGTCGGAGGGCTCGCTGACCAAGGGGCCCTCGTCGTTGCCGGCGACGTCGGTGAAGCTGGCCCTTACCTTGATGGCCTTGCCCACCTGCGACGCCGACGGATAGTAGGTGGAGGAAGTGGCTCCGGGAATGACGATGTCGGCGCCGCCGTCCACCACCATCCACTGAAACCTGAACTCCGACGCCGGGGGTACCCCGTTGACGTCGTAGATGGCCGAGACATCGGCAGTCAGCTCCTCCCCCACCTGCGGTGTGCCGATGATGACCGGCGAGCCGGTGGCGACCGGCGGGGCAGTGGCGATGGGCGCGGCGGTGGTGAAGGTGAAGGGTTCGCCCCAGCCGTTGTGGTTGTAGGCCGTCACCCGTACCGACGAGCCTGGTGCCAGGTCTTCGCTGGGATATGACAGGCTCGACAGGTCGGTAATCTCCAGCGACCGCGAGGGGTCGAACTCCTCTCCGGGGCCCTTCCACTCCACGAAGTACTTGGTGATCGGCGAGCCCCCGTCGTAGCGGGGTGCCGCCCACGTGACAGTGGTGTCCGAGGTGGCGGTGACGGGCGGCGCTTGGGGGACGCAGCCGCCGGCCCGCCACGGGTTCCTGGTCGCCCCTGAGCCGAATGCGGAATGGCGCGCTCTGCCGACGTGGCAATAGCCCCCGAAGGCGTCCTGCAAGGCGTAGACCGCCGACTTCCGATGCCATTTGTGTTTTGTCGTCTTAAGGTCGCTCCAGAACGCCTCGAGGTCGTACATCTCGGTGTACTTGTCGTCGTCGCTGGTGTCGTAGGCCAGGCCCGTTTTCTTGTATCGATCGTCGAACCACTGTGGGATCCGGTGCGCGAGAATGTCCTCGATGAACGCCTCGGTCTCGTCTGAGGGACTGTTGGGCGTGACATTGCAGCCCGAGAAATAGCCTGTGTGGCCTCCTCCCTGGGTGACATGCGCGATTGCGTCGGCGTAGAGCTCAGAAGCGGAGCAGTATCTTCCCTCCCTGCCGAGCAGGTCTATGTACACCCAGCCGAACCCGCGGAACTCGGGTGCTTCGACCATGTATCCAGTGCCGATGGTGTAGACGTGGGCGAGTTCGTGGGCGTACACGGACGCATGGTTGCGGGAGCCCCACTTGATGGCATACGCGCCGACACCACACCAATCCAACCTTCCAGATCGAGCGAAGCACGAGGTGGAGATGTAGCCGCCGCCGCCAGCGGGGGCCCTCGGGGTCAAATTTCTGCGGCGCATCTCGTCGTAGGTCTCGCGCACCCAGGGCCACGCCGCCTCTCTGGTGGGCACGAATTTGTTCTTGAAGTAGCTCTGGACCACGTCGGAGCGCGACTGGGTCTTGAAGCCTCCGGTGGCGATCGGGTCGCCGTCGTCAACGACCGCCGACACCTCATAACGGGTGTTCTCGCTCAGCCCAGTGAGCTCGAACACGGCGGCGGAGCCGCTGACCTCCACATCGGTGGTGGTGATCGTGCCGGGCTCGCTGGAGTAGCTCAGCGTGACGGTCATCGATTCCGAGTCGGGGTTGTTCACGCTGACCGTGATGTCTGCGGATGTCCGGGAGATGCGATCGAAGGCGACGCCGATCACCGCGCCGCGGGGGGCAGGAGGCAGGAAGTAGGCGTAGACCCGGTCGTCGCCCCGGTCGGCCACCCACATCTTGGCGCCGTCCGACCAGATGCCCCACGGATCGCGGTTCTCGGGGGCCAGCCTGATCTCCCGGGCGGGCTGGCGCTGGCCGAACCCGGCGGCCGAGAGCCCGTAGGCGAAGATATGGTGGCGGGCGTTGTCGACGACCCAGACTGTGGTGCCGTCCGACCACATTCCCCTCGGCGCCTTGTAGTTCGTCGCCAAGTCGAACTCTGCGCTCTGATCCCACTCGCCGACCGCGCCCGACTCGTCGAGCTCATAGGCGAAGAGCCGCTCGCGTACGTGCCCGACAACCCACATGGTGGAACCGTCCGACCAGAGCCCGGCCGGGTGCCCGTTGCCCGTGCTCAGCTCGCCCCCGACCGCGGGGTCCGCAGTGCCGTAAGATGGCCCGTCGGCAATGCCGTAGCCGTGGACGCGGTCGCCCCGGTCGGCGATCCACATAGTGCCGGCATCAGCGAAGACCCCCCGCGGCGCGGTGTTGGCGGCGTCAAGGTCGAAGCTCTTCTCGGCGCGGTACGCCTTGGTGCCCGCGTCGTAGGCATACACCCGGTCGTTTCCGCCGCCCCCGTCGTTCAACACCCACCACGTGTCGCCGTCCGACCAGATGCCCACCGCCGCGTCGTTGCCGGCCTCAAGCAGGAAATCATCGGCCGCCGGGCGCAGCAGCAACTCGACGGTGTGCTCAGTGCCATCTGAGAACGTGCCGTCGAACGACCCCTGCACCACGAACCGCGGCTCACTGCCCAACCCCGTGAGCACGAACTCCGCGCTGGCCACCGCGCGCTCGCCGAAGCTCAGTCGCCGCTGAACCCCGCCCAACCCCGTGAGCGCGGACTTCGTGCTGGCCACCGGGCGCTGGCTAGCCGCAACGGTCCACTGCGCAACCGTATAGGGGCGATAGCGCAAGTGGATCGTGCGCTCGGTGTCGCCGTGATAGGAGACCCATGCGGTGGCGGTAGCGCTGGCCGGGGTAATCGCCGACAGGGTGACGGCCGACACCTGAGGCCCGGGCTCGGGCTCGGGAAGGTAGTAGGCGAAGACCTTCCTGCCGCCCTTGCCGCCGTTCACCACGTAGAGGAAGCCGGAATCACCCCACAGCCCCACCGCTGCCTCGTTGCTTCGGTGCAGAGCGATGTCGAGGTGAGGCTGGCGGACCTTGGACGCGAGATGGTAGGCGTAGACCTTGCGGTCGTCGCGGTCGACAACCCAGATGATGTCGCCGTCCGACCACACGCCCCTCGCGTCGGAGTTGCCAGCGTCGGCGAGGTAGATGTCGAGGTCTGGATTCCGCGATCCATCGGAGCGGGTATAGGCGAAGAGGCGACTTTCTGTTTCGCTCGACACCCAGAACGTCTCGTCGTTGCCCCAGATCCCCTTGGGCCCTCCATGGTCGCCCGCCAACGTCAGATCGCGGTCGGCATCGTGGGAGCGGTCGCAGAGCAGATAGGCATACACCTCGAAGTCGTCGCCGTCGACCACGAACATCCGAATGCCATCCGACCAAATGCCGAGGGGCTTATCGTTGCCCACGGAATCGACGTCGAAGTCCAGGCTCGAGTTGCGCAACTCGTCGGAGCGGGTGTAGGCGAACACCTGGTTGTGGGGTTGGTAGCCATCGTTGGAGATCCACAGCGTGTCGTCGTTGCCCCAGATCCCCCGCGGCTCTTTGTTGACACCTGGCAGCCCGAAGTCCAGATCGGACGGTCGATTGGAGAACTCCAGCGGAAAGAGGCCCAGAGCGAAACTTTCGTCCTGGGACATCTGGATCTGGTAGGCCGAGTTGGGAAGCAAGCCCGACAGCTCGATCTCGACCGTCCCCGGGGCGCTGGCGCTTGCTGGTGGCCCTTCCTGCCACTCCCTTTGCCCGCGCGGGCGATAGCGCAGGTAAACCGATCCCGACTTGGGCACCGTGGCTGAGACGGTGGCCGTCTCCCGTCCGGTGGTGGCCGCGGCGATATTCGACACACCGTCGACCCTGATGACCGGATTGTCTCCGATCAATATTGGGCCGTGTTCGAGATCGGCGTCCACAGAGCCCGCCGCGATGGAACCGCCGTTCAGATCGAGCCGGTTGCGATTGATCCAGATGCCGTCGTCGTCGAAGTCGCCAGCCTGCACTTCGTAGGCGAACACCAGCTCCGGGGTGTTGGAACCGGAGACGTAGAGCGCCTGCCTTGTCCACGGGGCGATCGCCACGCGCACGCTCGGCGTTCCCCCGCTCTCATTTACCGTCACTACCGCATTGAACCGGACCTGCACCTCGATCAGGTCGCCGGCTCGATACGTGCGGTCGTCGCCGGGCTCGGTCAGAAACCGCACCGACAGGACTTCGGGGGCATCGGCGCTGTGGGTCAGGGTGCGCTCGTTGATCTCGTCGGCGTCGTTTCGGGCCAGGTCTTGGATCGGGTTTTTCTTCGGCACCGCATAGGCCACGGTGACCTCCTCGCCCACCGCCACCGGGGACGACAACAGCAGCATCACGGTCTGGCCGTCGACGATGACGCGCGACACTGCCCGGTCCATCCCGTCGACCGTCACCGTGAACGCCTCCGGTGCGGGCACCGACCCCTCGTCGAGGTTTTCGTCGAAGGTGAGGTTCAGCGAGCCGTGTACCACCTGCGCGCCGTTCACAACCGGCCGCACGCCATCGACTCGGTGATCGCTCAGCGGCCCCTGATCCAAGGCCCCCGACCTGTCGATGACCCTGCAATCGTTCGTCGACACGTCGCCGGTCAATGCCAAATCGCCTGCGGGGATGTCTATGCCGTTGGAGTCAAAGTCACCTTCCTCCACCTCGTATGCGAACCACCACTGCTTGCCCTTCCACCCTTTTACGTTGGAACCCCTCAGCGGCACCGACGTCAACGCAGTGTCACTGTCGATCCCGAAATTGAACGAGGCGGCATTCTCCTTGCCCGAGCAGCCGGTGTTGTGGCTGAACTTGATGGTGAAGTTGATCTCATCGCCAATGCCGTAGGGCTGGCCATCACGCTTGTCGTAGCGCCTCATCTCAATCGACAGGACCCGGGGATGGCTCTGGAGGGGCTCGACGGCGTCGGGCTGTTCGTCTTGTGCTCCGGCTTTTTCACCCGCGTCAATCAGCAGCAGTGCGGCGATCAGGAGGGTGTATGCGGCGAATAGAATCGGCGCCGGTGCAGGGCGCACCGCATCAATATAGTACTGAATACTATCACATCGCCAGACTGTTTGCCGAGAAGTAGCGATTCAACGCCAAATAAACGGACGCATCCCAGGGGGGTACAACTCAGGCAGACTCCATTTCATCGTGCTACAGTGACACTGTTCCGCATTGCGGTACTGGTCCACAGTATGGAACCCGCCCTGGGGTCCAGCACCACAGAAGGAGTGTGTCGAATGACTGACACGCCCGAGATCGACGACATCGATCTGTCGAGTCTGAACGACGAAGACCTCTGTGCGCAGATGCACGACGATCTCTACGACGGCCTGGCAGAGGAGATCGACGAGGGCACCAGAATCCTGTTGAATCGGGGCTGGGGTGCCGACAAGGTGCTTGACGAGGCGCTGGTGGAGGGGATGCGCATCGTGGGCATCGACTTCCGCGACGGCATCTTGTTCGTGCCCGAGGTGCTGCTGGCCGCCAATGCCATGAAGGCGGGCATGGCCATCCTGCGCCCGCTATTGGCCGAAACCGGGGCCGAGCCAATCGGCAGCGTGGTGATCGGCACGGTGAAGGGCGACATCCACGACATCGGCAAGAACCTGGTGGCGATGATGCTGGAAGGCGCCGGGTTCGAGGTAACCGATCTGGGCATCAACACCGACGTGGAGGAGTTCATTGCCGCCCTCGACGAGCACCAGCCCGACATTCTGGGCATGTCGGCGTTGCTCACCACCACCATGCCCTACATGAAGGTGGTCATCGACACGCTGGTAGAGAAGAGCCTGCGGGAGGACTTCATCGTGCTGGTGGGCGGCGCGCCCCTCAATGAGGAGTTCGGCGAGGCCATCGGCGCTGACGCCTATTGCCGCGACGCCGCGGTGGCCGCCGAGACCGCCAAGCAGCTGGTTGCAGCCCGACGAGCAGCGAGCTGATCATGGACCGGGTGCTCGTGGTGGCCTGCGGGGCCCTGGCCAAGGAGCTGCGGCACCTGATCGCGTCGTTCGAGCACGAGGAAAGCAGCCCCCCTATCGACCTGGAGTGCCTGCCGGCCAAGCTGCACAACCGTCCCGAGCTGATCCCCGAGGCGGTGCGAGAGCGAGTGCGGGCCGCCCGAGGTCGCTACCGCACCATCCTGGTGGGCTACGCCGACTGCGGCACCGGGGGCCTGCTCGACAAGGTGTGCCAGGAAGAGGGAGTGCAGCGCCTTCCCGGCCCCCACTGCTACGAGCTCTATGCCGGGACCGAGTCCTTCGCTCAGCTACAGGAACAAGAGCTGGGCACGCTGTATTTGACCGGCTATCTGGTGCGCCACTTCGAGCGCCTGATTCTGGAGGGGCTGGGCATTCTGGACCACCCCGAGCTGCAAGACGTCTATTTCAACAACTACACCCGGCTGGTCTACCTGTCTCAGGAGTCCGACCCCGAGCTGGATCGGTTGGCCCAACAGGCAGCCGACCGCTTGGGGCTGCGCTTCGAGAAGGTGGCCACCGGCTATGGAGGTTTGGTCGATGCGCTGGTAGAGATCCGGGAGCGAGCCGCGTGAGTCGGCGGCGGGGGAGTAACGGCAACCTAGTGGTGATCTGTTGGCGGGACATCCCCGCTCAGGTTAACGCAGGCTCGGGATCTTCGAAGATCCAGCGCATCCTCCCCCGCCGCTTCCAACGGGCTATCGACCGGGCCGCCATGGTGGCCGGCAAGACCCAGGCATCACAATACGTCGGCGAATGGCGCCGCAAAGTCATTCCCGGCGATCCTGATGATCCCGAGGGCGCCGCCCTGAGGGCCGCCGAGGAACTCGAGACCGCATTTCCGCGGGAACGCCTCGACGAGTTTGTGGCCACCGGCGGCTGGGATCCCGAAAGCGCAATAGAGAGTCCCCTGGAGGCAACAACGTGACCGACACCGTGCTCAGCTCGGCCACCAAGGAAGTGGTGATCGGCTTCGACCGGCCGTTCGTGATGATCGGCGAGCGGATCAATCCCACTGGCCGCAAGCTGTTGACCGAGGAGATGAAGGTCGGCGACTTCAGCCGGGTGGAGGCCGACGCCCTAGCCCAAGTGGCCGCCGGCGCCCACATGCTGGATGTGAACGCCGGCATTCCGCTGGCTGATGAGCCTGCCCTGTTGGCCCGGGCCATCAAGTTGGTGCAGTCGGTGACCGACGTGCCCCTGTCCATCGACTCGTCAATCATCGAAGCACTGGAGGCGGGCATCGCAGTGTACGACGGCAAGCCGCTGATCAATTCGGTCACCGGCGAAGAGGAGGTGCTGGAGCGAGTGCTGCCGCTCGTGGCCCGTCACAGCGCCGCGGTGGTGGCCATCTCTAACGACGAGACCGGCATCAGCGAGGATCCTGACGTCCGCTTCGAGGTGGCCCGCAAGATCGTGGAGCGGGCCGCCGACCATGGCATCCCCCACTCCGACGTGGTGGTGGATCCCCTGGTCATGCCGATCGGGGCCATGGGCACCGCTGGCCAACAAGTGTTCCGCCTGGTTCGGCGCATCCGCGAGGAACTCAAGGTGAATACCACCTGCGGGGCCAGCAACGTGAGCTTCGGACTGCCCAACCGCCACTCGGTGACCGGGACGTTTCTGGCCATGGCCGTCGGTGCGGGCATGACCTCGGCCATCATGAACCCGCTGCACGCCGAGGTGAAACAAGCGGTTATGGCCGCCGACGTCCTGGCCGGCCACGACCAGGACTGCATGGCGTGGATTGCCGAGAACCGGGATCCAACCGCCGCCGGCGAGGGAGCGGCCCGCCGCCGAGGAGGACGTCGCCGGGCCGCAGTATGACCGTCGAACACCGCGTGGTGTTCACGCCCAGCGGAATCGTGGTTTCCGCCCCGGAAGGATCGGCGGTGCTCGACGCAGCCCGTGCCGCGGGGGTGGACATCGACTCGGTATGCGGGGGCCGGGGGCTTTGCGGCCGCTGCCAGGTGGCCCCCAGCACCGGCCAGTTCGCCAAGTGGGGGCTGACCAGCACAGAGGGTGCGTTGTCGGTTCCCGGTCCCACCGAGCTCGACTACAGAGGCCGGCGTCCGCTGGAAGCAGGTCATCGGCTGAGCTGTCAGGCCGCGGTGCTGGGCGACGTGGTCATCGATGTCCCCGCCCAAAGCCAGGTCCACAGCCCGGTGGTGCGAAAGGCCGTCGACCTGGGTGCGATCACCGTCGACCCGGTGGTGACCCTGCACTACCTGGAGATGGCCACCGCCGTACTCGGCGACGAGATCTCCGATGCCGAACGTCTGGTGCGCTCATTGGCCGACGACTGGGACCTGTCCGACGTTGAAGTTCCCGCCGCCGCGTTGGCCGCCTTGTCGTCGGCGATCGCGGAGGGAAACGGGGCGGTCACCGCCGTGGTCCACACCCGGCGGCGATACCCCGAGCAAAGCGAAGACGGCGAGGTAGTTGAGCGGCGAGTCCTTACTGTGCGGCCGGGCTATTCCGATGCGGAATTCGGCGTGGCGGTGGATGTGGGCTCCACCACCGTGGCCGGCTACCTGCTGGATCTGGCTTCCGGAGAGGTAGTTGCCACCGCAGGGCGCATGAACCCGCAGATCCGGTTCGGCGAGGACCTGATGAGCCGGGTGTCGTATGCCATGTTGAACCCCGGCGGCACCGCTGAGCTGACCAGAGCGGTGCGTACAGCAATCGACGAGGTGATCGGCGAACTCTGCGAGGCCGCTGTCATCGACCGGGTGGACGTCTGCGACCTCGTAGTAGTGGGAAACCCGATCATGCACCACCTGGTGCTGGGCATCGACCCGACCCCGCTGGGCGCCGCCCCGTTCACCCTGGCGGTGCGCGATGGAGTATGGGCCGACGCCGTCGACATCGATGTCGACCTGCCCGGCGCATCCCTCTATGTGGGTCCGTGCATCGCCGGTCACGTGGGGGCCGACGCGGCCGCCGCCATGCTGGCCGAGGGGCCGCACCGATCCACCCGACCGCAGCTTCTGGTGGATGTGGGCACCAACGCGGAGATCGTGTTGGGCGACAACCAGAAGGTGTGGGCCGCATCGAGTCCCACCGGGCCGGCATTCGAAGGCGCGCAAATCAGCTGCGGGCAGCGGGCCACCGCCGGGGCAATCGAAGGGGTGCGGATCGACCCCACCACGCTGGAGCCACGGTTCAAGGTGATCGGCTGCGATCTGTGGTCCGACGATCCCGGCTTTGAGGCTGCGCTGGGCTCGCTGGAGGTGTCCGGGCTGTGCGGTTCGGGAATCATCGAGGTGATCGCGGAGATGTTCCTGGTCGGGATCATCGATCACCGGGGCGTCATCGTCGGCGAGTTGGCCGAGCGCAGCCCCCGGATCATCGCCGACGGGAGGACGTACTCCTATGTGCTCCAAGACCAGCCGGTTCCGCTGTCGGTGACGCAGAACGACGTAAGAGCAGTGCAGTTGGCCAAGGCAGCGCTGCGGGCTGGTATCGACCTGCTGGCTGAGCACGCCGGGATCGCCGACGTTGCTGATGTGCGGCTGGCCGGAGCGTTCGGCGCCCATATCAGCCCGGTCCACGCCATGGTGCTGGGCCTGGTGCCCGACGGGCCCGTGGAAGGAGTCAAGGGAGTGGGCAACGCCTCGGGAGCGGGCGCGGCCCGGATGCTGGTGTCGGGATCGCAGCGAGCCGAGGTCGAGCGCGCCGCCCGGGAGGTGGTCAAGATCGAGACCGCCACCGAGGCCCGCTTCCAGGAGCTATTCGTGGCCGCCATGTCGCTGCCCCATGAAACCGCCCCCACCCCCCACTTGGAGCAGGCGGTGGATTTGCCCCCGAGGTCGACAGCCGATAGCGAGACTGCCGGACCCAAACGGCGACGGACGGGCCGCCAACGAAATCAGATGCAGGAGCAGAGATGAGCGAGCGACAAGGCCGACGAGGCGGAGGCCGTGCCGGTCGGCAGGCAGCCCGGGCGGCCAGCCAAGTCTTGGCCGCCCCGGTGCTGGAGCGGCGCCTGCCGCCGGTGGAGATCATCGACGAGGCCGGGCTGGCCCAGATAGAGGAGAACGCCGAGACCATCTTGGCCGAGGTGGGCGTCGCCTTCCAGGACTACCCCGACGCGCTCGCGCTGTGGCGGGAGGCCGGTGCCGACGTGGACGGCGAGCTGGTGCGGTTCCCCCGGGGGCTGTGCCGCCAGATTGTGACCGAGAACGCCCCGGCCACCTACATCCAGCACGCCCGCAACCCCGAGCGCAGCGTGAGCATCGGGGGCAACACCACCGTGTTCGTCCCCAACTATGGCTCACCGTTCATCACCGACTTGGACCAGGGACGGCGCTACGCCACCCTGGCCGACTTCGAGAACGTGGTGAAGCTGGCCTACCGCCTCCCCCACCTGCACCACAGCGGGGGCACGGTGTGCGAGCCGGTGGACGTGCCGGTGGAGGTGCGCCACCTCGACATGGTGTATGCCCACCTCCGCTACAGCGACAAGCCCTTCATGGGCTCGGTGACCAGCGCCGAGCGGGCCGCCGACTCGGTGGAGCTGGCCCGCATCGGCTTCGGCGGCGATCTGGCCGACCGCACGGTGATGACCTCGCTGATCAACGCCTCCTCCCCCATGCGGTGGGACGCCACCATGCTGGGCGCGGCCACGACCTACGCCCGGGCCAACCAGGCCAGCATCATCAGCCCGTTCATCCTGGCCGGGGCCATGTCGCCGGTGACGGTGGCCGGCCTGTGTGCCCAGGCCCTGGCCGAGGCCCTGTCGGGCATGGCCTACCTGCAACTGGTGCGCCCCGGCTCGCCCGTCATCTTCGGCACCTTCGCCTCATCCATGTCGATGGCCACCGGCGCCCCCACCTTCGGCACCCCCGAAGCCGCCCAGGCCATCTTCGTCATGGCCGCACTGGCCCGGCGCTGCGGGGTGCCGTTCCGCTCCGGGGGTCAGCTCACCGCGTCCAAGGCCCCCGACGCTCAGGCGGCCTATGAGTCGGCCCAAACCCTGTTGCCCACCGTGCAGGCCGGGGTCAACTTCGTGCTCCACGCCGCCGGATGGCTGGAGGGGGGCCTGACCCTGGGCTACGAGAAGCTCATCATGGACGCCGACCAACTCGGCGCCATGGAAGTCCACGCCCGAGGGGTGGACCTGAGCGACAACGGTCAGGCTATGGAGGCGTTTCGCACCAACACCCATGGCGACCACTTCCTGGGCAACGCCCACACCCTGGCCAACTTCGAGACCGCCTTCTGGCGCTCGGAGATAGCCGACAACAACAGCTACGAGCAGTGGTCGGAGGAGGGCTCGCTCACCGCGGCCCAGCGGGCCAACACCCGCTGGAAGGAGCTGCTGGCCGACTACCAGCCTCCCCCCATCGACGACGCCATCGACGCCGAGCTGCAAGATTTCCTGGCCCGTCGCAAAGCCGAGATCCCCAACGAGCAAGGGTGACCTGACCCGAGGAGCAGACCATGGCCGAGCAGTTGAGCGGGCGGTGTATGTGCGGGGCTGTGAGGTATGTGATCGACGGGCCGGTTCGGGACGTGTGGAATTGCCACTGCGACCGGTGCCAGCGCTGGACCGGGCACTTCACCGCCGCCGCCGGTTGCCGCCGCGATCATCTTCGCCTCATCGCCGACGACACGCTGGAGTGGTACCACCCCGAGGAATGGCCCGATGTGGCCTATGGCTTCTGCCAGCGGTGCGGCAGCTCACTGTTCTGGAAGGTGATCGCGGTGCCACCGGGAGAGTCGAAGCAGAAATTGGACCACATCGCGATCTGGGCTGGAACCCTCGATCCCCCCACCGGACTGTCAACCGAGTTGGCCATCTACGCCCAGGAGGCATCCGACTACCACACGCTCGACACCAGCATCGAGACCCACCCCCGCGACCCACAAGAAATACTTGAGAATTAGCGTTCCGTATCGTGGAACGCTTCCGATACAGGGGTAGTGTGAGGCAATGGCGGTGCAGTCGGTTGAGCGGGCGTTCTTGCTGCTGCGAGCCCTGGCCCAGGGGCCATTGGGGGTAACCGAGCTCGCCGACCAAGTGGACCTGCCCAAAAGCACCGTGGCCCGGTTGCTATCAGCGCTGGAGTCTGAGGGCGCAGTGGCGCAGGTCGAGGCTGGAGGGGCCTATCGAATCGGAGACGGCCTGATCGACATCGCCGGCGCAGTCCCCGCGGGCCGCAACCTCATCACCGCCGCCCGCCCCCACCTATTGGAGCTGACCGAAGCGACGGGGGAGGCGGCCGGCCTGTCGATCATCGACAACGGTCGGGCCCACTATCTGGACCAAACCAAGATCTCCTCCGACATCCAAATCCGGGACTGGACCGGCGAGTACACCCCGATCCATGTCGTGGCCGCGGGGCTGGTCATGCTGGCCCACCTCCCTGCTGATGAGCAGGATGAATTCCTCGCCCAACCGCTTGAGGTCTGCACCCAGTGGACCGTTGTCGATCCCGACGTGATACGAGACCGCCTGATCCAGATCCGCAGTCTGGGATATGCCTGGGTTTATGAAGAGTTTGTGGAGGACCTGAACTCGGTGGCCGCTCCCGTGCTCGACACGGACGGACAACCGCTCGCCGCCCTCCACGTCCACGGACCGGCCTACCGGTTCCCCGATCCCGACTTGGCCCACGACCACGGCCTCGCTGTGGCGGCCGCCGCCAACCGCCTCGCCGCCCAGCTCTCGGTCTGACTGCCATCCTCAACGACAAGGGCCGCTGAGCTAACCGGCCCCAGCAGAAGTCAGGCTCGGCGGCGCTTGATCTCCTCGGCGATGGCGGGGATGACCTCGTGGAGGTCGGCGATGACGGCCCAGTCGGCTTTGACCACCATGTTGGCCTCGGGGTCGATGTTGATGGCCAGGATGTGCTTGCTGGCCTTGGCCCCCACCCAGTGCTGAATGGCACCGGAGATGCCC
Organism: bacterium; assembly: GCA_026705465.1. Taxonomy (GTDB): domain Bacteria; phylum Actinomycetota; class Acidimicrobiia; order Acidimicrobiales; family Bin134; genus Poriferisocius. The sequence continues at coordinate 13,691 of JAPPAP010000001.1, read as the reverse complement.
GAGGCGATGTAGATCTCAGGAGTGATACGGGTGCCGGTCTGGCCTACCTGATCGGAGTGGGGGCGCCAGCCGTTGTTGGTCACCGCCCGGCTGCAACCCACCCGGCCGCCCAGCATCGCCGCCAATTCCTCCAGCGGGGCGAACGCCTCCGGCGAGCCCACCCCCCGGCCGCCGCCGATCACCACCGGCGCGGTCGACAGGGTGACCCCGGCCTCCAATACCACCCGGTCTTTCACCACGGTGCGGGCCAGCGACGGGTCGAGATCGATGTCCACCGCCTCGGCAACTGGTTCGACTGCCGACGGGGCCGGCTCGGCAGCCATCGTGTGCAAGCCAGTGGTCAATAGCGGCCGCTCCGATGCCAACCTGGCATCTTCTAGCAACGAGCCGCCCCATTGCTGGCGGGTCATCGTCCACTCCCCCGCACCGCTGTCAGGCTGGACTTCGATGCAGTTGGCCACCATCGGCAAGTCGAGGCGGGCAGCCACCTGGGCCATGATCTCGTTGCCCCGTTCGCTGCCCCCGGCCAGCACCGCTCCCGGTTCCAGCCGTCGAATCAACTCGGCCGCCGCCTCTCCCCACGCCTCAGGGCCGAAGTCGGCCAGCACGTCGCTGACCACGGTGTAGACCGCCTCCGCCCCGAAGGCACCGGCTTCGGCCACCAGATCGGCGTCGTCGGCGCCGATCAGCGCAGCGTGCAGCGGCGCTCCCATCTGGGCAGCCAGATCGCGCCCGAAGGTCAGCGCCTCCCGGGCGGCCTCGTCCATTGCCCCCCGGTCGTGCTCCAACACCACGAGAAGCATCACAGCACTCCCAGCTCTTCACGCACCCCGGCCATCACAACTACTTCTTGAGCCGCCATCTCACAGCACCCCTAAGTCGGCCAACACGTCCACCACTGCGGCCGCGGCCTCGGGGCCGTTGCCCAAAATCTCCGTCTCGGTCACCGTCTCCCGAGGCCGGTGCAGCCGCACCAGCGACTGCCCGCCAGGCTGGGCCTCAGAGCTCAACTCGGCGATCTCTAACTTCTTGGACGCCAGCCGGCCCCGCATGGTCGGATATCGGGGCAGGTTGATGCCCTCTTTGACCCCGACGGCCGCAGGCATGGGCAACTCGTACACCTCAAACCCGCCGTCGATCTCCCGGCGGGCCCGAACCACGCCGCCATCGGTCTCAAGATCCGCCTCAATGCCCTTGATGCCGTTGACGATGGGACGGCCCAGGGCGTAGGCCACCCGGACTCCAACCTGAAAGCCCCCGGAGTCGGCCGACTCGTTGCCGAATACCAGCAGGTCGAACGGGCCGTCGGCGGCCTCCAAGTCCCGGATGGCCTCGGTAAGCGCAGCGGCGGTGCGCTGGGGGTCCCAGGCCGAGCCGTCGGTGGCTACCAGCACGCCGTGGTGGGCTCCCACCGAAGCGGCATAGCGCAGCTGCTCGGCCGCTTCCGGGGGTCCGAGCGTCAGCACCGTCACCTCGCCGCCGTGGCGCTCGGTGAGCCGCACTGCTTCTTCTACGCCGCACTCTTCGTGAGGGCTGGTGGCGAAGCCCAAGTGGGAGGCGTCTACCGCCAGACCGTCAGCGGTCACGTTGATCTTGGCCCCCGGCGCCGCCACGCGCTTCACGCAGCACAAGATCCTCATGGCATCAGCTCCTTAGACGGGAGTCGTCAGGATCGAACACCGCGCCGGTGCCGGCCACCTTCACCGGGAACAGCTCGTTCATGTACATCACCTGGAGGTCGGTGCCCGGCTGGGCCAACTCGGCGGGGAGATAGGCCATCAGCAAGTGCCTGTCCACCGACGGTCCCGGCCCTGCGGTAGTCACCCGCGACACCCGCCCGTGGGAGTCGGTGATCCGCTGGCCGTCCTGGGTCAGGATCGGCTCGTTGCCCCCCTGCATGTAGCGCTTGCGGCCCTGGCTGTCGGTCAGGTCCTCCACGGTGAGCACACACATCGATACCTCGGGGTCGCCCATCTCCCGGGCGGCCAGGTACCGCTCCTTGCCGATGAACGGCGCTGCCTTCACCTTGGGCCGGGCCAGGCCGGCCTCCAGCGGGTTGTACTCGCTCTCCAGCTCGGCTCCCATGAGCCGGTAGCCCTTCTCCAGCCGTCCCGACGTGCCGTACACCCCGCCTCCGGTGGGGCGCAGCCCGTAGTCGGCCCCCAGCGCCATGAGGGCATCCCACAGCACCGGGCCGTCATCCCAGGCGGCGTAGATCTCCCAGCCGGTGTCTCCCACATAGGAGATGCGGAACAGCACAGCCTCAATAGTGCGACCACCGCAGTTCAACTCCACGTCCACCAGCGAGCCGTAGGGTGAGCCCTCCTGGCTGAGGTCTTGGCTGGTCAGCGCCCCGATCACATGGGGGGCGTTAGGCCCCCACACCCCGAGGGTGGTGATCTGGTCGGTGATGTTGGCGAAACTCACCGAGCCGTCGACAGGCATATGGCGGCGGGCCCAGAACTCGTCGCGGCCGCCGTCGAACACGCCGGTCACGATGCGCACCCGCTCCTCTCCCATCCGCATCATGGTCAGATCGGAGTGGAACCCGCCGTCGGGGGTCAGCCACGGGGTGTAGATGGAGCGGCCCACCGGCACGTCCACCTTGTTCACCGCCAGGTAGTCGGCATAGGCCACCGCGCCGGGCCCAGTCAGCTCGAAGATTTGGAAAGCGCTCAGGTCGACCATCCCGCAGTTCTCCCGCAGGTTGAGGTGCTCGGCCACAGTGATCGGGCTCCACCACCGGGCATCCCACTCCACCTCCCGGCCCTCTACCTCGTAGCGGTCGACCAGGTCGGCATTGGACTCGAACCACTGGGGCCGCTCCCAGGTGCGGGCCTGGAAGAAGTCGGCGCCCAGATCCTGCTGGCGGGAGAAGTAGGGGCTCACCCGCAGGTTGCGGCGGCTCTCCCATTGCTCTTGGGGGTGGACGATGCCGTAGGTCTTGTTGAAGTGCTCCGCCGATCGGGCCCAGATGTGGTCGTCGCCCCGCTCCTCGGGATAGAAGCGGGACACATCGGCGCCGTGGACGTCGATCACCCGGGGATAGCCGAAGGTCATCCACTCGGCCACCACCTGGGCCATGCCCGGGCCCTCCTTCACCCAAATGGCCGCGGCCGACCACAGGTTGCGGACCTCGGGCAGCTCCCCCAGGCACGGCATGGCATCGGGGGTCAGCGACAGCAGGCCGTTGATGGCGTACTTGATCTCGGCGTCGCCCAGCATGTCCATCAGCTCGATGGCCTGCTCCATCTGCTCGTCGAAGTCGTCAGGGGTGAACGGCATCTCGGTGGGCGAAAGGGCGGATTCCTCGTTGGAGGGGATTTCGTCGGGGTGGTGGAAGATGGGACGGTGGGCGTACGACCCCACCTCCATCGACCCGGCCGACTGGCGCTCGTAGCAGAAGGTGTCCATGTCCCGGACGATGGGGTAACCGATCTCGTTGTTGGTCTCGGCCAGGATGTCGAGGGGGCCGACGTCTGCCATCTGATGCACCGCTGGCACCAGCGGGATGTAGGCGTCGGCCATGTTGGCCACCCGGTTCGACCACACGCCGCAGGCGATCACCACATACTCGGTCTCGATGGTGCCCTTGTCGGTGACCACCGCTTTGACCGTGCGGTCGCCGGGGTTGGGGCCGTCTTCGGTGATGATGTCGAGCACCTCGGTGTTGGCCGCCACATGGCAGCCCCCGTTCACCGCCACGTTGCGCATCTGGGTACCGGTCTCCAGCGAGTCCACCACCGAGACCGTGGGGCAGTAGAAACCCTCCAGCACGATGTCGGTATTGACGAACGGCACCAGTTCCTTGACCTCTTCGGGGGTGAGCAGGTGGGCCTCGATTCCCCAAGCGGTGGCCGAGGTCATGCGCCGCTTGAGCTCGTCAACCCGCTCTTGGGTGCGGGCCACCTCGATGCCGCCGGAGTCCACCGACAGGCCCAGATCGCGGTATTGGTTGGCGCTCTGCTCCCCCAGCAGGCACATCTCCTTGTTGTGGTCCACCGGGAAGATGAAGTTAGAGGCGTGGCCGGTGGAACCGCCGGGGTTGGGCAGCGGGCCCTTGTCCAATAGCACCAGATCGGTCCAGCCCAGCTTGGTCAAGTGTCCGACCAGGCAGTTGCCCACGATTCCCGCGCCGATGACCACGCACTTGGCCTTTTCGGGAACCTCAGCCATGTCCTGCCTCCGTCATAATGCCCAACTCGCTTCCTTAACAGGTCGTGCTGCCTGCAAGTATTGCACTTCTGGTCCGTATTATGGTACAGTTCCGTCATGCGGAACGACTCGGCCAGTCTATCGCGGTGGGAAGAGCCGCAACCGGCCGGACCGAATCCTGATGTCCAGGAGCTTATTCGCAACTCGGCTTTCGAGATCATCCCCCTGAACAGCGCTTCGGAGGCCATTGATGCACTGCCCCCGAAGTCACGGGTATCGATCACCGCATCGGCGGCAAAAGGCCAGGCGGCCACGCTGGAGCTGGCCGAAGAGCTGGTCAACCGAGGGCATCACGCCATCCCCCATTTCTCGGCCCGCTTGATAAGGGACCGCGGCCAAGTAAAGGACCTGGCCGAGTGGGCCAAGTACGTCGGGGTGACCACCGCCTTCGTCATCGGCGGGGATGCCACCGAGCCGGGCCCCTACCACGACGCCCACACCTTCATGCGGGACCTGTTTGAGTACGACCACGGCCTCGACACGGTGGGAGTGGCGGCCTATCCCGACGGCCATCCCCTCATCGGCGAGGATGAGCGCCGCCACGCCCTGTTCGCCAAGCAGGGTTTGCTGGCCGAGGCCGGTCTGCGGGGCTATTGCAGCACCCAGATGTGCTTCGACCCGGCCCAGATCATCGCCTGGCTCAAGGCCGAGCGGGGCGACGGGCTGACCCTTCCGGTACACCTGGGCATCCCTGGCGCGGTGGAGCGGGCCAAGCTGCTCACCATCGGCGCCCGCCTCGGAGTCGGCCAATCATTGCGCTATCTCCACAAGAACCGCCGCTCAATGGCCAAGCTGCTGGGCTCCTCAGCCCACGACCCCTCCGAGCTGCTCGAGGCCCTCAGCAGCCAGCTGAGCCCATTGGGCATCAACGGCCTCCACATCTTCACCTTCAACCAGGTGGAGACCACCGCCACCTGGCGCCACGCCCTCATCCACGGCTGAAGCGCTAATCCAGGGACTCTGCTCCCGCTAGCCTGCGCCGCCTTCGGCCATCAGGGCGGCCAGACTGCGGCGCCACTCCACTGAGGGGCGGTCGGACTGGACGCTGACCGTGGCGGTGAGGTCCATGGGGAGCACGCCCTCGAGCTTTTCCAGCATGGCCTTGTCTTCGGCGCCGATGGCCAGATCGAACTTCATGATCTCGTCGGCCGGCACCGAGAAGTCGTCGTTGCGCCACACCACGAAGTTGAACAGCGAGTTCACGTCGTCCATCGGGGTGGTCAGCAGCAACAAGATGTGCTCCAGACCAGATTCGTAGACGATGGTGCTGCGCACTGAGAACGGCAGCACGTACCCGGTAGTCATCCGGCGGTGCAACACGTCGTCTTCCTGGCCGGTAACGGTCTGGCCGGCGTCGCTGGTGTTGTTGGCGTTCACCTCATAGACGTAGCCCCGGTAGCCGTCGGGCAGGTCGCCCATCTCCAATGGCGGGATCACCGTCTCCTGGGCCAGCCCAAACGTGGCGGTGTGCACGAACGGGAAGTGGGAGAAGTCCATGAAGTTGTCGGTGATCCGGGTGGACGACACCGCCCAGTGCTGGAACGGCGTATTGAGCCGGCGGAACTCGGGGTTTTCCTCTTGGGGGATCTCGGGTATCCGGCCCAGCGGCGTGCCCGGACACAGCCACACCAGCCCATAGCGCTCCTCAACAGAAACGATGTCGAGGTGGGCCTTGGGCGGCATCGGCGTGCCCGGCACAGACGACGGAACCAACTCGCACCGGCCCCCGGCACCAAAGCGCCAGCCGTGGTAGGGGCACTCCAAGCAGCCGTCCACCATGCGCCCCTCCGAGAGCGGGGCCTGCCGGTGAGGACAGCGGTCGGGGGCGGCGGTGAGCGATCCGCCATCCGAGCGCCACAAGGCGTAGCGGCGGCCCAGCACCTGGACACCGTGCGGGCCCGGCGCAATGTCTTCGCTGAGGGCGATGGGATACCACTGGTGGTCTAGCGCGGGCTGCCCGACAAGGGTGTTGGAAGCGCCGTTTCCGCTCATAGGCCGATGATACTCCCTCCCTCTTTTCCTGTTTCCCGAACACTCCACCACTAACGTCAATTGCCGTGGCCACAGCCGATTGGGTGATCACTGGCGACATCGTGACCATGGACGCCGAGCGCTCCATCATCTCCGGCGGCGCGGTGGCAGTGGCCGACGGGAAGATCGCCGCAGTGGGCAAGGCCGACAGCATCCGGGCGCAGTACCCGGATGCACCCGAACGAGGGTCGGGCGACTCGCTGGTGGTGCCCGGGTTCGTCAACGCTCACCAGCACCTCACCGCCGACCGGCTGGTGGCCTCGGCCATCCCCGACGATCTGCCCCCGGGCGCGGCCATCTTCGAGTGGATTGTGCCCGTCCATGAGCACGTCACCGGCGACGACGACGAACTGGCCGCCACCTTGGGGCTAATTGAAGCGGCGACCAATGGCATCACCACCACCATCGACGCCGGCACCGTGGCCCACCCCGAACGGGTAACCCAGGCCATGGCCAATGTCGGCGTGCGGGGAGCCGTCGGCCGCTGGGGGTCCGATGCCGACGGTTTGCCCCAGTCGGCCTCCCCAACCGAGGTCATCGATGCCCAGCGGGACCTCATCGAGCGGTATCCGCTCGGCGGGCTGGTGGAGGCTTCGGTCACACTGGTGGGCCACGACCTGATGTCTGACGATCTCGTAGTGGCGGCTGCCGATCTGGCCCGCTCGACGGGGCGGCGCTTGAGCTTTCACCTCTCCCCCACCCCCGACGACGCCACCAACTACCTCGAGCGCACCGGGCACCGTCCCCTGGTACACCTCGACCACTTGGGCGTGCTGGGGTCCCATGTGCTGGTAGGCCATGCCGTACACGTGGACGGCGACGAGTTGGATGCCCTGCTGCGAACCGGCACCGCGGTGGCCTCTTGTCCGTGGGCCTACCTGCGGCTGGGCCAGGGCATGACCGAGCGCTTCGCCCACTTGGAATTGTGGCGGAAGGGCGGTCGGCTGGCGCTGGGGTGCGACACCGAGAACGCCGGCGACGCCATCGACGGTCTACGGGCTGCGGCCCTGTTTGCCGGACTGGCCAAGGACACCACCGCCGACCCCACCGAGTTCGGCGCCCACCACGCCTTCGAGCTCTTGACCATCGCCGGGGCCGAGGCAGTGGGCTTGGACGACCGGATCGGATCTCTGGAAACCGGCAAGGCCGCCGACATCGTGGTCATCGACCGATCCGGCATCCAGTGGCTGCCGCCCAGCCCCGATCCGATCCTGCAATTGGTGTGGGCCGGGGGCGGTAGCTCGGTAACCGATGTGCTCGTCGACGGCCGATTGGTGGTGGCCGACGGCCGCTGTGCCACGGTGGACGCCGATTCGCTGCGCACCGAGGCTCGACAAGCCGCCCAACGGCTCATCGACCGATCCGGCATCCGTCCCCGCTCCCGCTGGCCGATGCGATAGCCCACTACATCAACTAGAAATAGAGGCGATGACCTATCCCAACACTCTCATCTTCGTTGACTTCCCCTCTGACGACCCCGAGGCATCGGCGGTCTTCTACCACGAGGTGTTCGGCTGGGAGGTGGAGCCCCGCCCGGCGGGCGTCTTCCACCGGATCGTGCCGGGCCAGAACTTCCAACTGGACGACGGCTCGCAGAGCGAGATCGGCAACCTGCACATGGGGATCCACAACGCGGCCAACGCCCGACCCCACCCCGACCCCGACGGGGTCGAACCCCGCGGCCTGTCCCAAGACGGGCGCACCGTGCGTATCTGGGTCCTGGTGAGCGACGACGACTCCTCCGACGCCATCATGGACCGGGCCTTGGCCCGCGGCGCCACCGAGCTGTGGCGCGACCACTATTGGGCCGAGTTCAACGGGTTCAACGCCGCCTTCAAAGACCCATGGGGCAACACCCTGATCTTGTGGACCAAGGGGGGCGACGACCCCCAGATCCCCGACGGCTGGACCGACGAGTAAGCCTGCCGTGGCCGATCACGACCCCGTCTACGACGTTCACCCCCCCGCCCCCCGCTGGACCCACATCGCCCTGCGGGTGGCCGACATGGACGCCACCATCGATTGGTACACCACCTACACCCCGATGCGGCTGCTCGACCGGCGGGAAGACCACATGGGTTACGGGGCTTGGCTGGGCCACGGCGACTCCCCCGACTCGCCGTTCATTCTCGTGCTGGCCCAGTTCTTCCCGGAGACCGACCCGTTCAAGGATTCCCCCATGGCCAAGCTGGCCCCCTTCGCCCACCTCGGCATCGAGCTCACCAGCCGCGAGGCGGTCGAAGAGACAGCGGCCAAAGGGAGTGCTGGCGGGTGCCTGGCCATGCCCCCCACCGACATGCCGCCCCCCATCGGCTACATCTGCATGCTGGCCGACCCCGACGGCAACATGGTGGAGTTCTCTTACGACCAGGGCGTATACGCGTTGGCCAGCCAGCTTGCCCAGCAACAGAGCTGACGCGCTCCTCCTCTTGCCGAGTTGATCTGATCGCAGTGAGCAACTCCATCAGCTTGACCATCAACTTTCGGGGCAAGCGCCGCACCATGGACTATGTGCAGGGTGACACGATCCTCGAATCCGCCCGTCGGGCCGGGCTCAACCCACCGTCCTCCTGTGAGGCGGGCAACTGCGCCACCTGTATGGCCTTTCTCCAGGAAGGCAGCGTCACCATGCGGGCCAACGACGCGCTGGAGCCCGATGAGGTAGAGGAGGGGTTCATTCTCACCTGCCAGTCAATCCCCGACTGTGACGCGGTCGTGGACTACGACAGCCTGTAATCCCCACTGCGATGGAACCTGAGATCTTCCGCCGCGACTTGGGGGCGTGGCTCGATGCCAATGCCGACGAACTGACCCCACCGTACGAGGGTCTGGCCTCGATGGATGTGTCGATGGAGCACTACTCCCGGGTCAAGCGCGCCCTCTACGACGCTGATTTCGGACGGTACGGGTGGCCCGAATCGGTGGGGGGGCTCGGGGGCACGCCGCTTTTGCGGGCCATCGTCGGCGAGGAGATCAACTTCCGCGATCTGGCCGACCCCAATGCCTGGACCATGATCGAGGTGCTGGCCCCCACCGTCATCGACTTCGCCCCGCCCGAGCTCTCTGCCCGCCTGGTGCCGCCGTTCATTCGGGGCGACGAGATGTGGTGCCAAGGATTCTCGGAGCCCGATGCGGGCAGCGACCTGGCCTCCCTGTCGTGCCGGGCCGCCAAAACCGACGGCGGTTGGGTGGTCAACGGGCAGAAGATCTGGACCAGCTTCATCGAATATTCCCAGCGCTGCGTGCTCTTGACCCGCACCGGTGAGCCCGACAGCGCCCATCGGGGGATCACCGCATTTCTGGTGGATGTGGACTCGCCGGGCATCAGCTATAGCCCGATCGAGACCATGCACGGCCGAACGGACTTCGCCGAGGTCCAGTTCGACGACGTGTTTGTGCCCGCCGACCGAATTCTCGGCGAGGAGAACGGGGGGTGGCAGGTGGCCATGGACATCCTCCCCTACGAGCGGTCCACCACGTTCTGGCACCGGGGCGCCCTGCTGCACCGGCGGTGCTCGGATCTGATCACCCAGGTCGCCGCCTCAGGCGATCACGACACCGCCGCGGCCAAAGCGATCGGTCAAGCGTTCCAGTCGATTGTGGCTTTCCGCAGCCGATCTCGCGATACCCAGCACCAGTTGGCCGCCGGCCAGCAGCTCGGCGTGGAGACGTCGGTCGACAAGATCCTCATCACCTCGGCCGAGCAACAGCTGTTCGAAGCCGCTCGGGATCTGCTGCTGGGCGTGATCGAATTTGACGAAGGCCTCACCGCGGCTCAGTGGCGCACCGACTACCTCTACTCCAAGGCGGCCTCCATCTACGGGGGCACTGCCGAGATTCAACGGAATATCGTCGCCCGGCGATTGCTCGATCTGGGCCCAGAGGCATGAGCGAGTTCATCGAAGCTGATGACATGGCGCTGCTGGCGGCCAGTTTCGAGGCCGTCATGGCCGAGGCCCCCGGTCCGGGCGAGGCCGACCAGGCGCTCTTCGACTTGGGCTGGGCTGAGCTTCTCGCCGCCGCCCCCGGACCAGCCGCGGCGATGGTGTTCAGTGCGCTTGGCGCCACCGGCTCAGCCGCCACCTTGCTTGACGACGTGGTGGCCCATGCTCTCGGCATGCCCATCTCTCCTGACGTCTGCGTGCTACTTCCCGCCTCCCTTCACGCCGAACGTGCGGCCCCGCAATCAGACGAACCCAGGATTTTCAATCAGGAAGAACCCCTGGAGATCAGTGGGCTGGTGTCGTCGCGAATAGACCGGGCAGCCACAGTGGTAACGGTCTGGGACAAAGAATCCGGCCCAGAGTTCACAAGCTTCGAGGCCGGCTTTCTTCGAAACAGGGGGGCGACGGGAGTCGACCCCGCTCACGCCTATCGCCACTTGTCGGTCCGAGTCGCGGCCCACTTCCTAACGCCATTGGAGGCCGAGGCAACCTGGGAGACCGCGGTGGCTGCCGCCCGGGTGGCCTTGGCCCACCAGCTCATCGGCGGAGCCCGCTGGATGCTGGCTGAGGCCCGCCAGCACGCCCTAGACAGAGTCCAGTTCGGCCGCCCGGTGGCGTCGTTCCAGTCCATCCGCCACAAACTGGCCGAGTCGCTAGTGCAGATCGAGGGGGCGGCATCGGTGGCCGGTGCCTGTGTGCACGACCCCGACCCCATGCTGGCCGCGCTGGCCAAGTCGCTGGCCGGCCAGGCCGCCCTCACCACCGCGGCCCACACCCAGCAGGTGCTGGCCGGAATGGGCTTCACCGCCGAACACCGCTTCCACCTATGGCTCAAGCGGATGCTGGTAATCGACACTTTGTTCGGCTCGGCCAGCTCGCTCCCGACAGAGATCGGCCAAGACCTGCTAACGCGGGGAACCGCCCCCCGTCTCATTCAGCTCTAACCACCCAGGAGGAAACATGGGTCGAGAGGACTACGCCAGATACACCACTAGCTGGTCGGCGCCCGACTACACCGTGGACGACAACGGCAAAGTGGTAGGCGGCTACGTGCCCGAGGGGCCCAACAACTGGGGGCGCTGGGGCGAAGACGACCAGCGCGGCACCCAGAACCTCATCGGCCCCGACCAGCGAATTCGGGCCGCCTCGCTGGTGCAGTCGGGCAAGGTGTTCTCATTGGCGCTGCCCATTGACGCCAACGGTCCCCGGTTCCACACCCGCCCAGCCCCGTTGCACTGGTTCATGATGTCCGGCTCCGATCAGGTTGTGGGGTCCCCCTATAGCGCGGCCGACCCCGACTTCCAGTGGAACGACGACATGTTCCAGATGCCGCTTCAGGGCTCCACCCAGTGGGACGGCCTCTCCCACGTTGTCTATCGGGACACGATGTACAACGGCTACTGGGCCGGCAACGTCACCGCATTTGGAGGCGCATCGGTGCTGGGCATCGAGAGCCACCGGGAGAGCTTCGTAGGCCGAGCGGTGCTAATGGACCTGCCCCGCTTACTGGGCTCCGACCCGCTGGCGCCGGCCACCGTCATCGATTCGGCCATGCTGGACCGCTGTGTCGAGCACCAGGGAAGCACGGTTGAAGCTGGCGACATCGCCTTGATCCGCACCGGCTACATGGCCTTGTGGGATCCGAACTTCACCCCCAAAGAGCAAGGGAGATACTTCGACGGCTCGCCGGGTTTGGGAGTGGACGCCCTCAACTGGTGCGACCGCAACGAAATCTCCGCGGTGGCCTCCGACACCATCGGCGTCGAGGTGTTGGTACCCGAGAACCCCGAGGCCCGTCGACATCCCGTCCATTGCGGGGCATTGGTGGACCGGGGGCTGCCGTTAGGCGAGTTCTGGGTGCTGGATGAGCTGGCCGCCGATTGCGCCGACGACGGGCGCTATGAGTTCATGCTGGTGGCCCCGCCGCTCAACATCCCCGGCGCTGTCGGCTCACCCCTCAATCCCATCGCCATCAAATGGCTCCCCGCTGAGCGCGAAGCCGGCTACTCCCCGGGAAAGCGCAGGCCGATCTGCTCGCGGATCTGGTCGAGCGTTCCCATGATCGACAGGGTCTCGGCGTGCGAGATCACTGGGCTCTCCAGCTCTCCGGCAGTCAGGCAGCGGTGGAACTCCTCCACTTGGAACCGGAGCCCGTCGCCTTCCCACGAGCCGTCGATCTCCTCCCGGTCGAACCCCCGTACCACTGTGAGCGACCCCGGGCAGTGCATGAACGCCGGGATTTCAATCGTTCCCTCGGTGCCGGCGATGCGGGCCGTGCAGCCCAAGTTGGTGGCGATGGCCGCCTTCACCACCGCTAGTTCACCGCCCGCATGTCCCAGGACGGCGGCTACCTGCTCGTCGACTCCGGTCTCGCCGATCCGCCCTTGAGCGGCCACGCTGGTGGGTGTGCCGAGAACCAAGGAGGCGAACTGCACCGGGTACACGCCCAAATCGAGGATCCCCCCACCGCCCCGCTCGGGGTCGTACAGCCGGTGGTCCGGATCGAACGGTTGGTGGAATCCAAAGTCGGCCTCTACCAGCTGGGGCTGGCCGATGGCCTGCTCACCCAACAGGTCGGCCAGCACCCGATAGGCGGGGAGGAACCGGCTCCACATGGCCTCCATCAGCAGCAGTCCCCGCTCCCGGGCGGCATCGATCATGCGCTGGCTCTGGTCCCGGTTGAGCGCGAACGGCTTCTCGCACAGCACGGGCTTGCCCGCCTCCAAAAACATGAGCGTATCCTGCTCGTGGCGGGACTGGGGGGTGGCCACATACACGGCGTCCACTCCCGGGTCGGCGGCCAGCTCCTCGTAGCTGCCGTAGGAGGCCGAGGCCCCGTACTGGGCGGCGAAATCCCGGGCCCGGTCGGCCGAGCGCGACCCAATGGCGTATATCTCGGCGTCGTCCAGCAATTGGAGCCCATTGGCAAACCCAACGGCGATACCCCCCGGCCCGGCGATTCCCCATCGAACAGTCACGGCGGCACGCTACCGCACGCTGTCGGCTGTGGCCCTCCCCTACTCTGGGCCGTTGAATGGACCAAGACACGCTGCGCTGGCTGACCGATCCCGACTCGGGGTGCTGGGAGGAGTTGGGCTATCAGAGGTTCCCCCTGGGCGAACCTGAGTTGGTTGACACCGTGCCGCCGGTGATCGGCTGGGACGAGGTTCGAGATCACTACGACGCCGTCGTCGTGGGCAGCGGCGCGGGCGGCGGTGTGGCCGCCCACGTGCTGGCCGCGGCGGGCTGCTCGGTGCTGGTGGTGGAGCGGGGCCGCGCCCTCAAATCCACCGAAATCGGCTGGGACCCGGTGCGCAACCACCGCACCGCCGTCTTCGGGTTCGGCGAGGCGGTAACCCCGGTGGGAAACCCCCGAACCGTCAAAGAAGGCGACGGCGAGCAGGCCCTCGAACCCCACGACTTCCGCTACCACAACAACGCCGTTGTGCTGGGGGGCGGCACCCGTCTTTTCGCCGCCCAGGCCTGGCGATTCGCCCCTGA